>JAVBQN010000013.1:0-34398 GCA_031549025.1 Candidatus Adiutrix sp. | reverse complement strand
TTTTTCTGCCCTGTCTTTTTTTGGCGCCGGCGGCTAAATACATTTTGGGATTGGGTTGGTTGGAATCGTTTTTATTGACGTCCGTGATCAGCTCGACGGATTCCGCAACGGTGTTTTTCCTGCTCCGCAAAGGGGGCGTTTCCATCCGCGAAAAAATCAAATCCACATTGGAAGTTGAATCCGGTTCCAACGACCCGATGGCGATTTTCCTGACCTTTTCATTTTTGGCGATTATGACGGCGGGACATGGTGTTTTTTCTTTTTATCTGGTGGGGAATTTTTTCCTTCAACTGGGTGTCGGTCTTGCGGGCGGCTTTGCAATGGGATACGGCATCCGATACGTCATCAACCGGATTTCGCTGGATACGGCGCTTTATCCGATCTTGGTCATTTGCATGGCGCTTTCCGGTTTTGCCATCACCAACATGTTGTTCGGCAGCGGCTTTTTGGCGCTTTATGTTGCGGGTTTCCTTCTTGGCAATTCAAAAATCCAAGGGCATCACCAAATCCTGCGCTTTCAAAACACGCTCAGCTGGCTGGCACAGATTATCATGTTCCTGACATTGGGATTTTTTGCCAATATCGAAAACTTCCCGGAATTAATCGTTCCATCGTTGGCGTTGGGCTTTTTCCTGATGTTGGTGGCGCGGCCGGTGGCGGTATTTTTATGCCTGATTCCGTTCAAATATACGATGATGGAAAAGGTTTTCATTTCATTTGTGGGTTTGCGCGGCGCGACGTCGATTTTGTTGGCGTTGGCTCCTTTGGTGTTCCGGGTTTCGGACGCGGACAAAATTTTCAGCGTGACATTTTTGATGGTGATGGCATCCATGGGAACGCAAGGGTTTTTGATCGTTCCGTTTGCCAAATGGTGTAAATTGGCATTGCCGTTGACGGAAAAACCGCCGTTGAAAACGGAATTGGATTTGCCGGGTTTGACGGACAGCTTTTTGGTCACGTATAAGTTGTCCCATGATACCCCGGCGGTGTTGGGGGAAAAGATTCCCGGCTGGGCGCGTCCCATCGCCGTCCATCGCGGCGATATGTCATACAACGGCGCCAATATCAAAAAGTTTAATTCGGGCGACCAAGTATACCTTTTCGCGTCGTCCGAAGCGCGGATGCCCGCTTTGGACAAGTTGTACGGATGCGGCAGCATTGCCGAAACGGAACCGTTTTTGGGTGATTTTGTCATTCACGCCACGGCGACGATGAATGATTTGAAAAACCTTTACGGCATTAAAATCTCCGATGGAAAAGGCAAAGAAACGCTTCAGGAAGTCATGGCCGAAAACCTGTCTGACATGGAAATCGGCGACCGTTTTTCATTGGGGAGCGTCGACCTTGTCGTTTGCAAGGTCGAAAACGGCAAAGCGACCGAAATCGGAATTGCGTTGGATCCTGTCCGAAAGTCTGGAAAAAAGCTTTTCTGGGGTAAAAAAAAGAAAACTTAGGCGCTTTATTCCTTGCATTTTTTATTTTTATGGGCTACTTTCCTATGATTAATATAAATCAGGAGAGTATGTAAATGAACGCAAAAAAAGTAAAAAAAATAAAGACAATCAGCAAACGGGTTATCATCTTGGGTGTTTTGGTCGGTGTCGCGGCTTTTTTCGGGACGCATTACACGTCCAAATTGATCAAGGCAACGGGGCAGGGACAAATGGCGGCTTTGCCTGTCGACGTTTTTGTGGCCGAGGAAAAGGATTTTTATCCTGAACAATCTTTCGTCGCCCGTATTGAATCGCGCGACCGTGTGGCGATCCGCGCCCGGGTGCAGGGGTTTTTGATGCGTCGTTTGTTTACCGAGGGCGATTTTGTCAAAGAAGGTCAGGTTCTTTATTTGATTGAACAAGACAAATTCATGGCGGACGTCCGCCGTGCCGAAGCAAATTTGGCCGGTGCCGAAGCATCGGAAGAAAATGCCGCCGCGCAATATAAACGTGGCAAGGATTTGATCAAGACCAAGGATATTTCCGAAGCCAGACTTGACGAATTGGAAGCGGCGTACAGCTCTGCAAAGGCGGCCGTCAAACAAACGCAATCCGATTTGGATATTGCCCGTTTGAATTTGGATTATACGGAAATCAAGGCGCCGATGGACGGCAAAATCGGCGAATCTTTTTACAGCGTCGGGGCGATTATCGGCCCGGAAAGCGGTGATTTGGCCTATATGGTCAGCACGTCGCCGATGGACGCGGTCTTTTCCGTTTCCGAAAACCAATTGCTGGAAATGAAAAAATCCGCCGCCGAAATCAAGGATGTTCCTGAATCTTTGAATTTGAGCTTTGTTTTTTCGGACGGTGAAACTTATGCTTTGCCGGGCGAATTGAACTTTGTGGACGTTGCGTTGGACAGCAATATGAATACGTTGAAGATGAAAGTCGCTTTTCAAAATCCGAACAACGAATTGATTTCCGGACAATATGGCCGTGTTTTGATACGTTTCAGAAAACCGCAAAAAGCGATCATTATTCCAAGAGTTGCGCTTCAACGGGACTTGGGCGGCACGTTCGTTTATGTTGTGGATAAAGAGGGACGCTTGGCCAAGAAAACCGTGGAAACAAAAATGGATGTCAGTTCTTCGGAAGTGGCGCTGAGACGGGGGCTTAATGCCGGTGATAAAATCATTGTCAACAACTTCCAAACAATCGGATATCTTCCATCCGGTTACCCAATGGCGATCGAGAACGCGGTGAAATAATGATTTCCGATATTTTTATTAAACGACCGCGCTTTGCGATCGTTATTTCGTTGGTTATTACGATTGCGGGGGCTTTGGCTTTTTTGGCCTTGCCGACCGAACAATTCCCGAACATCACGCCGCCGCAGGTGTCTGTCGAAGCGACATACCCCGGCGCCAATGCCGAAGCGGTGGAAAGCTCCGTCGCGCAACAAATTGAATCCGTCGTTAACGGGGTGGAAGACATGCTTTACATGTCGTCGATTTCTTCGGATGACGGGCGTTATTCTTTGACGGTGACTTTCCGCGTGGGGACGAACCCCAGCATTGCGGCGGTGAACGTTCAAAACCGCGTGAAACAGGTGGAATCCACCTTGCCCGAGGATGTGACGCGTTTGGGCGTTAACGTGCGTCAACGTCAATCGTCGATGTTGCAAATTTATGGGTTGACCAGCGTGGACGGCCGGTATGACATTAAATACCTGACGAACTACCTTTTGTTGAATATCAAGGATGAAATCGGCCGCGTCAAGGGCGTCGGCGACGTCCAAGTGTTCAGCTCCAGCCAATACAGCATGCGCATCTGGGTGGACAGCGACCGTTTAAAAAGCTTGAAGTTGTCGGTCAGCGACATCATCGGCGCGGTTCAAAGCCAAAATATCCAAGCGTCCGTCGGACGTATCGGATCCATGCCGACGCGCAAAGACCAACTTTTCCAAATCACTTTAACGGCACAGGGACGCTTGTCCGAAGTATCCGACTTTGAAAATATCGTTATCCGTGCAAACGGCGACGGGTCATATCTTTTATTAAAGGATGTTGCGCGCGTCGAATTGGGTGCGAATGGCGAAGAAATTGTCAGCTATATTTCCGGAAAACCGGCGGCGAACTTTGCGATTTATCAGTCGCCCGGATCAAATGCGATCGAGGTGGCCGACGGAATTACCAAAATTTTGGATGGGTTAAAGGGAAAAATGCCCGAAGGCATGGAAGTCATCAACTTGTTTGATAACGCCGGCTTCGTCAAAAACTCCATGAGCGAAATTGGCCATACATTGGTCGAAGCCTTTGTTTTGATTATCCTGATCATTTATTTGTTCCTTGGATCGGCAAAGACAACGCTTATTCCATTGGTTGCCATTCCCGTTTCTTTGATCGGGACGTTTGCGGTAATGAGCGTTTTCGGCATTACGCTGAACACGGTTTCATTGCTTGCCATCGTTGTGGTTATCGGGGTGGTGGTGGACGACGCCATCGTGGTGGTGGAGGCGGTGGAGGTGCACCTGGAAAAGGGGCGGCAGCCCCGGGAGGCGGCTCTCCTGGCCATGAAGGACGTGGGCTTCACCATCGTGGGCATCACCTTCGCCCTGGTCTCGGTGTTTCTCCCCATGACCATGCTGGGGGGGCTCACCGGCCGGCTGTATGAGCAGTTCGCCCTGACCCTGGCCCTTTCCGTGGCCATTTCGGCCTTCAACTCCCTGACCCTCAGCCCGGCTTTGTGCGCCCTGATCCTGAAGCCCAAGGACCATCAGGCCCGGCCCTTCATCCTGGTGCGGGTCTTCAACCGTTTCTACGGCGCCGTCTTCAAGGGCTACAGCGCCGGGGTCGGCGTGGTGACCCGCCGGGCGGTCATCACGGTGGTCATTTTCGCCGCCGTCTACCTGGGGCTGGCCGGGGCCATGAAGGTCATCCCCACCTCCCTGGTGCCGGGCGAGGACCAGCGGGTCTTCTTCGTCGCCATGCAGATGCCCAACGGCACCGCCCAGCACCGGACCATAGAGGTTTCCAACGCCATGGCCCTGGCCCTGAAAAAGCAGATCCCGGAAATAGAATCCGTGGCCACGCTGGGGGGCAATCAATTGGCCACCGGGGCCCAGAGCTCCAGCGTGGCCAGCTTCATCATCCTTCTGAAGCCCTGGGAGGAGCGCCAGGGGCCGGGCCAGGACGCCCTGACCCTCATCGGACGGGCCCAGCGGCTGGTCACCGACCAGTTCCAGGAACCCCTGAGCATGGCTTTCAACGTGCCGACCATCAACGGCCTGGGCCTGGGCCTGGGCCTGACCCTGGAAGTGGAGAACCAGGGCGACGACCAGGAGCCCTCGGCCCTGGGCGAGCCGGTCCTGAAGCTCCAGAAGGCGTTTCTGGAACTGCCCGAGCTGGCCGCCCCCTTCAGCGCCTTCAGCCTCCAGGGAAAAATGACCCGCCTGACCGTGGACCGGGAAAAGGCCAAGACCCAGGGGGTGGCCCTGTCGGACGTCTTCGACACGGTGGGGACCTTTCTGGGCGGCTCGTACATCAATGACTTCCAGGAGTTCGGCCGCACCTACAAGGTCATGATGCAGGCCCAGGACGGATACCGCGCCACCCCCGACTCCCTGCGGATGTTCTACATGCGCACCAATTTCGGCGACCTGGTGCCCGTCTCCACCTTCATCACCGCCCGCGACACCACCGGGCCGGAATTCCTCACCCGCTACAACCTCTATCCCAACCTGGAATTCATGGCCTCGCCCGCTCCGGGGTACAGCTCGGGCGAAGCCATGGCGGCCATGATGGCCAAGGCCCGGGAAATCCTGCCCACCGGCTTCGGCTTCGAATGGACCGGCCAGTCGTACCAGGAACAGCTGGCCGCGGGCCAGACCGCGGTAGTGCTGGCCCTGGCCTTCATCTGCTGCTTTCTGGTGCTGGCCGGCCTCTATGAAAGCTTCACCTCGCCCCTGGTGGTCATGCTCTCGGTGGCCATCGCGGTCCTGGGCGCGGTGGTGGGCCAGATGGCCCGGGGCCTGACCATGGACGTGTTCATGCAGGTGGGCCTGGTGATGCTCATCGGCTTGGCCGCCAAAAACGCCATTCTCATCGTCCAGTTCGCCCAGGAACGCCAAAAAGAAGGCCACCCTCCGGCCGAAGCCGCCCAACTGGCCGGCCAGGAACGCCTCCGCCCCATCCTCATGACCTCCTTCGCCTTCATCCTGGGCGTCCTCCCGCTGGTGGTGGCCAGCGGGGCCGGGGCCAATTCCCGCCACTCCCTGGGCACCCCGGTCTTCTTCGGCATGATCGTGGCCACCGGCTTGGGCGTCTTCGCCATCCCCGGCCTCTACGTCCTCGTCCAGCGCCTGAAGGGCAAATGGAAAAAAGAAGCTGTGGTAAATGGCGATTAAAAGCAGTGGGGGCTCCGCGCCACCAGGCCAGTCTGGACCTGGTATTTGAGAGCGTTGTTGAGGTGCTCGTCCGGGTTGAGCTCAGGCGAGTACGAGGGCAGGTAAAACAGTTCGATGCGATTACGGTTCTCTTCTTTGTCCAGCCATTGCCGGCGATCTCAAAGGGGATTCTCTTTTCCCGCAGCTTTTCGCTTACGCCTGGAGGGGGTCAGGTCGATTGGGCGGCTTTCACCAGATCCAGCACCACGTGGCGGAAATGGGTCAAGTCGCAGGGCTGGACTTCGATGGGCACCTGAACCAGATCGAAGCAGGTGATGATCTCTTCGTCGGTCAGGGGATGGAGGCCCGGGTCCAGCACCAGGATGCGGTCGTAGCGGCCGAACTGGAGCCGGAAGTCATCGGCCTGCCAGCCCGTGGGCGTTCCGGCCCGGCCCAGCCACATCTTCCGCACCCAGCCGGGCGAGGCCACCAGGGTGCGGTCCTGTTCCAGCTCCCGCAGCCGGCCGTCCCCCACCAGGGCGGCCAGGCAGTTGCGGACCGAAAGCGCGGGCACCCCCTGGCTTTGGGCGAAAATTTTCATTTCCGGGAGACACTGGCAGCCGAACAGAAGGCCCAAAGGCCGGCCGGCCGGATCGGCCCGATGGGCCCGGATGGTTTCGGCGAGAACCGTTTCCATCCGTTCAATGTGGTCGTGCAGCCCCACTTCCTGCCAGTCGATCTCCAGCTCCAGCCCCTCCTTTTTCAGAACCCACTCGACCTCTTCCTGAAAGATGCCGCAGCCGATCAGGGTGATTTTTTTCATGTTTCCTCACATTATGGGGGCGAAGAGCCGGGTGAAATTGTAGACCGACTGGGCCAGCCGGCCTTTGGCCGTGAACCATTCCAGGGTCAGTTCGGTGGAGCGGGACTGGTCGTGCAGAAAAATCTTTTCGTAATCGGCGGCCAAGCCGGCGTCGTAGATGAAGGCGTTGACCTCGAAATCGAGAAGGTAGCTGCGGTTGTTGATGTTGGCCGTGCCGATGGAGGTCACCAGGCCGTCGGACACCGCCGCCTTGGCGTGGAGGAACCCGTGGTAGAGGAACACCCGCACCCCGCTCTCCAGGGCCTGGCGGGCGTAGCCCAGGGTCGACATGTGGCTCAACCAGTGGTCGCTGAGGGCGGGCAGCATCAGGCGCACGTCCACCTCACTGCGGGCCGCTATGCGCAGGGCGTCCATGATGCTCTCATCCGGCGAAAAATAGGGCGACTGCAGGTAGATGTTGCGCCGGGCCGAGTTGATCATGGTCAGAAGAGCGCTTTTCAGCGGACTTTCGGACGTGTCCGGCCCGCCGCTGACGATCTGGACCCCCAGCCGGCCTTCGTCAGCGGAACGGCATTCGGGGAAAAATTTCGGCACGTTCAGCCGTTCGTCGAAATCCATGTCGCTGGAATAGCCCCAGTCCATCAAAAAGCGCTCCTGGAGGAACCAGACGGACGACCCGGTGAGCCGGAGGTGGGTGTCCCGCCAGGGGGTCAGCCGCTTGTTTCGGCCCAGGTATTCGTCGCCGATGTTCATGCCCCCGACGTAGCCGACGCGGCCGTCGATCACGGCGATCTTGCGGTGGTTGCGGTAGTTGAGGCGGAAGCGGGAGTCGAAGTTGGAGAAGATGGGCGAAAAGCCCCGCACTTCTCCCCCGGCCTGGCGCAGCTTGCGGAAAATGGGCGGGCTGAAAAAAGCCCGGGAGCCGACGCTGTCGTAGATCAGGCGGACCTCCACGCCCTCTTTGGCCTTGCGGGTGAGGATGGCGGCGATTTCCCGGCCGAGCCGGTCGTTGTTGAAGATGAAGTACAGGAGGTGGATGTGGTCACAGGCGTTTTTCAGGTCCTCGATCATCCGGGGGAACAGGGTTTTCCCGTCAATGAAGACTTCGGCCCGGTTGTCGCTGGTATAGACGCTCTCGCCCTCGTTGTAAAGATAGGTCATCAGGCGGGCCGCGTTTTCGTGGGCCTCGATGAACTTCAGGGCGTCGGCGATGTTGAGGTGCCGGCGGATGTGGTTGTCGTAGAGATCGTCACTGCGGGCCTTGATTTTGTATTTCTTCTTCTTGTTGACCCGAAAGCCGCTGCCCAGGAAAAGATAACCCACAAAGCCGATTACCGGCAGGAACACCAGGACCAGCACCCAGGCGATGGTCGAAGCCGGATTCTTGCGCTCGAAAAACACCACCGTGGCCACGAACACGATGGTGAGGCCAATGTAAGTTACGGAAAAAAACAGGTCCAGGGACTTTTCGAGCATGGGCCTCCCCGGCGTCAGAACAGCAGGGACTCAAACAACCAGTAAACGGCCAGCCCCACAACGATGGTCAAGAGATCGCGGCCGAAGCGCAAGGCGGTCAGGGTGGCCGCCAGGGCGGCCGCGAGACTCGGCAGGGACGGAGCGAAGTTCCGGTCCCCGTCGATGAAAAAGCCCAGGGCCACCAGGGCGGCCATGACCGAAACGGGCACGAATTCCAGGCTTCGCCGCACCATCTCGGGCATCTTGATTTTCAGGCGGCCACCGACAAAGGAGTAGCGGTACAGATAGGTGCCCAGGGCGATGGCCAAGACCGGCAGCCAGAACTTCATGCGCCACCCCGGGCGGGCCCGACCGCTTTCCGTTCGGTCATCCGACTGTGGATCAGGCCGGCGGCAATGCCGCCGAAAACGGCCAGGAGCAGCCCCAGGTTCAGCGGCAGCCGGGCCCCGGCCCCGGCCAGAGCCATGGCCGCGGCGGCGGCGGTGAGTTTCGGCCCCCGGGTGAGCATGGGCACCAGGAGGGCCAGAAACACCAGGGGCACGGCCATTTTCAGCGGCCAACTCTCGGGGATGACGTTGCCGGCCAGATACCCGGCCAGGCCGGAAACCTGCCAGGACAGCCAGGTCGGGAAAGCCGCCCCGAGAAAGAAATAAAAAGAGGACGCGGGCGGGCTTTTCCGAAGGAAATAGCCCATGCTCACCCCATAGCCCTCGTCGGTGAGGTAGTAGGCGCCGACGAGGCTCTGCCAGGGTGCGAGCGGCCCCAGGCGGGGGGCGATGGAGGCGCTGTACATGGCCATGCGCAGGTTGACCACCAGGCCCGTGAGGACCAGGGCCAGGGTCGAGGCGCCCTGGCCCCAGAGGTCGAGGAACACCAATTGCGAGGAGCCGGCGAACACGGCCAGGCTCATGCCCGTGGTCTGGGCCAGACTCAGGCCCAGAGCGTTGGCCGCCGCGCCGTAGATCACCCCGAAAGGGGCCACCCCGGCCACGATGGGACAGCCGGCCCGCAGACCCAGACGCCATGAATCCCGGCCGGGCCGGGCCGTATTTTCCGTCCCCATGGGCTTATTTCCCGCCTTCGATCCTCAGCCGGCCGTCGGCGTTCAGGAGCAGCCGCTCCTCGGACCGGGAGCGGAGATAGTCGATCACCGCGTCGGAGTCGACGACCTGGGGATCCCGGCTCGGCAGCTTGGCCAAGAAATTGTAGCGGTCCCCGCCGGCGGCCAGGAAATCGGGCATGGTCACGGTGTAGGTTTCGGTGTCGTTGAGGGTGGTCCACGCCTCCCCGGTCTGAAACAACACCTGCTTGAGGCGGCCGCCGGGACTGATGATCCGGCCGTCGTCGTCCACCAGGGCCGGCGAGTTGATGGGGCTCAGGGCCACCGTGACCCGGAGGCCCGAAAAGTGGAGCAAGCCCCCGCTGTTCATCCGGTCCGCGCTCACATACCGGTCGTCGGGCCCCACCAGGGCCGAGGCGGACAATTCGAGCATCTGCCGCACTTCCCGACCGGTCATTTCCTTGATCACGAGTTTGTTGCCGAAAGGCAGAATTTCCAGAACGGTCTTGATGGAAACCGGCCCGGCCGGAAACAGCCGGTCGCCCCGGATGCCGCCGGCGTTCAGGACCGCCAGACGGGAACCGGTGCGCCAGCGGAAGCTGTCGGCCAGAAATTCGCCCAGGCCCGATTCCCCGGACCGGACGACCCGCTTGCGGGCGTCCACCGGAGCGGCGAAGGCGCCGATGGGCTGATTCAGCAGGTCATCCAACTGGCGGTCGTAGCTCTCCACCATTTCCGCCACTTTCAGGTCCGGGGCCAATTCCCGGGACACCACCATGGTTTCCACCACTCCCGACTCCGGTTGGGGGCGTCCCCGCTGAAAGGTCAGGGTAAAGGCCGTCACGGTCTGCCCGATGACCCCGCCGGTGGCCACGGGTGTGGCCCAGCCGCCGGGCCCCCGGACCCAGTGGAGGGCGGCCTCCGTGCCGTAGTGATCGGCGCCGGTGACCACCAGGGAGAGCCCCTCGACTTCTCCGGCCAGGGCCAAATCCTCCTCCAGAGAGGCGTGGCTCAGGAGTACCACCACCGAAGCTCCCCGGTCGCGCAGCCGGAGGATGGATTCCCGGGCCGCCCGGGGCAGGTCGGATTCGATATGCACCCCGTCTCCGGCCTTGGTCAGGCTGGTGAAGCGGCCCGGCACCAGGCTGAAAAAGCCCACCTTCACCCCGTCGGCCGTGGTCAGAATCAGGTCCTTTTTCACCAGGCCGGCCAGTTCGGGATCATCGAAGCGGATGTTGGTGGCCAGGATCGGGAACGGCGCTTGGGTTTTCAGGGCCGCCTTGAGGTGCTCCGTCCCCAGGTTGAACTCGTGGTTGCCGAGCATGCCCACTTCCACCCCTATGAGCTTGGCCACCTTGAATTCGGGCTCACCCTGGAACAGGCGCCACCAGGGCCCCATGACCCAGTCCCCGCTTTCGGAAATCAGGGCTTCGGGCCGCTTCCTTCGCAAATCGGCGACGGCCGCGGCCAGGTAGGCCGCCCCGCCGAAAGTGCTCTGGCTCAGGCCGTCGCCGGAGGCCTCCTCGAAAGGCGTCAGCTGGCTCTGAAAATTGGCGATATTAACGAGGGTGACGGTCTGATAGCCGGCGAAACGCCACCAGGCCACCGCCGCCAAAATGGCCACCATGACCGCCGCCGACAAGGCCACAGCCAGGCCCCGGGTCGCGCGGTTCATGGCCGCACCCCGGGCCCGGCATCGCCTTGGGCCGGCGCCAGTTCCTTGACCAGGGCCGTTTCCTTACAATCAGGATAATGAACGCACTGAAAGCACACCGCCCAGATCTTCTGCGGCAGGGTCTCCAGAGAAACCACCCGGTAGCCCTGCTTTTCAAA
Source organism: Candidatus Adiutrix sp. (assembly GCA_031549025.1). Classification (GTDB taxonomy): domain Bacteria; phylum Desulfobacterota; class Desulfarculia; order Adiutricales; family Adiutricaceae; genus Adiutrix. Next base: position 23,386 of record JAVBQN010000013.1, on the reverse strand, counting down.
GAAGCCCGGCACATAGGTCAACACGAACATTCGTTTCACCCCCAACGCGGCCGCCTCGCCTTCCACCGCCCGGGTCAGTTCCCGGCCCAGGCCCCGCGACCCTTCCTCTTCCCGCACCGCCAGGGAGCGCACCTCCCCCAAGTTTTCCCAGGCCACCTGGAGGGCGGCCACGCCCACCACCCGGCCGGCCTCGTCCTCCCCCACCCAGAAGGTCTGGACCATCTCGTAAAGATTCGAGAGACTGCGCGGCAACAACAGACCCCGCCCAGCCATGTGTTTCAGAAGATCATAGATCGCCTGAACATCGCCCAGCCGCGCTTTTCTGATGTGGAACATTTGGTTCTCCGTCCATTTATGGTATATAATGCGCCACAGTCAGGCCGCGAAACGCCAGCATAGCGATTTTGTAATTATATCACAAAAAGGCCATCGCCGCCACCAGCCCCCCCGGCTCCGGCGGCCGGAAGAGGTAAACACACATGGACAGCGCGGCCGAGGGGCCAAACGTCATCCGGGCGGAAAACATCAGCCTGCGCCGAGGCCGGGACACGCTTCTGCGGGATCTCTCGTGGCGGGTGGCCAAAGGCGAGCACTGGGCCATCCTGGGGGCCAACGGCGCGGGGAAGACCCTTCTCCTGAAAATCCTCACCGGCTACATCTGGCCCACCACGGGGAGCGTGGAAATCCTGGGGCACACCCTGGGGCGGGTGGACCTGCGGGTCCTCCGGCGCCGCCTGGGCTGGGTGGCCAAGGCCCTGGAGGAGCTGACCCCGCCCCGGACCACGGTGCTGGAGACCATCCTCTCCGGCCCCGAGGGCTCCCTGGGGCTTTACGTGGAGCCCTCGCCTCATCAGGTGCGGGAAGCCGAAGGTCTGGCCGAGGAATTTGGCCTCGGCCGTCTGGTGCGGCGGGAGTTCGGCCTCTTGTCCTCCGGTGAAAAGCAGCGGGCGCTTTTGGCCCGGGCCGCGCTCTCCCGGCCGGCCCTCTTGTTCCTGGACGAGCCCATGGCCAACCTGGACATGGGCGGCCGGGAACAGTTCATGGCCCTCCTGGACAAGCTGGCCGGCGGGCCGGAGGCCCCCGCCATCATCCTGACCACCCACAACACGCTGGAAATCGGACCGTTCATGACCCAGGCCCTCCTGATGAAAGGCGGCACCGTGATGGCCGCCGGGCCGCTGGCGGAGACCATGCGGCCCGAGCCCCTGCAACAAACGTTTGACTTGCCGCTGAAGGTGGAGCGCACGCCCAGCGGTCGCTACCTGGCCTACCTCTGAGGGCCGCCCCATGCCTCCGAAGTCCCCTCCCCCCTCCGCCCGGCGCGCCCGGCCCAGACCGGGCCTCCGGCTCATCATGCTCCTGGCCGGGCTGATCATCATGGCCATGCCCCTGTCGGGGCTGTACCTTTTTCGGATCTATGAAAACGAGTTGGTCCGCCAGACCGAGGCCGAGCTCATCGCCCAGGCCGCCGTGGTGGGGGCCATGTTCAAGAAAGCCGCCCTCGATCTGGGCGGCCCCGCTTACGGCCGCAAGCTTTCGGGGCTGCCCCCCGCGCCCGCCGGCCCCCTGACGGAAGTGCTGCCCCGCCTGGACCTGTCCCGCGACGAAATCCGGCCCCGCCAGAAGCTGGAGTTCAAGCCTTCGCCCTTCGAGCCCGACCCCGCGGCCACCCTGGCCGCCGCCGGACTGGAGGACGTCCTGGCCGAGGCCGGCCGCACCAACCTTTCCAGCGTGAGCGTTCTCGACTTTCACGGCCTGGTGGTGGCCGGGGCCAGCGGCCACGGCTTGCTCCCCGACACCTTCGAAGTGACCGAGGCCCTGAACGGCCACTACCAGAGCGTCCTGCGCGAACGGGCCGCGAGCGGCCGGGCGCCCCTGTCCTCCAGCAGCCGGGGGGCCCGTTTCCGGGTCTTCGTGGCCCTGCCGATAATGAACGGGGACCGGCTGGTGGGCGTGGTCCACCTCTCCCGCACGCCCCGGGAAATACTGAAAGCCCTGTACGCCGAACGGCGCAACGCGGCCCTGGCCGGGGTGATGTCCCTGGGCCTGGTGGCCGTGGTGAGCCTGATGGTGTCGCTTCTGATCGTCACCCCCATCAAGCGCCTGGCCGATGAATCCAAGACCGTGGCCGACGGCCACTCCGCCGGCTTCAAGGCCGAGAGCGTTCCCATCGTGGTCAGGGAAGTGGCCGAGCTGCGGGCCGTGGTGGCCGACATGGCCGAACGGCTGCGCCGCCGGTCGGATTATCTCAAGGCCTTCGCCTCCGGGGTGTCCCACGAATTCAAAACCCCCCTGACCTCCATCAAGGGGGCTCTGGAACTTTTGGGCGAACACGGGGCCGGCATGGACGCGGCCACCCGGGCCCGCTTCGAGGACAACATCCGGGCCGACCTCGACCGCCTGGAGCGGCTGGTGGGCCGCCTCCTGGCCCTGGCCCGGGCCGAAGCCCGGACGCTGCCGGCGGCCGATGCCGACCACTGCGACGCCGCCGGCCTGGCCCGCCGCCTGGCCGGGCATTACCACGAAACCGCCTTCCAGGTCGCGGTGGACGCCCCGCCCGGCCCCTTGGACCTGGCCGTCTCGGCCGAGGTGCTGGAAACCGTCCTGCGCAATCTCTTCGACAACAGCCAGGCCGCCGGGGCCACCGGCACCCGGGTGGAGCTGGGCTACGACGGCTTTCAGCGCCACGGCCTCATCCGGGTCACGGACAACGGCCCGGGCATCCCCGAGGAAACAGCCGAAAACCTCTTCACCCCCTTCTACACCACCAAAAAAAACCGGGGCGGCACGGGCCTGGGCCTCAGTCTGGCCCGGACCCTCCTGGCCCCCCACCGGGGAGAGCTCACCTGGGTCGGCAATGATCCCGGCGCCGCCTTCCTCATCACCCTGCCTCTATGGTATATATTCGGCCATTAAAAATTTTACAACAGGTGAGGTGTCTGGTATAGGTGTAAAGTCCCATAGTGTGATGGGTTGGATCGAAATGAAAAGGGCCCGGATGTTCGGGTGTTTTACAATTTATTACTCCGGCAACTAAATAAGTCATACCCGTGATTTCGCCAAAGCCCGAAATCACTGGACTCCAGCGGCCGGGAACAGACTTCTAAAGTTGCCGGGTTAATATTACTCCGGCAACTAAATAAGTCATACCCGTGATTTCGCCAAAGCCCGAAATCACTGGGCATCAGCGGCCGGGAACAGACTTCTAAAGTTGCCGGGTTAATATTAAAGACAGATAAATTGTAAAACGCTCTAATGCCGGCCGCCTCCCAAGCGCCCGTCAAGCTTTCGGTACGGGCCTCTCTCCGGGCCGCATAAGCCCGCCCCGGTTCAACGGCCGTAACCAGCCCGGCCGACCAAGCCGCTTCAGCTTTCCCCGTCGCTCGGAATTGGGTCCTGGGCAAGCGCCCTGGTGGCGGCGGTCATAATGGTGTCGAGGTCGCGGCGGCAGTCGGCGGAGAGGACGCTGTCGGTGGGGCTTTCGGCCAGGATCTTCTGGAACTTGGCCTCGGCCCGGTCGATGATGGTGGTGGGGTTCTGGCTCCAGTTGGCCAGGAGGGGAAAGGTCATGAGGTCGGTCACGTGACGCTTTTCCCGGCGCAGGTATTTCAGGGTCAGCTTGCTGGATAGATATTCGCCCTTGTCGGCGGCGGCGATGATGTCGTCGGCGGCCAGGGTTTCGTCGTTGATTTCCACGCCTTGGCGGAAGAATTTCAGATAGTCCAGCATCTCGTCGATGATCACCAGGGACTGGTGGCTGTAGAGGTTGCCGCACTCCAGGGAGCCGGCCCCCACCTGGAAGGTGATGTTGTTCAGGAGGCCCAGAAGAATGTTGATGCCATACTGGAACAGGACCTGGTGGGGCTGGCAGTCGCCGCTCAGGAGGGTGTTGGCCAGGCTCGGGAGGCCATAGAAGGCGCTCATCCGGGCCCCGCCCGCGCTCAGGGCCATCAGTTCGGGGCTGTGGGTGATGCTGCGGCCGGCGCGCATGTCCAGATATTGCAGAAGCGTGTAATACCACTGGCCGATGCCCGGGCAGAGGGCCTGGGCGATGGTCGCCGCGGCCAGGAACTCGGCCGTCATCTGGGTCAGGCAACCGGCCATGGTGTAGGGTGCGCTGCCGCCCATCAGCACGGTTAGGGGGGTCATGACGTTGACCCCGTATTCGCCGCAGAGAATCAGGCGGTCGATCTCGTCGGCCGGGAAACGCAAAGGGGCGATGACGCAGAAGACGCCGCTCAGAATGGGGCGCTTCCGGAGATTCTCCCGGCCGCCAACGGAGGCCGCGGCCATTTCCAGTTCATACTTCAGATGGCCGGCCCCCACGGTCAGGGCCCAGAAGTGCTTGGTGGTGTGTTCCAGAACCATTTTGACGGTGGCGATGTCGTAGGTGGCGACGTCGATGTCCTGCGGGGTCATGGTGCTGGGGGCGTTGATGTGCGGGAGCGCGTTGACCAGGCGCACCGACTCGGCGGCGTCCTTCATGGTCAGGGGCCGGGCCGCGCAGGTGCGCATGTCGTAATGGAGAATGGGGCCGCCGCCCTGGCGGGTATAAGTGTTCCCCAGTTTCATGATCATGTCGTTCTTCGGGTCCCGGGCCGCGCACAGAAATTCGCGGGGAGCCCGGGCCAGCATTTTTTCCACCAGTTCCGGGGGAAAGCGGACCCGTTTTTTGTCGTCCGAAACCCGGGCCCCGAGGCCGCTCAAAACCTCCTGGGCCTTGGGGTGGTCCAGCCCCACCCCGGCCTCGTTCAGGACCTTCAGGGCCGCGTTATGAATTTGTTTGACCTGGTCGTCCGTGAAAACGTTATATGCCGGAAACATGCCTGCCAACCTCACTAGCACTAGCAATAAAAGCCCTTGACCGCCATCCCTTCCACCCAGGCCGGCGCGCACCGCCGGGCCGGGCCGGCCTGATTTTTTGAGAAAGCATAGCACAAGCCGCCAACCTCGTCCATCGGCCCGATCCGGGAAACGGACGGGCGGACCGGCTTTGTTTTCTTCCCTGAGTGTATTATAATAGCTATTCTTTTGGCCCCAGGAATTCGCGGGCCGAGCCGCACCCAAGATGAGCGCGAGGAAAATATATGAACGGATTGAAGATCGGCACGAAAATCACCCTGGGCTACCTGGGGTTGATATGTATTCTGGTGATAATGGTGGGATTCTTGGCCTCCCTTTTGTTTTCCATCAATAAAAACGCCCAGGTGCTTTCCCGGGAGGCCATGCCCATGGTCGCGGATTCCACCGGCCTGGAGCGGGCCCTTTTGAACATGTCGCTGGAAATGCGCAGCTACAGCCTCACCGAGGACCGGGCCCGTCTCGAAGCGGCCCGGACCTTTTTGCCGACGGTGGAAGAGCGGCTGAAATCCATCGAAAACAACCTGGCCGATTACCGGAGCGCGGGCCGGGCGGACATGGAGGCCCTGGTCGGGACCATCAAGAACCAACTGGCCGAGGCCCGTCAGGTCTCCGGCCTGATGGAGGCCAACCTGGGCGGCCTGGCCCAGGCCCGGACCGCCTTCGGCGAACTGCGGGATGCCGTGTTCAAAGACAGCCTCTATCCCTTTTTCGACCTAGTCCAGGCGGAACCGTCCCGGGTTCAGGGCGACGGCCAGGCCGCCCAGGAGCGGGCGGAGCGCGGCATCGCCGCCGCCAACTCCATGTGGGACCACTATGAGGCCACCAACCTGACCTTCTGGAAGGGCCAGGCCAACCGCGACCTGGCGGAGATCAGGAAATCGGCCGAACTCCTGGCCACCTCGGCCCAGGATTTGGCCGGCCTCCTGGCCGAACCGGCCCTCCCCCCGGAAGTCCTGGATTCGGGCCGGGAACTGGCCGGCCGGATTCCCGAAATCCAGGCGGCCCTGAAGCGCTTCATCGAAGTGTGGGAGGAACGGGACCGCATCGACGGGCAAAACCAGGCCCTCATGCGCGGCATCAGCCAGAACCTGACCACCCTGGCCACCCGGGCCGGCGACACCAGTTCCGCCGGGGCCGACCAGACCCGAAGCGCCGTGTCCTCGGCCCTGATGGCCGCCTTTATCGGTCTGGGCCTGACCCTTCTGGCCGGCCTGGGCGGCGCCTTTTTCATCAGCCGGGGCATCACCGGCTCCATCAAGGCGGCCATCGGCCGCATCCTCTTCGGGGCCGGCTCCGTGGAGCGCAACGCCGGCATCCTGGCCGAGGCGGCCGGGACCCTGTCCCAGGGCGCCGCCCGCAGCGCGACCAACCTCGAAGACATCTCCTCGGCCCTGGAGGAGCTGTCGGCCATGACCGACCGCAATTCCCACAGCGCCGTCGAGGCCAACAACCTGATGCGGTCGGCCCAGACGGATGTGAACCAGGCCGGCGATTCCATGACCCGGGTGACCAGGGCCATGGACGCCATCGCCGCCTCGGGCCGGGAGATCGGTAAAATCATCAAGACCATCGACGAAATCGCCTTCCAGACCAACCTCCTGGCTCTGAACGCGGCCGTGGAGGCGGCCCGGGCCGGCGAAGCCGGGGCCGGCTTCGCCGTGGTGGCCGAGGAAGTCCGCAACCTGGCCATCCGCTCCGCCGAGGCGGCCCGGAGCACCGCCGACCTCATCGCCGGCACCATCACCAACATCAATTCCGGCTTCGAACTGGTGCGCCAGACCGGCGAGGGCTTCGACCGCGTGGGCCACGGCGTGGGCCAGGTGGGCACCCTCCTGGTCGAGGTGGCCGAGGCCTCCCGCGAACAGGCCCAGAGCATCGCCCGCATCAACCACTCCATGAATGAAATGGATACTGTGACCAAAGACAATACCGCCGCCGCCAGCCAGGCCGCCGCCGCGTCCTCCGACCTGGCCGGCCAGGCCGAGGAACTCCTCGACACCGTCAACGGCCTCAGCGCCATGGTCTACACCCCCGCCGAAACCGCCGCCTTGAAGAGATAGGCGGTCAAGAGGGGATATCCCTCGGGCAAAACGTTCTTTACCGCTTTTCTCCCAGCTTGGCGGAGAGCTGCGGCGGCGAGCCCGGTCACGGCCCAGGGCTGGCCCCTTGGGATTCCTTACGCGACAGTGGATACCGCGAGGCCTGAGGGGGCGGAAATTTTTGGAAGGAGCCGTGATTTTGGGGCCGGATGTTTGAGCGAAGCGAGTTCCGGCACCAAAATCACGAGCGACCGGAGAAAACTTTCGCGGACCGGAGGCCTCGCCGTCCGCCAAAGTTCGCCGCCGGATTTTATCACTCCGGCGACTGAATAAGTCATGCCCGTGATTTCGCCAAAGCCCGAAATCACTGGACTTCAGCGGCCGGGAACAGACTTCTCAATCTGCCGGGTTATTACTCCGGCAACTAAAGAAGTCATACCCGTGATTTCGCCAAAGCCCGAAATCACTGAACTTCAGCGGCCGGGAACAGACTTCTCAAGCTGCCGGGTTATTACTCCGGCAACTAAAGAAGTCATACCCGTGATTTCGCCAAAGCCCGAAATCACTGGACTTCAGCGGCCGGGAACAGACTTCTCAAGCTGCCGGGTTATTACTCCGGCAACTAAAGAAGTCATACCCGTGATTTCGCCAAAGCCCGAAATCACTGAACTTCAGCGGCCGGGAACAGACTTCTCAAGCTGCCGGGTTAATAATGCGTCAGCCTGCTGCGTCCCCCCGAGGGATTGCTAAAAAGTCTTTTTTTTGCTACACTTTAAACTAAGCCATTATTTTTTTATGAAGAAGGGTTATGACTGTTTCCACTGTGAATAATGCCGATTTGGCGGCGCTTCTGAACCGGCTGCCGTTTCTGGGGGATGTCGATCCGGCCGGGAAACGGGTTTTGGTCCGGGCCGATTTCAACATGCCTCTGGATGAGAGCGGAGCCCTGGTGGACGACGGCCGCCTGCGGGCCATCCTGCCGACCATCAATTATCTGCTGGACCGGGGGGCTTCGGTGGTGGTGGCCAGCCACCTGCGCAACCCCTTGGCCGAGGGCCTGACGCCCGATCGCCGGCTGTCCTTCGCTCCCTTGGCCCGGCGCCTGAGCCGCGTCTGGGAGGTGGAGGTGGACTTCGCCCCCGAACCGGTGGGGCCGGAGACCGCCAGCCGGGTCGCGAACCTGGCCCCGGGCCGGGTTTTGCTCTTGGAGAACCTGCGTTTCCACCCCGGTGAAACCGCCGGTGATCCGGACTTCGCCCGGGAACTGGCCGGGCTGGCCGATCTGTACGTCAACGACGCCTTCGGGGTTTGCCACCGGGCCCACGCCTCCATGACCACGATCACCCGGTTCATGGCGACGTGCGTGGCCGGGTTGGCCCTGAAGGTGGAGCTCCAGGCCCTCAACCGGGCCCTGACCAATCCGGCCCGGCCGCTGGCCGCGGTCATCGGCGGGCGGAACATTGAGGCCAAACTGCCGGTCCTGGCCAAGTTCCTGGGGTTGGCCGACTTTGTGATCGTGGGCGGCTTGATGGGCGACGCCTTTTCCCGCCTGGTCTTCGGGGGCGACCTGGCGATCCCGTCGCTCACCTCCGAATCCCGGGCGGAGATGGAGCGGCTGCTCCTTCATCGGCGGGACCACCGGGCCAAGCTCTTTCTGCCCGTGGATGCCGTGGCCGTGGAGGCCGGCTGCCCGGATTGCGCGGCGACCGTCGTGCCGGGCCAGCTTCTGACGACGGACATGGCCGTCGAGGACCTCGGCCCGGCCACCCGTCGGCTGTACTCCGAAGTGCTGGCCCTGGCCCGGACCATCATCTGGAACGGTCCCATGGGCGCTTTCGAAGTGCCGGCCTTCGCCCGGGGCACGGCCCTGATCACCCGGGCCCTGGCCGAGTGCCAGGGCGTGACCCTGGCCGGAGGCGTGGACACTTCGGCGGCTATTCTGAAAATGTCCGACCGCAGTCAGGTCTCGTTCCTGTCCGCCGGGGGCAGCGCTTTTCTCAAGGCTTTGGCCGGCCAGCCCCTGGTGGCCCTGGAGGCCCTTCTGGCCGCGTCGCCCCGATGAGGCTTCCGACGTTTTTCATGGCGCCCGTTTATAGAGGCGCTCGTAAAACTCGTTCCGGGCCACGCCCGGGAAAGGTAGTGTCATGAGCAGAAAACCGCTGTTAGCCGGCAATTGGAAGATGTTCAAAACCAGCGCCCAGGCCCGGGAGTTCTTCGCCGAACTCATCAAGCTGGCCGCCCCCTTCAAGCCGGACCGGGACGTGGCCTTCGGCGTACCTTTTCCCAGCCTGGAAGCCTCGGCCCTGGCCGTGCGCGGCACGCCCGTCGTCATCGCCGCCCAGGACGTCTATTGGGAAAAGGAGGGCGCCTTCACCGGCGAGGTTTCGGCGCCCATGATCAAGGCCGCCGGGGCCGGGGCGGTCATCATCGGCCACAGCGAACGGCGGCAGATGTTCGGTGACACCGGGGAATGGGTCAACAAAAAGATACGGGCCACCCTGGCCGCCGGTCTGCTGCCCATCATGTGCGTGGGCGAAACCCTCAACGAAAGGGAAGGGGGCCGTACCTTCGAAGTGCTGGGCACCCAGCTCACCGAGGGCCTGGCCGGCTTCACCTCGGCCGATCTCGGGCCCCTGGTGGTGGCTTACGAACCGGTCTGGGCCATCGGCACGGGCCTCACCGCCAGCCCGGACCAGGCCCAGGAGGTCCACGCCTTCATCCGGACCCGCCTGGTGGAGCGTTTCGAAAAGACCTGGGCCGAGAACCTGCGCATCCTCTACGGCGGTTCGGTGAAGCCCGACAACGTGGCCAAGCTCATGTCCCAGCCCGACATCGACGGCGCCCTGGTGGGCGGGGCCAGCCTGGAGGCGGCCAGCTTCGTCAAGATCATCAATTTCGACGCCTGATAACTATAGAAGTCTGTTCCCGGCCGCTGAAGTCCAGTGATTTCGGGCTTTGGCGAAATCACGGGTGTGACTTATTTAGTTGCCGGAGTAATAAACAGACTGGAGGCCGAGTTCGGCCTCGTTCCCCGGCGGAAGCGCCCCGGCGCTTCCGTCTTTTCGTCTCGGCCGGGGAAAAATCACATTTTTGCCCGGCTACGATCCTCCCCGCCAAGCCGCCCAAGCTGTAATTAAAAAGAAGCTTTGATCTGGTGACCGGATGTGATATAGTACCGAGTTCGAGGTCGGTCCGGCCGCGTATTGTCAACCGAAAGATACGGCGAGATACCTTTTATGAACATAGTCATTGTTTCCCTGCACGTGGTGGTGGCCATCATTTTGGTTTTGACGGTTCTCCTGCAGGCCGGCAAGGGTGCCGGCATGGGGGCCGCTTTCGGCGGGGCCTCGGGCACGGTCTTCGGCACCCGGGGGCCGGCCACGCTCATCAGCAAGATCACCTGCGTGGCGGCCGTTATTTTTATGTGCACCTCGCTGAGCCTGTCTTTGTCCCAGCGGGGACTGAACACCAAGGGTTCGGTCATGGACGAGTGGTCGGCTTCGGCCCCGGCGGCCACTCCGGCCCCGGCCGCGACCCCGGCCGAAACCGGCGCCCCCGGCGCGGAAGCCACCCCGGCTCCGGCCGCGACCCCCGCGCCCGCCGATCAGGCCGCCCCCGCCTCGGCTGAGGAGGCCGCTCCGGCTCCCGCGTCCGGAGAAAATCAGTAACTCGGCGGGAGGGGGCGGATTTTTTCGCCTTGACTCCGCCGCGGTTTTGGTTACAATAACCCTTCTGTCGGGGCTTCCGAAACTCTAGAGCGTTTTGCCTTCTCGTGGCCGTCATCCATTGAGCGAAACGCCAGAACATCCGGGCACTTTTCTAATAATGCCTATGGCCTCTGCATTGAAAAGCGCTCCAGGGAGGCGGCTTTGAGAATACCCGGTCTGGTGGTGGCGCTGGAGGATATCCCTCCCGAGGGCCTGGAACTGGCCCTGAACCTGGCGCCGGCCGACGTGGCCGCCCTGGCCGGGTCCGAAGGCCGGGAAGCGCCGGCGGTCATTTCGTCCTTGGCCGGGGCCTGGCGGATTCATCTGGCCGGAAGGAACCGGCTGTTGGTGAAAGGCCTGTTCGCGGTGACCGTGGAGCGGCCCTGCGACCGTTGCCTGACCGAGGCGCCCTCGCCCCTTCGGGCGGAGGTGGATGAAGTGCTCACCCTGGGCGCGCCCGCCGGCCCGGAGGATGAGGAGATCGACGGTTTTCTGCCCGTCGCGGATGGCCGGGTGGATTTGACGGGCCTCCTGGCCGAGCTTTTCTGGCTGGCTTGGCCGTACCGGTTCATCTGCCGGCCCGACTGCGCCGGCTTGTGCCCGCGCTGCGGCCGGGACTTGAATGAAGGACCCTGCGCCTGCCGCTCAAAATAATGTCAACCCGCTGGATTTCCGCTGGTAATCAAGCAAGAAATAAAGGTGTGAAATGGCAGTTCCGAAACATAAACAGTCCAAAACGAATGGCCGCAAGCGCCGCACCCACTACACGGCTCTGGCCCCCACGGTGGTGAAGTGTTCCCACTGCGGCGAGCCCAAGCGGCCCCATCACGTCTGCACCCATTGCGGCACCTATCGTGGCCGTCAGATCCTGGCGGTCTCCGAGTAACGGAGCCCCCGGCCGGGCCAAAGTGGGCGCGGCCGTTCGGGCGGTGGTGACCGCCGAATGTCTGGGATGTGGCGCCTGCCGGGACCAGTGTCCGGCCCAGGCCATCGACGTTCGGGACGGACGGTATGTCGTCGGTTCCGGGTGCCGGGGGTGTCTGGCCTGTCTGGAGGTATGTCCGGCGGACGCCATCCGGGCGGCCGGCGTTTTTTGATTATGGGGCGTCCGGGGCGGTAAATGGGCTTGGTCGGGGCCCATAGGGCCGACGGAGCGGCGCGACGGCTGGTCAGGCCGATCAGGTGGCCGCCAGGCGAAAATCACATTTTTTGCCTGGCGGCGGCCAGTCCCGTCATGGCACCCAGGTTGAGAGGAAACCGATGGACATCAAAAAAGTGGTTCTGGTCACCGGCGGCGCCCGGGGCATCGGGCGGGCCGTGGCCCTGCGGCTGGCCGATCCGGAGACGGCGGTGATTTTCACCCACGTCAACCCGTCCTCTCCCGGCGCGGCGGAAACCCTGGCCCTTTTGAAGGAAAAGGCCGGCGCGGCCGAGGCCCAGTGCTGGGCCGCCGAGGACAGCGACGCCGCCCGGCGCCACATCGAGGACATCGCCGCCCGGTTCGGTCGCCTGGACGTCTTGGTCAACAACGCCGGCCTCACCCGCGACGGCTTGGCCGTGCGTCTTTCCGACGAGGATTGGCACCGGGTGCTGGAGGCCAATCTCTTCAGCGTCTTCGCCTGCTCCCGGGCCGCGGCCAAGATCATGATGAAGCAGCGCCACGGCCGCATCATCAACCTCAGTTCGGTGGTGGCCTTCAGCGGCAACCTCGGGCAGGCCAACTACTGCGCCTCCAAGGCCGGCATCGTCGGACTCACCAAGAGCCTGGCCCTGGAGCTGGCCGCCCGCAACGTCACGGTCAATGCCGTGGCCCCCGGATTCATCGACACTGATATGACCTCCGTCCTGACGGAAAACGTGCGGATAGAGTTCAGCGCCCGCATTCCGGCCGGCCGTTTCGGCCGGCCCGAAGACGTGGCCGAGGCCGTGGCCTTTCTGGCCGGCGAAGGCGCCGCCTACATCACCGGCCAGACCGTCCACGTCAACGGCGGCCTTTATTTGTAAGACTTTTCGGCCCGTAACACTTCACTTGTATATTCGACGCGTTTTTATTACAATACCAGAATTGGTGTCAGCGCCAACAGAGCGCCATATCCCCGGAAGCTCGGCGAAGGCCCGGCCGGGATAGTCAGGCGTCCAGCAATAAGGAGAAAGAAACATGTCTGAAATCACTTCCAGGGTTATCGCCGTCGTCGCGGATCAGCTGTCCGTGGACGCTTCCGAAATCCGTCCCGAATCCTCCTTCCAGGACGACCTGGGGGCCGACTCCCTCGACCTGGTGGAACTCATAATGGCCATGGAAGAGGAATTCGACGTCAAAATCGACGACGACGCCGCCCAGAAGATCAAAACCGTGCAGAACGCGGTGGATTTCATCAGCAGCCTCTCTAAATAACGGATCCGGCGTTCCCGGCCGCGGCCTTCGGCGTTCGGTCGGGGGCGGGCGGGCGCCCTTCGATCCGCCGTGCTCGCCGTTTTCCCGTTCGACGGGAAAACGGCGGGCTGTGTATCCGGCGCTTGGTTGTGCGGAAGCGTCGACCGGAAAGTAATCCCGGCCCGGATCGGCTTGACGTTATCCGAGCCCGTCCGGGTTTTTTGTCAGGGCCGGCGGGCCGCCCGAGGCTTGGGGCGGCTCCGGACGGTCCGCTTTACTTCGCGAGGAGGCAGTACACCAATGGCCAGAACCCAAACTCCCCGGCGGGTGGCCGTGACCGGCGCCAGCCTGGTGACCCCGCTGGGCAACGACCTGGCCAGTTCCTGGCAGGGTCTGGTGGCGGGCCAGAGCGGCATCGGGCCCATCACCAAATTCGACACCACCGGCCATAAGACCACGATTGCCGGGGAAATCAAGGATTTCGCCCCGGAACTGCATATGGACAAGAAGGCGGTCAAACGGTTCGACCCCTTCATCCAATACGCCGTGGCGGTGGGGAAAATGGCTTTTGCCGACAGCGGCCTGGTCATGGACGAGGAACTGGCGCCCCTGGCCGGCTGCTCCATGGGCTGCGGCCTGGGCGGCCTGACCTCCATCTCCACCAACTGCGAGATCCTGATGAACAAGGGCCCCGACCGGGTCAGCCCCTTCTTCATCCCCATGATGATCCCCAACATGGCCCCGGGCCAGGTGGCCATCGAGCTGGGGCTCAAGGGGCCCAATCTCATGGTTTCCACCGCCTGCGCGGCCGGCACCCACGCCATTGGCTGGGCCTACCAGCAGATTCGCGACAACGGCTTAGAGGTCATGCTGGCCGGCGGGGCCGAGGCGGTCATCACCGCCATCACCGTGGCCGGCTTCAACGCCCTGAAGGCCATCTCCACCCGCAACGACGACCCCGCCCGGGCCAGCCGCCCCTTTGACCGCGACCGGGACGGCTTCGTCATCGGCGAGGGCGCGGGCATGCTGGTTTTGGAGGAGTGGGACCGGGCTGTGGCCCGGGGGGCCAAGATCTACGCCGAGTTGGTGGGCTTCGGCGCCTCCGGCGACGCCTATCACATGACCGCGCCCCCGGACGACGGCGAAGGCGCGGTCCAGGCCATGCGGACCGCTCTGGAAGACGCGGCCATGCGGCCCGACGAAATCGACTACATCAACGCCCACGGCACCTCCACCGACCTCAACGACGTCATCGAGACCCGGGCCATCAAGACCGTGTTCGGCGACCACGCCCGGAAGCTGGCCATCAGTTCCACCAAGTCCATGACCGGGCACCTCCTGGGCGCGGCCGGCGGGGTGGAGGCGGTCATCTCGGCCATGGTCATCCGTGAGGGGATCATCCCCCCGACCATCAACCTCGACAATCCCGATCCCGAGTGCGACCTGGACTACGTGCCCAACAAGGCCCGCCAGGCCAAGGTTCGGGCGGTGTTGAGCAATTCCTTCGGGTTCGGCGGCACCAACGGCTGCCTGATCTTCAAGGCGGTCTGAGCCCCGGGCGGCCGGGCCGCCCGACCCTTGGGATACGAAAGAGGGAAAAACCATGAAATTGGCTATCGCCAGCGACCACGCCGGGCGGCATTTAAAGGCCGCGGTTCGGGATTACCTGTTGGACAAGGGCCTGGCGGTGCGGGACATGGGCCTCCCGGACGGCGTGGAGCGGGCCGACTATCCCGATTACGCCGCGCCCCTGGCCGTGGCCGTGGCCGCCGGGCAGTACGACCTGGGCATCCTGGTCTGCGGCACGGGCACGGGCATGGCCATGGTGGCCAACCGCACCCGGGGCGTCCGGGCCGCGGCTTGCCATAACGAGTTCCTGGCCCGCATGGCCCGGGCCCACAACAACGCCAACATCCTCACCCTGGGGGAACGCGTGGTGGGCGAGGGCCTGGCTCTGGCCATCGTCGACGTTTTCCTGGAGACACCCTATGAAGGCGGCCGCCACCAGGCCCGCCTGGACAAATTTTAACTTTTCCGTGGCTTGCCCAAACCGCGGCAGGGGATAAAATACCGACATGGCCAACATACTCGATCAGGTTGACCCTCAGGTCAGCGCCATCATCAAAAGCGAGCTGAACCGGCAGCGCCACCACCTCGAACTTATCGCCTCCGAGAACTTCGCTTCTCCGGCGGTGCTGGCCGCGGGCGCTTCGGTCTTCAGCAACAAGTACGCCGAAGGCTATCCGGACCGCCGCTATTACGGCGGCTGCGAATTCGCCGACCAGATCGAGGTCCTGGCCGTCAACCGGGCCCGGAAGATCTTCCAGGCCGAGCACGTCAACGTCCAGCCCCACAGTGGCTCCCAGGCCAACATGGCCGCCTACTTCGCGGTCATGAGCCCCGGCGATGCCATGCTGGGCATGAACCTGGCTCACGGCGGGCACCTGACCCACGGCTCCCCGGTCAGTTTTTCCGGCCGGATGTTCCAGGTGCACGCCTACGGCGTCCGGGAGGACACGGAGCTCATCGACTACGACGGCCTGATGGCCAAGGCCGAGCAACTGCGGCCCAAAGTCATCGTGGCCGGCGGTTCCGCGTATCCCCGGACCATCGACTTCGCGAAATTCCGCCAGGCCGCCGACCTGGCCGGGGCCACCCTGATCGTGGACATGGCCCACTTCGCGGGCCTGGTGGCCGCGGGCCTCCACCCTTCGCCCCTGGCCCAGGCCGACATCGTCACCAGCACCACCCACAAGACCCTGCGCGGGCCCCGGGGCGGTCTGATCTTCTGCAAGAGCGGCCTGGCCCGGGCCGTCGATGCCCAGGTTTTCCCCGGCATCCAGGGCGGGCCTCTGATGCATCAGGTGGCGGCCAAGGCCGTGGCCTTCGGCGAGGCCCTGACGGCCGAGTTCATGGACTACCAGCAGCAGGTCATCGACAATGCCGAGCGCCTGGCCACCAACCTGGCCGACGCCGGTTTCCGCCTGGTGTCCGGCGGCACCAGCACCCACCTGATGCTGGTGGACCTTCGCAGCAAAAACCTGACCGGCCGCCAGGCCGAGATGGCCCTCGACCGGGCCGGCATCACCACCAACAAAAACGCCATTCCTTTCGACCCGCAGCCGCCGTCCGTCACTTCGGGCCTCCGGCTGGGCACCCCGGCCCTCACCACCCGGGGGATGAAGGAAGGCGACATGGACACGGTGTCCGAGTTGATCCTCGAAGTGCTCCGCAATCCCGAGGACGATGCGCACCTCAAGAAAATCCGCCGCAAGGTGGAGGCTTTCTGCGAGGACTTTCCCCTCTACCCCGATTATTGATTTTCGGGCCGCCAATCCCTGGAAGCCCGACCGGAGGAAACCATGGCCCGCGACGAGGCTTTTCATTTGGGCGGCGGTAATGTTCCGGAACGTCCCGATTGGGATGAATATTTCCTGCGGCTGGCCGAACTGGCCGCCACCCGGTCCACCTGCCTTCGCCGCCAGGTCGGGGCCATTCTGGTTTCCAATCGCCGGGTGCTGGCCACGGGCTACAACGGCGCGCCCCGGGGGCTGCCCCACTGCCGGGAGGTGGGCTGCCTGCGGGAACAGCTTAAAATCCCCTCGGGCCAGCGCCACGAAATCTGCCGGGCCATCCACGCCGAACAGAACGCCATCCTCCAGGCCGCCCAATACGGCGTGGCCGTCAAGGCCGCCACCTTCTACTGCACCAACCAGCCCTGCGCCATTTGCGCCAAGCTGATTCTGAATCTGGACGTGAACCGTCTGGTTCTGCGCAGCGCCTACCCCGATGAACTGGCGACCGCGCTCCTGCGGGAGGCCGGATTTGTGGAGTCGGCCAAATCAGAATTTATTGTCTGGACCCGGGAATGATTCTCGTCTATAATTCTAGTTGTGGCGAAATTAAGGTCCGGTCGGAACCATTTTATGATATACTAAATATTGGTTGAAAACACTGTTTCCCCATGCGGTTAAGGTGGGAAGCAGGCCCCGGTCGAGGAACGAGTGATCCCCAGTGAACGTATAAAACTGTCCACCCTGGCCCTGGTCGCGGCCCGGAGCTTGTTTCTGGAAGCGTCGTGGAACAATCAGGGGCAGCAGAATCTGGGGCTGGCCGCGGCTATCGATCCGGCGCTCCTGGCCATCCACGGTCCGGGCGAAGCCTTGGGCGAGGCCCGGCTGCGGGCTCTGGACTTCTTCAACACCAATCCCATCGCCAGCGGGTTGTCCATCGGAGTGATCATCCGGCAGGAAGAGGAACTGGCCGCCGGCCGCCTGACTCTCGGGGAAAGCCGCCGGATGGCCGCCAACCTGAACCGGACCCTGGCCGCCATGGGCGACGCCCTGTTCTGGCAGTCGTGGCTGCCCTTGTGCAGCCTCACGGCCGTGTGGGCGGTGTTGTCGCTCTCCCGGTGGTGGACACCCCTGGCGCTGCCGGTGCTGTTCTGCCTCCCGGCCCTGCCGGTGCGGTTCGGGGGCCTCTTCTGGGGCTACCGCCGGGGCGGGGACAAGATCGTCGACCTCCTGTTCAAGCTCCAGCTGCAGCGGCTGGCCCAGGGCATCAAGCGGACCGTGGCCCTGGTGGTGGGGGCCTCCACCGTGATTCTCCTGTCCAGCCGGAGCGCGACCCTGCATCTGGGCGGCTCCCCGGCGCGGCTGTGGCTGACCGTTGGCGCGGTGGTGGTGTGCGTTCTCTTTTTGCGTCTTTTGTCCGCCCGGACCCGGGTGCTGAATTATTGGTATCCACTGTTGCTGGTGAGCATGGCCGGCCTCCTGTTGTTCGCCCTGGACCGGGTCGGCTGAACCCGCCGGGAATCGGCGGGCGGGATCGGGGAGGCTTCTTTCCCGGCGCCATATTCGTAAAGGAAAGCGGGACTTTATGTGCGTATTGGAAAACAGTTCGGCCCAATTGACCATCAAGAACCGGCTCGGCCTCCACGCCCGGGCGGCCGCCAAGCTGGTCAAAGCCGCAGGCGACTATCAGGCGGACATACGGCTGATCAAGGACGGTGAAACGGCCGACGTGCGGAGCGTCCTGGCCCTGATCAGCCTGGGGTGCGGCTATGACAGCCAGGTCGTCCTGGAGGCCGAGGGCGTGGACGCCCGGCGCGCGGTGACGGCCCTGAGCGACATTATCGAAGCCCGCTTTGGTGAAGAATGAATCTGCCCCCGCCGTTCGTCCCCGATGAATCGATCCTGACCGGGGTGGGGGCCTCGTCGGGCATCGCCATCGGGACGGCCCAGGTTTTCAGCCACCGCAACCTGCACCTGCCCAATTACCGCCTCACTTCGGCCGAGCAGATCGAAATGGAAGTGGCCCGGCTGGACAAAGGCCGGGACGTGGTCCGGAACAAGCTTTCCGCCTCCCGGGACTCCCTGCCTCCGGAACTGCGGAGCCAGGCCGGCATCCTCGACGCCCACCTCCTGATCCTGGACGATCCTCTCCTGGTCAATAAAACCCGCTCCCACATCCGCGACCGGAAGCTTAACGCCGAGCAGGCCATCATCAAGACCATCGAAAGCGTCTCGGCCCTTCTGGAAAACGTGGCCGACGAATACCTCCGCTCGCGCTTCTCCGATGTGGAGATGGTGGGCTATTCCATCATCAGCGCGCTTCTGGGGGAAGGCGCCCCGACCATCCCGGAGAGCCTGGAGGGCTCCATCCTGGTGGTGCAGGACATCAGCCCCGCCGAGGTGGCCAGGATCGCCGCCGGGAAGGTCGCGGGCCTGGCCACCGAGAGCGGCGGCCACACCTCCCACACGGCCATCGTGGCCCAGGCCCTGGAACTGCCGGCCGTGGTCGGGGTCAAGAACCTGGTGGCCAACATCAACAACGGCGACACCCTCATCATCGACGGTCGCACCGGCCACGTCATCATCCGCCCGGACGAGGACACCCTCAGCTTTTACCGGACCCGCCAGAAGATGGAGTGGTCCTTCAACGCGGAGATCGTCCGCTGCTCCCACCTCAAGGCCGTCACCCTCGACGACCACCCCGTCAGCATCCTCGGGAACCTCGAACTGGTCGAGGAACTGCCGGCCATCATATCCTACGGCAGCGAGGGCATCGGCCTTTACCGCACCGAATTTCTGTACATGAACCGCAAGACCCCGCCTTCGGAAAGCGAACTTTTCGAGACCTACCGCCGGGTGGTGGAGAGCACGGCCCCGAATCCGGTGACCATCCGCACCCTGGACCTGGGCTACGACAAGCTGCCGGGCCTGCCCGGCGACGGCTCGGGCCCGCCCCCGACGGAGCTGAACCAGGCCCTGGGCCTGCGCGGCATCCGTTATTGCCTGCGGAACCGGGCGCTCTTCAAAACCCAGTTGCGGGCCATCCTGCGGGCCTCGGTCTACGGGGAGGTGCGCGTCATGCTGCCGATGATCTCCAGTCTGGACGAGCTGCGCCAGAGCCGGGCCATCCTGGCCGAGGCCGAGCGCTCCCTGGATCTCGAAGGCCGGCCCTACACCCAGCGCATCCCCCTGGGCATCATGGTGGAAGTGCCGGCCACCATCTTCGTGGCCCGGGAACTGGCCGAGGAAGCCGCCTTCTTTTCCGTGGGGACCAACGACCTGATTCAGTATTCCCTGGCCGTGGACCGGTCCAACCCCGAGGTTTCGGAGATGTACCAGCCGCTCCACCCGGCCATCCTGCGCATGATCAAGACCATTTTGGAGATCGGCCGGGAGACGGGCACGCCTGTGGCCGTCTGCGGCGACATGGCCGCGGGCGAGGTCACCGCGCCCATCCTGGTCGGCCTCGGGGCCGGCACCCTGTCCATGCCGCCGGCGGTCATCCCCAAGATCAAGCGCCTGATCCGCATGGCCACCTATGAGGAAATGCGCGCCTGGGCCAACGACGCCATGGGCTCCCGCACGGCCAGCGAGGCCTCGGGCCGCGCCGCGCGCCACGTCCGCCGCAAATTCCCTGAACTGTACCGTTAACCAGGGCCGGGCCCTGGACCCATTTCCGGTAGCGGGGAGAGCGGGAGCGGCTTGGCCGGCCGGGGTGGTGGCGACTGCGGAATCGGGGGCGGGCCTGTGCGGCCCGGCGGGGCGGTTCGTAAAAAAATCGTTGCTGACGGCAAGGCCGGGCGGGGACGAAATTTTTCGGAGAGAGCCGCGATTAGAGGGGCCACTGTCTGAGCGAAGCGAGTTGTGCCCCTCTAACCGCGAGCGAACGGAGAAAACTTTCGTCCCCGCCCGGCCGGCCCCAGGCTCCGGCGCCCTCATGGCATCAGTTCTGCGCTTTGGCCCTCACCCTTGCATTTCGCGGCAAATGTGGTTATATTTATTCACATCTATGGATTCGGGCTTCGACCTTCACCAACGCGGCCCAGAGACCCGGAGAGGAGTTATAGTTCATGCAGGATTTCACCAATTATACCCCCAACCAGCAGTCGGGCAGCGCGGTCAGAGCCACGGTCAGCAGCGAGGCTGTGTTTTTCCAGCAGATTTACACGTGGATGTTCACGGGCCTTCTGGTCACCGCGGGGACAGCGTATGTGCTGTCCCAGTCCCCGGCATTCATAAATTTTATGTTTGGCGGCGGCAGCATGATGTTGATCATCGCGTTGCTGGTTGAGTTGGGGCTGGTTTTTTATTTGAGCGCCCGCATCAATTCCCTGTCCCCGGGTGCGGCCAAGGGGCTTTTCCTGGCGTATTCGGCGATGACCGGGCTGACCTTGTCGTTCATCGGCGTGGTCTATCCGCCGGTGATCATCTTTAAAGCCTTCATCACCACCGCCGGCGTGTATGGGGCCATGGCCGTCTACGGCCTGGTGACCAAAAGGTCGCTCCAGGGCTGGGGCAGCTTTCTGTTCATGGGCCTGGTGGGCATCATCATCGCCTCGGTGGTCAACATCTTCCTGCGCAGCACTATGATGGACCTGATGATCTGCGTCATCGGCGTGTTTGTGTTCGCGGGCTTGACCGCCTATGACCACCAGAAGCTGCGGGTCATTCATGCGACGGGCCTGGACGGCACGGCCGTGCAGGAAAGCCGCCTGGTCATTATGGGGGCCCTGACCCTGTACCTCGACTTCATCAACCTGTTCCTGCTCCTCCTGCGGCTCTTCGGGAGCAGCCGAGACTGATGGCGCTCCGCCGATCCCGGATCAAAAAAGCCGGGCTCCCGATTTCCGGGGGCCCGGCTTTTTTTGTGGGCTGGGGAGATCAGGCCCGCCTTTTTTTTACCGAGGATTTGGGCTCCAAGTGGAAGGTGATCTGGGAATCCGGAAAATGCTCGCGGATGCTGGCCGCCACCCGTTCGCCCAGGGCGTGGGCCTCGTCCACGCTCATCTCCCCGTCCACCAGAAGCTCCATGAAGACCATGCGGCAGGAGCCGGAGCGGCGGGTCTGGATGGCCCCGTAGCCCCGGATGGCCGGGGCGAACTCGCGGATGTGGGCCTGGACCAGCTGGAGTTCTTCCTTGGTCAGGCTGTGGTCCAGCAGCTGATTCACGGCTTCCCAGCTCAGTTTCCCCCCGGCTTTCAGGATCAGCAGGGCCACGACCAGGGCGCAGAGGGGGTCGAGGATCGCCAGTTCCGCCCCCGGGACCAGCTTTTCCCCCAGAACGATACCCCCCAGGGCGGCGAACACGCCTAAGGAGGTGTAGACGTCGGTCCGCAGGTGCCAGGCGTCGGCCACCAGGGCGGCCGATTCGGTGCGTTCCCCCACCCGGAAGAGGTGGCGGGAAACCAGGGTGTTGGCCCCGGCCGAAAACAGCATCACCAGGGCCCCCCAGCCCGGCCCGGGCAGCGGCTCGGGCTCGAACAGGCCCCGGGCCGCCTGCCAGACGATCAACCCGCCGGCCGCCACGATCAGGACCCCCTCGAACAGGGCGGCCAGGTGCTCGGCCTTGCCGTGGCCGAAGGGGTGATGGGAATCGGGCGGCCGGTCGGCCACCCGAATGGAGACATAGGCCATCAGGGCGGCCACCAGGTCCATGCCCGAATGGACGGCCTCGGACAGGATGGCCACCGAGCCGGTCAGAAAGCCGGCCGCCAGCTTCAGGAGCACCAGGCCCGTGTTGGAGGCGATGGATACCAGGGCCGCGCCGGACTTGCTACGGTCCGGGCCCGGGGAGTCGGGCTTTTCCCTTTCCGGGCAGTTGGTCGGGGCGGCCATGGTTTTCCTCCTGATGTGACTGCGTCTCGGTTGCCCGGCCCGTAAAAACGGCCGAACCGCCCCAAGGGCGGTTCGCGGATCACACCGGTCATGTAATTTTTCGAAAGACCGGGCGCTCCGAAAGTGGGCCGTCCCGGATGGTCAGAGCCCCCGGCGGACCATCAGGCCGGGGTTGAAACCTTTGGCCGCATCGGCGGCGGCCAGGGCGCTGGCCCGGTCGTCAAAGGGCCCCTGGGCGATGATCCAGTTGCCGGACTTGAGGCGGGGGAAAGCGTCGGTGTCCAGAATGTCCACCCGCAGCCCCTTGCTGAGATACTGGGCCTGGCGGCGTTCGGCCTCGTCCCGGGCGGATTTGGGAATGGTGTGGAGAATGACCAGCCACAGTTCCGTCTCCACCGCCGGGGCCGTGGCCGTGGCCGCGTTGGCCACGCCGGAGGCGGGCGGGAGCGGCGCCCCGGCCGGGCTTCCGGTTTCGAGGGACCCGGTGATGTTGGACGTCGGCTCGGGGGCCGGCGGCGGGGTCGGCGCCTCTTCGCCGCCCCCCTGGGCCACCTCGAGGCCGACATCCAGGGCCGGGGTCAGAAATCCCAGCTTGTCGACGGCTAGAATAAGGCCTCCGGCCAGAACCAGCCAAAAGACCCCGGAAAGGACCACCGTGCCCATACCGGCATCGGACCGGTGCCGGGCGCTACGATATCGCTTCTTGTCCTTGGATAAGAGCTTGGCGATCTGGCGACCAGGGGCTAAAAAAAAGTCTTTCATTATTCGTCTCACTTGCCCGGACGCCGGCGGGGGGGCGCCCGTAAGGCTTTCGACGCCAGCCGGGATGGCATCCGCCACGCCCCGGGCGCTGAAACGGTTCGAGGGAAAGGGTTTGGCAAACCCGCCGCTCCCGCCGGAGAGACCACGGCCACTATACTGGGAATATATTACTGTAAAAAGCGGCTTTATTCAACTTTTCTTATTATGGCCGCATGGCCTTGACGGAGAAGGTCGTAGGCAGGCCAAAATGTGATTTTGGCCTGGCGAGTGACTGTCTGCCATATCCGCCTGTCGCTTCGCTCCGTCGGCCCGGCCGGGCCGAGCTTGTTTATTATGGACGAATGGCCATGGCGGAGAAGGTCGATGCCAGGCCAAAGTGTGATTTTGGCCTGGCGAGTGACTGTCTGCCATATCCGCCTGTCGCGTCGCTCCGTCGGCCCGGCCGGGCCGACCCGCCGGTCCTGGCCTCCGTTGGGTTCGGTCCGTCCGGGACCGGCCGGCGCGGGTTTCCGG
>JAVBQN010000085.1:0-7587 GCA_031549025.1 Candidatus Adiutrix sp. | reverse complement strand
TTGCGAAGAATTGGCTGTAGCCATTGGGGAGTTTGTTGAAGTCCATAACGACAAGGCAGAACCTTTTATCTGGCGCAAACGTGAGGTGAAGGGCTCACAGCTCAAAAATACTATCAGTAATTTACGCAATTAGACACTAGTTCGGCCTTGATGTACAGCTTCTGCTCGTCCTGATAGAGCAAAAGCTGCTTGACCGCCCGCTCTTTACGCTTCGCGTCGGCCTGACTGTGGGCCGCCCGCATGGCTTCGGTGACCACTTTTTCCGCTTGACTTCCCCACAACATAGGGCTTCGCCTCCTGTATCCCTTGTATCGCATTACGTAATAAAAGTCAATAATATCAATAATATATCACTATGCATCACTGGGCGGCATTATACGCCCTGATACATCGTGAAACCATCGTGCTTGACCAGCGAATGGAAGAAAACCGGCAAAGAAATTTCACTTTCCACCGCCGTCCGCCGGTGCTGAAGGTGCATTTGTTGAACCTTCAGGAAAGAGGGACAGGCCGGGCCGCAGGGGAGCACCAACTCACCGCCGCGAAGGAAACACAGGGGCGCGTGTTTGCTCCGGGATTCGCACACCATGGCGTCGAGGCTGTAGGCGGCCAGCTCCCGGGCCCTGGTGGCGTAGATGGACCAGCACAGCGAGTACACCCGGTCGTCGTGGACTTTGTCATTGACGCCGAATCGCGGTTGACCGGCCTTGAGTTCATAGGCGAAGGTGGCCATTTCCCGGGCCAGGTCCTGGAGCTTGTCGGAGAAGTGCAGCCGCCCCTCTTTGACGATTCGGAAAAACTCGGTGAAGGCCGGCACCTGAGCCGTGTTGGTGGCGTGGAGCACTTCGGCCGGGATCTGATTTTCCACCGCCCACAGGTAAATATCCTGGCTGTTGTAGGATTCGAAAATCACGTTGTCCAAAGCGAAAGCGGCGTGATCGTTCGCCACGGCCTTCTTTATCAACGGGGCCAGAGACCCGAGAATGGGTTGCTGGTTCAGGACGTAGTAATGCGGCTCTTCCCCGGCCAGGCCGGCTACCTTGGCCGTCGCCGTCCAGATGGTGGCGTCGCCGTGCAGGGAGCCGAAATAGGCCCGGTCCAGGCCGGCGCCGACCACATAGGTCCGCCCGGCCGCCAGGGCTTTCAAGTCCTCCGGGGTCATGGGCATGGGAAGCCGGTCTTGCGCCCGCGCAATGTCCGCCGTCGCGAATAGGTTGCTATCACTGGCCGCCCGCTGGTTCAAGTGTTGGGTCGCGAAGGTGGCCGGCAAGAGCTGCTTGGCCCGGCTCTTCAGCCAGTCCCGCCGAATCCAGGGCGGGCTCTTCTCGAGGGCCTCGTCAAGGTCGCGATACTCCGTCCTGGCCACGAACACCGTTGGGTCCTCGCCGCTCTCCTGGAGCTGCTCCAGCCGATGGAGCGGGCCGCCCACCGCGTCCACGGTCGAGTCGAGCAAAAGCCAGGAGTTCAGCGAGTCGCCCAGGGAGGACGCCAGCACCTGCATGGGCTCATCCGTCAAGGCCGCGTGGAGTTCGGAGCACCAACCCACGGTAATCTTTTCGCCGTAAAGCGCCGAAGGGTTGCCGGCCACGGCTTTGATGCTGGACTGCAAGGCCGGATACTCGATGGAGTAAGTGAAAAGGTTCTCCGCGCCGATCTGGGCCAGCAGGGCCGGCGTGTTCCGAATGATGCCCTTGACCACCTTGAAGGCCGTTGACAGGGTTTGCCTTTCGGAGTTCGCCATGATGACGATGTTCTCGTTGGGGAACAAGGTGAACCGCCAGAGCACCAGGAGGGCGCAAAGGATCGTCTTGGAATGCCGGCGTGGGAAGCTGAAACCCAGGGTCGTGTATCGCCACTGCCCGTCCGGCCGCCGCTCCAGGGCCCGAGTCAGGGCCTCTGTCTGGAACGGAGCCAGCTCGATCGGCTCATAGCGGCCCCGGTGGGTCAGGACGCGCGGCTTGATGTCCGCCACCCACCGGAAGAAGCCGGGGGCTCCGTCACGCCAGGCCAAAACTTGCGCCTTGGTAAACTTCATTGGCAGATACCTTCAGGAGGAAGAGTTTCCTTTTCGATGGCCTCGTCGATCAGCCGCCGCAGGACCTCATAGGGGTTGTGGCCGTGCCGCTGGTCGGCCAGGTAGGCCCACCGCCGATGGTTCATCTGCGTCAGCAGCAGTCGCGGGGGCCGCATGCCCAGGAGGATCATCTCTTGGGCGGTGAAGACCCTTTGCGTCGGGAGAAGGTCTAAAATGGTCATCGCTTCACCTTCCGGTAGTTCGCCCGGGCCTTGAAACAGTCCAGGTTATCCACCCCGAAGCCGCAGGCCAGAGGCTGGACACCGGCAAGCTCCGGCCGGTAATTGAGGAGGGCCAACTGGCAGGCCGGCTCGTGCGGCTGGAATCCGCAGGTGGGGTTCACCGTGCCGACGCCGGGCACCAGATCCGCCAGAGTTTCATTCACATGCATTGCCATATTTCACCTCACTGAAGGCTTAGGGCCGCCGCTTCAAGGCCGGCCGCCCCATGCGCCTTGACGATGCTCTCGAAATGGTTGGTGGCCTCCCTCAAATACTTGCTCAACAGCCAGTAACAGGCGTATTCCGCGCCCTTGCGGCTGCCGCCGAAAAAGAACGGCATCCGATACCGCTGCATCATGGCCAAAACGCTTTGACAGGCCGCGTGGGGTTTCATGCGGCTTCGGTAGGCCCCGGCGGCCAGGTCCTGAAAACCAGCCTCGACTACCACGGCGAAGAAGTCCAGGCCGCACCCCCTGGCCAACTCCCGTTCGAACCTGTCACGCTCGCCGGTCAGGCACCCGACCAAATCATCAATGGACTTGCGCTCGATGGCCACAAACGTTTCCAACCCCTTGAGGCTGTAGTCCCCGACTGACAGCCCGCCCACCTCCACCGTGCAGTCGAAACCGGCAAAATCGAACGGGGTTTGCTCCCGCGAGTCAATGACAATTTTCATGCTCGCCCTCCGGTCGTTTTCCGTAGCTCAGCCGGGCCTGCACCGCCTGGAAGGCTAAAGGCCCGATGCCGTTGAGCGGGCAAGTGGTGACCGGGCAGTCGGCGACAAGGTCAAGGGACAGTCGGCCGTCCGCGTCCTCGCTGCATATGGCGCACTTGGAGACAATCGCCCCCATGAATTCCTTCAGTTTCGAGGTCGCGTCGCCACGGTCAGCGGCGGCATAGGCGACGGCCAGGCTGGCCACCTCGTCAGCCACAAGCTTGGCCGGAAGCTGGCCAGGTGCAAGAAAGTCGAGTACGTCTTTGGTCATGGTCTCTCCTTTCAGAAAGGCATGTCGTCGTCAGTCGGGGGCGGTCCAAAGTCGCCGCTGAAGGGGTCGTCGTCCTTGACAGGCTTGGGGTTGGCCCCGGCCGGTTTGTCGCCGCCCTTGCGGCCGGCCAAGAATTGGAGCGAGCCCGCCACGACCTCGGTGGCCGCCCGCTCCTGGCCGTCCTTGCCGGTCCATTTGCGGGTCTGAATGCGGCCCTCGATGTAAACCTGTGAGCCCTTGGCCAGGTACTTGCTGGCCACCTCCGCCAGCTTGCCGAAGGTCGTCACGTTGTGCCATTCGGTCTTTTCCTCGCCGTTCCACTTCTCGGTCGTCGCCAGGCTGAAGCGGCAAATCGCCGTCCCGGTCTGGCTGGTCTTCGTCTCCGGGTCGCGGCCCAGATGGCCCACCAGGATGACCTTATTCACTCCTGCCATTGTCAATACTCCTTTCGTCGTTGCTGGCCTCGATGATCAAGGCGCTTATGTCTATCGGCCCGGAGACGCCGTTGTGCGCCTCGCCGGCGGCCGTTTGGCCCCTGGCCCGGTCGTTGCTCTGCTCCAGCTTCAAAAGCGTCTGGGCGGCCTTCAGTACGTTGCCTTGCGCGGCGTCCCAATATTTCGCCAACACCGGGTTCATCTCGCCTTGTGCGTCCAGGACCTCGAAGCCCGGCTTGGTGATGGCCCGGACGATCTCCTGAGCGATGACCGCGTTGGCCGCCAGCACGTCGCGGGCCGGCCCTCGGGCCACGTCCACCGGGGCCGCCGCTATGGCCGTCCGCAGGGCCGCTATCTTCTGCCCCGACCTGGTCCGCATGTCCAGCCGGCCGGCGTCCACAGCTTCCACCAGCCCGCCCACGTCGCCAGGTTCGGGCCGGTCCTTCACTGATCGGTCGCGAATTCGCCGGGGCTTGGCCGGGGCTGCTGGGTCCTTTTTGGCCTTGGGTTTGGTCATTGCTTTTCGTACTCCTGGTGGCATGTCGCCGGCTGAATCGTCGGGGGTCGTTGATACTTATAGGGTAGGTCCGTCTGCCGCGTTAGCTTGCGTCACCATGTTCTCGAAACCACGCGCCGGAAGCTCTTCAAAAGGCACCGCGAGCGCTTCGGAGCGTTCATCGATGACGATCACGGGGCTGCATTCGTAGACCGGCACCACGTCCATATCCAGCACTTTCCGGGCGTAATCCACATAGCCGCGAAGCGCGGGGCCGTGACGACTCAATACTGGCATGAGCGTTGCGCATTCCCACGATTCCGTGATCAGGCGCCGCACTCCGGCCCGGACCTCGGGGATCTCCATGATATCCACCCCCCGGTTAGGGAGCGAAGCCGGCCCGTCCCAGGAGATGCCGATGTTGATCCGGTTCGCGACCAGCCAATCGACAACTTCGGGATTCTGCAGGGCCAGCCCGTTGGAAGCGATGAAGAAATTCCCGCTGACCGAAGGCACGCAATACGGTTTCAGCCGCTCATGCAGCACCTTCATCGTGTCGAAATACAACAGCGGCTCCCCGCCAAAAAAGAGCAGTCCGCCCAGGCCCCGGCCTTCGATGACCCGGATGATTTCGTCCGCCAGCTCGTCGGGAGTCATTTCCGGTTCCGGCTGTTCATCGTGGCCGATGTTTTTCGGCAGGCAGTAGGTGCAACGCATGTTGCAGGCCTTGCCGAGAACTATCCGCACATTAACGGCGTCGAAATGCGAAAAGTTCTGCTTATGCAGAACGTCCTCACCCCGGGCATTGAGCAGGGCATTCCCTTCCGGGCGATAGAAGAGGCGGTCCGTCTCCTCCCCCTTGGTCAAAATCAGTTCGTACTTGAAATCGCTCATATCACCTTCACCTCCCTGACCGCCTGGCCGGTGACCAGGGTCGTCATATACAACAGCGCCAGCAGATACTTGTGCCGCAACTGGTTACAATTCAAGGCCTGCCACTCTTCCTCGCCGACCAGGCAACCCCCGCCGCAGAAATGGCGGACCTGGCAGGCCGCGCACACCGTCGCCCACCGATGCCGCACCGCGGCCGCCCGGGGAACCGGCACAGCCGCGCCGGGGTCCAGGTCCCGGAGGTTGGCCAGGCCATACGGCGAGCCGTCCAGCGGGTCCACGTCGCGGCTGGTCTTGTTCTGGCAGACCAGGAGGTTCCCTTCCATATCCAGCGAAAGGGTTTCCCGGCTCATCGCGTGGCAGGCCCCAGCCTGGGCGGTCTCGCCGAAGCGGGCGATGCAGGATTCGGCCAGCCCGTACAAGCTCGGCATGATCCGCTGGCCTTCCTCCAGCAGCAAGCCGTAGGTTTCCAGAACGCACTCCCACAGCTTCCCGTCATCGGCCGCGAGGTCGGCCGACGACTGATCCACCACCTGAAGGAAATCCACCTCCAGGGGATAGTCCGGCAGTTCACCCAACCGGGCGGCCAACTCTTCCCGCCAGGCCCGGAGGGAGCAGTTGACGGAGGTGAAGACCGTGGAAAACCCCAACCGGTTTTCGGCGGCCAGCCACCTGACCGTCTCGACCACGCCGGGATCGTCAAGCACGTTCCGGCCGCGCAGATGCTGGCCCGGGCCGTCATACGAGACGGTGATGAACACGTCTTCGATATTGGCCCGAAGCCAGGCGGCCACGTCCGGCCGACCCAACAGCGAGCCGTTGGTGACGATGGAGACGTTCCCGTTCCCGGATTCGGTGAACCGGGGCTTGAGCCTGTCAAACAACAGCTTTATCTCGTCGAGATACAGAAACGGCTCCCCGCCCCAGAACGAAAGGTTACTTATTTCCCGGGTCCCCAGAAAGCGGATGACGGCCTCGGCCAGTTCGTCCGAATCCATCCGGGGCTCGGCCTGGTGCTTGGCGGCGGATTGCAGACAGTAGGCGCAGCCCATGTTGCACTTCTTCCCCAACGCCACCCGCAGATTGACCGCCTCGGAGGCGGGCCGCCGGTCGGCCACCAGGTACGGAACTCCGTTGCGCATCAACTGGTTTGTGCGGTCGTCGTACACGATGCGGTCGTCGGTCCCGTGGAGAGTGAGTTCGATCATGCCGTCACCCGCAGAGTCTTCGAGACCACGTTGGTCCAGTACTTGAAGCCGGCCTTCACTCCAATGACGTCGCCCTCGGTCAGCCCCAGGGCCATGACCGGGAACTCGCCTCGCCCGGTGACGGTCAGCTCCCGCTTCGGCAGATACCCGTTATCATGGGTCAGATACAGGGTGAGGGGCTTTTCCGCCAAGGCATACCCCAGAAGGCACGACAAAGTCAGCACGACGCGCCCGTCAGCCCGCACCACATCCGGCCCTTCCAAGGTCAAGGCCGGCAGTTTGTAGAGGCTGGGCGCATGGATGTCCCGAAGGGTATATTCCGTGTCGGACTCGAATTCCCAGTTCTCCGGGATGAATACGCCGATCCCCATTTCCGTGAAGTCGGCGTCCGCGAAAACCGTGTCCACCGTGACGCTGAAGGGGCGGCAATCAGCATAAGCCTGGGCCACCGCGGCCTTGGTGTTGAACGTGGCCGCCTCCCGGCTGATGATGGCGTACGTTCCGTCGTTGAACAGCAAGACCCGCATGCTGCCGCAGTCGCCCCAGCTTTTGGCCTGATGAAATTCCGAAAGGGCTATCCGGTGATCCCGCTCCGGGGTATATTGCTTCCCGTCCTTCTCGGCAATGCTTTCAACTTTAATGCCCAGCGCCTCCGGTGAAACGTTCACCGTGACCCGGCAAGGGATCTCCGTGGTCGCGGAGGTGCGGCTCAGTTCAAAACGCATGTGCGCCTCCTTTTCAGTTTCTCGTCCCGGTGCAATTGGAACAGTTGGTGGAGCAGTTGGTGGCGCAGTTGCTGGTGAACGTGCCGTAGGTCCTGGTCAGGATGACGGTGTTGGCCGTGGCCCGCAGAGACACGTCGGTGACCACGTTTTTAGTCCCCTTGTCGCCTTCATTCCCCACATTGGCCAGGATGTCGGACGTGACGGGTATGGTCACGTCTATGGTGACATTCTTCGAGCCGTCAAAGACGGCCTGCCCGGCCAGTTGCCCGCCCAGGCTGATGGTGCGGCCGGTGGCCAGTTTCGCGGCCGAGACCGCGGTGCCGCTGGCCGCAAGGGCCCCGACCTGGGCGGCCGTGGTGGCGTGAGGGTTGTTCTTGTTGGCGGCGTGAGCGTCGAGAGTGTTCAGTCTTTTGGTTCATCCGGCTGAAGCGTACTTTTTACTGAGAATGGTGAATGCGCATCCCCCGTTTCCCGGCGGCGGCGCTGGCTCGTTGGGCGGCCCCACCGCCGCCGGGAAACTCCTTGGGTAGCAAGGCATCGTGGCTTGACTTT
>JAVBQN010000003.1:0-44048 GCA_031549025.1 Candidatus Adiutrix sp. | reverse complement strand
CCGAGAGCATCACGATAAGGGGCGAAGTGAAACTCTCGTAAAGGCCGGACAGGACCAGGAAGCAGCAGACAAAGGCCAGAGCCAGCACCACGGTGGTTTGGCCCGCGGCCAGCATTTCCTGGTAGGACTGCCCGGTCCATTCGAACCCGAAGCCCGAAGGCAGCGTCTCTTGGGCCTTGGCCATCATGGCCTCCATGGCCTGTCCCGAACTGTGGCCCGGGGCCGGGGCGGCCATGAATTCGATCGACGGGTAGAGGTTGTACCGGGTCAGGTATTCCGGCCCGTTCTTGTCCTCGGCCCGGATGAAGCTCGAAACGGGCGCCATGGTCCCGTCCTGGTTACGCAGGTAGAAAAAGCGCAGAGCTTCCGGCGAGGAGCGGTATTCGTCGCGGGCCTGCATCTTGACCTGGTACGTCCGCCCGAACTCCTGATAGTCGTTGATATACGAGCCCCCGAGCAGGGTGCCCACGGTGTCGTAGACGTCCGACAAGTTGACGCCGTCGCGCTTGGCCTTTTCCCTGTCCACGCCGAGGTTCACGAATTTGCCTTGCATGCTGAAGGCGCTGTAGGGCGAAGCCAGTTCCGGCACCTTGGTGAAAGCCGTCTGGAGTTTGGACATGGGGTCGGCCAGGGCCTGCGCGCTCTGGTCGTCGCCCTGGTTTTCCACTTCAAGGGTCAGCCCCAGACCCAGCCCCAGGCCGTTGATGGTGGGCATGTTGAAGGCCATGACCAGCGGTTCCTGAAATTTTTCCCGGGCAATACGCTGAGTTTTGGCGATCACGCTCATGGCGTCCTGCCCCTTCCCCTTGCGCTCGTCCCAGTGGCGGAGCTGCATGACCAGCGTGGCGACGCTGGAACTTTTGGCCCCGGTCGCCAAGTTCTGCCCGCCCACGGTGACGATGGACTCGATTTCCGGAACGGCGTTTTTCAATTCCACGCTCATGCTGTTCGTCAACTCAAGGGTGCGGGACTGGGCCGAGCCGTTGGGCATCTGTACCGTCATCAGGAAAGCCCGCTGGTCCTCCCCGGGAACCAGGGAGGTGGGCAGCACTTTCAACCCGCCAGCCAGGCCCGCGTACACGGCGATGAAAATGACGGCCGTAATCACCCCGCGCCGGGTGACCACCCCGACAAGCCGCGAATAACGCTCGAAAACGGCGGCATAGAACTTGTTGAACAGCGCCACCGCGATGAACGGCTTCTCCTCGTGGTTCTTCGGCCGCAACAGGAGAGCGCACAACGCCGGGCTCAGAGTCAGCGAGTTGAAAGCGGAAATGGCCACGGACAGGGCAAGGGTCAGGGCGAACTGCTCGTACAGCCTGCCGGTGAGGCCTCCAAGCATGGTCATGGGCAGAAACACGGCCACCAAGGCGAAGGTAATGCCCACGATGGTGAACCCCACGTCCTTCATGGCCATGATGGCCGCCTCTTTGGGGCTGTGCCCCTCTTCCAGACGCACTTCCACGGCCTCGACCACCACGATGGCGTCGTCCACCACGATGCCCACGGCCAACACCAGGGCGAAGAGGGTGAGGTTGTTGATGTTGAGCCCCAGGGCCGGGAAGAAGGCGAAGACGCCGATGAGAGAGACGGGCACGGCCACCATGGGGATCAGGGTGGACCGGAGGGACCCCAGGAACAGGTAGACCACGATGAGCACCAGGATCAGGGCCTCGACCAGGGTCCGGATCAGTTCCTTGAGGGAGGCGTTGACGAAGTCGGCCATGTCCAGGCCGATGGCGTAGTCGATGTCCGCGCCGGTCTTGGCCAGTTTCGTCTTGACTTCCTCCATCATGGCCCGGGCCGCCTTGGAGATGTCCACCGCGTTGCCGGAGGGCAGTTGATAGATGATGAGGGTGGTGGAGGGCTGGCCGTCGAGGCGGCTGAAGTTCGCGTAACTGAAGGCCCCCAGTTCGATGCCCGGCCGGGTCACGGTTTTCCCGGCCGAGTCGGTGCGGTCCAGATCGGGGGTCACGTCCCCGAGACGGACCAGGCTCCCGTCGTCATTGGTCCGCAGGACCAGCTGCCGGAACTCGTCGGGCTTGTTCAGGCGGCCCTGGAGCTGGCCCGTGCGCTCGAACAGCACCGTCGGCGCGGCCGGGGCCTGGCCGAAGGCCCCGGCCGGGGCCAGCTGGTTCTGGTCGTTCACCGCGGCCCGGACGTCGGAAACCGTGAGGTTGTAATGCTGCAACCGCTCCGGATCCAGCCACAGCCGCATGCCGTAGTCGCCCGCGCCGATGAGCGAGACCTCCCCCACGCCGGGGATGCGGCCCAGTTCGTCCTTGATGTTGCGGGCGGCGTAGTTGGCCAGGTCCAGGTCGCTGACCGTGCCTTTCGGGGAATAGAGGCTGATGAGCATCAGCATGTCCGGGGACTGCTTCTCGATGGTCAGCCCCTGGCGCACCACTTCGGCGGGGAGCTGCGATTCGGCCTCGGCCACCCGGTTCTGCACGTCCACCAGGGCCAGATCGTCGTTGCGGTCGACCTCGAAGGTGACGTCCATGCTGAGGTTGCCGTTGTTGAAGCACTTCGAGGAAATGTAGATCATGCCCTCGGCCCCGTTGATCTGCCTCTCCAGCACGGCGGCCACCGACTCGGACACCGTGTTCGCGTCGGCCCCGGGGTAGAAGGCGGTGATGGACACCGTGGGCGGCGCCACCCGGGGGTAGTTGGCCAAAGGCAAACTCTTGAGGCTCATCAGCCCCAAAACGACGATCAGGGCCGAAATGCTGGCGGCCATAATGGGACGGTCGATAAACAGCTTGAACATCGTTTTCCTTATTAGTGGTAAAGGGCTTTTAAAGTAGCGGGGGCTTTCCGGCGGACCAGGGGCCTGGGCGGCGCGCCCGCCATTTCACTCAACCGTCTGCTCCGCCGGGGCGGCGCCCGCTTCGGCGGGGGCCGCCTTCTCTTCAGCCGGGGCGGCGCTTGCGGCCGGCGCGGGCTGTTTGGTCACCATCTCCACCTTCAGGCCGGGGCGGGCCGTGACCAGCCCCTCCACCACCACCTTCTGTCCGGGCTTCAAGCCGCTGGTGATGATCCGCTCCTCGCCGACCAGGTTGCCCACGGCCACCGGCACGGCCACGAGGGCGCTCTGGTCGTCCACGCTGTACACGATCTTGGAAGTGCCCTGATCCACAAGGGCCACTTCAGGCACCACCAGGACGTCCCGTTCCCCGGTGCGGGCCACCACGTTGACATACATGCCCGGACGCAGCATATGGTCGGGGTTGGGAAACTCCGCCCGGACGCCCAGGGTGTTGGTCTTGGAGTCGATCACCGGGTCGGCCATTTCCAGGACGCCCGTCCGCGGATAGGGCACCCGGTCGTCGCCCAAAAGGAGAAGGAACACCAGGTTTTCCGGCCGGCCCCCCTGGTCCATGATGGTCTTTTTGAAACGGGCGTAATCGGTGTCGGTGACGGAGAATTCGGCCCGGATGGGGTCGATTTTGTACACGGTGGCCAGAAGGGTGGCGTTGCCGGCGTCGACGTAGGAGCCCACTTCCACGTTGGACCGGCTGACGTAACCGTCGGTCGGGGCGACGATGGTGGCGTAGCCGAGGTTGATGGCCGCCTTCTCCTCGTCGGCCTGGGCGGCCTGGTAGGCGGCCAGGGCCTCATCGGCCTTGGCCACGGCGCTGTCGCGCATCTGGAGGCTCACGGCCTCCTTTTCGGCCAGGGTCACCATGCGGTTACGGGTGGTGTCCTCCTCCTCCCAGGCGGCCTTGGCCTTGGCCGTGTTAGCCTTGGCCGTGTCCAGGGCGGCCGAGAGGTCGCGGTCGTCCAGTTTGTACAGAACCTTCCCCGCCGTCACCTGGGAGCCCTCGTCGAAAAGCCGCTCGGCCACGTACCCGCTGACCCGGGCCCGCACTTCCACCGTCTCCTTGGCCGAGAGGATGCCGTTGAAGGTGTATTCCAGCGGCACCTTGGTGGTGTGGGCCTCCATCACCACCACTTTGGGGAGAACGGGCGCGGCCTCTTTGGCCTTCTCCTCGCCGCAGCCGGTCAGAAAAAGAGCCAGGGCCGCCGCCAGCACTGGGGCGACGGTCAGGAATCGGGCGGATGATCGAGGCGGTCGGGAAAGACTGGCTTTCAGCATGGCGTTATCTACTTTCCTTGATAAAGAGGATGGGAGGGACGCATTGACGTCACCGACAAGTTTACCACAACTCACAACCCATTTAAACCCCAGGTGATAACCCGCCTTTTCGTCTTGACACCGGAGGGTGAGCCGTGCTATTCCCCCAAAATGTGCCCTTAGAGCGTTTTGCATTCCAATTGCCGCCATCCATTAAAAAAGCGCTCTAGAATCCGCGCCTTTGGAGCGCCATGAGATCATGGGCCTTTTGACGAGCATTTCGCGGTGGCGGCCCCCCTGGCGGCGGGCCGGCCGCGCCGAACGGCGGACCTCCCCGGCGACGCCCGGAGGGTCCCGGAAAGTTGGTTGACACTCATGCCTGGTTCAGAAGTGGCCGGAACCCGTCCGGCCCCGGTCTTCCGGACCGAGAAACGCGACGGTTGGGGCGTGCGGTGGCTGGAGGACGACCTGGACTACCGGGCCGTGCTGGAGGATTTCCGCCGGGGCCGGCTCCAAGGCGAGGTCCTGGCTTCCCGGCCCACCCTGGAAACCTTCCGGGTGCGCGTCGGCGAACGGACCCTGATCGTCAAACACTCCACGGCGCCCGGCGGGAAGCCCGGGTGGCACCTGTGGGAGATGATCGCCGGCCCGGCCTTTTCCCGCCTGTTCCGGGAAACCTGGGCGGCCATCGGCCGGGGCTGCGGCATGATCCCGGAAATCTACCTGGCGGCCGAAAAATGCGCCGTCGGCCGGCGCTGCCTGGAGGGCTACCTCATCGCCCAATACCTTGAAGGCGAAACGCTGCGGCCGGGGCAGCCCCGGGATGAATGGCTGGCCGCCCTGGGCCCCACCGTGGCCCGCCTTCACGGTTACGGCCTGGCCTCCGGCGCCCCCCACGCGTGGAACCTGATCCGCACCGGCGAAGGCTGGAAAATGATCGATTTGTCCTTCCAGGGTCCGATGCTCCTCTGCCAGGCCTACGATATCCACAACATGAAAAGGCGGCTGGGCGTCGAGGCCCCCATTCACAGCCCGGCCCTGAAATTCGCCCACGCCCTGGTCCAGGCGCAATACCGGTGGCATCTGTGGCGCCGGGCCTTCCGGGAGCGCCGGCGCGGCCGCTGAATTTGTTGACAGCACCTGTGGCGGCTGTTATAATTCTGCGAATTCGGTTCAGGCTGTTCCCAAAATGTATCACCTCAGGGATGGGCGGCCGGGGAAAGAACGTCCATGGCGTGGTTTTTCAAAAATAAGCACACCGGCCTTTACGGGCTGGCGGCGGACGGCGGAGGCGCCTTCGGCCGCGGGACCGGCCGGTGACGCGCGGCTTGTAATCCAGCCGTTCCCCTCCCGCCGGGCCAGGCATGACGCCTGGCTTTTTTGTTTGGCGAAAACCACGTCCCATACGGCATATTGCAGGAGGACTTCATCAATGGCCAGTTTGCTCGATAAAGTGTGGGAGGCCCACGTGGTGGACCGGGCGCCGGGGGAACCGGACCTGTTGTACATCGACCGCCACCTCATCCACGAGGTCACCACGCCCCAGGCTTTCGAGGGCCTGCGCACGGCCGGCCGGCCGGTGCGGCGGCCGGATCTGACCTTCGGGGTCATCGACCATGTGGTGCCCACCGACGATCTCAGCCGTCCGCTGAAGGACGACACCGCCGAGGCCCAGTTGTCGGCCCTGGAAAAGAACCAGGCCGCCTTCGGCATCCGCACCTTCTTCGGGATGAAAGACCCCCGCCAGGGCGTCATCCACGTGACCATGGCCGAGCAGGGCGTGGTCCTGCCCGGGAACACCGTGGTCTGCGGCGACAGCCACACGGCCACCCACGGCGCTTTCGGGGCCCTGGCTTTCGGCATCGGCACCAGCGAGGTGGAACACGTCCTGGCCACCCAGACCATCTATCAGACCAAGCCCCGCCAGATGGCCGTGGAGGTCGAGGGCCTCCTCCCCGCCGGCGTGTCGGCCAAGGATCTGATCCTCCACCTCATCAGCCTTCTGGGCGTTTCCGGAGGCACGGGCCACGCCCTCGAATACCGGGGCGAAGCGGTCCGGGCCCTGTCCATGGAAGGCCGGCTGACCTTGTCCAACATGGCTATCGAGTGCGGGGCCAAGATGGGCCTCATCGCCCCGGACGCGACCACCATTGAATATCTGCGCGGCCGGCCCCTGGCCCCCAAAGATCGGAATTTCGACGAGGCCGCCCAGTGGTGGAAAACCCTCTTCACCGACCCCGGCCACCAGTTCGACCGCGCCGTGACCATTGAGGCCGCCCGGGTGGCTCCCCGGGTGACCTGGGGCACCAATCCGGCCCAGAGCGTGGAAATATCCGGCCAGGTGCCCGCCCCCTGCGACTTCGCCTCCCCCGACGACCGCCTGGCCGCCGAAAAGGCCCTCAACTACCAGAACCTGGAACCGGGCACCCGGATGACCGATATCCCGGTGGATTTTATCTTTATCGGTTCCTGCACCAACGGGCGACTGGAGGACCTGCGTCAGGCCGCGGCCGTCTTGAAGGGACGCAAGGTGGCCAGCGGGGTCACGGCCTTGGTGGTGCCGGGCTCGGGGCGGGTCAAGGCCGAGGCCGAGGCCGAGGGGCTGGCCGCGGTCTTCGCCGAAGCGGGTTTTCAGTGGCGGCACCCCGGCTGTTCGATGTGCCTGGGCATGAACCCCGACCTGGTGCCCCCGGGCCAGCGCTGCGCTTCGACCTCCAACCGCAACTTCGAGGGCCGTCAGGGCCGCGATTCCCGCACGCACCTGGTGAGCCCGGCCATGGCCGCCGCTTCGGCCGTGCGCGGCCGCCTGACCGATCCCCGCGATTTCTAGAGCACTTTTCTTATGGTTATGGGCATGAAATGAAAAGTGCCCGGATGTTTGGGCGTTTTGCTTTAATGAACTATGACGATTAAAACGCAAAACGCTTTAAGGAGCGCCCCATGGAAAAATTCACCGCCCTCTCCTCCGTGGCCGCCCTGCTGGACCGGCCCAACGTGGACACCGACCTCATCATTCCCAAGCAGTTCTTGAAGCGCATCGAGCGCAGCGGCTTCGGCCGCTTCGTGTTCCACGACCTGCGCTTCCGGCCCGACGGCTCCAAAGATCCGGACTGCGCCCTCAATCAGCCCCGCTTCCAGGGCGCGGGCATTCTGGTCAGCCGGGAGAACTTCGGCTGCGGCTCCAGCCGCGAGCACGCGCCCTGGGCCCTGATGGACTATGGCTTTCGGGCCGTCATCTGCCCTTCCTTCGGCGACATCTTTAAAAACAACAGCTTCAAGAACGGCTTACTCCTGATCGAACTCTCCGCCAAGGAAGTCGACCGGCTGATCAAGCTCATCGAAAGCGCTCCCGGCTGCACGCTCCACATCGACCTGGCGGCTCAGACCGTCACCGGCGACGGGGGCTTCGCGGCCCGCTTCGACATCGACGCCTTCCGGAAGGAACTGCTCTTGAACGGCTGGGACGACATCAGCCTGACCTTGAAAAAGGAAGCCCGTATCGCCGACTACGAAAAAAACCATCCCCGGCCCTGGCAGGCCGCGGCCGATCTCTGAATCAGGGCCGGCGCCCGGGAAGAGTCTCCCGGGCCCTCCCCTCGTCCGCCCCTTGAGGTCCGTCAAGGGGTCGCGCCGACGGCCTTCCGGCCCGCCGGCCGCCCGTATCCCATGCTTCGATGTTGAAGGAGAGACACATGTCCGAGGAGCTGCAATTCGTCAAAGACCGCGACCCGCACGAGCTGGAATTCCACCAGAGCGTCGCCGAGGTCCATGAATGCCTCAAGCCCGTGCTGGACCAGGAGCCGGCCTACCGCCGAGCCAAGATTTTCGAACGGCTGCTGGAGCCGGAGCGGGTGGTCATGTTCCGGGTGCCCTGGCAGACCGACCAGGGCGAGTTCATGGTCAACCGGGGCTACCGCATCCAGTGGAACTCGGCCATCGGTCCGTACAAGGGCGGCTGCCGCTTCCACCCCTCGGTGAACCTGTCGATCATGAAGTTCCTGGCCTTTGAACAGACTTTCAAAAATTCCCTCACCACCCTCCCCATGGGCGGCGGCAAGGGCGGCAGCGACTTCAACCCCAAGGGCAAGAGCGAAAACGAAGTGATGCGGTTCTGCCAGAGCTTCATGCTGGAAATGTTCCGCCACATCGGCCCCGACACGGATGTGCCGGCCGGGGACGTGGGCGTGGGCGGCCGCGAGATCGGCTATATGTTCGGCATGTATAAAAGGATCCGGAATGAATTCACGGGCGTGTTGACCGGCAAGGGCTTGAGCTACGGCGGCAGCTATGTCCGGCCCGAGGCCACCGGCTACGGCAACGCCTATTTCGCCAGCGAGATGGCCAAGGCGGCCGGCCGGAGCCTTCAGGGCGCCATCTGCCTGGTCTCGGGGAGCGGCAACGTCGCCCAATTCACCCTGGAGAAACTTCTGCAACTCGGGGCCAAGCCCGTCAGCGCCTCCGACTCCTCGGGCTATGTCTACGTCGAACAGGGCTTCACCAAGGAGATGCTGGCCGAACTCAAGGCCCTCAAGAACGTGCGGCGCGGCCGCATCAAAGAGTTGGCCGACGCCTTCCCCGGCGTGGTCTTCACCCCGTTCGACGGCCTCCCCGGCCCCAGCCCCCAGTGGAACCACCGGGCCGACTGCGCCTTCCCCTCGGCCACCCAGAACGAAATCAGCGACGTCGACGCCCGGAAACTGGTCCAGAACGGCGTGTGGATGGTCTCCGAAGGCTCCAACATGAGCACCACCCTGGAGGGCATAGCCGTCTTCCAGGACGCGAAGATTCTCTTCGGCCCGTCCAAGGCGGCCAACGCCGGGGGCGTGGCCACCAGCGGCCTGGAGATGAGCCAGAACTCCATGCGCTACCTGTGGACCCCGGAAGAGGTGGACCAGCGGCTGAAGCACATCATGGTCACCATCCACCAGGCCTGCCTGGACACCGCCGCCCGCTTCGGCCGGCCGGGCGACTACGTGCTGGGGGCCAACGCGGCCGGCTTCATCAAAGTGGCCGAAGCCATGCTGGCGCAAGGTCTGGTGTGACCGGTCCCGTCATGGCCGCGCGATCCGTCAGGGGGGGGCTGGGCCCCCCCTTTGTATTTCAAGCCGGCGCGATCACGCGCCTGGAAAAATTTCGTTTTTCCGCTCGCAAAACGGCGTATTGATATTGTTAATCTTCCCCGGAATGTGGTATAAATAGAGGAACATTTTGAAAAAATTCCTTATTCCGGGGAAGCCGCCGACACGGTCGCCCTCGGTCCGGCCACGATGATCGTCAACACCAAAGACTTGACACGCAAGGATTGCAGCTTGAAGTCAAGATCCACTTGTGTATAAACCGCCGCCCGCGCGGCGCATATCACCAGCCTTCACAGGCGAATTTTTGGGGGGTACAATGGCAGCATCGCAACTCGTTTAT
The DNA here is from genome assembly GCA_031549025.1 of Candidatus Adiutrix sp. GTDB lineage: Bacteria > Desulfobacterota > Desulfarculia > Adiutricales > Adiutricaceae > Adiutrix. Next base: position 34,552 of record JAVBQN010000003.1, on the reverse strand, counting down.
CTGTTTGGCGGCAAGAAGACCGACGGCCGGAGCGACATGAAGAACCTGTTGGGCGGCAAGGGCGCGAACCTGGCCGAGATGGCCCGCATCGGCCTCCCCGTGCCGGCGGGCTTCACCATCACCACCGAGGTCTGCACGGCCTACTATCAGAACAACAAGAAGTATCCGGCCAGCCTGAAGAAGGACGTGGAAGCCGCGCTCAAGCACATCGAAACCACCATGGGGGCCACCTTCGGCAACGCCGCCAACCCCCTTCTGGTCTCCTGCCGGTCCGGGGCCCGGGTCTCCATGCCGGGCATGATGGATACGGTCCTCAACATCGGCCTTAACGATTCCACCGTGGAAGGCCTGATCAAGAAGACCGGCAATCCCCGCTTCGCCTACGATTCCTACCGCCGCTTCGTCTCGATGTACGGCGACGTGGTGATGGGCGTCAAGGCGGCCACCGAACTGGCCGAAGACCCCTTTGACGAAATCCTCGGGCACCTGAAGAAGAAGAAGGGGTACCAGGCGGACACCGACATGACCGCTGAAGACCTCAAGTGGCTGGTGGGCGAATTCAAGGCCCTCATCAAGAAAACCCTCGGCGTCCCCTTCCCCGAAGATCCCCGGGACCAGATGTGGGGGGCCATCGGCGCGGTCTTCTCCTCGTGGATGATTCCCCGGGCCGTGTCCTACCGCCAGATCCACAACCTGCCCGACGACTGGGGCACGGCGGTCAACGTCCAGGCCATGGTCTTCGGCAACATGGGCCAGACCTCGGCCACGGGCGTGGCCTTCTCCCGCGACCCCTCCACGGGTGAAAATTACTTCTACGGCGAATACCTGGTCAACGCCCAGGGCGAGGACGTGGTGGCGGGCATCCGCACCCCCAACCCCATCAACCGGGCCAAGCCCCTGCCCGCCGGCAGCGTCACCACCCTGGCCGACGAGATGCCCAAGGTCTACAAGGAACTCGACAAGGTCCGCCTGACCCTGGAAAAACACTACAAGGACATGCAGGACATCGAGTTCACCATCCAGGAGGGCAAGCTCTGGATGCTCCAGTGCCGCAACGGCAAGCGCACCGCCCAGGCCGCCGTGAAGATCGCCACCGACCTGGTGAAGGAAAAACTCATCAACGAGGCCACGGCCGTCACCCGGGTCGATCCCGAACAGCTGACCCAACTGCTCCTGCCGTCCTTTGATCCCAAGGCCAAGCGCGAAGTCATCGCCAAGGGCCTGCCGGCCTCCCCCGGCGCGGCCGTGGGCCAGGTGGTCTTCACCGCCACCGACGCGGTGAACCAGGCGGAAAAAGGCCACGCCGTCATCCTGGTGCGCCTGGAAACCAGCCCGGAAGACATCAACGGCATGCACAAGGCCAAGGGCATCCTCACCGCGCGCGGCGGCATGACCAGCCACGCGGCCGTGGTGGCCCGGGGCATGGGCAAGACCTGTGTGGCCGGGGCCAACGACATCACCGTCAATTACGAGAAGAAGTGCTTCACCACCAAGGGCGGCCTGACCATTAACGAAGGCGACTGGATTTCCCTCGACGGCAGCAAGGGCGAAATCATCAAGGGCCAGCTGGCCACCATCGATGCCCGCCTCACCGGCGAATTCGCGACCCTCATGAAATGGGTCAACAACATCAAGAAGATCAACGTCCGCACCAACGCCGACACGCCCCACGACTCCCAGGTGGCCCGGGAACTCGGGGCCGAGGGCATCGGCCTGTGCCGCACGGAGCACATGTTCTTCGAAGGCGACCGCATCACCAGCATGCGCGAGATGATCCTGGCCGACGACCAGGCGGGCCGCCAGAAAGCGTTGGACAAACTCCTGCCGATGCAGCGCGCGGATTTCTACGGCATCTTCAAGGCCATGAACGGCCTGCCGGTGACCATCCGCACCCTGGATCCGCCGCTCCACGAGTTCCTGCCCCACACCGGCGAGGAGATCGCGGGCCTGGCCAAGATCACCGGCAAGACCCCGGCGTCCATCAAGAGTAAAATCGAATCCCTGGTGGAACTGAACCCCATGCTCGGCCATCGCGGCTGCCGCCTGGGCGTGGTCTACCCCGAAATCACGGCCATGCAGGCCCGGGCCATCTTCGAAGCCGCGGCCAAGGCCGCCGCCGAAAAGGTGAAAGTGCTGCCCGAAATCATGATCCCCCTGGTGGGCCATGAAAAAGAATTCATCCTCCAGAAGGAAGTGGTGGACCGGGTGGCCAAGGAGGTCATGGCCGAGACCAAGACCCGCCTGAAATATCTGGTGGGCACCATGATCGAACTGCCCCGGGCGGCCCTGGTGGCCGACCGCATCGCGGCGGCCGGCGCCGAGTTCTTCTCCTTCGGCACCAACGACCTGACCCAGACCACCTTCGGCCTCAGCCGTGACGACTCGGGCAAGTTTCTCCCCGACTACCTCTCGGCCGGCATCTGGGAAAGGGATCCCTTCGTCACCATCGACGTGGACGGCGTGGGCTTCCTGGTCAAGACCGGCATCGAAAAGGGCCGTTCGGTGGTGAAGGATCTGAAGATCGGCATCTGCGGCGAACACGGCGGCGATCCCACCACGGTGAAGTTCTGCTGCCGGGCCGGCATGAACTATGTCTCCTGCTCGCCCTTCCGGGTGCCGCTGGCCCGCCTGGCCGCGGCCCAGCAGGCGGTGGCCGACAGCCAGCCCAAGCCCAGAAGCCAGCCCGCCGTGAAGCCCGCCCCGGCCAGGGCCGCCAAATCCAAACCGGCCGCCAAGCCGGCCGCGAAACCCGCCCCGGCCAAGGCCGCGACCAAGCCCGCCGCCAAACCCGCCGCCAAACCCGCCAAGGCGGCCGTGAAGCCCGCCCCGGCCAAGGCCGCCAAACCCAAGCCGGCCGCGAAACCGGCCGCGAAGCCCGCGGTCAAGCCGGTCACCAAGAAAAAATAACCCCCCCTCGGGACGCCGGATATCCGGCGTCCCCAGCCACGAAAGCCGGGGCTCTGAAGATCTCTTCAGAGCCCCGGCTTTTTGTTCACTAATATTACTCCGGCAACTAAATAAGTCATCCCCGTGATTTCGCCAAAGCCAGAAATCACTATTACTGAGCCGGCGTATGGGCGGTGGGGGCGACGCCTTCTTCGATCATGCGGTCGAGGCGTTTTTTCTGGCCGGTGGAAAAGGTGAGCACCAGCTTGTCGTATTCGGTTTGGGCCGGGGCGTAGCCTCGGCTGGCGGCCTGGTGGAGCCAGAAGGCGGCGGTGATGGAATCCTTGGGCGTGCCCTGGCCGGTGAGGTAGAGGCGGGCCAGATGGTAGGCGCCTTCGGGGAGCTCGGCCTGGGCGGCGATCTTGAGGTGGCGGATGGCCGCGCGGGGGTTGGAGAGGCGGCCGAACTCGTTGTCCAGGTTCAGGATGCCCAGGGCCAGGTGGGCGGGAGCGTAGTTCCGCTCGGCGGCGGCGGCGAAGGCCGCCAGGGCTTCGGTGAAACTTTTTTCATCCAGGAGTATCCGGCCCAGGAGGTAGCTCGCTTCCGGGTTTTGGGACCGCCGGAGCCAGCGGGCGGCCAGGGTCCGGTCCTGGGCGTAATAGAAGCGGCCCAGGTCCAGGGCGGCCGCGTCGTCCTGATTTTCGGCGGCCACGGTGAGCCACATCAGGCCCTGGGCCTGATCAGGGGCCAGACCGCCCTGCCCGGACAGGTACAGCTCGCCCAGGCGCCGGGCGGCCGGGCCGTGGCCGGCGGCCGCGGCCTGGAAATAGAGACCGGCCGCGTTCAGGCCGTCAGCCGGGACCTGGTTCTTTTCCAGGGCCTCGGCCAGCTGGCAAGCGGCCAGGGGCCAGCCGGCCCGGCTGGCGGCCAGGAGCCGGTCCCGCCACTGGGCCGGGGTGGCGTTCAGGGGCCCGCCGGGCACGCTCAGGCGGGCCAGGGCCAGGAGGGCCTCGCGGGAGCCGGCGGCGGCCGCCGCCTCATAATGCCGGGCCGCCTCCGGGTAGTCCGGCGGAGCGGCGGAGCGGTACTCCGAGGCCAGGCCGGCCAGAAACTCGCTCTGAGCCGTGGCGGCCTCGGCGGCCAGGACCGGGGCGGCGCACAACACCAGGAGGACGGTCAAAAATTGAAGAACGGTAGGCGGTCTCGGGATCATCAATCCAACTCCATGCCGATGAAATCGTCGTAGTGCGGCCGGGCGTCGGAACCCGACGGAGCGGGCGCCGGAGTCGGCGGGATTTCCGTGGCGGCCGGAGGCGCGGGCCGGGGCCAGGCCGTCCCGTCGTCCCAGTCCTCATCCGGCGCGGCGGCCGACGATTCCGGGGCCGCCGGCGGCCGGCCGGTGGGGTTGGCCCCGGAGCGGAAGCTGAAAGGCTTGAGGTCCACGGAGCCCGAAGGGGAACTCAGGGGCCAGACCTCGGGCCACAGGGGGTGGGGCTCGAGGGCGGAGAGGCGCACATCCGCCACTTCCAGCCGCTCCAGCCGGTACAGGAAGGCGTACGGCGCCTCGGTGCGGGCCAGGTCCGCCAGTTCCTCCAACTTCACGGCCCGCTCGGATTCGATCCGGACGATGTCGTTGGGCCCGTCGCCCTCCCGGCCCACAGTCTCGGCGATGTCCCGGATGAGCTGGTCGGCCCGGTCATGGTGGAACCAGGCGGGGTTGCCGTCCACCGAGGAGCCGGTGTCCAGAAAGCGGCCCAGCCACATGTCGGCCGCGGGGAGGTCCGGGGTACGGGTATCCAGGAAAAGGTCGTAGTCGCCGGTCTCCATGATCTGGCGGCCGGAGCCGCCGTCCAGGGAGACCACCCGGACCGGCACGCCCAGGGCCCGCAGAGTCCGTTCGATGACCCCGGCGTCCTCGGCCAGGGCCCGGTCCCCGCTTTTCAGCGCCAGGGTCAGGGGACCGGCCGGCGGCCCGACGTCCCGCAGGATGGCCCGCCCCTGCTCCAGGGGATCGGTGCCGGCGACGTCCGGCGGCGCGACCCGGGAGGGGGCGTTGTAAAAGAGGCCCGGGGGAAAGGGCCCGACCAGACGGCCCGGCCGGTCGTGGAAGGCGTCGGACAGGATGAAGCTCAGGGCCCGGCGCACGTTCTGCATCCGGGTATACGGCCGCCGGGTGTTGAAGGCCACGTACCGCACGCTGTAGGTGGGCACCTTCCGCGCCTGGTACTGGGCGCCGAGCCCCTCGGGCGGGAGGCTCGGGGCCACGGTCAGGTGGGCCTGGTGGGCGATCATCTTCTCATAGCGCTTCCGGGGGTCGGGCTCGTAATGGAACATGGCGAAAGCCACCGGGGGCGGGGAGAGGAGGTCCGACCGGGCGGCCAGGCCGATGGTGCCGTCCTTCCAGTCATAGACCTGATAGCGGCCGCTGCCGAGGGTGTGGCGATCCAGATAGTTGGCCGGCCGGCCCCGCAGCCCCGGGCTGACCAGGGAGGCCTGGGGCAGGGCCAGGGAGGCCAGGAAAGGCGGCCAGGGCCGGCTGAGCACCATCCGGAAGGTGTAGGGCCCGATGACCTCGAAACTTTTGAGGTGGGGATAGTAGAGCTTCCCGACCGGGGTGGACATAAGCCGGTCAAAGGAAAAGAGAACCGCCTCGCTGTTGATCACCGTGCCGTCGGCAAAAGTCCAGCCCTCGTTGAGGGCGAAGGTGTAGCGCAGGCCGTTGGGCGAAACCGCCACCTGCCGGACCACGCCGTCGGTCGGGGTCCCCAGGTTCGGCACGGGCTTGGCCGTGCCCGGGGCCAGGAACATCAGCCGGTCATAGGCGGCCATGATGACCGGCCAGGCCGCCGGATCGACGGCCGCGTGGGGGTCCAGGGTGCGGGGAGCGGTGGGGTAGATGGCCCGGAAGATCTGCTCCGGCCGGGCGCTCCGCTTGGGCGCGGCCGAGGCCGGGGCCGCCGGCCAGAAGAGGAGAGCGGCGGCGAGAAGAAGGATGAGCGGCAGACTACGGGGCAAGGCCTTCTCCCGGTCGGGCATGATGTCGGAACCGCCGGACGCGGCCCGCGAAAGGGTACGATGCAAATTCCAGGCCCTGTCCGGTGTCAAGATTCGGACGCTCCCTCACATACTTACATATAAAACACGGACGGCAAGAGGGCGCCCAGACCCCACAGGAGCACGCTGTACATGAAAAAGCCGAACACGAACACCAGCCCGGCCATGACGCAGAAAAGCGGCTCGCCCTCGAGCCGGTCCCGGGTGTCTTCCAGGGCCCGCCGCCAGGTTTGGCGCCAGGGGGAGACGTAAATGAAGACGGCCGTGCACAGCGGGGCCCAGAGGGTGAATATGGGCTTCTCCTGGAGCAGCCGGGAGGACTTGAAAAAGCCGAAATAGTAAATCACCGTGAAAAAAACGGCGATGACGGCCAGATAGCCCAGATGCCAGGCGATGAGGCGCCTCAGTTCCCGTTCCTGGGAGTTGTCAAGGTCGAAAAGCTTCATGTGGCTTTACTCGGGGTGGAAATCCAAAGTGCCGACGGGCGGGCACCATGGGTGCCGCGTTGGCTCTGATTATACCCCCCTCGCCGCCGTAAGGGAACCCCGTAAAGGGAAATCACAGGGCTGCCGCATTGAAAGCGGCCAAGAGCCGGGCCTCGCCATCCGAAAAAACATACCATAAAATCTCAAAACCTCTGCTGTGGGGAAAAGTTTACTGCTGGTGAAAATCATCGGCGAGTGAGTGAGGGTTCAAAAATTGAGGCGCCATGGTTCAAAAAAAAGAACTGATCGGTTCTTTTTTTTGTATTTTTTCCCCCTGCTTTGAGGTCAAATTTTTAGACCAGAGGGGGCCGCCAGTGTCAAACTGAAAATAATATACAATAAAAACAGCATTATAAATATCATTGGCGGCCGTTGAAGCTATTGGCATGGTGATTGCTTTATCAAATGGCAACGGTCATGCCCAAGACCATAGCTAAAACTCCGAAATCATTCTCCTTGTTGTTGGAAACCGAGACTCCGCCTAAGTCTCGGTTTCTTTTTTTGGGGGTCCAGAATTTTGGCCGACGTTCAAGCCCTCCCCCCACCCCGCCCGGGCCGCCCGGGCGGGGATGCCCCAACCGGCGGTGGGTGCGCGCCTCCCCCGCCATTGACCTTGAGGTCGCGGCCGATACGGGGCGCCCGCCCGCCCGGGCCGCATACAAATTTTTGAATTGGGGGAAGGGTGAGGAGAGAGGCTGGCTTCAAATATTTTTAAATAAATACAGAGAGTTCTTAGAAGATTGTTTCTATTCCCAAATTGGCCCGCATTTTGCTAATTATAGATACGTGGTCACGCCAAAGGCCATAACTCCCAAACAAACATTCTCCTTGTTGTTGGAAAACCGGGGCTTGAAAAAGCCCCGGTTTTTTTATGCCCCGCGCCCGGCCCCATTTCGCCGGCATTACTTCCGTTTCTGGAAAAACCGGATCACGGCCAAAAGGCCGGTCAGGGCGGCCATAATGGGGGCCAGCAAATAGCCGTGGAGGACGAAGAAGGTGCGGGTCAGGTCGGCCCGGGTCAGAAGCGGGGTCTCCAGGGGGAAGACGTTCACGTCGTACAGCTCGCTGGCCCAGACGATGCGGCCGGAAGGGTAGATGACCGCGCTGATGCCGGTGTTGCCGGCCCGGGCCAGGGGACGCCGGGTCTCGATGGCCCGCATGGCGGCCTGCTGGAGGTGCTGCTCGGGCGCCCGGCTGCGGCCGAACCAGCCGTCGTTGGTGGGCACGATCAACAGATCGGCCCCTTCCAGCACCCGGGTCCGGGCCATTTGGGGGAAGATGGATTCAAAGCAGATCAGGATCCCCAGCCGGACCTTGGTCCCGTCCGGCCGATCCGGATCCAGGGGCACGTCGATGGGCGGGAGGGGTTGGCCCTCGCTGTAGGTGCCGGCCGCGCCGATGATGCCCTGCATGAAGGCCCATTTGAACACCGGCAGCCAGTCAAAGGGGATGTATTCCCCGAAGGGCACCAGGTGCAGCTTGTCGTAGTGCGGCCCCGGCTCCCCGTCCTGAAACAGGAGCATGCGGTTGTGGAGCTTCTGTTCGGGCCAGAAGCCGCTGATCCCGGCCAGCCCCACCAGGGACCGGCCGCCGACCTCCCCTTCCAGCTCCCGCAGCCATCCGGTTTCGTAATAATCGTAATCGTAAATGAAGGGCATGGCCGTTTCCGGCCACAAGACCAGCCAGGGCTTCAGGCCCGCCGCCTCCCGGGCCAGGGAGGCGTACAGGGCCAGGATCTTGTCGCGGTGGGCCTCATCCCATTTCTGGGTCTGGTCCGTGGAAGGCTGGACGGCCGCCACGGTGCGGACCGGAGCGTCCGTGGTCCGGTCTTCCCAGAGCGGGTACTGGCGCCAGCCGTAGGCGAAGCCGGCCACGACCAGGACCAGGGCGGCCACCAGGTACGGCCGGCCCGAGGTCTTTTCGCCCTCATACCGCAGAAGGAAATTCAGGGCCAGGAAAAAATTCACCAGGGCCACGAAAAAGCCCAGGCCATAGAAACCCACCAGGTCGGCGGTCTGCCCCAGCTCCGGGGAGAGGACCAGGGGCCCGGCCAGGGGGGTCCAGTTGAAGCCCAGGGGGCCCCAGTTCTTGAGCCAGTCCACGCCGCACCAGGCGGCCGCCCCCAGGATGGCCCACAACAGGGGCCGCCCCAGGCTCAGGGTGATGATCCAGCCGAAAAAGGCGGTGTACAGGGCCAGATAGGAGCTCATCAGGGCCACGACGCCCCAGGCCAGCACCGGGCCCAGCCCCCCGTACCCGGCCAGGACCTCCGTGATCCACGGGAGCGACGAAAACGACAGGCTCAGGCCGTACACCCAGCCCAGACCAAAGGCCCGGCGGCCGCTCTGGCCGTCCACGGCCACGATCAGGGGCACCAGGGCGACGAAGCACAGGGGCCACAGGCCGGGCCAGGGCCAGGTCAGGGTTTGCAGCACGCCCCCCAAAATGGCCATGATCACGGGCCAGAGCAGGGGGGCTTCCTCCTGTTTGAACGACAGGCCCTCTTTTTTGCGAAATCCGGTTTCAGCCATTTTTCACCCCGGTGAGCGGTCCGCCCCGGTGCTGGTGTCCGGGCCGACATCGGCCCGGGAAGCCCGAACAGCCCGGCCGGGTCACCCGGTCCCGGGCCGCCGGCTCATTGCGGTCCCCGGCCCCGCTCCCGTTTGACGATCGTCCACAGGAGCCACAGCCCCAGGGCCAGGCCCGGTATGGACAGCATCTGCCCCCGCGACAGGAACAGGTCGTCGGCGTCCCCGTGGCGCTCCTTGATGAATTCCACCAGAAAACGGCCGGTGAAATAGAGGATCAGAAAAACGGCGGTCAGGGCCCCGCGCGGCCGTTTTTCCCGGCCCAGGCGGGCGTCCAGCCAGAACAGAACCCCCAGGATGGTCAGCCCCAGGCCGAATTCGGCCAATTGGCTGGGAAAGCGGGCCGGGGTCAGTTCGGCCGGCATCTGGTCGAAGCGGGGGAAACGGACCCCGAAGGGGCCGTCGGTGATGCGGCCCACGATTTCCGAATTGAGGAAGTTGGCCAGCCGCACCAGGGAGGCGCCCAGGGCCGCGGAAAAAATGAAGCGGTCGCAGGTGTCCCAGAAGGGGCGCCGCCAGCGGCGGGAGTGGTATCCGACGGCCACAATGAGCCCCAGAACCGCCCCGTGGCTGGCCAGCCCTCCTTCCCAGATGCGGAAGGCCCACATAGGGTCCCGCAGAAAATGGTCGAAGTTGTAGAACAGCACATGGCCCAGCCGGGCGCCCACCACCACGCCCAGGGCGCCGGGCAGGATGAAGCCGTAGGCCTCGTCCTCGGTTCCGGCGCCCCGAAGGACCTGCCAACGAAAAAGAAAAAAGCCGCCGATCAGCACCAGGCCGAAAATAATGCCGTAATACCGCACCGGAATATGCAGCCAGGGAATGACAAAGGCGACGGGATCAAAATTCCAAACCGGGGCCACGCGTGTCTCCAACAAAAAAAAGTCGCCGCTTCACGGCTATGTTCCCTTATAAAGCATTGTGAAGCATCGGTCAACCGGCAACTGGAGCTTCAAGGGCCGGGGAGCGAAAAAAAGCGACTGAAAAGCCTGAACTTTTCAGTCGCCGGGAAGCGGATGGTTGACGAGAGGGCGCAAAGCCCTCTCGTGTCCCGGTCCGGGGGCTTTACCGCATCAGGCTGAGCGCCAGCGACGACATGGAGTTGGCCTGGGCCAGCATGCTGACCGCGGCCTGGGTGAGGACGTTGTTCTTGGTGAACTCGGTCATTTCCTTGGCCACGTCCACGTCCGAGATGCGGCTTTCCGCGGCTTGCAGGTTTTCCGCCTGGATCTCCAGGTTGCTCATGGTGTTTTCCAGCCGGTTCTGCATGGCCCCGAGGTCGGCCCGGACCTTGTCCTTCTTGGTGATGGCCTCGGTGAGGGCGTCCAGGGCCTCCTGGGCGCTGGACTGGGTGCGGATTTCCGCGCCCTTCCACAGCGCGTCGGCCGCGTTCTGCACTTCGGAGAATCCATCCCGGCCCAGGCCCGTGACGTTCATAGTGGCCGCCGAGCTCATGCCCGCCAGGAGCATCTTGGTGTTGTCGGTGGTGCTGAAATCCACCGAAGCCCCGGACCCGATGTTGGCTATCCACAGGTCGCGGTCCTTCCCCACGTCGCGCCCTTCCAGGACCACGTTCCAGACCTCGCTGCCGTGGTTGGCCTGGGTCTGGACCCCCTTCATGGCGGCCCACTTCTCCCCGCCGAGGCTGAAGCTGGCCCCGGACTGGCTGGTGGTGCCCGCCCCCACGTTCACGAAGCTCACCGCGCTCAAAGCCGCCTGGGTGGTGGCCGTGTTGGAGGCGCTGGTCATCTTGATGCCCTGCTCGCAGGCGGTGAGGCTGTTCTTGTCCCCGCCCTCTTTGGCGAACACGTAACAGGTGCTGTTGGCCGAATCCCACATGGCCCAGAAGGTCGAATTGACGTTGCCGTTGATGGCGCTGGTCAGGCTGAAGCCCAGGCTCTCGGTGGGCGCCGCGATGCTGTTGACGGTTTTGGTCGTTCCCAGGGTGGCGGCGGCCGCTCCGGCGCTGCCCCAGACATAGGCCTCGTCGCCCACGCAGACGGCGAAGGCGCTCATGACGGCCCGGTTGGCCCCCAGGACCGTGGCCGAGTTGGAATTGGCCGTGAACTCGATGCCCACCCGACTCTGGGTGCCGGCGTTGACTTTGTTGATGAGGTCCTGGAGGCTTTCCCCGGCCTTAACCTGATACATGCCGGCCGTGTATTTGCCGCTGAGGAGGTTTTCGTCCACATCCTCCTTCCAGTCCCAGTTGTAGCCGTAGGCGAACATCTGGCCGTCGGTGAACCCGGCGTCTTCGGACAGGCTGGAAAAACCGCCCGCGCAGCAGCCCTCGGCCTTGCCGTAGCTGGACGCGGCCCCGCCCTGGGCCCAGATGTCGTTTTTGGCGTCGCCGCCGACCTTAAGGCCCGTGGAACTGGTGGCCCGGGCGTCGCCGATGTTGACGAAATAATAGTCTTCCGACGCGTCGTTGCCGACCCCGAAGTGGATCTTCAGGCCCTGGCCGCCGTGCTGGTTGGAGATCGAGCCGTCCAAAAGCTTCAAGCCGTTGAAGTTGGTGGCGTTGGCGATACGGTCGATTTCCTTGGCCATGGCCTGGTATTCGGAGTTGATGATGTCGCGCTGCACCGTGGTGTAGGTGCCCGTGGCCGCCTGTTCGGCCAGTTCCTTCATGCGGATGAGCTTTTCGTCGATGACGCCCAGAGCGCCGTCGGCGGTCTGGATGAGGCTGATGGCGTCGGCCGCGTTGCGCAGGCCCTGCTGGGTGGTGGCCAGATCCGCCCGCATCATTTCGCGGATGGCCAGGCCGGCCGCGTCGTCGGCCGCGCTGTTGACCCGAAGGCCTGAAGACAGCCGCTGGATGCTGGTGGCGAGCTTGCCGTAGGTGCCGCCCAGGTTGCGGGCGGCATTGGCCGACATCATATTATTATTGATTACCAACGCCATGATGATCCTCCTTGAAGATGGCGAACTTGATGCAGGCTTTTTCCGCCGGCCGTCCATGACCGGAATCGCAGCCTCGAAAACGAACGGGGTGTCTCTGGCGCCGGCCCGGGAGAATCTCCGAAAACGGCCGTTCCCGGAGTTCCCTTAGGGTCCAATGGTCTGAACGGAACCTCGTTCAGGCCATTGGACCGGGAACCATGCGCGTCGGGGAGGGAAATCCGCCTCCAGCCGAACCTGAACCTCGGGACTAGGCCAGGCCGACAGACGGCTTCATTCCTTCCTCACCCTATCTATCGGTTGAGCGGAGGACCGACTTAAATTTTTTTTAAGGGGCACACGCAGACTGACCGCACAAACCACTCGAGGTTTGCGCGGTATTGCAGGACGGACACGAACCAAGCGGCCGTCCGCAAAACAAGGTCCTTAAAGGAACAGGCGGTAAACCGCCACTTCAGGTCAGGCTCAAACGGATCCCGCGATGAGCATAAAAAAGAGCCGTCAGCGGCCCGTTAAGAGCAATAGTCAGTAATAACAGGAAGATGCAAAAAAATAGATATGCCCCATTAATAGCCATACATTATAAAATTTGGTTGACATCCGAAAGGCGCCGTGCTATGCTATTTTTCAATCTGAAGAGAATCCGTCCCGTCGGCAGCCGGTTTATGGCGCGGCGAAACCCGACATTTTTTCCGGCGTCGAGTCCTAACGTTGTTTACGCGGGCCAGGACGCCGTCCCCACCCCGCTCGGGAGCCGTTTCCCCACGGTTTCCCGTTTTCTTCCATTCATCCTCATGAAAGAGAGTGTCCCATGGCTGACTTTCTGGCTCCTTCAGTGAATTTCATCGGCAAAGGCACCCTGTCGGAAATCGGGCCCCGCACGAAAATGTTTGGGACCAAGGCCCTGATCGTCACCGACCGGATCCTGTCGGGCATTCCCGGCGGCCCGGTGGATCAAGTGAAGAAAAATCTGGACGCGGCGGGCATCCCCTACGCCGTCTACAACGAAGTGCCCCCCAACCCGCGCGACACCAGCGTGGCCGACGGCAAGAAAATCTATCAGGCGGAAAAATGCGACTGCCTGGTTTCGGTGGGCGGCGGCAGCCCTCACGACTGCGCCAAGGGCATCGGCATTTCCCTGACCCACCCGGGCGACCTGTACGCCGACTACGCGGGCATTGAAAAGCTCACGAACCCCCTGCCGCCGATCCTGTGCGTCAACACCACGGCCGGCACGGGCAGCGAAGTCACGCGTCACTGTGTCATCACCAACACCAAGCAAAAAATCAAATTCGTCATCGTCAGCTGGCGGAACCTGCCGATGGTCTCCATCAACGATCCCATGCTGATGGTGGCCAAGCCCCAGGGCTTGACCGCGGCCACCGGCATGGACGCCCTGACCCACGCGGTGGAATGCTACATCACCCTGGCGGCCAACCCGGCCACCGACGCCTTGTCTTTGAAGGCTATCAAGCTCATTTCCGACAACCTGCGCCGGGCCGTGGCCTACGGCGAGGACCTGGAGGCCCGGGAAGCCATGGCCTACGCCTCGGTCATGGCCGGCATGGCTTTCAACAATGCCGGGCTGGGGTATGTCCACGCCATGGCCCACCAGTTGGGCGGGCTTCTGGACATGGCCCACGGCGTGGCCAACGCCATCCTCCTGCCCCACGTGGAACGCTGGAACCTGATGGTCAACCCCAAGAAATTCGCCGACATCGCCGTGGCCATGGGTGAGAACATCGAGGGCCTGGGCCAGATGGAAGCCGCCGAACTGGCCATCAAGGCCATCGAACGGCTGTCGAAAGACGTGGGCATCCCCAGCGGCCTGGCCGCCATGGGCGTGAAGGAATCCGATCTCGAGCCCATGGCCGTCACCGCCCTCCAGGACGGCAACGCCGGCTGCAATCCCCGCAAGGGCAACCAGCAGGATATCATCAACCTCTTCAAGGCCGCCATGTAAAAACGGCGGCGGCCGGGGCGGCGCTTCCGAAGCGGCCGCTCCGGCCACCGCATATCCGGCTCGGATCCCGAGGGGGCCGCTTGGCCTGGAACCGGTCGGCGGCCCCTCTTTTGAGCGGTTCCCGCAATAGAGAGGTTGACCATGTCGACAATGGAAACCATTCTTCTGGCCTTCGGCGGCGGCCTGTTCGGGGCCTCTCTGGGCGCCCTGTGGGCCTTCTGCCTCTGCGGCCTCCTGGTACTTCTGGGCTGCGTGGGCGTGTTGGGCGGCGGCTCGGACTTCCTCCTGCTCCAGGTGGGCTTGGGGCCCATCTTCGGCCCCCACGCCGGCGGCTTCCTGGCCGGAGTCGTGGCCGCCTCCTACGCGGCCGGCCTTCGGGGCAACCACCCCACCGGCTCCGGCCGGGACATCCTTTCCCCCCTCATCGGCACCTCGTGGGACGTCCTGGCCGTGGGTGGCCTGGGCGCCGTGGCCGGGGCCCTTCTGGCGCCTGTCCTGGCGGCCACGCCGCTGCTGCGGGAGTTCGACTCCCTGGGCCTGTCGATTATCCTGGTCATTTGGGCGGGCCGGCTCATATTCCACCGGGAAGGCCCGTTCGGCAAAGCCGAATCCATCAAAAAGCACGGCCTCTTGGGCACGGATCACTATGCCCTGTCGTGGGTGGGTTGGATGTCGCCGCCGCCGCTCTTGCTGATGATCGGCGCCGGGGCGGGGGCCCTGTCCGGCGGGGTGGCCAAGTTCTCCCAGACCGCCCTGGAGCCCCTGGTGTCCACCGGCGCGGTGAGCGCGGCCGCGGCCGGCACGGTGCCGGTTATTTTCGTGTGGGGACTTTCGGCCGTGATGCTGGCCTGCCTCCAGCTGGGCCAGGGCTCGGTGCAGAAAGTGCCGGTGACCCACTGCATGGCCGTGCTGGCCGCGGTGTGCTTCCTGAATACGCAGTCGCTGATCGCGGCCGTGCTCGGCGGCATCTTCGGGGCCTTCCTCCAGGAACTGTGCGCCCGGCTGTTCATCAACCACGGCAGCGACCACCTGGACCCGCCGGCGGCCGGCATCGCTTTCGGCGTCTTCATCCTCAACCTCATCTTCAAGCCGGAATGGCTGGGGGCGGCCGCCTGGTTCCGGTAAATGGCTCTTTAAAAAACGGGGGGGCATCCAATCAAAAAGGGCCGGGCCGCATAGGCCCGCCCCGGCTCCACGGCCGTTGTTTTCTCGGAGGACCAGGCCGCTGCCGACGATCAGGCCACCCGGAGATGGGCCCAGGGCACCTGCCCTGGTTTGATGTTTTGAAACAGTAATGTTATAATGACAAAATATCGTGTTATAAGTTCCGCTGGCGCCTTGGCCCCGCCGGGACCCATTAAGCCGGTCAACCTCAGAATCAGGAAAATGCCATCATGGACCAGACCCCCAAACGCGGCCCGGAGGAAAAAGGGCCGTCCCAGCCTTCCCGTTCGCGCTCTCTGGCCGGCGCCGGCCTCAGCCAAAGCCTGAAACTATTCAAGCCCGCCAAAAAAGACAAGATCTCCACCATCATCATCCGCCAGATCCGCTCGGCGATTCTGCAGGGCAAGCTCAAGCCGGGGCAGTCACTGCCCCATGAAAAGGAACTCATCACCCAGTTCGGGGTCAGCAAGCACACCCTCCGGGAAGCCCTCCGCACCCTGGAAGGCATGGGCCTGATCACCATCAAACGGGGCGCCGGCGGCGGCCCCATCGTCAGTGAAATCGATTTCGACACGGCCCGGGATTACTTCGCCAGTTTTCTCTATTTCCAGAACGTTTCCCGCTCGGACATCTCCGAACTGCGGAAGCTGGCCGAGCCCTACATCGCCCGCCGGGCGGCCGAAAGCATCACCCCGGAAGACCTGACCAAGCTGTACGAAATCCACGAGGAGTGCCTCCAGCACATCCGCCAGGGCAAAAGCCTGGTGGGCGCGGAAGCGGAAATCATGTTCCACGTCTTCCTGGCCAAGCTGACCAACAACTCCATCCTCTGGGTCATCATGGACTTCGTCAACAACCTCCTGGCCGAAATCAAAGTGGCCATGAAGCCCGGCCCGGAATTCTCCCGCCAGGTCTACGAGGCCCACCAGAGGATCCTGGACGCCATCGCCGCCCGCGACCCGGACGCGGCCGAGGCGGCCATGCTGGCCCACATCGAGCAGGTGGCCGAAGAACTGGACATGCTGGATCCGAAAGCGGAGTGATGTATAATAAAAAGCGGTGACAAAAAGAGCGGGGGCCGCACGCCCCCGCTCTTTTTGCCTTCGCCGTTACCTGCCGGTCATTTGATGAGGTCGAGCCCGCCCAGATACGGCCGCAGGGCCTCGGGCACGGTGACCGTGCCGTCCTCGTTCTGATAGTTTTCCAGAATGGCCAGGAGGGTCCGGCCGATGGCCAGGCCCGAGCCGTTGAGAGTGTGGACGAATTCGGGCTTGGCCCCCTTTTCCCGGCGGAAGCGGATGCCCGCCCGGCGCGCCTGGAAGTCCGTAAAACAGGAGCATGAGGAAATTTCCCGATACAGGCCCGGCCCCGGCAGCCAGACCTCCAGGTCATAGGTCTTGGCCGAGGAAAAGCCCATGTCCCCGGTGGAGAGGAGCATGACCCGATACGGGAGGTTCAGCAGTTGCAGCACTTCTTCGGCGTCCCGGGTCAGCTTTTCCAGGGCCTCCCAGGAGTCCTCGGGCCGGGTGAATTTGACCAGTTCCACCTTGTCGAACTGGTGCACCCGGATCATGCCCCGGGTGTCGCGGCCGGCGGCCCCGGCCTCGGCCCGGAAGCAGGGGGTATAGGCGGTGTAGAGGATGGGCAGTCGATCCGCCTCCAGAATCTCGTCGCGATGGAGGTTGGTCACCGGCACTTCGGCGGTGGGGGCCAGCCAGTAGTCGGCGCCCTCAATTTTAAAGGAGTCTTCGGAGAATTTCGGCAGTTGCCCCGTGCCCCGCATGGAATCGGAATTAATCAGGCACGGCGGCCAGATCTCGCGGTAGCCGTGCTTGGTCACGTGGAGGTCAAGCATGAAGTTCATCAGGGCCCGGGTCAGGTGGGCGGCCGCGCCGGCCAGCACCACGAAGCGGCTGCCGGAAACCTTGGCCGCCCGGCCGAAGTCCATCAGGTTCAGGTCTTCCCCGAGTTCCCAGTGGTTTTTGGGGGTGAAGGCGAACTTCCGGGGCTCGCCCCACGTCCGCATCAATTGGTTGTCGGCCTCGGAGGCGCCCACGGGCACGGTTTGGTCGGGCCGGTTGGGGATGGACAACAACAGCGCGGTCTCGGCCTCCTCCACCCGGGCCACCTCCGGGTCGATCTCCTTGATGCGGGCGGACACGGACTTCATGTTCTCGATCAGCTCGTCGGCCGGTTGTTGGGCCTTTTTCCGGGCCGCGATTTCGTCGTTGACCTGATTGCGGCGGGCCTTCAGCGCCTCCACTTCGCTCAGGAGCGTCCGGCGCTTCTCGTCCAGGGCGCTGAATTCCCCCAACAGGGCCCGCCGGGCCTCCTCGGCCATGTTCCGGTCCTTGAGCATCCGGTCCACGCCGGCCAGGTTATCCCGCACATATTTGAGATCCAGCACTTGCCATCCTCCACTGGTGAATTTTCAAAAAATCTCAGAACCCGCGCTGCCGGCCCGACCGATGAACGTCGTGCCGGTTGTCCGTCCCGCTCTTATGCGGGATATATTCCTCATTGTCGCTCCGAGGCTTCCGAGGCGTATTGGACTGGACGTGGCTCGGCCAGCCGGACTTTTTCTTCGAACGTCCGACGACCGGCCCCTCACGCGGGGGATCGTTCGGGGAGACATACCTGATCTTGCTCTTTCCGCCCGGCTTCGGCCCGGATTTGACGCCCGACTGGCCGCCGGGTTTCTTCGGAGGCTTGAAGCCCGACTGGCCAACGGGCCGATAGTCGGGCCGACGGTCGGAACCATGGCCGGGCCGGTAGTCGGGCCGGCGGTCGGGCTCATGGCCGGGCCGATAGGCGGGGCCGTGGCCGGGCTGGGAGCGGGGCCAGGGCGCCCGGCGGCCGTCGTGTTCGTAGTAGTAGTTGTTGAAGATGGGCCGGTCGTCGTAATAATAGTCGTCGTGGTAATAGTGGCCGGACCGGTTGTGGTAAGGGTACCCGTAACAACCGGACAGGACGGAGGCCGACAACATCAGGATGGCGAGGGGCAGAAAACGGTTCATGGCCACTCCTTTGGAAACGCTGAACCAGAAAAGCACGATTTACACGGGCCAGGGGCCGAGGCCTTCCCGGAGGACCTCCGGCTCGTCGGCGATAAGGGAGACGATGGTGGAAGGGCGGCCGGCCACGGGCCCGCCGTCGATGATGGCCTCCACTTGATTCTTGAACAGGTCGGCGAAATCCTCGGCGCCGGTCGGCACGGGCTGCCCCTCCAGGACGGCCGAGGTGTTGATGATGGGGCGGCCGAGTTCCGCGACCAGACCCAGGGCTATGGGGTGGTTGGGCACCCGGATGCCGCACTCGTGCCGCTTGGTGAGCATCAACTGGGGCACCAGCTTGGTGCCGTCCAGAATGAAGGTGTAAGGCCCGGGCAGCAGGCGCCGCATGGTGCGGTAGGCGAAATTGGAGACCTTGGCGTATTCGGCGATATGGGTCAGGTCCGCGCAGACAAAGCTGAAGGGGCTTTTCTGATTACGCTGCTTGAGGCGGTAGACTTTTTCAATGGCCTTCTTGTTGGTCAAATCGCAGCCCAGGCCGTACTGGGTGTCGGTGGGGTAGATGACCAGACCGCCCTCCCGGAGTATGTCGGCCACCTTGGTCAGGAGCCGTTTCTGGGGATTGTCGGGATTTATATTGATAATCATGGGATGTCCAATCCGTTATGGAATAACCGGGAACCGCCTGGACCGCGGCCCGTCATTTCAAGTATACCAAAAACGGCCGACAGTGAACAGGGCCGGGATGGCGAATCGACGCGAAGTAAAGCTCGAGTGAAAATTTGAATTCTTAAAGGCCCGAAAGAGATGGGATTCAAGTTGATTTTAACTTTAAAAACGTTAAGTTACCAGAGAAGCAAGCCGATAAATTTTTCAAGAAACGAAGGTGTGGCCAGAGCCCTCTTCGCGGAATGGTGAAAAGGAGTCGAGAGGCCTCGAAGAAGGTTTGGCGGCCGTCGATCCGGCGGGCCGCCTTCAGGAAGAGGTTGTCTCCGAAAAGGCCGACAGGCGCGGCCCCCGGCCGCTTCGCGCCCCGCTTCCAATGGCGCCGTCAAAAGCGGCGCCCCGGCGGCCTTTTCCGAGATCGACTTCTGTTCCGCCGGCGGCGGATCGGTCCCTTTTCGCCTTCCGTTCTCAGATCGCCCGGCGTTGCGGCCGAGGCTTAAAAAAACAGGGCAAGGACGCCCACCCGGCGACGGCCGGGAAGACTCAAGGAGGATACCCATGTCTCTGGTTATCAATCACAATATGATGGCCATCAACGCTGCGCGCAATCTGGACGCGACCTACGGCAAGCTGTCCCAAAGCGTGCAGCGGCTGTCTTCGGGCCTCAGGATCAATAGCGCCGCCGACGACGCGGCCGGTCTGGCCATCCGCGAAATGATGCGGGCCGACATCGCCACCACCCAGCAGGGCCTGCGCAACGCGGCCGACGCCATCAGCATGATCCAGACCGCCGACGGCGCCTTGGGCGTCATCGACGAAAAACTCGTCCGCATGAAGGAACTGGCCGAACAGGCGGCCACCGGCACCTACACCACGGTGCAGCGCGATATCATCAACTCCGAATACCAGGCCATGGCCAAGGAAATCGACCGTATCGCCAACGCCACCAACTTCAACGGCATCAAGCTCCTGGACGGTTCGGTCTCCAACCAGCACGGGGGCCAGGGCATCAAAATCCACTTCGGCGTCAGCAACAACGCGGCCGAGGACTATTACTTCGTGAATATCGGCGACGCCCGGGCCACCAGTTCCACCGGCCTTCGGGTCGGCGGCGACGCCAAGAACGACATCTGGGGCCAGGGCGCGGCCGCTACCAGCGCCAACGGTGGGGCCGGCTGCTGTACGGCGGGCTTCCCCAGCCTCAACGAAAAAGCCGGCTTCACCAGCGGCGCGGCCTTCTCCTACGGCTACAACTGGGACTGGAAAGAGGACGCCGACACCGAACTCCTCAGCGGCAAATACACGGCCGGCATGTGGCGGGTGGGCTCCGGCGAGTCCCTGCAGGACCTCATCGACAAGGTCAACCTCGGCACCCAGAGCCGGGTGGGCATCCAGTTTTCGGCCGGCATGACCAATGAAACCCTCAACGGTACGGACACCACCATGAGCGGCTTCGCCATCTGCCTCGGCAACGAGACCTACACCTGGGGCACCCAGTCCGCCGTGGCCAAAGAAGTTGACGACACCAAGCAGATGGTCACGGTCTCCAGCGCGGGCAGTTCCAACACCGGGGAAATCGCGGCCAAGCACCTGACCAGCGCCATCAACAACAACGTCAATTCCGCCTTCTGGGCCATGTTCGACTCGGCCACCAACACCTGCTACGTCTTCGCCAAAGAAGGCGGGGACAAGAACGACCTGCCGGCCTGCGAACGCGTGGCCAAGGGCAATGCCGGCAGCGCCACGGCCATTGCCCAGATCGCCAACAAGGTCACCTTCGAGAACGTGGGCGCCGGGACCATGCACAGCGCCGGCACCCACTTCAGCCTCGGCGGCGAAAAATGGGCCACCATGAGCCCGGTGCAGACCAAGGCCGACAAGGGCAACGAGGTCTGGAACGTCACCCTGAACGGCCGCGACGTCGGCAAAGAGCGCGACCTCTGGATCGCCAACATCGGCAACGGCGGGGCCGGAGTCTATGACTTCGACACCGGGGCCCTCATCACCGACGGCGCCGGCAGCCGCATGCAGATCCTCGGCATCGGGAGCGCCGTGAGCAACATCAACGGTCTGGACCGCGACTCCTTCATCGAGATCCAGAACGCGGCCGACGGCCAGTGGAAGGGCGCGGAAATCCGCACCCAGTCCAGCGCCCAGGAAGCCTTGGACGCCCTGACCGACGCCATCGTCAAGAAAGACAAGATCCGGGCCGACCTCGGCGCCATGCAGAACAGATTGGAGAACACCATGACCAACTTGGAAATTCAGGCGGAAAACCTCCAGGCCTCCGAAAGCCGCATCTCGGATGTGGACGTGGCCAAGGAAATGACCGAATTCACCAAAAACAACGTCATGGTCCAGGCCGCCACCAGCATGCTGGCCCAGGCCAACTCCATGTCCCAGTTGGCTCTCTCCCTCCTCGGCGGGTAAGCGGCCCCGGCGGCGGGAGTCCCCCACCGCCGGACATATCTCCAAGAAAAACGCCCCGGCCTGGGTTCCAGGTCGGGGCGTTTCGTTTTGGCGGCTTGGCGTAAGGCGGCCGTTTATATATTGATCTTGGCGAAAATACCCTTGACCGCGGCCGCGGCTTCGGGGGAATTTTTGTAGACGCTGACGCCCTTGCGGTCGGCTTCGATGATGGAATCGGCGAAGGGGATGTAGCCCAGGATTTCCAGGTCAGAAAGTTCCTTGGCGATGAAATCCGCGTCGCTCCGGTTGCGGACCTTGTTCCCGACCACCGAAACGCGCCTGAGGTTCAGATCCCGGGCCAGCTTGCGCACCACGTGGGCCGTTTCGATGGACCGCTGGCCGGGCTCCACCACCACGATCAGGTGGTCCACCCCGGAAGACGTGGCCCGGCCCAGGTGTTCGAGGCCGGCCTCCATGTCCATGATGACCACTTCATCCCGGGCCAGGACCAGGTGCATGATGATGTTCTTCAGCATGGTGCTTTCCGGGCAGATGCAGCCGCCGCCGCCCTTCTTCACCCCGCCCAGGGTCATGAACTTGATGCCGTCCACCTCTTTGGCCAGGGTGTCGGGCAGGTCGTCCACCTTGGGGTTGATGGTGAACATCGACCCGTAGGTGCCCGGCTTGGAGCCGGTGCGCTCGGCCACCAGTTCGGTCATCTCCGAAATGGGGGTCACGTTTTTCAGGTCGGGATAGCCCAGGGCCGCGGCCAGGTTGGCGTCCGGGTCGGCGTCGATGGCCAGGACCTTCTTCCCGCTTTCTTTGAACAAGTGGGCCAGGGTGGCGGAAAAGGTGGTCTTGCCCACCCCGCCCTTGCCGGAAACAGCTATTTTCATAAAACCCTCTCTGGATTATTGGGACGTGTCGGGAACCGTCAGGCCTTGGGCAGAGTCCGGGCCGCGCCCATCAGGCGGTAGACCAGGGCCGAGCCGAGCCAGGAAATATCCTCGTTGGAAAGATACGAGCCGATGACCCGGTCGAACAGCACCTTGCCTTCGCTTTCGAATTCCTCGTCGGCGTGGTGCAGCTGGATCAGGATGTCCAGGTGCGGCAGCACCCGGAAGCGGCCGGCCTCATCGCCGTGGCCCGGGGCGGTCTCCCCCCCCAGGGCGGCGATGGCCCGGGTCAGAAGCCCCGGGGCGCGGCCGAAGGTCTTGGCCAGGGGTATTTCGGCCCGACCGTTGAAAGCCTTGATATAGAACTCGCCCCCCGGAATCTGGCGATACGAGACCATCTCCCCGGTGGGGGGGAGACCTTTGGCTCCGTTGAGATAATGGAGCACCAGGACCGCGTCGGTGAGGCTGAAGTCCTCGCCCGGTTTCTGGTCGCGCCAGGTGACGGTCATGTCCGGGGCGGTCACCACGGCCGGGCGGCCGAAGAAATCCAACTGGAAACCGGCCGGGGCCGACAGGAGCGTGGCTCCGGCGGCGGCGGCCACGGCCTCGGGGGGCTTGGCGGCCAGTTCCTCGGCGGCCAGGCGGCAGGCGTTTTTATAATCGTCGACTCTCACGATGGCTCCTTAAAAAACTGTGCATATCGGGCTGAACCCGAGCGGGACGGGACCCTGGTGGAATATAACCACGTCGGGAGGCTAAAACAAGGGAGCCGGACAAAAACGGGCCGTCTTCCCGCTTTGCGCCCGGCGCCCTGAAGAGAGGTCGGAAGGTTCGCCGGGGTCAGCCGGCGGCGTTTTCCTCGTGGATATAATTGACAATGGTCTGAAGCACGTTATCCACTTCCTTGGGGTGCACCTGGCAGGTGGCCACGGCCTCGTGCCCGCCGCCGCCGAAGTGGAGGGCGATGGAGCCGAGGTTGGCCCGGCTGGTGCGGTTGATGATGCTGTTGCCCATGGCCAGGGCCACGTTCTGGCGGTCCTTGCCCCAGGTGACGTGGATGCTGACCTTGCATTCGGGAAACATGGTGTAGGCCAGGAAGCGGTTGCCGGCGTAGATGGTCTCCTCTTCCCGGAAGTCGATGATGAGGACCTCGCCGGCGAGCTTGCAACAGCGCTTGAGCATGTTGCGGAACAGGTCGTTCTGCTGGAAGTAGAGATCGGCCCGCTCCTTGACGTCGGGCTGGCGCAGCATTTCGGCCGCGGTCATGGTCCGGCAGAATTCGACCATCTCCACCATCAGCTGGTAGTTGGAGATGCGGAAATGGCGGAAGCGGCCCAGGCCGGTCCGGGGGTCCATGATGTAGCCGATGAGGATCCAGTCGGTGGGGGCCTCGATTTCCACGCGGGTCAGGTTGGCGCTGTCGACCTTGTCCACGGCCACCATCATCGGGTCCCAGTGCGGGGGAAAGCGGGAGGGGCCGCCGAGAAAGTCGTAGATGACCCGGGCGCAGGAAGGCGCCACCCGGGACATGCCCCGGTAGGAGATGGCGCCCAGCCGCTCGCCCTCGCTGGTGTGGTGGTCGAACCACATGCCGCAGCCGGGGACATAGGGCACGTTGGCCAGGATGTCGTTGCTGGTGACCTCCACCAGCCCGGCCTGGAGGTCCTTGGGATGGGCGAACTGATAGCTGTCGATGAGGCCGGCCTCCTTCAGGAGGGCTCCGCAGGCCAAACCATCAAAATCGGAACGGGTCACCAGGCGCATACTCGGTCCCTTTCAAAAAAAGATACAACCTTAATCGGCCGAAAATATATCTTCATCTAAATCATATTAATGGAATATCCGGCACATGTCAATCGCGGGCGCCCTTCGCCCAGGGGCGGGACGAAGGGCGAGAAGCAATTGTAAAATATGAGGATTGTGGTATGATAAACGGTTCGAAACGCGCTTGGCGCGGAGGATGGAAAAATGATGGAATATCAGCGGTACCAGGGGGAAACAGGCCGGCTTCAACCCGAGCCCGGACGGACGGTGGTGCTGTCGGGCCTGCCGCTGCCGGCCCTGGCCCGCCTTCTGACGCAGCTGATTCACGGCCGGCCCCGCTCCGTGTTCGTGACCGTGCCCACCGCCCTCATGGCCGAGGATCTGGTGGGCGATCTGGGCTTTTTCTGGCCCGAGGGCCGGGACCGCATCCACCTTTTTCCGGCCGTGGAGGCCAAACCCTTCCTGGCCCAGTCCACCTCGCCCGACACTCTGGCCCAGCGCCAGTGGGCCCTGGCCCACCTGGCGGCCGGCGATTCGCCGCGCCTGGTGGTGGCCTCGGCCGCGGCGGCCCTGAAACTGACGCCCGATCCCCGGGCGGCCCTGGCCCGCCGCCGCCTGGTCCAGGCCGGCGCCGAGTTGGACCTGGAGGATTTCAAAGCGTTTCTGGTCCAAAACGGCTACACGGCCGTGGGCCAGGTGGAGTCGCGGGGCGACTTTTCGTCCCGGGGCGACATTGTGGACATCTTTCCGGCGGGCCAGGCTCTGCCGGTGCGGGTGGAACTGTTCGGCGACCTGGTGGAGTCCATCCGCGCCTTCCGGGTGCAGGACCAGCGCTCCGTGGCCCGGCTGGAATCCCTGTGGGTGACCCCGGCCTCGGAATTCACCTACGGCCCGGAGGGCGGGGCCCGGGCCGCCGCCCACCTGGAGGAGTTGGCCCACGCCCACAACTGGCACGGCCTCCTCTGGGAACCCTTGGCCGACCGCCTCCGTAATGTCGAAACGTTCAGCGGCCTGGAATCCTGGGCGCCGCTGTTCACCGACCTGGTGCCCCTATCGGCCGCCCTGGGCGACGCCCTGACCCTGGTCTACGAACCGGAGGATTTCCGCAAGGCGGGCGAAGCGGCCTGGCTGAACCAGTACAACCACTTCGAGCGCCTGGCCGTGGAGGAGCGTCCCCACCTGGAGCTGGACCGCCTGTGGCAGGATCACGAAACTCTCCTCCCGAGCCTCACGGAGCGAGGCGGCTGGGTGGCCCGCCACCTGGAACTGCCCGACAAGCCGGCGCCGAACCACACCTATTACCGGGTGCCCATCGAGCCCCAGACGGGCCTGACGGCCGACGTCAACCCAGCCCAGCGGGGGGCCGGGTTCCTGGCCCCGCTGGCCGCCCGCCTGCGGAGCCTCCTGGGACGGGGCTTCGAAACCCACCTGGTGTCGCGCACGGCCGAGCAGTCCCGCCGCCTGGCCGAGATGCTGGCCGAATACGACCTGGCGCCCGCCAAACTCCGGTCGGGCCGGCCGGCGGCCGAGGGCCGCCTGTCCCTGGAGGAGGGGCAGCTTTCGGCCGGTTTTGTGGCCGATTTCGACCGGGTGGCCTTCATCTCCGAGGACGACGTCTTCGGGGTGCGGGGCCGGCCTCGCCGCCGCCGGGCCGCCGAGGAGTTCAAGGGCCTCAGTTTCGCCAGCCTCAAGGATCTCAGCCCCGGCGACTTTGTGGTCCACAACGTCCACGGCATCGGACAGTATCAGGGCCTGGTCACCCTGAACCTCTCGTATGGTCAGAAGGGCGACTTTCTCCACCTGGTCTACAAGGGCGGGGACAAGCTGTATGTGCCCGTGGAACTCTTCGGGGCCGTGGGCAAATATGTGGGGAGCGCCGACCACGCCCCGTCGCTGGACAAGCTGGGCGGCCTCACCTGGGGCCGGCTGAAGGAAAAGGTCAAGGAGAACATCCGCCAGATGGCCGAGGAGCTCCTGAAGCTTTACGCCTCCCGCCAGATCGCCCCGGGCCACGCCTACGAAAACCGCGACACCCTCCTGACCGAGTTCGAGACCGCCTTCGAATACACCGAAACCCCGGACCAGCAGCGGGCCATCGACGAGGTCCTGGCCGACCTGGCCGCGCCCCGGCCCATGGACCGCCTGGTCTGCGGGGACGTGGGCTACGGCAAGACCGAGGTGGCCATGCGGGCCGCCTTCAAGGTGGTGGCCGAAAAACGGCAGGCGGCCGTCCTGGTGCCCACCACCATCCTGGCCGAACAGCACGGCCACACTTTCGAAGCCCGCCTTTCGCCGTGGGGGATGCGGGTGGTGTCCCTGTCGCGCTTCAAGAAACCGGCCGAAATCAAGGAAATCCTGAAGCAGGTGGCCGAGGGCCGGGTGGATGTGGTCATCGGCACCCACCGCCTTTTGCAGAAGGACGTGAAATTCAAGGACCTGGGCCTGGTGGTCATCGACGAGGAACACCGCTTCGGGGTGGCCGACAAGGAACGGCTGAAAAAGCTGCGGACCCAGGTGGACGTCCTGGCCATGAGCGCCACGCCCATTCCCCGGAGCCTGTCGATGTCGCTTTCGGGCATCCGCGACCTCAGCTCCATCGCCACCCCGCCCCAGGACCGGCTGGCGGTCAAGACCCACCTCATGAAATACGAGGACGAGGCCGTGTGCGAGGCCATCGACCGGGAACTGGCCCGGGGGGGCCAGGTGTTCCTGGTGCACAACCGGGTGCGGGACATCCACCTCTGGGCGGCCAAATTCCGCAAGCTCATGCCCCTGGTGAAATTCGGCATCGGCCACGGCCAGATGAAGGAAAAGGAGCTCGAGGAGGTGCTGACCCGCTTCCTCAACCGGGACCTGGACGTCTGGATCACCACCACCATCGTGGAATCCGGCCTGGATTTCCCGGCCGCGGGCACCATCATCATCGACCAGGCCGACCGCTTCGGCCTGGCCCAGCTCTACCAGTTGCGCGGCCGGGTGGGCCGGGGCAACCAGCAGGCCTACGCCTACCTCATGGTCGACAACCCCGATACCCTGACCGCCGACGCCAAAAAGCGCCTCAAGGCCCTCCTGGACCACACCGACCTCGGCAGCGGCTACCAGATCGCCATGCACGATCTCCAGATCCGCGGCAGCGGCAACATCCTCGGGGCGGCCCAGTCGGGCCAGGCCCAGTTGGTGGGGTACGAGATGTACACCCAGCTCATGGAAGAGGCCATCCGGGAACTGAAGGGGCAGCCCCTGGAAGAGGATTTCGAGCCCGAAGTGGCCATGGGCCTGCCGGCCTATCTCCCCCAGGAATACGTGCCGGACACGGAATCCCGGCTGGTGTTGTACCGTCGCCTGGCCTCGGCGACCTCCTTCGAAGAAATCACGGCCCTGCGCGAGGAAATGCTGGACCGCTTCGGCGCCCCGCCCGCGCCCGCCCAAAGCCTGGCGGCCATGATGGAAATCAAGCTGCTGCTTAAAAAGGCCGGGGTGCGGCGGCTGGAGACCGGGGCCGGCGGCCTGACCTTGACTTTCGGCCCCGAGGGCCCGGTCAATTACGAGCGGATCATGGCCCTGGTGATGGACAAAACCCGCAAAGTACGCCTGTCCCCGGCCGGGAAGCTCTTTGTCGGCGACATCCGGCTGCGCACCGGGGCTGACCTGGACACGGTGAAGAATTTTCTCCCGGGTCTGGCCTAAAAAGAGACTGGCTTAATACGGTACAGTAATTTATAATAACTAAGGTGGATGAGTACGTGGGGCATACGGCGGCGATGAAAAACGGCCCGGCGGGCCGGAGCCGGTTCTGGTTCCGGGTTCTGGCGCTGCTGGCGGCCCTGGCGATCGCGGCCGGCTGCCGGGGAGAGGAAGGCTGGAACCCGGACGTGGCCGCCGTGGTCAACGGCCGGCCCATTCCCCGCACTGACCTGGATCGGGTGCTGGAATGGGGGGCCTACCCCCGGGTGGGCGCCGGCGGCGAAACCCTGGGCGCGGCCACCCTGCCGCGGATTCTGGACAAGCTCATCGACGAGCGCCTCATCCTGGACGAGGCCGAAAAAGTCGGGTTCCGGGTGAAAGAAGCCGAAGTCGACCGGGCCGCGGCCGATCTGGCCTCGGCCTGGTTCGGCGCCAAACCCCCGCCGGCGGAGCTTTCGGAACTGCGCCAGGCCTTGCGCAACCAAATTCTCTTGCGTAAAATGACGGAAAAGGTCATGGCCGAGCGCCGGGTCCTGTCCGTCGAGGAGTGGGAGCGGTTCCGGGAAGCCTGGCCGAAGCAGCGGCCGCCCCGTTATCGGGTGCGGGCCCTTTTGATCCCGCCGGTGGAGGAAACCCTGGCCCTGCCGCGCAACCCCTGGGGCACCCTGGAACAGATGGCCGGACAGCTGAAGAACGTCGGCCTGACCTCCATTCTGTCCGATCCGCTGTGGCTGGTGGGCGCCCGGCTCGATCCGGCTGTGGCCGAGGCCCTGGAAAAGGCCGCCGCCCAGGGCCGCCTGACCGACCCCATTCGCCTCCCGGAGAGCTGGGTGGTCTATGAGGTGCAGGACGTGGACCGGGGCCAGCCGCCGGTTCAGGATTTCCAGGCCGCCCGGACCGCCTTCGAGGCCCTGGCCGGGGAAAAGGCCTTTCGGGACTGGCTGGCGGAACTCCGGGCCGGGGCCGAGATCACCGTCAATCCCCTGTTGCGGCAAGGGGACTAGAGCGTTTTTTTTCGATTTCCCTGTAGGGATGCTAGGAGCGCATGAGAATGATCAGAGCGGGAATATTGCTGGCGGCGGTGCTGATGCTGGCCGGTTGCGGTTTTTTTTCCTCCTCGGATTCGGCCACCGAAGAGTCGGCGGCGGATACCGAAAGCCCCCAATCCACGGACACCGCCTCGGCCGACGCGTCCTCCTCGGGGAATTACACGGTGACCTCCGCCGGCCCCGAAGCCGCCGGCTCGGTGGACCGGATCGTGGCCGTGGTCAACGGGGAGATCATCACCTACCGCCAGTTGGAAAACCGGGTCAATTCCCTGATGAAGACCAGGCAGGCGGCCGGCATGAACCGCGACGACGTGCGCCGCAAGGTGCTCGACGCCCTCATCGACCAGGAACTCATGAACCAGGCGGCCAAGGCCAAGGGCGTCTTCATCACCGATTCGGATGTCAGCCAGGCCCTGGAATCCATCAAAAAAGACAACAACCTCACCGACGAGCAGTTCCGGGCCTCCCTGGCCCACAGCGGCACCACCCTGGAGGCCTTCCGCGAGGACCTGCGGGTGGAACTTTTGCGCAACCGGGTCATGGGCTCCCAGGTGGTCAACAAGATCGTGGTCACCGACAAGGAAGTGGTGTCCGCCCTCAAAGGTGAGGGGCCTAACGTGCGGGCCATGGGCGGCGGCGGCAGCGACACTCGGTCCCTCAGGATGATCATCCTGCCCATGGACCCCAAGAACAAGCAGAAATCCCTGGCCGAAGCCCGGCGCATCAAAGGCGAAATTGAGGGCGGCCTGAGCTTTGCCGACGCGGCCAAGAAGTATTCCCACGGTCCCGGCAAGGATAAGGGCGGCGACGCCGGCGACGGGGCCACGGTGGCGAACCTGCCCCCGCCGCTCCAGGCGGCCATAGCCAACCTCAAGCCCGGCCAACCCACCGAACCTCTGGAGGCTGGCAACGCCGTCATTCTCCTGACCGTGGCCGACGACGGCCGGGCCGCCGCGCCGGCCTCGGAGGACAAGGGCAAGGGCACCGGCGACTTCACCGCCGAGGAGAAGGAAAACGCCCGGCGCCAGTTGGAAGTCTACAAGATGCAGCAGCGCTATGCCGACTGGGTCAAGGATCTCAAGCGCAACGCCATCATCCGGGTCAGCCTGTGACGCCTTCCCCCACCGTTGGGGCCGTAACTTCGCGCCCGGCTCCGGGCGCTCTGGAGAAAAGACCTTGAGCAATACGCCGGAACACCCCCCCAAACGCCCCCGCCCCCAGAGCGGGGACGCGGCCAAGACCACTCCCCGGGAGGGCGCCGGGAGCACGGTGAAGACCGCCCCCCGGAAGCCTCTGGTCCGGGAGGCCGCTCCGGCCGTCTCCGAGGGTATCGTCAAGGCGGCCGCGGACAAATCCGCTCCCCGGGACTCCGGCCGCGACCCGGGGGCCCGCCCCCGGAAGGCCGTGCCCATCCGCCGGGAACCCCGACGGACCGAGACCCCGAGCCCCGCTCCGGCCCGCCAGATCAACAGCCTGGAAGACCTGGGCGCCCTGCTGAAAACCAAGCGGGAAATCCAGGGGCTGACCCGCAAGGACGTGGTGGTCAAGATCAAGATACCCCTCGAACAGCTGGAGTCCATCGAGGACGGCCGGCTGTCGTCCCTGCCGCCGGTGTTCGCCAAGGGCTTTCTGCGGGTCTACGCCAACGAGCTGGGCCTGGACGCCGAAGCCATCCTGGAGGATTACCGGCGGATGACCGGCGGGTTCAAGAACGAGCCGGCCAGCCGCGAGCCCCTGGCCCCCCGCTACGTGGAGAGCAGCGTCGGCAACGGCCGCCGGTGGCGGCCCGGGCCCCGGTTCTTGGTGGCGACAGCGCTGGTGGCGGCCGCGGTGGGGGCCACCATCTGGCTCTGGCCCAGCCTCAAAGGCTTCATCCCCTTCATGGGGGATTCCGTCAGAATGGAAACGGAGGTCCAACCCGCTTCGGGCCCGCTCGTCCCCGTGGTCGTGGTGGAGAACGACCCCGACACGATGACCGCGGCCACCGGCTCCCTGGAATCCCCGATCGAGTCGGACGAGACGGCCCCGGCCACGGCCCCCGAACCGGAGCTGAACGGCGGCACCCTGACCCTCTCGAGCCTGCGCGACAACGTCTGGGTCCAGGTGGTGGTGGACGGCCGTCCGCCGCAGCACCTGATCCTGAAGACCGGGCAGCAGGCCACCTGGGAGGCGGACAAATACGTCACCGTCACTTCGGGCCTGGCCAATTCCCTCAACGTCATCTGGAACGGGCAGGACCTGGGCAGCCTCCAGGATCTGACCCCGCAGCGCAAGAGCCCCATAGCCGAGATCCGCTTCCCCCGGGGCTGAACGGCCGCCAGGGACCGCGTACGGGTCACTCCACGATTTTGTAGGCCGGACCGCCGGGCTCGAAAAACGACAGCCGGGCCGGTTGGTCGCCGACGGCGCTGAAGGCGGCGATGGGCCGGCCCTGCTCATCGGCCAGGGCCAGGCCGCCTTCCTTTTTGTCCCGCCACAGGGCCAGGCGGTCGCGGCCGGCCTCGTCCCGCAGAATCATGGTGGGCTCCCCGGCCTCGCTGAGGCCCAGGATGGCCCGCTCCCGCCCCCGGTGGTCGGCCAGGCGGAAGGCCGGCCGGCCTTTGGCGGTCAGGGCCACCTGCACCTTGGCCGCCCCCTCTTGATCCCGCAGCCAGAGATGGGGCTCTCCGGTTTCCCCGAGGCCCATTTCCAGCCGATATTCCCCGGCGTCGTCGAGCATGAAGAGGCGGGGCTTGCCGCGCACCAGGGTCAGGAGGAGCCGGGTGCGGCCGCTGTCGTCGGCCAGGCGCAGTTCGCCGGCCACCAGGGCCCGCTGGCTGTCGGCCGAGGCCGGGGGGGCGGCGGTCAGCCACGAGCCGGCCAGGCCGCCCAGAAGGCCCGCCAGAAAGGCCAGGCCCAGGAAGGCGGAGTTCCGGGACGTCGGGGATGAGGGGATCATATGGCACTCTCCAGTTTGAAAACGGCTTCGGGTGCTGGTATTATACCCGACAATCCCCCCGGGAACCGCAAAATTTCGCCGGCTCATAGCGGGGAGCGGAAACGACCATGACCGAACCCCAGGACCACATCGTGAAAACCTTCCGGCCGGCGGCACGCTCGGCCTGGTTTCTGTTTTTCGGCCTGGCCCTGGGGCCGGCCGTGATTTTCTTCGAACGCGACCCCGAGGGGCCGGGCAAGTGGATCGCCCTGAGCCTGGCGTGCGCGGCGCTCTTGCTCCACCGCCTGAGCCTCAAATACACTTTGGGCGAAAAGTTCCTGACGGCCCGGGCCTGGTGGGGCCTGGGCCGGGAGGAGCGGGTGACCCTGGCCTGGCTGCGGCGGGTGCGGCCGGCCCAGGGTTTTGTCGGCCGGCTGGCCGGCTGCGGTCACCTGGAGATTGAAAGCGACGCGCCCGACGAGGCCGGCCTGAGCATCCTGGGCCAGCCCGGGCACCTGGACCTGGCCCGGGAAATCGAAGGTGTGGCGGAAAAGGCCCGAGGGGCCGGAAGCGGCGGCCATGGCCCAGGCTGATTACTACGCCGCCCTGGGAGTCGGCCGGGAGGCCGGCCCGGAGGAGCTGAAACAGGCTTACCGCCGCCTGGCCATCCAGTGGCACCCGGACCGCAACCCCGGCTCCCGCCTGGCCGAGGAGCGCTTCAAGGGCATTGCCGAGGCCTACGCCGTCCTGAGCCACCCGGCCAAGCGGCGGCAGTACGACCTCCTGGGACCGGCCGGCTTCAAAAGCGAATACAGCCGCGAGGATATTTTCCAGGGCTTCGAACCGGGCGACTTTTTCAAGCTCTTCGGCCTGACCGAGGCCCGGGACACCCTGGCCCGGATTTTTGATGAAAGCCGGCCCCCCGCCTCCCCCCCGATCCCGGAGGAAGCCGCGCCCCGCCTCAGCGATTTTTTCGCCGGGTTCGGCCAGAAAACCTCCCCCCGCGACACCCGCTCCCCGGACCTCCTCATCCCCCTGGTGGTCTCCTTCCAGGAGGCGGCCCTGGGCGGGACCAAGTTCGTGGCCTACAACACCGCCGCCGGCGCGGTCAAAGTTCCGGTGGCCGTTCCGGCCGGAGCCTTGACCGGCCAGCGGCTGACCGTCAAAGGCCGGGGCCCGGCCCGGGCCGGCGGTCAACCCGGCGACCTCATCGTCACCCTCACCGTCACCCCCCACCCCGATTTCATCCGCCGCGGCTTCGATCTCCTGACCGCGCTGGTTCTCTCGGCCGCCGATTTGGCCGCGGGCTGCAAACCCCTGGTGGACACCCTCGGCGGGCCTTCACTGCGCCTGAAGGTCCCGCCCGGCACGCGCCCGGGCGCGACCTTCAAAATCCCCGGCTACGGCCTGCCCCGGCCCGAAGGCGGCCGAGGCGATCTCCTGGTCCAGATCAAAACCGAATTTCCTCAAAAATAGATTCCCATTTCCCGCTAAGGCGCTGCCCACCCTTTGGTGGGCTGTGTTTTTCGGCGAAAAATACTTAGAAAATTCCCAATGAATTCAAATTGAACCGGACATTTTTCTTTGAGTGGCCCTTGACAACCAGACCTAAGAAACGGTATTATCAATGATTGACAATTACCACCAAACAAAGCGCTCCAGCGCGTCTCGGGGGCAATTGGTGAAATACGTTCTCATTGGGAGAGGACTATGAAAAATAGAGGATTGTTTCCTCCGGCTCTGGTTTGCTTAACTCTGTTTGGCGCCTCGCTCCTGTTGGCCCTGGCCGGACCGGAGACCGCCTGGGCCGCCCACGAGGAGGGCAGTTTCCACCTTGACGGCAGCAGCCTTTCGGGCTTCTGGGCCCTGCCCTTCGCCGGGATGCTCCTGTCCATCGCCCTGTGTCCGCTCCTGACGCCCCATTTCTGGCATCACCATTTCGGCAAGGTGGCCCTGGGCTGGGCGGCGGCCTTCGCCATTCCCTCTTGGCTGGCCTTCGGCTGGGGGGTGGCCGCCTACACCGTGGTCGAGACCATGCTCCTCGAATACCTGCCCTTCGTGATCCTCCTCCTGGCTCTGTTCACCATCGCCGGGGGCATCCGCCTGACCGGAAGCCTGGTGGGGACGCCCCGGCTCAACGCCCTTTTGATTCTGATCGGCACCCTCCTGGCCAGCTGGATGGGCACCACCGGGGCGGCCATGCTCCTCATCCGGCCGGTCCTGCGGGCCAACGCCCACCGGCGGTACCGGGTGCATACGGTCGTCTTTTTCATCTTCCTGGTGGCCAACATCGGCGGCTCCCTGACCCCCTTGGGCGATCCCCCGCTTTTCCTGGGTTTCCTGAAGGGTGTCACCTTCTTCTGGACGGCCGGGCACCTGCTGGTCAAAACCTGTTTGATGACGGCCCTGCTCCTGGGCATTTATCTGGTCCTGGACACCATCCTCTACAACAAGGAAGGGCGCCCCCGGCCGGACCAGACCGGCCCGCAGGAGCCGATCGGCCTTCTGGGCAAGGTCAACTTCCTCCTCCTGGCCGGGGTGGTGGGCATGGTGCTCATCAGCGGCCTATGGGTGTCGGACACACGGTTCCATCTTTGGGCCGGCATCACCGTCACCCTGCCGAACCTGGTGCGGGACCTGGCGCTGCTGGGCCTGGCGGGCCTCTCGATGATGCTGACGCCCCACGAGATCCGGCGCGGCAACGACTTCACCTGGGAGCCCATCGTCGAGGTGGCCAAACTGTTCGCCGGCATTTTCATCACCATGGCCCCGGCCATCGCCATTTTGAAGGCCGGCCCCCACGGGGCCCTGAAAGACCTGGTGGCCCTGGCCTCCACCGCCGACGGCCAACCGCTCGACCACATGTACTTCTGGCTGACCGGCGGTCTGTCCAGCTTCCTGGACAACGCCCCCACCTACCTGGTCTTCTTCAACATGGCCGGCGGCGACCCCAACACCCTGATGAACGTCCTGCCGGGCACCCTGATCGCCATCAGCGCCGGGGCGGTCTTCATGGGGGCCAACACCTACATCGGCAACGCCCCCAACTTCATGGTCCGCTCCATAGCCATTGAGCAGGGCGTGAAAATGCCTTCCTTCTTCGGTTACATGGCCT
>JAVBQN010000061.1:0-74374 GCA_031549025.1 Candidatus Adiutrix sp. | reverse complement strand
GGTGCAAAGATTATCGAGGCAGACGACGCGCCCGCCCTCGTCCGCCAGCCTGCGGCAAAGATTGCAGCCGATGAAACCGGCGCCGCCCGTCACCAGGATTCGTTTGCCATCGCCCATTGCGCCTCTTTCTCGTCTTTCGCCGCCGTTTTCAGGGAACCGTTCTCGCCGGCTGAGTGTCGCGCCGCCCCGTCACGTCGGGCCGGCCGACGGAATAATAGGCGAAGCCATGCGCCTCGGCCGAACTGCGCGAAAAACAGTTCCGGCCGTCGAATACCACCCTGTCGGTCAGGAGGCGGCCGATTCTATCCAGGGGAAAACCGCAGAACTCCTCCCAATCCGTGAGGACGAGAAGCATGTCCGCCCCTTCCGCCGCCGCCGCCGCGGACACGGAGTACGCGCACGCCAAGTCCGGCAGGGCGGCGTGAAAATTATCCATGGCGGCGGGATCGTAGAGCCGCAATTTGCAGCCCCTTTCCGCCAGTGCCGGGACGATGCGCAGGGCCGGGGATTCGCGGATGTCGTCTGTGCCGGGCTTGAAGGCCAGGCCCCAGACGGCCAGGGTCAGACCGCTCAAGTCCTTGCCGAAACGCTTGACCACCTTTTCCACCAGGGCCAGCTTCTGCCGCTGGTTGACCCCCTCCACGGAGCGCAGGAGTTCCGGTTCGTAACCGTATTCGGCGGCGGTCCGGATCAAGGCCTGAACGTCCTTGGGAAAGCAACTGCCGCCATAGCCGCAGCCGGGATAGATGAAGTTGTAGCCGATGCGGCTGTCGCTGCCGATGCCGTGGCGCACCTTGTTGACGTCGGCCCCGACCCGTTCGCAGATATTGGCGATTTCGTTGATGAAGGATATCTTGGTGGCCAGCATGGCGTTGGCCGCGTACTTGGTCATTTCCGCGGACTTGACGTCCATGGCGATGAGGTTGTCGCGGTTCTTGGTGAAGGGGCCGTAGAGTTCGCGCATGACGGCCAGGGCCATGGGGGTGTCGGTGCCGACCACGATGCGGTCCGGCTTCATGAAGTCGTTCAGGGCGTCGCCTTCCTTCAGGAATTCCGGATTGGAAACCACCTCGACCGGAAGCTCCAGCCCCCGGGCGGCCAGTTCCCTTTCAATCGTGACCCGGACCAGCCGGGCCGTGCCCACCGGAACGGTGGACTTGTTCACCACGTATATGGGGGCGACCATGTGGCGGCCGATGCCCTCGGCCACGGCCAGCACGTGCGACAGGTCCGCGGCCCCGTCCTCGTCCATGGGGGTGCCGACCGCGATGAAGCAGATTTCCGAAGCCTCCACCGCCGGGCGCAAATCGGAAGTGAAGGACAGGGCGCCGTCCTCCACGGCCTGGCGCACCACTTCCTCCAGCCCGGGCTCGTAGATGGGCACCACGCCCCGGTTCAGAGCCTTGATCTTGTCCTCATCCACGTCCACGCACACCACCCGGTTGCCCATGGAGGCGAACCCCGCGCCGCAGACCAGCCCCACATAGCCCGTGCCGATGACCGCTATTTTCATGAATACTCCTCACGCCGCAGCAAATCGTCAAAATAGGCGACGGTGCGCTCCAAGCCCTCGGCCAGGTCCACGGCCGGCCGCCAGCCCAGTTCCCTCCCGGCCAGGGAAATGTCCGGGCGGCGTTGCCGGGGGTCGTCCTGGGGCAGAGGCCGGAACTCGAGGGCACTACGCCCGCCGACAATCTCAAGCACTTTTTGGGCCAGTTCCAGAACCGTGAACTCGCCGGGATTGCCGAGGTTGACCGGGCCGCTGAACGTGTCGGGCGAATCCATCAGGAGCAGAAAGCCGGCCACCAGGTCGTCGCAATAACAAAAACTCCGGGTCTGACGGCCGTCGCCGTATATGGTCAGGGGCTGCCCCTTCAGGGCCTGGACGATGAAATTGCTGACCACCCGACCGTCCTGGGGGTGCATGCGCGGACCATAGGTGTTGAAAATGCGGGCCACTTTGATGGCCACCCCGCGCCCGCGACGGTAATCGAAAAAGAGGGTTTCCGCGCAGCGCTTCCCTTCGTCATAGCAGGCCCGGGGACCGATGGGATTGACCGAGCCCCGGTAGCTTTCGGGTTGGGGATGCACGTCCGGATCGCCGTAAATTTCCGAAGTCGAGGCCTGGAAAATTTTGGCTCCCAGCCGCTCGGCCTCGGCCAGGAGGTTCAGGGCGCCCTGGACCGAGGTTTGCATGGTGTGGATCGGGTCCGCCTGGTAGTACACCGGGCTGGCCGGACAGGCCAGGTTGTAGATTTCGGCCGTATCCGGCGGCAGCGCCAGCGGCCGGACCACGTCGTGCTCCCGGAATTCGAAGCGCGGATGGTCCAGGAGATGGGCAATATTTTCCCGCCGGCCGGTGAAAAGATTGTCCAGGCAGAGCACCGCGCGCCCGGCCTCGATGAGCCGGTCGCAGAGATGGGACCCCAGAAAGCCGGCGCCGCCGGTGATGACGATTTTTTTCATGAACCTGTCCTCGCGCCGCCCGTGCGGAGATGAAAGCCTGATCGGAGCCGGCCCGAAACCAGAGGGGAGGCTCCCCCGCGCCGGCCGGCCGACCGTTTGCAGCGATTATGCCGAATAATCCCCCCCGGCGCAAGCCCGCCGATTGACAGGGCCCAATCGGCCATGTACAGTGGCGAAGGATCGGGGCCGTCGCCGGCGGTCACTCATACGCATGTACGATTTGCGTAAACATGTGTTATTGCTCCGGCAACTAGACAAGTCATACCCGTGATTTCGCCAAAGCCCGAAATCACTGGACTTCAGCGGCCGGGAACAGACTTCTAAAGTTGCCGGGTTAATAAGGTATCAGGTAGGCGCATGTCCTTTTCCAATGAAAACAGGTCCGCCCGGCCGGCGATTTTCCATCCGGCCGCCGACTGGCGGCTCACGGGCTTCACGCGTCCCTTGCCGGCCGGCCGGCGGCTCATCGTCCACGGCACCGGGCGCCTGGCCCAAGCCTTTCTGGATCGTTACCCCGATCCGCCCATAGACTATTTTATCGACAGCAACCCCGCCCGCCGGGAGGCCTCCTTTGGCGGCCGCCCGGTGCGGCCGCCGGAAGCGCTGAAGACGGAAACGCGGGGCACGTTCCTGGTGGTGGCCGCCCTGGCCGCCCGCCGGGAGGCGGCGGCGCAGTTGTCAGCCCTGGGTTTGGACTATGGGGCGGATTTCGTCTTTTATGAAGGCGGTGATTTGGAACCAACCTGGGCTCAACTGCGGGAAGAGCTTTCCAGCCTGTCCCGGCGCTACGCCGGAGCTTCCGATCTCGGGGAAAAAGCTCGCCTGCGTGAGGAATGCCGCGCCCTGACGGGCGGCCGGGAACGGCCGGCCCCGGAGGACAGCCCTCCCTCCCCGGGCGATTGGGATATGCTCCTCATCACCCCCCCGTACTGGGATATACACTCCCCTTTCAGCGCCGTCCCTTGCCTGGCGGCCGCCCTGAAAAAGCGGGGCTTCCGGGGGCGCAATCTGGACCTGAACGTCGCGGCCTTCTACCGCCTGACCGATGACTTCCGCCGGGTCCGGGAGGAATTCACCTCCGAGCGGCATTTCGAGGACCAGATCCGGCCCCGGGATGATGTGGCCCTCAAATCCCATGCGGAATACTTGGAGCGCCTGGCGCCTCTCCTTGGCCAGGCCGTCACCCTCGACGACGTCCGGCGGATGTACGGCCGGCTGGATACTTTTCAGCGGAGCATCCTGGACGGCATTTTTTCAGCCCTGATAGACCGGCGCGTCCACGCCCCCGAATTGAGCGAGGGCTTCGAACTGGCCGAAGGCGTCCGCCGGAACGACGTCGGCCCCATTCTCGAAGCCTTGGCCCATTGCGGCCTGGTGGGTCAGTTCCTCAACCTGCCGCCGGTGGTCGGCCTTTCCATCACCTCCCTGGGGCAGGTCTATCCGGCCCTTTTTCTGGCCCAACTGGCGCGGGCCTTCCGGCCGGACGTCCAAATTCTGGCCGGCGGCAGCGCCGTCGAGATCATCCGGCAGGCTTCGGAACCGTTGCTGTGCCAACTCTTCGACCACTTCGACTATCTGTGCTCAGGCGAGGGGGAAACCTGTCTGCCGCTTCTTCTGGAACGGCTGCGGGATGGCCGGGAAGACCTGGCCGATGTGCCCAACCTGGTCTGGCCGCGGGATGGCCGCCTGATCCGTAACGAGGAAATTCTGGAGGACGTGACCGGTCTGGAGCCGCCTGACTACGACGGAGTGGATTGGTCGCTGTACCTTACGCCGGTGCTGTCCTACCAGGCCTCACGGGGCTGCTTTTACGGCCATTGCGCCTTCTGTAACCACTGCGAGCGCTACCGCCGCAATTACCGGAAAAAAAAGCCGGAACAGGTGGCCGAGGATCTCCGCCACCTCACTGCCCGTTACGGCGTCGAGTACGTCCAGTTTGTGGACGAGGCCATCGAACCCCACTTCCTGGCCGAAATTTTGGACGCCCTGGAGAAAAATCCGCCGTCCCGCTCTTTCCGCTGGTTTTACTATTCCCGGGTCAGCCCGGTCTACACTCCCGAACTGGTGGACAGGCTGCGCCGCGCGGGCTGCGAGATGGTCATGCTGGGCGTGGAAACCTTCAACCAGCGTTTGCTCAAGCATATCCGCAAGGGTATTTCGGCGGAAGAGGCGGTGCGCAATCTGCGCCTGTTCACCGAGGCGGGCATAAAAACCTACGCCTGGTTCATGACCATCCTGCCTTCCCAGACTTTAGAGGAAATGGTCGCCGATTGCCGGGCCATCGAAGAGCACCGGGAGGTCATCAGCGCCGCCGCCCTGGGCTCCTTCCGCCTGGTGCCGGCCACGGACATGTACCGGGAGCCGGAAAAATACCATATTCTTCGCCTGGTCCCCCCCGAGGGCTTCGTGTCCCATGACGTCGACGGCCGGGAACTGGATTCCGCGCCGCTGGCCGGCTATTTCCACCGGGAGTTCCAGCCCATGATGACCCGACGCTTCCCCATCGGCAACCGGTATGTGGTCTTCTTTGACGGTCTCGCGGGGCCCCCTGAACATTCGCCGGCTCCCGGGGAAAAATCCTGAGGGGATTTGCGGCCGCCCATAGAGAGATCAGGCGGACCGCCGGTATTTGAAGTCAATCCGAAAAAGCCGGGAACCGTCATCGTCGGTTATGAAATCCACCAGATAGTCGTCCGGACGGACCGGTAGCTCCGAAAAAAATTCCAGCGGCAGCGTGGCCGGAATTTGACGGGCCCGGGCCGCCATCCGGTATAATCGCCCGTGACGCGGATGTCGGGCGACGTGTTCCGACAGAGCATCCTGAACAAAATAGCCGGCGAGTTCGAAGAAGTACGCCGGTTGCTCCTCCGGCCTCCACAAACCGAAGCTGTAGACGCAGAAGTCGTCTTTCCGGACCATTTCCCGGCGGATGGTTTTCAGGCTGAGTTTCTGATCGAACCCGCTGTGTACTATCGGCAGCGGACTGCGCGGCGCCTCCGCCGGCACGCGGCCGGCGATGAGGTTCGGGGATTGATCGAACTCGGCCGCCCGCTTTTCCAGCACCTCGTTCAGCCGCGGCCAGGCGTAAAGATCGGGGGTGGCCCGCACGCCGGGAATACGGCGCAGGCGATGGAGAAAATAGCCGCCGGCATCCACATATTTCGCTATGCCGACGTTCCCGATTTTCGACATATTGAGGGCGTGGTTCTCGATGTTGAGCAGGACCGTCCGTAAGCCGTGCCGCTCCACCCGTTCCGCGAAGGCGTCTATTTCCCGGCGACTCAGATTGGGTTCCAATAGAATGTATTTGAGATGGATGTTTTCTTTCGAAGCTTCCGGGGCGGCCTCCAAATAGCGGGCGATATTGGTCCAGACCCGCTCCAGGCCGTCGGCCCCCCGGATGCGGGCGTAGGTCTCGGCGGTGCCGGCGTCCAGGCTGGTGATCAGCCGCAAAAGGCCCGCCTCGGCCAGTTCGACCACCCGGTCGGAGGGCACGGAGGAATTGCTGAACAATTCCATCTGGAATCCGTGGCGCAGACAGAACTCGGAGCCGGGCCCGAAAAAGGCGTTGAGCAGAGGCTCGCCGTCCGCGACGCTCAAACGCGTGTATTGGGGGTGGAGAAGTCCGCCGTCCAGCCATTTCTCCAGCCAGTTCATGACCGCCCCGGCGTTTATGGGCGGTTGGGGGGAATTACTGTGGCAGCCGCAGTAACTGCAGTTGTAGTTGCAGAATGTGGCCGTAAAAATATTGACCATGCTTCGATAATTGACGTGCCGCCAATCGCCTTCAACCAGATCACAGCACCCGGCGCACGGAGCCTCCGGGCCCTGATTGGCGATTTGCAGCCGACGCCGGGCCGCCATCAGGTCGAAATTCTCATCGTCATAGAAACCGTACAGGACCGTCCGATGGCGGTCCGGCCCGGGAATGGTCAGGCAGCAGGGGCGAATCTCGCCGCTGTAGTGCAGAAACAAGCCTTCCTGGATCCACCAGCAGCTTTTGAAGCGGCCGCAGCCCTGGGCGGCGTTGGCCAGATGACCGACAATTTCACCTTGGGGTTTATATTCCATGAACAACCGCTCCTGGCCGCGATATTAACCCGGCAACTTTAGAAGTCTGTTCCCGGCCGCTGAAGTCCAGTGATTTCGAGCTTTGGCGAAATCACGGGGATGACTTATTTAGCTGCCGGAGTAGTAAATAAAAACTCCGGCCGCCCGGGCGGCGTCTCAGCGCCCCGCCCGTCTGACCAGCGCCGCCTTCCAGCGCCGCCAGGCGGCGACCACTCGAGGGCGGCCAAAATCCGCCGCCCGCCAACGGCGCCAGGGCCGAATCACCCGGGGCAGGATAAAGCCGGCCACCGCGCGGGCCAGCCGGGCCAGGCGGGGCCGGGAGCGGGACATGAACAGCGCGTACAGCGCGTCGCTGATGCGGGCGTCGATGAACAGCCGGGCACAGAGGCGGCAGTCGGCGTAATCCAGCGGCGGGAA
The DNA here is from genome assembly GCA_031549025.1 of Candidatus Adiutrix sp. Classification (GTDB taxonomy): domain Bacteria; phylum Desulfobacterota; class Desulfarculia; order Adiutricales; family Adiutricaceae; genus Adiutrix. The sequence goes on along the minus strand of JAVBQN010000061.1, from coordinate 67,420 downwards.
AAGGCGGGGAATTCCGCGTCCGTATTCAGCCCGCACCTTCGGCGGCAGCGCGGCCCAGTCCTGGAGAAAAAGGCGCAGGAAAACGGCCCGAAGCGGCCTGTCCGCCGGCCGCTCCAGATGGTCTCTGATGCCTTCGGCCGCGGCCAGCATCCGGTCCAGGCGGGTCGTTTTTTTGGCTTGCTCCCGCCGCTCGTCCCCCCGGAGCGGATGAAAAAGCTTCCCCTCGCTGACCTGAAACTCCCCGCCCATGGCCAGGCAGGCCCAGTCCACCAGGGCCTGGTGGGCGAAAATTCCTTTGAGCTCACGATCCGCCAGCATTTCCCGCAGCATCTCGGCGCGGTAGAATTTCAAGCCTCCCACCGATTCCAGCCCGCAAAACAGCGTTGCCCGGTCCCAGGCCGACAGGGCTCGCTCGCCGACGCGTCCCTCGATGAGCCTCGGCCAGTTCCTTTCCTCTTTGTAGACAACGCCGTTCAAGGATGGAGAAAAATATTCAAAGTTATGGAAAAGGATATCCGCGCGGCTGTCCTCCAGCCGGAGAGAACCGTCGATCAGAAAATCGGCCCTCATGACGGCCGGGCCGTTGAGCAGGTAGACGTAACGCCCCCGGGCCAGCCGCAGTCCGCGCTCAAACGGCGAGACGGCGGAATCATCCGGGGGAGCGAGGCGAAAATGGGGCCGGCGGGAACCGGGGCCGATATCGGCCTCCAGACCGGCGGCCGGGCCCACGACGATAACCTCATAGGCCTCCTCCGGCCAGGATTGGCCGGACAGGGAGCCGAGAGTCGATTTCAGTTCCTCGGCGTTGAGAGCTTCCGCGTCCAGGATGACGGATATCCGGGGGGCGTCGAATTGGGCGGGCAGATAGGAACGGAACATGGCCCGGCGGTCCGGGGAGAGCAGGTCTTCCGTCAGAATTCGCTCCAGAAGTTCCACGGGATGCCGCCGGGCTTTTCGGACGGCATCCGCCCTGATCGGCCGGCCCAGTTCGGGGCCGACCAGGAACATGTTCCAGATCAGGGCGTTGAATTCGTTGACCAGGTAATATTTCCATTGTTCCGCGTCGGCCCGGGCGGCTTCCATCAAGGCGTCGCATACGTCGAAAACCTCCCTGACCGCCAGCCGCCGCCCGTCGGCGATGCGGCTGATCTGCTCCTGGTCCGGCCGCTCTTCGGCATACAGATACAGGGCCTCCGGCAGAAGGCGTATGGTTTGGGCCTTCAACAGGGCTTCCACGACAAAGGAGGCGTCGTTATGCACCGGCGCGGCGGCGAATCTGATTTGGTGGCGCTCGATGAAATCCCGCCGGAACACCTTGTTCCAGGGGAAGGTGCAGGTGGCCAGGAGCCGCGGCCGCTCCCGCAGGGTGAAGGCTGGGCCAGGCTCTTCCTCCGGGCGATCGAACAGGTGCCGGGCGTTGTCGGAAGAGGCCGGGAGCAGCCCCCCGGGGAGCTTGCGCCAATAGGAGAAAACCAGCGCCTCCGGTCCGTCCGCTCCGCCGCCGATCAACGGCGCCAGACGGCTGAAAGCCTCGGGGGCGATTTCGTCGTCGCTGTCGACGAACCAGAAGTAGCGGCCTCGGGCCTGACTCAGCCCCAGGTTGCGGGCCGGCCCGGCCCCGCCGGCCGGGCCGGCGATGAACCGAATCTGGGGGAAATCCCGCGCATAAACGCGGATCAGGTCGGCCGTCCGGTCGGTGGAGCCGTCGTCGACCACGAGGCACTCATAGGTGAGTGACGGCTGTTGACGCGTTATTGAATCCAGACACCGGCCCAGGAGGCCCTCGGCGTTGCGGGCTGGAACGACCAGGCTCAAATCGGGATCGCCAGACGGGGCGGCGGCCTTTTCCTCCCGACGCCCGGGTGACGGCCAATTTTTCGAGGCGAGCAGGGACGCCAGCAGGGTGTTGAAAGGGCCGAGGCGCCCACGCGGGTCGAAACTCGGAAGAAGCAGTTCGGCCGGGCGTCCGGTGGCCCGGCTCAAAAAGTCAGCCATCCGCGCAGTGGCGCTGAAAAAGCGGACACGGGAATGATCGGGCAGATTGGCCATGACCAGTCGATAACCGTCCGCGATCCAGGCGTTGGGAGGGTCGAAGGAGGGGTGGATATCAAGGGCCAGGCGCGGCCTGCGGCCCTCCGGCAGAGCGGCCGTCCAGAGGGCCAGCCCCAGGACCTGGCTGAGATCCAGAGCATGGCCGAAAATCAGGGTGCGGCCGAGGTCGGTTCCGTCGAGGACGCCGAGGTCTTCCCGCAGCCGCTCGGCTCGGCGGGTCAACAACTCGGCGTCGACAGCCGCGAGTTCCCCGGCCGGCTCCCGCACGTCCCGCAGCACGAAGCGGGCGCGGGGATGCTGGCGGCGGGCGGCCCGGTATTCCAGACGGCCCGGGAAGAGGCCGGCCACGGGAAAGATGAATTCGTGGTCCAGGCCGCGAGCCTCGAGGGCTTTTTGAAAGGCCGCGTTCCAAGACCGGTCGCCGCCCGCCGAGTCGAACGGGCCGGGATCAAGGACCACCGGGCGGTGTATCAAAGTATCCGCCATGGTTCAACCACACCCGGGCCGCGAGGTTTCATGAGCCTTCGCCGCCATATCCCCAAGCGGTTCGGCCGCGAGGGAAACCGTCAGGCCGCCGGAGTCGGCGACAACAGGCACATTCATGATGGTCCGCTCCAGGGGAACCGGCGGCCTCAAACCGCCTCGGGCTTTACAGAATAGACTTTTGCGATTATAGTAAACCCCGGTGTACTTGTCAAAAACCGGCTGAACCAAGGCAGCAATTCTCATTTTGCCTGGTCGACCGAAGGGAGACGGAGCGAAGCGACCGGTGGCAATGGTCATAAAGCCGCTCGCCGAGTAAAAATCACATTTTTTGCCCGGCTACGGCCAGTTCCCCGTCAAGGCGCTCAAGCCATAATGAGAATTGCTGGAACCAAGGAGGCCGCCCGATGACCCTGCCCAGAGTATCGGTAGTGTTGCCCGTCTACAACGGGGCCGAAAAACTCAGACGCCAATTGGATTCGATCAGAGCCCAGACCTTCCCCGACTACATCGTCCACCTCATCGACAACGCCTCCACCGATGATACGCCGCTCATCTGCCGGGAATACGCCGAAGCCGACCCCCGGTTCGTCTATATGCGCAACCGGCAGAACATCGGCTTTTTCGCCAGTTACACCAAGGGGTATTATCTCAGCACGTCCTATGAGTTCATGATTTACGCCAGCCATAACGACTACTGGCACCCCGAGTACCTGGAGAAATGCGTCCGGGAAATGGATAAAGAGAAAGCCGTAATCCTGGTCTATAGCCATTGCCAGTTCTTTGACCGGAATGGCAACCCGGCCAGCATCTTCGGTCCGGGCCACCCCCCCGAGCCCTATAAGGACGGCTTCGAAATGTCCGGGAAGCTGGCCTGGGAACGATACCTGACTCTCACCGGTCAATTGGGCATGTGCACCGCTTTCTATGGCCTTTTCCGGATGGATTATTTCATGGCTTCGGGAGTGCGGCATGCGCTGAACTATCAGGTGGCGGCCCATGACAATTTGATGCTGGCTTTTCTGTCTCAATATGGCCTTTTTCTCCAGATCCCGGAACCCCTGTTCTTCCGGGAGATGCCGTATGCCCAGGGGCGGACCATCGAAGGACGAAAAACCGCCAACGCGGCCATGAACGCTCTGGAGGCGCCCTGGTATGATTACAGCTTCACCCATTTTTTATGGCACCACCTGGAAGGGGCCCTGATCCCCCTCTGGCGGCCGGGCGAGGAACGCGAGCGGGCGGCCCGGGGGGCCATCAAGATTCTGATCGACCGCTACAAGGACCGGTTCGAAGCCGAGGTCGCCCAGGCCGTGGAGCGTGTCTGCCAAGGACACATGTATCGCCGGGTGGGGGCCACGGAAGACGACTTCGCCCCGAACGATCCGGAAAAATCCTTTTTTATGCAGAATTACTGGCATTACCTCAACCACTTGCAGAACCTCAACGCTCTGTCCTACTTTCTCCCCGACCTCCCCAACCTCAACCTGGCCCGGGCCTGCTGCTATGCGGCCATCGGCCGCCCGCGCGAGGCCCTGGTCGCGGCCGAGACCGAACTGGAGAAGAACCCCACCTCCCGCCTGGCCCTGGAGCTGAAATTCAAGCTAAGCCCGCAGTTTGGCAAGTCAGGGCCGCCCGACGAGCCGGCCGCATGAGGGAAACCCGCCCCCTGGTTTCGGCCCTCATGGCCGTCTGGAACAACGAACGTTACGTGGAATCCGCCGTCCGCTCCCTGATGGGGCAGAGTTACGGCCCGATGGAAATCATCGTGGCGGACGACGGCTCCGACGACCGCACCTTTGAAGTGTTGGAAGGCCTCCGGCCCGAGGCCGGGGCCCGCTTTTCCCGGGTGGTTTTCGGGCGCCGTCCGCACCTGGGGGTCAGCCCGGCCCTGGCCTGGGCCGCCGAGCGGGCCGAGGGGGAATACCTGTTCCTCCTGGGGTCGGACGACCTGGCCCGGCCGCAGGCGGTGGAGCGTCTCCTGGGCTTTCTGGAAGGCCACCCGGATCACGCCCTGGCCGCCGGCGACGCCGACCTCATCGGCCCGGACGGCGAACCTGTCCGGCTCAACCGGGAGGGGCAGTTGTGGCGGGAAGGCGACGGGGCCGCCCACGCCCGGCACGCCGATTTTCTCCGGTCCATCAGCCACGGCACGGATTTCTTATCGGACGAATTCGGCAGCTACTGGAGCCTGCTGCACGGCAATTACCTGCCCTCCAGCAGCCTCATCCGCCGCTCGGCCTACCAGGCGGTGGGCGGCTACGATGCCCGCTACATTCTGGAAGACTGGCACATGGGCCTGAAGCTGGCCCGGCGCTACCGCCTGAAGTTTTTTCCTGAAATCCTCTATTCCTACCGCCGCCACCCCGGGGCCACCATGGTCAAGAAGGCGGTGATGCTCAAGGCTCTGGCCCAGACCATCGACCTGGAACTGCAACTCATAGAGGCCGAGGGGACCGAAGCCGAGCGCCTCTTGGCGAAAAATTTCCTGGCCAACCGCACCACCCGGATCGAGCGCCTGGCTGTGGGGCCCTGGCTGCGGCTGTCGGTGGAAAAATTCGGCCTGGGGGAATTTTTTGCCACGCGCGAAACAGTGCTGGAACTTTTTGGCCGGGCCGTCTGGCGGCGGCGGAAAAAATACCTGGCCTACCACGACGGGCTGAATCAGCCCCTGTCGCGGAATCTGGACCCCACCAAGCCCGACGCCCCGGCTTAAACGCCGCCGGGTCGGAAATACTCCGGGTGCCGGCGGCGGAAGAGCCGGGAGACGAGCCGGTCCCGCTGGAACAGAAGCTGGGCTTTCACCTTTTCCAGAAGCGGGAGCCGGCCATAGTTCAGCCAGCGCAGGGTTTCCCGGGCCCCCATCCGCTCGGCGTGGGCTCGGCCCCGGTCGAAGCGGGGGGAGGCCAGTTCCCGGTAATGTTCCCGCAGCCAGGGGGTGACGGGCCGGGTCTGGAAGTGGCGGTGGATATAGGCCCACTTGAAGCGCGGGCTGAGCTGGCGGCCGATTTCGCCGGCCACGGCCACCATGACGTTCTGTTCGGCGTCGTCCAAGACGTTCCAGATGCCCTCCGAATTCTGCCGGTAAACGGCCATGAGGTCCGGCAGATAGTGGATATCGCCGAAATTGAGCATATAAAACGTGATGTGCTGGTCTTCAAAATGGAGGCGGCGGAAGATGTCCGGGGTCCGTCCCTGAAAAACGTTACGGAACATCATGGAATTGGGATGAAAATAAATGACCGCCGCGTACCGTTCCGCGCGGAAGGTCTGGGCCCGCATGGCCGGGTTGTGCATGGGCCGGTCACGGTCCGGATCGTCCCAGAAGAGAATGACGTTGTGGGCGCAGCCCACGCAGCCGGCGTTGGCCGGATCGTCGAGGACGGCCGCCTGCTTTGTAAGCTTCCAGGGGTCGGTGTAGAAATCATCGCCGTCGAGAAAGATAAAATATTCGCCCCGGGCCCGGGCCAGGAGGTCCAGGCGGTTGGCGGTGACCCGGGCCAGGGCGTGGCTGGCATAGCTGCCGTCGGCCGGCTGGGGCCCGCGCTCCCGGACGAAGAGCTGAATCTTATCGGGATATCGGCGCCGCCAGGCCTCCAGCTTTTCCCGGGTGCCGTCAGTGGAGCCGTCGTCGCCGATGAGGATTTCCCATTCGAAATCGGTCTCCTGCCCCAGAACGCTGGCCAAAGCCTGATCAACATATTCCGCTTCCTGGTAAAAAGTTATCAAGACGCTCAGTTTCATGCCGGAACCGCCTTTGGCTGAAATATTGCTTGCGTCAATCATACCCCAGGCCGATACGATCTTCAAGCGTCTGGGCGACCGCAAAACCGCGCTGGACGATGACGCCTTTTGAATGTATGATGGACACCCGTCTCGAGTGAAGGAGAAGCGATGCGCAGCCCCGCCGACATGAAATACATCCAGATAGACATCACCAATGCCTGTCCCAACCAGTGCTCGCACTGCACCCGGTTCTGCGGGCATCATCGGCGGCCATTTTTCATGGATCTCCCGACGTTCAAAGCGGCGGTGGATTCCCTGCGCGGCTTTTCCCGGTCCGCGAGCGTCATGGGCGGGGAGCCTCTCCTCCATCCCCGGTTTCCGGAGTTGATGGAGTATTACCGCCGGTCCGTGGGCCACGACGATCCCGGCGCCGGGCTGATGTACCCCACCGACAATTTTCTGAAACACACCCTTTGGCAGATCACCGACAGCCACATCACCCTCAGCGCCCACCTGACCCCCACCGCGGCCAAGCGGCAGCACACCCTCTTCACCTGCGTGGGGCGGCCTTTCAAAAAGCATTTCGAGCTGATTCAGGACGTCTTCGGCCTCCAGTACCTCAACGACCACTCCTACCCTTCCCGCCACGGAACCCTGATGGTCTCCCGCCACGATCTGGGCATACCCGATTCCCAATGGTTCCCCTTGCGGGACGCCTGCTGGATACAGAACCTCTGGTCGGCCAGCATCACTCCCAAGGGGGCCTTTTTCTGCGAGGTGGCCGCCGCCCTGGACATGTTGCTGGACGGCCCCGGCGGCTGGCCCGTGGAGTCCGGCTGGTGGCGACGGACTCCCCGGGATTTCAAGGACCAGCTCCACTGGTGCGAAATCTGCGGGGCGGCTCTGAGCCTGCCCTGGCAATACGCCAACCTGGAAACCGACTACATCTCCCCCAGTTGGGAAACGCGGCTGCGGGATCTGCCCAGCCCGAAGCACCTGGCCGGACGCACCATAGTTTTCGACGGCCGCCGTTATGCCGAGGGGGCCGGCGAGATTACCCGCCGGTTCCAGCCCTATCTTTCGGACAACAGCAAAAGGGCCAAGGAAATCAACGAACTCCTGGCTCCGGGCGCCGATATCGCCGTAATCCTCTCTCTGGCCGGCGCCTGCCCGCCGGATGAAGCCGGACGGCTCCTGGACCGGGCCGCCGCCCTCGATCCCGGAATCAAAATCGTCAGCTCTTCAGCGGAATCGCGGCGGCTGGCGGCCGAGAGGGGCCTGGCCGCCTTCGATCTCGACGGCGACGACTTCTCCGCCCTGGGCCCCCGGCTGCGGGAGTGGGGAGCCCGCGACTGGGTGCTGCTGCTCCGCGATTATGTGCCTTCGGCCGGGGGGCTGGAGCGTTTCCGCCGGCTGGTGTTCAACCCCGGCGTCCTGTATGCGGGGGTGACGGACGCCCCGGGAGAGGCCCGGCGTTTCGATTTTTTCAACCTCCGGGCCTCCTCCCTGGCCGCTGGGTTCATCCGCGCCCGGCTCGATGACTATTATCCGGCCACCAAATTGCAGATGCTCGATGAGGATTTCGCCCGGACCATCCACATTCTAGTGGCCGGACCGGAAGATGCCCGGGTGCCCCGGGATCTGGTCTTCCGCCCCATAGCTCTGGCGGCGGACGATTTTCTGGGCGACCTGGCCTTGATGCGCGGTTTGGAGGCCGAAGACCCGGACAGCCTCTTCGTGGGCCTGGCCCGGGCCGATTTCCTGCCCGTCTTCCGACTCGGCACCTGGGACCGGACTGAAAACTTCTGCTGTGACCGCCTGGATGCCGGGACCCTGGACTATTACAAACTGGATGCCGGTCAGGCCCGCCTGGCCCTGGGGCGGGGGCAGGTCTACCTGCCGCACGACAACCTGGTGTGGCGGGCGGAAATGCTGCTGCCCTGTCCGGAGCCGACCCCGGAAGAGGCCAGTCGCCGGCTTTCCGTCGCCGAATGGCTCTCATCCCTGTATGGGCCGGGTCTCCTGGCCGCCCTGCGCCGGGAATTGGCCCGGAGTCCCCTGGCCCCCTACATGGAGGATTATCTTTCCGGCGACCGCCGGTCTCCGGCCCTGGCCTTCGCGATGCGCCGGGAATTCTGGGAGGAATTCCGCGATCTGGCCTTCCCGCTCCTGGAAGCGCTCCGCCCCGAATGGGACGGCCGGACGCGCCGGCCCGGAGAAACCCTCGGCGCGGTTATCATGGCCTTGTTTGCCGCCCGGCTGCGGGACCGGGGCGACTCGGTCCGGGAAGTCCCCTTCCTCCGGGTGGGCCGACTGGAAACCCGGCTCGGTCCCCTGCCGCCGCCGAACCCCGAGGCCGTCTGTCTGGCCACGGCCGTGGATGAAAAGGCCGGGCCGGCCGCCCGGGCTCTCCTGGCCTCCATCGGGGCCCAGGGCGATCCGGCCCGGATCTATGAGGTGACGGTCCTGGCCGACGGCCTGACGGCGGAAAGCCGGCGGGAACTGACGGCTGAAGTTGAAAAGCACCCCCACCTCGACCTGCGGATCATCGAGACCGAATCCTTCGACCTGCCGCTCCCCCCGCCGCTTCCCGGCGAGGAACCCCGGAAGCTGGCGCGGCGCCCCCTTTTGCGGCTCTTTCTGCCCCTTTTCCTTCCTCACCATCGCCGGGTGCTCTATGTCGAGCCCGACAGCCTTTTCGAGCGGGACCCGGCTCCGGCCTTTCAACACGACCTCGCCGGCGCCGCCCTGGGCGGCGCGCTGGACTGGGAAACCCTGGAGGAGCACCGGGCAGCGAACCCCGGCCGGGGCCTCCCCGCGAGCTGGGAGCGGCCGCCCTACCCGCCGAACCTGGGGGAAAAATACCTCCACCCCGATTTGCTCCTCATGGACCTGGTCCAGTGGCGCAAACTGGGCTTGCCGGACATCATCTTCGACCTGTATCTGGAAGAGCTTTCCCCTCAAGCTTTCGCCGACGCGGTCAACTGCGGGGCGGCCGGCCGGGTGACCCTCTTGGAGCCGGGGTGGAATGTTCCGGCGCGGCCCCGGGCGGCCTGTCGCCTGCCGGATGAACCGCGGGCGGGCACGGAAGCCCCCTCTCTGCGGCGCCGCTGCGGCGCGGCGGTCACGGACCGGCCCGCATGAGCGCCGAAATGCCGCTTCAACCGGATCGGCCGGACCTGAGCCTTATCATCCCGGTGTACAACCTGGAACGGCTCCTGGCCGTCTGCCTCGATTCCATCCTGTTCCAGTGCGCGCCGCTGTCCTTTGAGGTTCTCGTCGTCGATGACGGGTCAACGGACCAATCCCTGGCTCTGGCCCGAAACTATGCCGGGCGGTTCCCCAACGTCAAGGTGCTCACCCAGCCCAACGCCGGGGTGGGCGTGGCCCGCAATACGGGCCTGGCGGCGGCCCGGGGGCGCTTTGTCTGGTTCGTGGACAGTGACGACCGGCTCACCTCAGACGCCTTCCTCAAGCTCTGGCCGGTGTTGAGCGCCCCGGATCCGCCGGACGTGCTCCTGTTCCAATACACCATCATCGAAACCGGAACCGGGCAGCGGAAACCCATGTGGGAAATAGACCGGAACCTCCTGGCCCGGGCCCGCGCCCGGGGGCCGGTCTCCGTGGAGGAGATGCCCGAGCTGCTGAACGTCACGTTCTACCCCTGGTTCCGCCTCTACCGCCGGGAATTCATCGAGGAGAACGGAATACGTTTCGCCCCCACCCGGGTCAACGAAGACATGCCGTTCGTGATCGGGGCCATGGTTTCGGCCCGGCGCATCGAGGTTCTGCCGGAAACCCTGTATCTGTACATGTGGAAGCGGCCGGAGGGTCAGGCCTACGGCATGTGGGACGAACGCCGCCTGGACCTGCGGGCGGTCTACGAGCAGTGCGACGCCTTGTGCCGCGAGCGGTCGGTGAGCCGGGAGGCTCTGGTGCACATCTGGGATCAGCAGCTGCGGTTTCTCTTCGAATCCTTCCGCCTGATCCGCCCCGACCTCAAGCCTCAAATCAAGACGCTGGCCGACGGCTTCATCCGCCGCTTCACCTTCGCCGAGCTTCAGGACCTGTGGCGGCAGAGCCTGCTGGACAACTATGACCCGGGGGCCGCCAACTACCTTTTCGACCGCGCCATCGCCGGCCGCTTTCAGGGAAACGGCGGAAAGCCGCTTTTGACCGTGATCCTGCCCGTGCGGGAGGAATTCGACGACACCCTGCTCCCGGCTCTGAGGACCCTGGCCCGCCAGGACGACCTGGCCTCAGAGCACTATGAGGTGCTCCTGACCGGGCGGGCCGATCGGGGCGCGAACCGGGATTTGTGCCGGGCCTTGTCCCGAAACGATTCCCGGTTCACCGTGCCGGCCGGGACCGATGAAGATCAAGCCCGGGCCTGGGCCCGGGGCCTGGAACTGGCCCAAGGCGAGTATGTCTGTTTTCTGGAACCGGGAACCTGGCTGAGGAGTTTCGCGCTGAAAAAGCTTCTGGGCACGGCCCTGATGGAAGGGGCCGACCTGGTGAAGGCCGATTTCGACCGGGCCGACCGGGACGGCCACCTCGAGGAACGGGACCCCGAACCCTGGGCGACCCTCTTCACCCCCGAATTCAAGCGCCGCCCCTTCGACGACCGGGAGATGGCCCCCCCTTCGCGCGCCCGGGAACTCCTGGAGGCCCTGCCCCCCGGCCCGGGCCGCACCCTCTTCCGTACGGATCTGGCCCGGCGCCTGGCCACGGAACGCCCCGCGTCGGAATTGTTTGCCGAGGGGGGCCTCCTCCTGGAGCGCCTCGGGCTTCAGCGCGCGTCCGCCCCGGCCCTGACGCCGAATAAAATTTTAGTCCGCCTGACGGACGCGGTGAAAACGCCGCTCTGATCTGAATGGCCCTCAGGCCCGGAAGTCCGCCGGGAGCTCTTCCAGCCCGGATAAACGGGCCCCTATTTCAGCATGGCGGTGAAAGCCTTCCGGAGCCCGTTGCGGGTGATGGACTGATTGGTCCCGGCCGTCTCCACCATGATCGCGCCGGCGACGTTGCCCAGAAGCCCGGTTATTTCCAGGGGGAATCCCAGGCGGCAGGACAGGGCGGCGACGGCGAACAGGGCGTCGCCGGCCCCCACCCGGTCAATGACCCGGGTGGCCAAAGCCGGCGTCTGGATATATTCATCATCGGTCAACGCCTTCAGGCCGTCCGACCCGCAGGTCACGATGAGCGTGGCGGGCCGGAGTTTCTGTTTCAGTTCCACCATGAGCTCCCGCACCGGGGATTGGCGGTCCTGGAAGGCCAGATTTATCTCATGACGGGCCAGGGAAATGAAGTCGGCCCGGGGATAGCGCCAGATGGTGTGGTAGCCCCGGTTGCCGGCGTTGGCCTGGGTGTTGACCGCCAGGTAGGGCGCCCGGCCGCAGAGCAGGTCTATCAGCGGCTTGGCGATCAGGCCATGGCCGTAGTCCGCGACCAGAACGAGATCGTAGTCCCCCACCAAGCCCGCCAGGCGGCCGGTTAAACCCTGGATCAGTTCCTCCGGCAACGGCTGGTCGGACATGTGGTAAATCTCTAAAAGCTTGGCCATCGAATAGTGGTCCACATAGCGCAGCTTGCGGACCGTGGGAGAGGCCGGCGCCTCCTCGTACATAAGGCGCACATTCGACGGCAGGCTCTCCCGCACGAGGTCCAAATACGGACATTCCCGGCCGAAGACAGTTAAAAAATCAACCTGGCCGGCCAATCCGGCGGCGTGTCGGGCCACAGCCGCCGCCCCCCCGGCAAAGCTTTCGCAGGAATTCTGGCGCAGGGCCATGGTCGGGTCTTTCGACGACAACCCCAAGGGTGAGCAATACGCATACTGGTCGATGATGACTTCCCCCAGGACCAGCACTTTCAGTCGAGACAGGCTGTCGATCAGCTCCATAACCTCGGACAACCGGTAGCGTTGCCGAAGCAGGCTGAGATACATGGCCAGCTCTTCCGAATAGACATTCAGGTATCGGTTGATAAGGTTGGAAGAGCTGAACGTGATGTCGTCGATGAAAACCAGGCGGGTGCCGGTCGCTTCGGCCACCTTCGCCTCCAGGGCGATCTTGCCGGTGGGATCGTCGGCGATGTTCTTGAACTCGGCGCCTTTGGCGTAGACATCCGGCCGCAGGGCTCTGAGAGTGTCCTCCGCGGTGGGCCACAAGTTGACGGCCACATGGTCGACAAAACCCAGCGAAGCCAGCATTTCCGCCCGCAGCGACTCCGCGAAGGCCGGCCGGCCCGGCCCCTTGTCCACATACCGGTCCGGCGTCAGGGTGACCACCAGGACGTCGCCGTACTCTTTGGCGCCTTGCAAATACCGGATATGACCGATATGGAGCAGGTCGAACACACCGTGGCAAAGCACCACCCGGCGGCCCTCCCCCCGATGGCGGCTCACCTCTTCGGACAAGCGGTCAAAGGCCAGGATTTCACCCACAGCCGTCCTCCTTTGGTTGGCGGCGGCTCCGGGCGGCCTCCAGATCTATCCAGTGGTGCAGAACCACGGCATGGGCGGATTCCGCCAATCCGTAGGTGCCGGCGGGCAGGTAGAAGTTCAGGTCCCCGAGACCCCGGAGGGGATTGTCCGGGCGCATGGCCGAAAGCGTCATAAGCCAGGCCCCCCTGGCCCGGGCGGCGGCGAGGATGTTGGGGGATTGACCGGAACTGCTGATCAGGACCAAAAGATCACGCCGACGCAGGCAGATATCCAAGGGCGCGGCAAAAACTTCCTCATAAGACAGGTCGTTGGCCCAGGCCGTCATCAGGGCCGGATCGGTGAGCACCACCGCCTTGAGGCCGGCATTTTTCATCAGATCCACGGCGCTGTGGCTGGCCAGGCTGGCGCTGGCCCCGTTGCCGGCCAGAAAAAGCGTGCCGTCCCGGCTCCGCAGCCGCTCCGTGTGCGCGAGGAGCTCGGCGAAGGCCGCGTCGGGAGCCTGGGGCAGGCCATCCCGGCCCCAGGCTTCCAGACCAGCCAGAGTCCGGCCCATGGCGGCGAGTTGATCGTCCCAGGCGAACAAGGGGCTGGCATTATCGCTGTTCTTCTTCATTGACCGCCGACCACAGGAAGGGAATAGTGTATTCATGCCGGCCTTGGGCATACAGCCCCAGGCCTCCGTCACGAACCGACCGGACCAGAATGGTTTTCCAGGGCCGGTAAAAATACATCGGCGCGGTTTTTTCCGCTTCGCCGGAAACGTTTTCCGGCAGTTCGTGGAGGTCGCCGACCAGGGTGGTGAAGCGTCGGGGGCCGCCGGTGGCGTTGCGGCTCATGGCCAGGGCTTTCAAAAAGACCTCCGGTCCGGTGACCGCGCTGCCGAAATTGGCGAAAACTCCGCCTTCGAGCCCGGAAAGGAGTTGGGTAAAAATCAGGAAATCAGTATAACTGACCGCACCCAAAGCTGATCCGTCACAGGTGGGGTGCTCGTGGAGAATATCGTGTCCGAGGCCGATATGAACGGTGAATGGCCGTCCCAGCCGGTGGGCCGCGGCGAACAGGCTGATGTCCCGGTGGGGAAAACCGCCTTCCGTGATGAGGCGGCCGACGCATTCCCCGGCCCCCAGGCCCTCGGCCGCGCCGCGGATAAAAGCCCGGTTCATCTCGCCCAATTCGGCCCAGAGGCCGAAGCGGCCGTCCTGGATATACCGGGCCACGCTCTCGGTGGTGGCCCCGATCAGAGCCAGTTCAAAGTCGTGGACGGCGCAGGCCCCGTTGCCGGCCAACCCGGCGACCAGACCCCGTTCCATCAGGTCGATGATATACCGCTGCACCCCGGAACGCAGAACATGGGCGCCCATCATGAAGATCACCGGCGCCCCTCGCCGCTTGGCCTCGACCATGGCCCGGGCCGCCAGGCGGACGGGTTTCGGAACGGCGCCCGCCACCGGAAGCAGCGGCCGGACGATAGACAGGTCCATATCATGCTCCCGCTCCCTGAGGGGACGCAGAGTCAGCTTACGGCGATCAAAAAGTGGGTGGCGACTGGTCAAACGATACGGCCTCTTACCAAAAAACATCCAACATCAGGTCACAACTGCCGCCTTCAGGCGCCCATCAGGAATACAACGCAATTTCAATTCCATCGGCTGCAAATCAGGAGAGTCGGCCGGGGAAGAGGGCCCTCTCCATTTCGGCCCCCTTTTCCAGCATCCGTTGGGCCTTTTCCAACTGATGCGTGAAAACTTCCGGCCCGGGGACGCGCCCGGCAAAAGCCCGTCGGCCGGCGTCTAGGGGCAGGAATTCATTCAGCAAAATCAGGCTCCACTTCAAAGCCAGAAAGGGCAGAAGCAATCGCGCCCGCCGGGAAAGGCCGGCGTCGTCCCGGTGCAGCTCGAGCATGCCGTCAAGCCAGGAGCGACTCTGAGCCTCCGACAGCCCCATGTTTTCATGGGGATGCAGGATCGTGTCTCCAATGAGCTTGGCCGGATCGTCCCAGCCGAAATATTCGAAATCCACAAAATACATCCGGCCGTCGGGGCTCAAGATGGCGTTGTGAAATCCGAAGTCCGACGGACTGAGGATGGCTGGGCCTCCGTCCGGCCAGACTTTCGGCGCCTCGCTCCGCAAGCGCCTCCAAGCCGGATCGAACTCATCGCGCAGAAAACGCTCCAGAGACGGTTCCGGCACGAGCCGCAGCCGGTCCAGGCGGGCTTGGATCTGGCCGATCACCGTGGCCGGCCGCGGCAGAGAGTCGGCGGCCGGGGGCAGTTCCGAGGCCCCGGGAGCCTGACGCAGCCGAAGCAATCGCCCCATAAAACCCAACAGCGATTCGACCCGCCCGGTTTCGGCGTCGGGAACGCGCCCCGCGATATACTCAAAGACCGCCAGATTGGCCGAAGCATCCCGGGTCACAGGCCGGGGCACACAATCCAGGCCGCGGGCCCGCAAAAAAACCAGAGCCCGCCATTCCGCGTCCAAGCGGTCGCGCCCGGCTCCAGGTACGGTATAATACCATTTGACGACATACCGCCGGCCCGCATCGGAAACAGTCAGCCAAACTTGGCTGTTGCGGCCTCCGCCGAGACGCGCCAAGCCGCTTATCCCCGCGCCCAGAAGGGCTTGGATACGGGCAACCAGGGCGGCGGAGTCCCCCGGAGCGGCCATGGACGGGCTCAGGCCGGCCGACGGCCGGCGGCCAAGAGGGCCGCGCAGTAATTCTCGACGATCTCCAGCGGATCCGGGGATTGGTACCCCAGAGCCACGGCCCGGGACACGTCGAGACGGAAAGGGGGTTTGACCGGGCGGCCCACCGCTATTTCCGAGGTCGAACCCAGGGCGGCCTTCGCGCGTTCGGCGATGTCCCTTATTTTGGCCCCCCGGGCGCAGCCCAGAAGCGCGGTCTGGGACTCCCAGTCATCACGGCCGATCATCTTGGAGACGAATTCGGCCAGGGAGCGCACCGGGACAAAGTTGTTGATCTCGAAATCCGGCTCGTAGATGACCACCCGCTCTCCCGCCAGCAGCCGAGTCGTGAGATTGGCCAGCCAATGGCCCTCGGATCCCGGACCGACGACTCCGGGCAGGCGCAGCCTGAGGCTTTTAAAAATCGTTTCGTCGGCCAGGAGGAGCTCTCCAGCGTATTTGGTCAAAGCGTACGAGTCGGGATTTATGATGTCTCCACCCTCGTCCATAACCGATGAGCGGCAATCACCGTAAACGCTCACCGACGAAGTGTAGAAGACTTTTTCCACCCCATTCTCCCGGGCGAAACAGGCCACGTTGGCTGTGGCCAAAACATTGTGCCGCAGAAAATCAGCGAGAACAAGTCCTTGGCTGTCGGCGCGATGTTCCTCAGCCGACAGGCCACGCAGACGCCGGACGGCCGCCGCGGCATGGATCACGGCGATGACATCCGGGATACGCGGGAGGGGCTCGGTCAAATCATGGACCACCACCGGAAAGGGGACCTTCCGGTCCCCCGGCCGACGGGCCAATCCCATCACATCCCACCCGTCCCGGGCCAGTTCGGCGGCTATAAACCCTCCGACAAAACCGCCGGCCCCCGTGACCAGCACTTTACCCATGCCGCTTTTCTCCCTGATTCGCTGTGACGGTCAAATGAAGAATCCGTGTTCGGGATCAAGATCCAGGTATTCAAGCAAAAGCCGGTTGCGCGCGTTGGACACGCAATGATGACCGCAATCCCGGGCCGGATCGAGACGGAAAAAAGCCGCTTTGTTATTTTCCCAGAACTCCCAAAAAGATTGGGCGCCAAGGTCCCCAAGCCGGGCCTGGTCGTTGTAGGCCTTGTCCTGGCAGGGGTAGACTCCCAGATCAGCCCCGATGACGGCCAGAACCTGGGAATAGGGGCACCAGTGATACTCCTTGGCGAACCTGTCACCCTGATTATGCCAGGCGTCCTGGATTTCAAATCGGTCGTCCGCCAGATCGGCCCGGGCCCGGGCCAGAAGCTCCCGCACGGCCTCGAAATGAGGGGCGTGGTAGGCGTCGTTCTCGCTCCCGCGGTTGGAAACCACGATGCCCGAAACCTTCACGGCCCGCACCCCGGCCGATTTCAGCCGAGCCAGCACCTCGGGCAGGGGCCGCCAGTTGTGGGCGTGGACGGCGTAGAAAACCCCCAGGGCGCAGGGGCCGCCGAGCTTGGCGAACGCGGCCAGATTGTTCATGATCCGGCCGTATTCCCCCTCCGGCACGCCCCGGAAGCGGGTATAGGACTCATCGTCCCAGCCGTCCATGGAGACTCGCAGCCAAGTGGCCCGGTGGGCGAAGAACTCGGCCGCTTCCCCGCGCAGGCGGCTGCCATTGGTCAGGCAGGCCAGCCGCACCCCGCCCTCGGCCAGAATCCGCGAGGCCTCCAGAAGGTGGGGGTACATCAGCGGCTCCCCGCCCCCGCTGTAGGTCACGGCCTTAACTCCCATGCCCACCAGGTCGCGGGCGATTTCCAGCATTTTATCGCGGCCGATGGTGTCGGCCACCCGCATGTCCTGGCCGAGCTGGAGCCCGGGCTGGCGATAGGCGCAGTAGTGGCAGTGGTGATTGCAGGCGTTGGTGGGCTTCAGCCGGATATGGAGCGGCGGGGCCATGGGCCGGCCGGCCGGAAGGCTGGCCAGTTTTTCCGGGAAACGGA
Source organism: Candidatus Adiutrix sp. (assembly GCA_031549025.1). Lineage (GTDB taxonomy): Bacteria > Desulfobacterota > Desulfarculia > Adiutricales > Adiutricaceae > Adiutrix. The sequence goes on along the minus strand of JAVBQN010000061.1, from coordinate 50,063 downwards.
ACATTTTCAGTTGGGAATAGAGCAGCCCCATGTCAGGCTCCGACTTCGGGCGCTTCCCGGACCAGACGGGCCAGGTTTTCGGCCGACAATCCGTGGTGGCGCAGAATCTGGTTCTGGGAACCATGTTCGTGAAAAAAGGCGTCCGGCAGGGCCGCCCGGATCAGACGGGGGCGGGACGGGGCGCCGGACTCGGCCAGAAGCTCGGCCACCGCCGAGCCCAGGCCGCCGTATCGCACGTGCTCCTCGACAGTGACCACCAGCCGGGCCCGGCCGGCGGCCTCCAGCACGGCCTCCTCGTCAAGAGGCTTGAAGGTGTGGCAGTGGAGCGCCTCCACAGCCCGGCCCTCGGCCCGCAGTTCGGCCGCCGCGCCCAAGGCCATTTGAGCGGTTATCCCACAGGTGACGAAAAGGATGTCCAGAGCCCCGGAAACGCCCAGGAGCCGCACAGCCCGACCCAGTCGCCGGGGTTCCCCGCCGGAACTGAAGTCAGGGTCCCCGCCCTTGGCCAGGCGGATGTAGACCGGGCCGTCCAACTCCAGGGTCTGGGGCAGAAGCTGGGCCATTTCCCCGGCGTCGCCCGGGGTGAGGATGGTCAGACCCGGAACGGGGCGCAGCAAAGCCAAATCCTCCACGGCCAGGTGGGTGGGCCCCAGGGGGGCATAGACCAGGCCGCCGCCGGAACCGATAAGCCGCACCCGAGCCTGGTTGAGGCCCAGATCCAGGATGAGCTGCTCCAGGGCCCGACGGACCAGGAAGGCGGCTATGGCGTTGACGTAGACGATCTTGCCGCCCAGGGCCAGGCCCGCGGCCTGGCCGAGGATGGCCTGTTCGCTGATGCCCTCGCGGAACAGACGATCCGGCATTTCGGCCCGGAAGTCGTCCAGGGAGCCGAAGCCCAGGTCCGAGGCGATGAGGCAGACCCGGGGGTCGCGCCGGGCCAGTTCCAGAGCGCCGTTCAGAGCGGTTTTTCTCATGATCGGCTCTCCAGTTCGGCCATCAGGGCTTGATATTCCGCCTCGGTCACCCGGGAGCGGTGGTGCCAGGCCAGGTTGTTTTCCAGGCTGGGAAAGCCCCGGCCCTTGACCGTGTGGGCCACCAATACCGAAGGCCGGCCCGGTTCGAAGGGCAGGCTTTCAAAGGCCGCCAAAAGGGCTGCCGGGTCGTGGCCGTCCACTTCCCGCACGGCCGCGCCAAAGGCCCGGAACTTGTCGGCATACGGTTCCAGGGGCAGGATTTCGGCCACCGCGTCCCAGGATTGCATCCGGTTGTAATCCACTATCAGGCTGAAACGGTCCAGCCGGTGCTTGGCCGCCATCAAGAGGGCCTCCCAGACGCTGCCCTCGTCCGTCTCCCCGTCGCCGCAGAGGACGAAAACCCGGGAATCAAGGCCGTCTAGGCGGGCGGCCTGGGCCAACCCCACGCCCACGGCCGGCCCATGGCCCAGGCTGCCGCTGGAGGCGGCCACGCCCGGGATGCGGCGGTCGGGATGCCCGCCCAGAAGCGAATCAAAGGCGCAGAAGCCGCCCAGTTCCGCCGCCGGGAAAAAGCCCTTTTCCGCCAAAAGGACATACAGGGCCAGACAGCCGTGCCCCTTGGACAGGATGAAGTGGTCGTCCCCGGGCCGATCCGGTTCTTCGGGGCTCACCCGCAGCACGGAATCGTACAGGACCCGCAGAATTTCGACGCAGGAACAGGCCGAGGGCAGGTGGCCCCGGCCGCCGTGGTACAGGGCGTCCAGCATGACCCGACGCAGCCGCCGGGAACGATGGTCAAGAACGGAAGGCACAGTTTCGTATCTCCTGGTCGAGATCAGCCCAGCCACCGCAAACGGTCAGGCCGGGTTCCGGAGGGGAGGCCAGGCCGGGGTCGAACCACAGACGGGCGACTCCGGCCGGGAACAACGGGTGCCGGAAAACTTCCGGCAGGTCGTCGATCATGGCCCGGCAACCCAGTTCGCCCACCAGCCGGACTTTAGCCGCCAGATCGTCGGTGAAAAAGACGTCGCCCCCGGCAATAAGATCGGGGACCAGACCCCCGCGCTCCAGAAAGACCAAGGCCGCGGCTCTAAGTTCCCAGTCGCCCCGGGCCGGACACCGGGTTTTATGGCTGATGACGATCGGCCGCCACCCGGCCGCCCGCCAACCGGTCAGGGCCTCCCGGGCGCCGGGAAACAGTTCGGCCTCAGACAGCCGGGGTCCGTAGGCCAGCCCCTGGAGTTCCTGCCAGGCTTCATCCCCGTGGACGGCCCGGATAGCATCGCGGACCGGGACTTTCCGAGCCGGCACCACGGGCCCGATGAGGCTCCGTTCCCGGGCCAGGCGATGAAAAAGCCTGTCATAGCAGATGAGGGTGTTATCCAAGTCAAGACCGATGATCATGCCGGCCTCAGATGAAATTCACATGCGGCCCCGGGCGGGCCAGTTCCCAGAGCCAGGCGTTGATGGCATCCATGCGGCAATCCACATGGCAGTCGGCAATATCCAAAGTCTCCGCGCAACGGCGTATTCCCGCCCGCCGCGCTTCACCGAATATTTCGGACATGGGTGAATCCAGGAGGTTCCCGCACAGGAAATCCTTCTCGCCCATATGACGGCTGCAGGTCCAGACCTGGCCGCCGCCGTCCACATAAGCCCAGAAGGGCAAGGCCAGACACCGTTCGTAGGAGGCCCGGCCAGCATCGCGCCGCCGCATGGCCTCCCGGCGGAAAACGGTTTTAAACGATGGCGTGTCCAAGGCGGCCAATTCCTCCGCCAGAGGTTCGCATTCCCCGTAGCGCAGATCCCGGTAGGCGGTCTTCCCGCTCAAACGGTGCTGGGAGTGCGGCTTGATCACCAGATAGTCGGCCCCCAAATCGCGAACGAGCCGGGCCAGGGTCACGGCCTCGGCCTGATTCTCCGGCAACAGCACCAGTTGAAAACCGATGGCGCAGCCCCCCCGCCTCTGATCCCGCAGGCGCACGGCCCGGGCCGCGTTATCGAGCACAGTCCCGAAGTCTTCAGCCCGGCAGCCGTGGATTCCGGCGTAGGTTCCAGGCGTCCCGGCGTTGCAGCTGATCTTGATCCAACTGGTATGCGGCAGCATGATCCCCGCTTTATCCGGAGACAGAAAGACCCCGTTGGTCGTAAACGCCACATCCAGGCCGGCCTCCTTGGCGGCCACGGTCAAGGCGGGCATATCGGGATGCAGCAGCGGCTCGCCATCGCCGGCATACATGACGGCTTTGACCCCGGCCGCCCCCATCTCCAAAAGCCGCCGCGAAAGCAATTCCTTTGGCAGAAAGCGTTTCTGATAGCCCATGAAGTCCAGACTACAGAACCGACAGCGGTGGTTACAGGCCCCGGATGAACTGATCTCAACATAGATCGGGGCAATATCCCGGCCGGACAACCAGGCGGCCACCCGTTCCGGGTGCAGGTGCAGCTTATGTCCATCAATAGCGAAACGGTCACTCATGGACGGGACTCCTTCCCGGCCGGTTTGAAGAAGGCCTTCAACATAATTTGCAGTTTAAAGGCCAGCATCAGACGCCGGATCTGCCGCTTCGCGGCCAGGCCGGGAATGAAAAAAAAGTTGTCATCGACCGTGGCCCGATAGTACAGAAGACCGCGATGGATTTCTTCGTCAGCCCAGAGACGGGCGATTTTTTGCCGGGCCTCGGCCAAACTTCTGAAGCTCAGCCAGTTCGCCCGCCGGGTAATGTGAAAGGATCCGACCAGGGCTTGTTCAGCCAGGGCGTTGCCATGAAGGGCCAAAGCCCGGGGATGCCCCCGGCTGAGAAGATGGCCGCACAGAAAAGCATAGGGCTTTTTGAAGTCGAAGGTGTGGTTCTGGTAGAGCCGGGCGGAGGCGAAGCTGTTGTCCCGATGGTAGTAGATATAGACCACATCCTTGATGTACAATATGGACCGGCAGGCAGCCAGGTATTGAAAGACGAAAAGATTATCCTCGGCCGCGGCCAAAGTTTCATCAAAACGGATGTTTCGCTCGTTGAGGAGATCTCGACGGTAGAGCTTGCCCCAAACGGTGTAAAAGTTCCTCATATTCTTAATATTACCAAGGAAATCAACAAAAATGTCCTCCAGGGCATCAGCCCCGGACACCAGACGCTCCCGATCCCTCCAAGTCGCCACAGTCCCCCGGCCGTCATAAAAAAACCATCGGTAGTCGCCCAGCACCAGATCAGCCCCGGATCGTTCCCGACCCCGGAGCAGGGCCTCAAGGGCTCCGGGAGGCAACTCGTCGTCAGCATCCATGAAGAAGACGTATTCGCCCGCGGCTTCACCCAGCCCGGCGTTACGGGCCGCGGACTGGCCCTGGTGGGGTCGGGCCAGGGCCCGGAAACGGGAGTCCCGCCGGGCCTGATCCCGGGCCAGGGGTAAACTCGAGTCCGTCGAACCATCGTCCACCAAAATGACTTCCAGATCCGACACGGTCTGATGTTCGAGACTGCGGAAGCAGCGCTCCAAATAGCTTTGGGCATTGTAGACGGGAATCACGACGCTGATCAGGGGCATGGCCACCCTTTCCATCGGCGACTCGGCCGGTCACACTTCGGCATAAGGTCTCGGTTCCCGAATCTGGACGGCCGGGACAATAGGGTCGGCCGCAAAGGATCGGCCGGGGCAATAATCACAGGAGGCCAGTACGTCCCTGGTCAACATCTCGGCCAGGGCGGCCCTGGCGGCCCCCCGATCCTGGCCGGACAGCCGGACGCGGTCTTTCTCCAGCCGAGGGATAGCCTGGAGATTCATGGCGTGGGCCAAAAAGGGACAACGATACAAAGCGCCTCGCAAAAGCGTGGTCAAATTTCGGGCACAGCATTCGCCCAGAACGGTCCGGGCCGCTTCGGGGGAACGGCGCCGAGGTCCGATAGCGGCACAGTCGGTCCAGCTTTCCACAGGCTCGATACGGTAACGGACCCCCTCCCGGTCAAAACGGGCGGCGATGGTCGACAAATGACGCGACAACGGGCCGTAGTCGGTGAACATGAAGAACAGCCGCTCGTGAGCCGGGCCGGGCCGAAAGACGGGGCCGGGATCAAGGGTCCCGTTGGAATAGACCGTGATCCGCCCCACCGGAAGCTCCAGGAGGCCTTCCACGATCCGGGGCCAGCCGGGATGCCGCAAAGGCTCCCCCCCGATAACCCGCAATTCGTCGAGGCCGTCCACCAAATCCAGAACGGCGGCCGTTTCGGCCACCACAGCCTCGGGGTCACAGTCAGCCGGCCGGCGATAGTATTGCATGAGGTTGGAGCAGTCCCGGCACCGCAGAGAACACCGTTCAGTGATGACCACATCCAGGGACTTGAGAAACAATTTATTGGCGGCCAGGCTTCGATGCCGGGCCAGACAGCTTCGGGCCTCCTCCGCCGCCCGGCGATCACCGCCGATTACGGCTTCAAGGTCCAGCCCGTCCAAGATCAGGGCCAGGGAGCACCAATCCCGACCGGCGGCGGTCGTCGTCACAGAAGCCCAGCACGAGAGACCCTCGCGTCAAAGCTTCGGTCTGGTCCGGTTACAGGGCCCGAGCCCGGATCACCTCCTGGGCCCCGGCAAATTCGGCCGCGACATTTTAAGCTGGGTCGTGGCGGCCAGTTCCTGCGTCATCATCCTGGCCTTGGCCCGGGCACCTCCGTGGGGGGGGCCGGGCCTGGTATCGAACTGGACGAGGACCGTCTCACAGGCACGTTGAGCGATCGCCAAACCTACGTATAATTATGGTATACTACACCCTCAATCCGTTCCGGGGCCGGCGTTTGCCGGCCCCGGCCGTGAAATCGAACGGCGGGGGTGATGACCATGTCAGCCGACCAGGCGGTCCTCCTGGCCCGGGCCCGGGAGCTGTGCCGGCAAAACGGGGCGGAACTGGTCTTTTTGACCCTGTTCGGCGCGGACCTGTACGGCACCAGGCGATCCGACAAATCCGACCTGGATGTGCGGGGCCTGTTCCTGCCGGAGACGTCCGCCCTGGTTCTCGGCCCGGTCCCGAAAAGCCTCCATTTCAGCACCGGCGGAAATGACCGGCGCAACCAGGTCGAAGACGTGGACATCGACCTGTGGTCCGTGGGGCACTGGCTGAAACTCCTGGCTGCCGGCGATATCGGGGCCCTGGATCTGATCTTCGCCCCGTCCAACGCCGAGGCCGTGATCTGGCAAGACTCCCGGCTGGACGTCTTCTTCGGCGCCCCCCTGGAACTGCTGGATACGGTCGAGAGCCGGGCCTATGCCGAATACAGCCTGTCCCAGGCCAAAAAATACGGCATCAAAGGCTCCCGCCTGGGCGCGGTGAAGGCGGTGCAACGCTGGCTGGAGGATCGGCCGACCGCCCCTGACGAGCGCCTGGAGCCGCACCTGGACGCCCTGGCCGCCCTGTGCGACGACGAACGATTCTGCCGCCGGGAAACGATCCGGGACCGCCCGGGGCTGAACCTGGGGGGTAAGCTTTTCTCCGGACGAATGAAGCTGGCCGAATTCGCCGCCCGGGTCGAGACGGAGATGGAGCGTTACGGCGAGCGGGCCCGGGAGGCGGAGGCCAACCAGGGCCTCGACTTCAAGGCCCTCTCCCACGCGGTTCGGGCGCTGGACCAGATGCTGGAGATATTCGAGACCGGCCGGGTGCGGTTTCCCCTTCGAAACCGGGCGGAACTCCTGGCCATCAAGGAGGGCCGATATGCCTGGCCCGAATTGGAACCGTTGATCCTGGAGCGGTTGCGGCTGGTGGACGAGCGAAGGCAAAACGCCCGGCACCAGGGCCGGCATAATGCGGACTTCGCCCGGCAGGCCCTTTTGTCCTGCTACGGGCTCAGGCCTCCCCCCGCAATCGTCGAATCCGAAGCGGCCGGCGGCCCGCCCGACGAGGCCGGCTTCGCCATCCCCGAGGCGGCCCGCCGGGCCATCGCGCAGCGTCTGGCGGCCGTCGAGGCCGAACACGGGGTCCGCATCCTGTACGCCTGCGAATCCGGCAGCCGGGGCTGGGGCTTCGCCTCGCCCGATTCCGACTATGACGTCCGGTTCGTGTACGTCCGTCCCCGCGACTGGTATCTGCGCCTCACCGAGCCGCGCGACGTCATCGAACCCGGCCTGGAGGAAACCGGGGACGGCCTGTTCGATCTCAGCGGCTGGGACCTGCGCAAGGCCCTGCGCCTGTTTCAAAACGGCCATTCCACCCTGCTGGAATGGCTGTCGTCCCCGCTGGCGTACCGGGACGCGGGGCGCCTGCGGGAGCGGCTGCGCGACCTGGCGCCCCGGGCCCTGTCGCCGGTCAAGAGCTGGCACAATTACCAAAGCATGATGCGTCAGCGGTTGAAGGCCACCGCCCCGGGCGGGCGGAGCATCAAGGACTGGTTCTACATCATCCGCCCCCTCCTGGCCATGAGGTGGCTGGAACAGGACCGGGGCCCGGCGCCCATGCGTTTCGACCACCTGGTGAACGCCACGGTCGACGACCCGGCCGTGCGGGACGACCTGCGCCGCCTGGTGCGGTTGAAAAGCCGGGCCCGGGAACGGGCGGACCTGTCCCCGCCCGCCTCGGTGGTCGTTCTCGTGCAGGAGGAACTGGCCCGCCTGGAGGCGGCGCCGCCCGCCTGGGACCGGCGGGAGCGTCTGCGGCCCGGGGAACTGGACGAACTGTTCCTGGCCATTCTGCGGGAAAACGAAAGCCCCTGACAATCAAGGGCTTTGTACGCGGTGACGGAGCGCCCCGAGGTTTCAGAAAAAGAACTGGGGATTCTTGCGCTCGGCGGTGACGCCGCGAAGCCAGGCCTGGAGGGGCTCGGCCTGGGCCGGCGGAAAGGCCCGGGCCTCTTCCGGGCAGACCTTGAGGCAGGCGGCGCAGGCTATGCATGTTTCGGCGGTCTGGAGGGGATCGTCCTCGGGGATGGCGGATACCGGGCAGGCCGGGACGCACTGGCCGCAGGCGGTGCAGCGTTCGGGATCGGCCACGGGCCGGAAGCCGCCGCCGGACGGCCGGGGCTCGGGATAGGCTCCGGGGGCCTCGAAGGGAAAGGCTTCCAGATCGGGCTGGGCCAGGAGGCGCTCGTAGATCTGACGGCCGAAATCCGCCAGCGCGGCCGCGTCCGCCGCGTCGGGCCGGCCGGCGGCCACGGCCGAATCCAGGGAATGCTCGGCCACGGCGGCCGAGGCGGCCACGGGCTGAAAGCCCCGCTCCCGGGCCAGGCGGTCGAGGTCCAGCAGGGCCCCTTCGAATTCCCGGTTGCCGTAGACCGCCACCAAGACGGCCGGGGTATGGCGGCCGGACAGGTTCCGGAACACGGCCTCGGCCACGCCGGGCACCCGGCCGGCATACACGGGGAAGCCGAAAATCACCAGCTCCTCCGGCCCGCAGGACAGGGCCCGCCGCTTGTCGGGCCGGGTGTGGTTGTGGACGCGCCGCTCCAGGGGGATGCCCCGGGCCACGGCTTCGGCCGCCTTCAGGGTGCCGCCGCACGGGCTGAGGACAATGGTGTGCACAGCGTTGAGTTTCATGATTTCCTCCGGTCGGAATATGGGATATGGGCGAAGGGGGCGACGATGAAATACGAGCTGAACGACCGGCCCGGGGCGGGGCCGATGCTTCTCTACGGCCTCCAGTGGTGGGCCATTTCGCTGCCGTGCCTGGTGATCATGGGGGTGGTGGCCAGCCGGCTGCACCACCAGGGCTTGGGCGAACAGGCGTTTTATCTCCAGAAACTTTTCGCCCTGACCGGGCTGATCACGGTGATCCAGGTCATTCTGGGGCACCGCCTGCCGCTGGTGGTGGGGCCGGCCACGGTGCTCCTGGTGGGGCTGACGGCCTCCCTGGCCACGGACCCCCTGGCGGTGCGGACCGCGCTCATGGTGGGCGGCGGACTGATGGCCCTGGCCGCGGCCACGGGGCTGGTGGCCCGGCTGCGCGTCTTTTTCACCACGCGCCTGGTGGCCGTGGTGCTGCTCCTCATCGCCCTGACCCTGGCCCCCACCATCCTCCGGCTGACCTTGTCCACCGGGGACCGGGCCTCGGCCCGCCTGGTCTTCACCGGGGTCCTGGTGCTGATCCTCGTCATCCTGAACCGCCGGCTGCCGGGGGTGTGGAAATCCCTCACGGTTCTTCTGGGTCTGGCCGGGGGGAGCCTGGCCTACTTCCTGGTCTTCGGCTGGCCCGAAGTGCCGGGGCCGATCCCGAGTGCGGCCGGCCCCCTTTTCCCGGACCGGCTGGCTTTCCAGGCCGGGCCGGTCCTGGCCTTCCTCTTTTGCCTGGTGGCCCTGGCCCTTAACGAACTGAGCTCCATCGAGGCCGTCGGGCACATGCTCAAAGCCGACGACATGCCCGGCCGGGTCCGGCGGGGCATGTTCAGCCAGGGGCTGGCCAACCTGGCCGCCGGAGCCCTGGGGGTGATCGGGCCGGTGAGCTTCGCCCTGAGCGCCGGGGTCATCGCCGGCACGGGCTGCGCCGCGCGCCGCACCATGATTCCGGCCGGGATCGGGCTCTTCGTCTGCGCTTTCTTCCCCCGGGCGGTGATGCTGTTCACGCTTTTGCCGGAAACGGTGATGGGCGCCTTGATGCTCTACCTCATGGCCGGGCAGCTGGCCAGCAGCCTGGCCGTGCTGTTGTCGGACCGGGGCGTGGCCGAGTTTTCCGGCGGGCTGACCGTAGGCCTGCCGCTGATGGTGGGGCTGGTGGTTTCCTTCGCTCCGCCGGCCGCTTTCACCGGCTTTCCGGAACTCATCCGGCCCCTGGCGGCCAACGGCTTCGTCATGGGGCTGGTTACGGCCATCTTCCTGGAGCACGTGGTGTTCCGGGCGCCGAAACCCGCTATTCCACTCCCTCCAGAATGATTCCGCCGCCGACCACCACGTCGTCCTGATACAGGACCAGCGACTGGCCCGGGGCCAGCCCGGACAGCTTTTTCCAAAAATTCACCCGCAGGCGGCCGGAACCGTCCCGGCCGGCCGCGGTCACGTCCTGCAAAGGCTGGGAGGACCGCAGCCGGGCTCGGAGGTTCGTCCCCGGGGCCGGCTCGGGGGCCAAAAAACTCAAATCGTCCAGAAGGCAGCCGGACGAAGCGTTTTCCTCGGCCGCCCCGACCACCACTTCGTTCCGCTCCGGAATCACCCGCAACACGTACAGCGGCACGCCCCCGGCCACGCCCAGGCCCCTGCGCTGGCCCGGGGTGTAGCGCCAGAAGCCCTGGTGCCGGCCGAGCACCCGCCCGGCCGTATCCACGATCGCCCCTTCCCTATCCGCCGCACCCAAGAGCTCCACGTAATCGCCGCCGTAGAAATCCTGGCTGTCGGGGCGGTCGTGCACGGCCAGGCCATAGGCGGCGGCCCGGCGGCGCACCTCGTCCTTGGTCAGTTCCCCCAGGGGGAAGAGGGTGCGGGCCAACTGTTCACGGCTGAGGCGGTAGAGGAAGTAGGACTGGTCCTTGCGTGGGTCCAGGCCCCGCTTGAGGAGGGGCCGGCCGGTTTCGGCGGAGCGCTCGATCCGGGCGTAGTGGCCGGTGGCGAAGAAATCGAAGGCGATCCCGGCCGCTTCGGCCGCCCGCCACAGGGCCCCGAACTTGATCGTCTGATTGCAACGGACGCAGGGGTTGGGCGTGCGGCCGGCCAGGTATTCCCGCCGGAAATACCCCAGCACCAGTTCCTCATACGCTTCGGCGCAGTCGAGCACATGGAAGGGGATGTTTAGCCGCCGGGCCAGGGCCTCGGCCGAGGCCGTGTCCTCCCCGGCCGAACGGCCGTAGCAGCCGGCCGTGAGGCCGGGGGCGTCCGGGCCGGCGTAGACGCTCATCCGCGCCGCCGTCACCTCATAGCCGCGCTCCTGGAGCATGAGGGCCGAAACGGCCGAATCCACGCCCCCCGACAAACCCAACAAAACCCGCTTGGCCATGGTCACCGGACGATGTGCACCCGGCCGGCCCGGCGGGACGGGGCCCGGGGGTGGCCCCCGGCCGGGCGGCCCAGGGCCGTGCTGCCGATGACCCGGTACCCCTCGGGCACGCCCAGTTGGGTGAGGAAGCGGCGGAATTCCGGCTCGTCGGCCGCCGGGCCCAGCTGGTTGACCCAGCAGGTGCCATAGCCCAGGCTGTGGGCCGCCAGAAAAATGTTGCCCAGCACCAGGGCCGCGTCCTCGCCCGGACAGGCGGTGCGCGTGGGATCCACCGAGGCGACGATGAAGACCGGGGCGTTCCTGAAATTGATGGTGTAGGCCGACGATCCGACCATGGCCGCGTATTTGTCGAAACCCGGCTTGACCGAGGCCTTTTTCAGGGCCGTATCCAGGCCGGCGATGAGGTCGGGGTTGACGATGGCCGTCAGATGCACGGCCTGCGTGCTCCGCGACGACGGGGCGTACAGTCCGGCGTTGAGGATGGCCTCCAGGTCCTTTTCCTCCACCGGGTCGGGACGGTACTGACGAATGCTGCGGCGTTCCAGCAAGGCCTTGATCACTTCGTTCATGAGCCGGCGCGTCCTTTCTTTTTAGAGATTCCCCTCAGTCATTGCGGTTTATGGCCCCACACCAGCATGGTGGTATTGAAAGTATAGGCGCGGCCGGCCAGGTCGATGAAGCCGGCCTGGCTCATCTCCCGGGCCAGAACCTCCGGCCGGGGGAAGGCCAGGATGGAGGATACCAGGTAGCGGTAGGCCTCGCGCTCCCGGCTGACCAGGCGGCCGCCCAGGAAGGGCACCAGCCGGCGCAGATACAGGTTGATCGCCGGGGCCCAGAGGGAGGCCCGGTCGTGGAACATCTCCAGCACCAGGAAGCGGCCGCCGGGCTTCAAAACCCGCAGAACCTCCCGGTAGACCCCGGCCCGGTCGGGGATGTTGCGCAAACCGAAGGCGATGGACACGGAGTCGAAGCTCCCGTCGGCGAACGGCAGGTCCAGGGCGTCGCCCGTCACCATCTCCGGCCGGGGCGGAGCCAGGCGGGCGAATTTCGGGGCGGCCAGGTCCATCATGGCCGGGGAGAGGTCCAGCCCGGTGACGGCCAGGCCCGGCCAGCACTGTTTGGCGGCCACGATCTGGTCGCCCGTGCCCGCGGCCAAATCCAGGAGATGGCCCCCGCCCTCCAGGATTCTGATCCGGCGGGCCAGGGCCCGGCGCCAGAAGAGATCGCGGCCCAGGCTCATGACCCGGTTGGCCAGGTCATAGCGCCGGGCCACACTGGAGAACATGTTCCGGATGGCCACCGAACTCTTCCGCATTCCAGGCGTTTCCAAAGTATCCTCAACATCCTCGCGCATGGGTCTTCACTCCGGTAAACCTAATTTCCGGGTTCACTGTAACATGGGGCCGGCCATGAGGCAAGTCCGATCCCGGGGGAAGGCAAATCCTGCCCCGGGCAGGGGGCCCGGGCCGTTTTTGCCTAGCTCTTTGCAAGTTAACATAGTGATAATACAAGGTTCACACCTTGGCACACGGGTTGCATTATTCGATGGCGCGGAAAAAGAAACCGCCGGAAACAGACAGGAGATTCCAAAGTGGACGCCATCAGCACCCTCCTCAACGACACCAAGACCTCAAGCTCGAAAGCCGGCTCGCTTTATGCCGACCGCGGCCGGGATGACAGCTTCGAGCGGATGCTGGAAAAGGCCCGGGAAAACGATAAAATCCGTGAAAAAGTCCTGCGGAACCGGAAGCTGGCCAACCGCGCCACCCTGAACGGCCCCCTGTCTTTCAAAAAGGGCGTCGGGGGAGCCTCGGAAGTGGCCGAAGGCCTCGAACTGGCCCGCGCGGGCCTGCCGTCCTCCTATAAAAAGCAGGTGGGCCTGGGCCTGGTGGCCATGGGCCAGACCGGCTCCTCGGCCGATTCCATGGCCGCCGGCGCGGGCCTGATGGGCTGCCATTCCTCGGCGGAAGCCCTGAAGGGCATCCTGAACAGCCTGGGCGCCGAACGCGGCGTCATGAAGCTTGACAAGAGCGCCCTCCCGGCCCTGGGCCAGGTGCTGGCCGACAGTGGGCTGGACGACGAAAGCATCAACAAGTTCCTCTCCGACCTGGCCAAGGGCGACATGACCCTGGACCGGATATTCTTCGGCCTTTCCCAGCTCAATTTCCCCACCGGCGCCACCGGCGGCCTCACCGCCACCGCGGACGGCCTCCCGGCCCTGGGACAGTTCTTCGGCAGCCTCGGCGCCTCCACGGACATCATGGGAAAAGTGACCAGCGGCTTCCAGCCCGGCGACAAAGTCACCGCGGCGGCCCTGCGGCAGATCATCGGCTCGGGCGACGACGGCCTCCTCGCCTCCACCCTTTCCGAGGCCGACGCCCGGAACCTGGCCTCCATGCTCAAATCCATGGGCGCCACCGACGACCAATTGAACGGCCTCTCCACCCTCTTGGCCAAGACCCAGGGGCAGATGTCCATGGACGATTTCCTGGGCTTCATCGAAGGGATGGAGACCACCCCGACCAAAACCGTCACCGGCAAGGAGCTGGAGATGGTCAAGGCGATCATGGAAAACATCTCCCGCGAGCAGGAACTGGTGAAGACCCCGGTTTTCAACGAAGTCCTCACCAAGATCCAGGCCCTCGGCGACCGCGATATCGACGATAATTTCACAAAACTCTCCCCGGCCCTCCAGGCCCTCCGGGGCGGCGTTTCGGCCATGAGCCAGAACGCCTCGCCGGGCGGCCACCCCGGCCAGGGCGGTTTGGGCGGCCAGAACGCCCAGCACCAGGACCACGAGAGCAAGGAACACTACCGCCAGATGCTCCACCAGGCCCAGGGCGCCGAGCCGACCCCGGCCGCGGCCATAGAGGCGGCGGAAACTTTTGCCGGCTACGGCGGGCAGGAGAGCCTGGCCCGGCAGATTTCGCAGAAAATGGTCTACAGCCACCGCCGGGGCCTGCACCGCCTGAAGATGAACCTCAACCCCGTGGACATGGGGCGGCTGGATATCGAACTGAAAGTCAAGGGCGGCGAACTGGTGGCCCACATCCGGGCCGAGAACCGGGAAGCCTACGAGGCCCTGGCCAATGAAATCGACGACCTGAAACAGGCCCTGGCCGACGGGGGCCTCTCGATCGGCAACCTCACCCTGTCCTATGACGACCAGGCCACCGGGAACCGCGAATTCGCGGACCTCGGGATGGCCGAAGCCCGGGCCCGGAAAGCCGGCCGGATTCAGGAAACCGGCCCGGCCGCGTCCGACGGCGCCGCCGCGCACCAGGGCGAACTCTACCGGGTGGTCTGACCCGATTTCGAGCGAAGTTTTCCAATTTATCGAGGAGAGACGATCATGACCATCTACGCCGCCAACAATCCCCCTTCGGGCCACATCACGCCGCAGAAGGCCTGGACCAAAGATACGATTCCGGTCACGGACGGTTCTGAACGGCAGTTGGGCAAGGACGCCTTCCTCACGCTTCTCCTGACCCAGCTTCAGAACCAGGATCCCACCAACCCCATGGAGAACACCGAGATGACGGCCCAACTGGCCCAGTTCTCCCAGTTGGAACAGTTGGCCAACATGAACTCGTCCATCGAGACCATGACCGGCTACATCCAGGCCCAGAACCAATTCCAGACCCTGACCATGATCGGCAAGGAAGTGTTGGCCGAAAACGACCAGCTCAGCGTCACCGACGGCCGGACCGATGTGAACGCCAGCGTCATCACCACCGAGGCGGCCCGGGTCATCGTCTACATCACCGACCTCAAGGGCAACCAGGTGCGGTCGCTCGACCTGGGAACCGTGGCGGCCGGCGAACACAATATCGGCTGGGACGGCCTGAACAACAGCGGCAAGAAGGTCGAGGACGGGGCCTACAAATTCCAGGTCACGGCCACCAGCATGAACGGCGAAGTCCTGGAAGACGGGGTCTACCCGCAGGTGTCCGGCAAAATCACCAGCGTCTCCTTCAGTTCCTCGGGCCAGCCCATCGTCCACATGGGCCACGCCGCGCTGAGCCTGAGCCAGGTCATCCAGATCCTGCAAGGCGGCCAGGCCGGCGACAAAACCACCGACAACGGCTGACCCACTCAAGAAATCACCAGGCGGGGCGGACCGCCGAAGAAAATATAGCAGCACACACGGGCAGGAGGAAATCATGGCCTTGAGCAGCGCACTGTACGCGGCCGTAACGGGTCTGTCGGCTCTCGGAACCGGGATGCAGACCATCAGCAACAATATCGCCAACGTCAACACCGTCGGCTTCAAGGCCGGCCGCACCAACTACGAGGACCTGATCTCCCAGAATTATTTCTCCGGCGGCCAGGTCAACCAGCGCGGCTGCGGGGTCAAGGTTTCCAGCATCCAGTCCATGTTCACCCAGGGGGCCTTCATGAGCTCGGCCCAGGACACCGACATGGCCATCGCCGGCGAAGGATTTTTCAGCGTCCGCAACAACGTCACCAACGCCGTCCAGTATACCCGGGCCGGGGTTTTCACCCTCAACAAAGACGGCTACATGCAGGACCCGTCGGGCAACATCCTCCAGGGCTGGCAGATGTCCATTCCCAAGCCGGGGCAGGACCCGGTGCGCATCGGGGCCCCCATGGACATCAAGATCACGGTCCTGAACGCGCCCCCGGTGAAAACTTCCCAGATCAAGATCGTCACCAACCTCAACGCCGACGACAAGACGGCCTATAAGTATAAGCAGGATCAGTTGGCCGTGGACTACGCCACCGCCAAAGCCAAAATCGATGCGGAAGCGGCTCGCCTCACCTCCGCCCGGGCTGTCTGGTACCCCGAGCCCGCCGGGCCGGACTACCCCGCCAAGCCGTCGACTGACCCGATCCCGTCTCCTACCGGAACCACCCTGGCCGAGTCCAGCAAACCGGAATTCGATCAATTTTTCATGGACGCCTTCAAGACGACCTTCGGCGTTGACGGCACCGGCTATAGCAATCTCATCACCAACATGCGGGTGATCCTGGACGCGGATGGGCCAGTTTCTCCCGCGGCCCGGGCGCAAGGCTGGATGACCCAGACGGACTACAACGCCTTGGTGACTCAGGCCACCGGGCAGATGGAATCCCTGGCCGCGGCCCAAGGGGAAGCCGCCTACACCAGGGCCTATAATGAGAAATATCCTCTCTATTACAAGGAACTCAGCGGCAGCGTCCAAGAGCAATGGCAGATTGAAGGCGACGGCTTCGCCGCGGCCTGGAACGCCCAGAACAACCCGCCCATCGACACCAACAACGACATCCACGCCGAAGCCCGGGTCATCTACGACTCCCTGGGTTCCGAACACAAGCTGATGATCTATTACCAGAAAAACCCGGTCATGGAAAACGTCTGGGATTACATCATCACCTGCGACCCCACGGAGGATGCTCGGAAGGACGGGAACCTGGCCCTGCTGTTCAGCGAGACGGCCTCGTTCTCCGGTCTCATCCAGAAGGGCAAGATCACCTTCTCCGGCGACGGCGACGACCGCCACGGCGGGGTCATCAAGGACATCGAGGCCCAGAACCTGAATTTGGGGCTCAGCAAAATGTCCGTCATCCAGAAGCCGGACACCAAAAGCGCCGAGAGCCAACTCACGCAGACCGCCGCCATCGGCGGCTACTACAACGGCTCGCCCAGCATCGACCCCACCGCGCTGAAGAACAGCGGCATCATGTACGAGGCCACCTCGCGCACCTACACCATCACCTGGGGCTCCACCCAGGCCCGTCTCAACGCGTGGACAACCCGTTATGCCAGTTGGTGCTCGACTCAAGTTCCGGTCAGGGATCCCGAAGGCCCCGACAGCATCACACGCGCCCAAAATATCACCGACTATGAGGCCGCCATGGCCGCCGCCGGCACGCCCGACCCCATGCCCACTGCCAACGACTGGAGCAATCTGGTGCCGGGCAACCCGCCCACCTCCGGCTTCACCGTGGTGGATTCGCTGGGCAACATCTCCTATATTCCGATCAACGATGTCAACTACGCCGGCCCCTACCAGTTCGGCAGCGGCCTGACCATCACCTTCGACCAGGACATGCTGCCCCTGAGCTTCGGCACTCCGGGTGTGGATAAAATCAAGGTTTCCACCTCCAGCGAGCAGACGGCCTGGACCGACCTGAAGCCCAAAGACATGCAGGACGGATTGTTCGGTTTTGACGTGGCCTTTGTCCAGTCGGCCTCCATGGCTCTCCATCCCCCGTATCCGTCGGGCATGCCCACCCTGTCCCAGCACATCTCCTTCGACATGGGCGCCAAATACAACGGCTCCAACCCCAAGTGGGTGCTGGACGAGATGAGCACCACCCAGTATGCGGGCGAAACCTCCACCGCCTTCTCCGGCCAGGACGGCTTTCCGGCCGGGTCCTTGCAGAGGGTCTCCATCGGCGAGGACGGCGTGGTCACGGGCATCTATTCCAACGGCCGGCACCAGGCCCTCTACCAGATCGGCCTGACCCGCTTCCTCAACCCCTGGGGCCTTTCCAAGGAAGGCGACAACCTGTTCTCGGAAACCCGCTACTCCGGCTCGGGCGCCCTCAATCCTCCGGGATACGGCGGCACGGGCACGATTCTGGCCAACTTCCTCGAACAGTCCAACGTGGACCTGGCCGAGGAGATCGTCAACATGATCGTCACCCAGCGCGGTTTCCAGGCCAACTCCAAAACTGTCACCACCACCGACACCATGTTGGCGGAAGTCATTGAAATGAAACGTTAATGAGTAACGCTTCCCCGTGAGTTCCTCCACTCACAAGCGGCCCCCGGCGATCCGCTTCGCCGGGGGTTTTATTGACCCGGCCATTGAGTATATCTGTTATGTGGCATAACCGATCTTGGAATATTTGAAGTACTTGCGGACGCGATTTGGTTTTTTCTGAAGCATCCGCATGTGACCAATGGTCTTCTTGGAGAACTGCTCTTTGTTTCGGGCCGGCGTCCCACTATGAACGCCGCACTTCAAGTCGCAGTTGAGATATTCGTCCGGATTCAACTCCGGAGAATACGAGGGCAGGTAGAAAACCTCGATTTCCTTGCGCCGCTCCGGCTTCGACAGCCAGGTTTTGACCACTTTGGCGCGATGCACCTTCAGGTTGTCAAGGATCAGAAACACTTTACGCCCGCCAGCCCCTTAATACTCGAGTCTCCTGAACGCTCAGCCCCCATTGCGTTACTGCATTTGGTTATCGCCGCCATCGCCTTTGAAAAAAGCGACAAATGGTATTGGAAAGATATTGACAAATCCCCCTGTTGAAGATAAAATAAAGACCGTAAAGTGAGGATAATAAATTATGCGCAAGGAGCGACCAGGTGTCCAGGTTCAATCTGTTGCGCGGGCGATGGATATATTGGCCTGCTTCGCTAATAACGCTGAATTGGGGATATCCGAATTGTCCAGCATGCTGGGGTTGAGCAAAAGTACCGTATACGGCATGGTCAACACCCTGACAGCTTACTTTTTTCTTGAACAGTTGCCTACCAATAAGCGTTACAGACTAGGAATCAGCCTGTTTGAATTTGGTAATTTGGTCCAATCGCGGATGGATGCCAGGCGGGAAGCGAGCGTCGTCTGTCAAACCCTGGCGCAAAAGTATCCGGCCACCGTCCATTTGGGAGTGCCCTCGAATTTCGAGATCATTTACATCGACAAAATCGAGAATACTAACGCGCTTGTCGTTTACTCGCAGATTGGGAAGCGGGCCCCCATGTACTGCACTGGCGTAGGGAAAGCTATCCTGGCTCATATGCCCGAGGACTACGTGAATGCCTACATCACCGAGGTGCCCTTAATCAAGCTGACGGAAAACACGATCACCGATAAAGACATCCTGCGATTGGAGCTGGAGAAGATCCGCCGGGCAGGCGTGGCAGTTGACAGGGGGGAAATTGAGCCGGGACTCGATTGTGTGGCGGCTCCCGTGTTCAACCATTTAGCCCAACCGCAAATGGCGATCAGCGTTTCTTTTCCCTTGGGGCGCATAAAGGAATTCCAGATGGATGAAATCAAAACTGGTCTGCTGGCATGCACCAACAAAGTATCGGAGTATTTGGGATACTGTCTGAAGCGTTGAAGCCGGGCTCGACCGGGAGTGGTTATTCATATATTTTTTACCTTGCATTACGAACGACGTTCGGCAATAACGAACAAAATGCTCTTTGGTGAATCTCTGGTCATATTACTGATTTTGCCCTGACAACTAACAACACTTGTCAAAGGGGTTCTTTAAAATCATCCTTCCGTATTACATAATAAACAAATGATATTTGTCGATGGCGAGTGAATTGGCCGCTGCTGACATTGCCTCTTCGAGGAAAGCTGGGCTGGTGCGCAATGAATACACTCCATACTATGAAGCCGGGCACATGACAAACATCCTGCGGGGTAGTCAACTGGCCATGGCCGATGTGACCGTCAAAGTATCCCCATCCGCCAGCATGATGCTGCCCGCTTTGGCCACGCTCATCCTATGCGGCCGAAGCGCGCCATTGCTCAGAAGCGACCGAGATTAAGGCCGCAGAAAGCCGCCCCCGGAGGTTGGAGTTTTTATCCAGATTTTTTCGTACTTAAGGAGAACGCATGTCTCTTGACGATTGTGAAAAACGGGAGCGGGCCATCTGAGGTTTGCCCGGCTCGAATGGGGGCTGTTTGGGAAGTACCCGAAAACAGTTGCCCGGGGGAACGCGCGTGGCTCCTGAACCGAAGCGAATGCGCCCATATTCGGAGGGGTCAAAGTCAGGCCAGGAATGGGGAAACTATGCCTAATGAAATTATTAGCGATGTTAAGGCTGGAAAGTGTAAAGGCGTGATGAAAATGATTCACCTGATTGACGCCGGGGTGGTTCGCGTTGAAAAATTTTGTATGTTTTTAGCGAGCCTTCTGCTGTTTGTCAATATGACCTGGGGGGTCGCCGCACGCTATTTGTTCTCTATACCCGCGCCCTACACGGAAGAACTTTCGATCATGCTCTATGTTTGGCTGACCTTTTGGGGGGTTAGCTATCTGATTGGAGTAGATGGACACCCCGCCATAGAAATTTTTTCAAGCCGGGTAAAAACGAGTGCCAATGTGGCGTTTAGAAAGTGTTATTTTACCTTGATCTATGGGGTCATGCTTTTATTTGCGGGGCTGGCCGGCATCAAAGGGCTTTCGATGATGCCGATGTATATCGCCCAGAAAACCATTTCACTGGGTATATCGTACGGATTCATATACGGCGTGGGAGTGGTTGTGCTGCTGGTTATGTGTGCCCGTTGCCTATTCAAAATTATCACGGTATGGATTGGGGAAGAACAATGATAAGTCAATCTGTTGTGATTGCGGTATTATTCATTTCCTTCTTCGGTTTTTTGTTCCTGGGCGTGCCCCTCACTTTCTCCATGGGCAGCGCGTGCGTTATAGCCCTATTGATGTTCGGCTTGAATGTCACGATCATCTTAAAGAGCATATTCGCGCCCTTCATTTCGCACTCCCTCCTGGCCATTTTCCTTTTTACCCTCATGGGGATCATCTTTGAGCGAACCGGGATGGCCGCCATGCTTGTAAACGCCATCATGCCGATTATCGGCCGTCTGCGCGGCGGGTTGGCTTTGGTGGTCGTTTATGCCAGTGCCATGTTCGGCGCGTTGACCGGGTCCGCCAATGCCACCTGCGTCACCTTTTGCAATCTGATTGGCCCGGAAATGATGAAAAAAGGCTATCCGGGTAATTGGACAGCCGCGGTCATCGCCAGTGCCGCCCCGTTGGGATCATTGATCCCGCCCAGCATCGCCTGTGTCGTGCTGGGCGTTGCCGCCGGAATTTCCATCAGCGACCTGTTCATTGTGGATTTTGCGATAGGCTTGATGGCCATCATCGGGCTGACCATCCTTATTTCTTTCGTGGCCGCCAGAAGGGGCTATGGCGGCACCACGGAGACCTATACCTTCGGAGAAAAGGTCAAATCCATTTTAAAAGCCGCCCCGTTAATGCTGGTGCCGATTGTGATCATCGGCGGGATGTACGGCGGCGTCTTTACGCCGACCGAGGCGGGGGCGGTCGGGTCCGTGTTGTCCCTGATGATGGCCATGGCCTACAGGAAGCTGACCGTTCGCGTCTTTTACGATATCATGATCGGCACCGCCTCCACCTCGGCCATCATCCTCTTCTTGATATCCACGTCGTACATTCTCAGTTATGCTATGAGTTTTACCGGCATCACCCAGATGTTCATCGATTATCTGGTTTCGATCAGCGTGGGCAACCCCGTTTGGGGGCTGCTGTTCCTGCTGCTGATCCTGATGATTGCCGGCTGTTTTATCGACACCATCTCATTGTGTGTCGTACTCGCACCCACGGCCGTGGCCGCGTTGGCTCCGCTGGGCGTCAATCCCTTCCATATTGCCGCCCTGTTCCTCATCAGCAATCTCGCCGGCGGCATCACGCCTCCGGTGGGCACCTACCTTTTCTCATCCAGCTTTATTTTGAAGCAGCCGCTGGAGAAGATCTGCGTGGCGATCATACCTTTCGTCATTTTGTATTGCATTATTACAGTTATCGTGACGGTTTTCCCCGACAGCTTCCTGTGGCTGCCGCGGCTGTTGGGATTGAAAATCGGGTAATTCGGAACGGAGGCGCTGGCGTACCGGCTTTGTTTTTAAAGCCGCCCCATAGTGTCTTCAAGGATAAATGGCAGATTCGGCAAAACGTATTTCCAGGAGGTGAGTCAATAATAATGGCAGGCCAGGTGGAACAATCGTTCGGTTTTGTTGCAGCCAATAGTCAGAAATAGTGAGAGGAGAGTCAGGAATGAAAAATACGAGAGTTACGAGGGCCATGTTGGTGACGGTGCTGTCCTTGCTCATGGCCGGATACGGCGGTACTGTAAGCGCGGCCGACCCGTCCGGCGCGACGGTGGCCACCAGCACGGAAAAATTCAAGCTTCATGTCGCTTCGGTGACCGTTGACAACGACCGCGACGCCATTGTGATCCCGCTCAAAAAGTTTATGGCGGAAGTGGAAAAAAGAACGAATGGGAATGTAACATTCATTCTGCACGCTGGCGGTTCGTTGGGCGTCGAACAAGACTATATCGAAATGATGCGCACGGGCGATCTTGCTTTCGCCAATTGCGCGAGTGCGAATTTCGCCACCTTTACGGATCAGCTTCTGTTTCTGGATACCCCCATGCTGTTCGAAAGCTTTGATCACCTGGACAACTTCCTCAAGAGTGACGTCGCGAGGAAAAGGCTCGACACGCTTGCGGATATCGGGCTTGAAGCCTATGGCGGGGTGACGATTGGCGGCCGATATATTCTCACTTCCCCGAAGCATTCCATCAAGTCCGTGGCCGACTTGAAGAACCTGAAAATTCGGGTGATGCCGTCTTCCATGTTTGTCGACGGGATAGCGGCTCTGGGCGGCATGGCCGCGCCCATGCCTTACAACGAGTGCTATCAGGCGCTACAGACCGGTGTTATCGACGGCATGGACAACCAGCAGGCCACGTATATGTCGATGCGTTTTTATGAAGTGGCGCCCAACTATGCCATGGTTCCGTGGTTCCAATTGACCCACATATTTATCGGGAGCAAAAAAATCCTCGACACCCTGCCCGCTGATTATCAGCAGATCATTCGGGAAGCGGCCGTCACGGCGATTCGTGAAACCAACGAATGGTCCAGGGAATGGAACCAGACCGGTGCCGTTGAAGAGATGAAGAAGTTGGGTGTTAATCTGACGTATCCTGATTTTGAGGAATTCAGAGCGCGTTTGGTTCCTGTCCACGAGAAAAACAAAAAGATCATCGGCGAAGATGTGTTTCAGTGGATTGAGAAAAACCCGTCGTGAGACGGCCTTGCACTCAAGCGCCTCCTGTCAAAGGAAGAGCGGGGTTTTTCCCGCTGGTGAGCCGCGTGCAAGCCGGCGGGAAAATACAAGCTCGCATTGTTCGCGGAAAGGAGTGACCGTGGCTATGGAAGCGGCATATCGAGTAAGCCTTGAAAAACTGATAGAGCTTGGCACACGGATTTTTATGACCTGCGGTTTAGTCGAGGAGGATGCCCACACTCTGGCCGAAACACTGACCAAAGCGGATGCGCGCGGCGTGAAAAGCCATGGCGTGGTTCGTATCCCAAGCTATATTCAAATGTTCAAGGACGGAGATTTCGGCACGAAAATGAACCTTGTCACCATAAAGGAAACCCCTGTTTCCGCCGTGATCGACGCCGGCAATGCCCCGGGTGCCGTCGTGAGCAAGAAATGCTGCGAAATTACCCGGGCGAAAGCCAAACAGAGCGGAATGGCCATGACCGTGGTACGTAACAGCAATCATTTCGGGGAGGCCGCTTATTGGTCGCTGCTGCTGGCTCAAAAGGATATGATCGGCTACGTTACCACCAATTCCATCGCTGCGGTCGCGGCGCCGAACGGCATAAGCCGCGCCATCGGCAGTAATCCGTTTTCCTGGTCCGTGCCCGCCGGGGAATATGCCAACATCTGTCTTGATGTCGCGGTCGGATATATGGCGCAGGGCAAAATTTTTGAATATCAGCGCCTCAACCAGCCCTTCCCGGAAAATGCCTGGCTGGGACCCGACGGCGTAATGACGACGGATTCCACCAAATTCCCCTTGCCTGAATATATCATGATGCCTTTTGGCCACCATAAGGGCTTTGGATTGGGCGTCATTGGGGAAACGATGACTTCCATCCTGGCGGGCTCGATGTTCCACACTCTGCCTGAAAACGCCTCCGCAGCGGTCAATTTCGCGGATTTCGCCACCAGCCACTGCTTCCTGGCCGTAGACATCGGCATCTTTGAGGATATCGACGTCTATCGCGGCAAAGTGGATCAGTATATCGAATATTTGCATGGCTTGCCTGTGCGGGAAGGGTCCCCCGGCATTATGTATCCCGGCGAGATAGAGGCGAAGCTGGAAGCGGAAAGCGGGCAGGAAGGTCTCAAAATTTCGGAAAAAATCTTGGATGACATGCTGGATGCGGCCAAAGCGCAAGGCCTTGACGTGTCCCCCTACGTGTTTCCGAAGACAAACAGCTAAGGCAACTGGAAGCAGGTTATTGTGGAAAAAATAAAAACCGCCGTCATTGGACCGGGCAATATCGGCACTGATTTGATCTTCAAGATCAAGCGTAGTCAACATATGGAAATTGCGATGGTGGTCGGAAGAAGAAAATCCGAAGGACTCCAGCGCGCAGCCAATATGGGAATTGATGTGTCGCCCCACGGCGCCTCCGTGTTGGCCGATCGCACCGACATCAAAATCGTGTTCGACGCGACCAGCGCTTCCGGGCATTTGGAAAATGCCCCCTTGCTGAAAGAGGCCGGGAAGATTGTATTTGATCTTACGCCCGCGGCGGTGGGGCCTTTTGTGGTGCCCTGCGTCAACCTCGGTCGCCTTGGAAACGTGGACAATTATAATCTGGTCACCTGCGGCGGCCAGGCGACCGTGCCCATTGCCTACGCCGTCAATCGGGCGGCGAATACGGAATATGCCGAAATCATCGCCTGCATCGCCTCCAAAAGTGCCGGCCCCGGTACCCGTTCCAGCATCGACGAATTTACGCAGACGACGGCCAAAGCGCTGCGTACCGTGGCCGGCGCCGATCGAAGCAAGGCCATCATCATCCTCAATCCGGCGGAGCCGCCGCTCCTGATGACCAACACCATCCATTCATTTGTGCGCGATCCCGACAAAAAGGCGATCGAGGAATCCGTAAACGACATTGTCCAGGAGGTGCAAAAATATGTGCCCAATTACCGGCTCCGGGTTCCTCCCATCATAGACGGCAACAAGGTGACCGTAATCATTCAGGTCGAAGGAGCTGGAGATTATCTGCCGAAGTATTCCGGAAATCTCGATATCCATAACGCGGCGGCGGCCGCGGCCGCGGATATTGTCGCCGGGCGGGTACTAAGGGGGGAACGATAATGAATAATCCAAAAATTACCTTGGTCGACACTACTCTGCGTGACGGAAGCCATGCGGTGAGCCACAGCTTTACGCCGGAGCAGGCCCGCGCGATCGTTTCCGGGCTTGACCAGGCGGGAATCCAAATTATTGAAGTCGCCCACGGAGACGGCATCGCGGGATCATCCATCAATTACGGGTTTTTGGAGTCAAATGAATGCGATCTTCACCAGGCCGCCGTCTCCGTAATGGAAAGAGCGCGCCTGGCGGTGCTGTTGATACCTGGCATCGGCACGATCGAGAATCTGGAGCAGGCGCATGAAAATGGCGCCAGCATCGTACGCGTCGCCACTCACTGTACGGAAGCGGATATTGGAATCCAGCACATTTCGTACGCGAAGCGAAACGGCATCATGCCGGTTGGTTTCCTGATGATGGCGCATATGGTTTCCCCCGAGCAGCTTTACGAGCAGGCGATGATTTTTGTGGACGCCGGAGCCGATTATGTCAACATCGCCGACTCAGCCGGATACCTCCTCCCGGATGGCGTTCGCACCAGAATTGACTATCTGGCGGAAAAGCTTCCCGTGCCCGTGGGCTTCCACGCGCACAATAATTTAGGGCTGGCCATAGCCAACTCGCTAGCCGCCGTGGAGTCCGGCGCGTCCTATATCGACGGAACCTGCCGCGGGCTCGGCGCCGGAGCCGGAAATTGCCAGATCGAGGTGCTCGCGGGAATTCTCAAACGTCAGGGATACGGTACGGACATTGACTTTTATCGCTTGTTAGACGTGGCCGAAGAAATCGTCGGCCCGGCCATGAAACGCCCGCAGATCATTGACAACGCCTCCATGATGCTCGGATATTCAGGCGTATATTCCAGCTTTTTACTCCACACGTACCGGGCCGCGGAAAAGTTCGGCGTCAACCCGCTGAACATCTTAGTGGAGCTTGGCAATCGAAAAATGGTTGGCGGACAGGAAGACATGATCGTCGATGTCGCTTACCAATTGAGTCAGAGCAAATAACCCTGGAAAGGTGGCATCTGTCATGAAAGACAATATCAAGATTTTACGTGAAGATTTCCTTAATTGTGATCGCTGCGTTGATACGGAACGCGTGGAGATTGTAACCGAATCCTTTTTCACGCATATTGCGTCCCCCCCCATCGTGCAGCGCGCGCTGGTGCTGAAAGATCTCCTGACGAAAATGACCGTTGTGGTCCGTGAGCACGAAATTTTCGTGGGTAATCAGGGGGGGATCAAAAAACGCAGTGTGCCCCTCTTCCCAGAATACGGCTACAAGTGGATTAGAGATCAGATGCACACCTTTGAGACCCGCATAGGTGACAGATTCAAGATCACCGAAGAGCAGCAGGAGATATTGCGAAAATGTCTTGAAAAGTGGGCCGGCTACAGCATGGACGACAGGTCATACGCGCTCACCCCCGAACCGCTGAGAGCGATATTGCGTTTAGGCGTCATTAAGAACACGAACTTCAACATGTCGGGTCCAGGCCATATGTCCCCGGATTACGAACGGATGCTCTCCCGCGGGTTTTTAAGCATCATTGAGGAATGCCGCGAAAAGCTGGCCGATCTGAACAGAACCCGGGTGGACTACAACTATATTGAGAAGACCGCCTTTTATGAGGCATGCATCATCACCTGCGAGGCCATGATCACCTTTGCCGGACGCTATGCGGATCTGGCCGAGGAAGAGGCCGCCCGGGAACAGGATCCCGAGCGGGCCGAGGATCTGAGAAAGATAGCGGAGGTTTGCCGGAACGTGCCCGCAAAGCCGGTCCACACCTATCACGAAGCGCTGCAGTTCGTGCATTTTATCCAATTGGTCATGCAGCTCGAATCCAACGGCCTTTCAATCGCCTACGGGCGGCTGGACCAGACGTTGTTTCCCTATTATCAAAATTCCCGGAATGAAGGTATGAGCCGAGAGGACGCGCTTCTCCTGTCAGAATATTTCTTCCTCAAATGTAACGAAATCGACAAGATTTACTCAAACGAGGCGACCCGGCACCAGCAAGGACCGGCCATAGGATGCATGACGCTGGGCGGGGTTGACAGAAACGGCAAGGACTGTGTGAACGACCTGACCATCCTGTTGCTGGAAGCGGATTATCGTACCAGTCTGGCTCAGCCGGATATTGCCGTGCGCCTCACCAAGACCGCCCCTGAGGAGTTTTTGGCCAAGATCGGGGAGGGCGTCAAAAAGGGTATCAACAAGATCAAGGTGTTTGGCGACGAAGTCGTCGTGGAGGCCATGCGTTCCTTGGGCACCGAGCCGGGCGACGCGGAAGACTGGTGCAATTTCGGCTGCAGCGAAGCGGTCGTCAGCGGGAAAACGAACAGCTGGGGCAACGCGGGACAAATCAACCTGGCCAAATGCCTGGAACTCGCTCTGAACCACGGTAAATGTATGCTCACCGGACAGCAGATGGGCCCCCGGACCGGCGATATGGCCAACGCCGAGAGCTTTGAGGTGGTGCTGAACGCATTTCGCGCGCAGGTCGACTACTTCACCGACGCCATCGCGGATTACGACGCTGTTCTGGAATACTGCCAAAAAAACTATTATCCGGTGCCGCTTTACTCGGTGGTAACGCAGGACTGCATCAGGGACGGGGTGGAGTTCAACGCGGGCGGGGCGCGCTACAACACGGCCTCCCCGTTGGGTGTGGGCCTGATCACGGCGGGCGATTCGCTTCAGGCCATTAAGACGCTGGTCTTCGACCAAAAGAGGCTCACGATGGCCAAGCTTCTGGAGGTTCTGGAGGCCGACTTTGAGGGAAACGAGCCGATCCGGCAGATGTTGCTCAATCGCGCGCCGAAGTTTGGCAACGACTCGGACGAAGCCGACGGGATGAACAACCAGGTGCTGCATATCTATATGGACGCGCTGGGGCGGCAGAAATGCAACAGAGGCAATGGTCCCTTCATTGGCGGGTTGTATTACGTGACCTCCTACATCCCCTTTGGCCTGATTACGGCGGCGACGCCGGATGGGCGCCGGGCCACCAGGCCGCTCAATGACGGCGGCATATCGCCGACGCACGGAATGGACAGAAAAGGCCCGACCGCCGTCCTGAAATCGGTCGGCAAGCTGGATCACGTTGAGATCCTGCACGGCTGTGTGCTCAACCAGAAATTCCATCCTTCCGTGTTCGTGGGAGAAAACTCCACGGATAGCTTTAACAGCTATATGCGGGGCATAGCCGAGCTTGACTGCTGGGAATGCCAGTACAATGTGCTGACGACTGAGACGCTTCGGAAGGCGCAGGCCAGCCCTGAGAAATACAAGGGGTTGGTCGTGCGGGTGGCTGGCTACAGTGCGTTGTTCACGCGGCTGGAGAAGGAGATTCAGGAAGAGATCATCCGGAGAACGGCCCATAGCGCCAATGCCTGATGGACTGTATATCGGAAAGGATACAGAAATGGTACACGAAGGAACTGTATTCGACATTCAGCGTTTTTCGCTGCACGACGGCAAAGGCATAAGGACAATTGTATTTTTAAAAGGCTGTCCGTTGGATTGCATGTGGTGCAGCAATCCGGAGTCAAAGGAGATCAAGCGGCAGCTTTTTCAATGGAAAGACAAGTGCATCGGATGCCAGGCCTGTGTCGAGAAGTGCGGACGGAAGGCGCTGAGCTGGAGCGATGACACGGGTATCGCCTGTGACCGGGAACGGTGCACGGACTGCGGCGACTGTTGCGAAGTGTGTTATGCGGACGCGTTGGTTATGCGCGGGCTGGCGATGACGGTTGACGAGGTATTTGCCGAAGTCATGCGCGATACGGTCTTTTACAAGTTGTCGGGCGGCGGTCTGACGCTTTCCGGGGGGGAACCGCTGGCGCAGGCGGACTTCGCGTTGGCGCTGCTTAAACGGGCAAAGGAGGAAGGACTTCCCGCCGCCATGGAAACGGCGGGGCACTGTTCGCTGGAAACGCTGCGGATGGTGGATCCCTATGTGGATACATATCTATATGATGTAAAGCATTCGGACCCCGGGAAGCACAAGCAGTTTACCGGCGTGGACAATAAGTTGATTCTGAGCAATCTTGAGTGGCTGGCGAGGCAAAAACGCCGCGTCATCATACGCGTACCGGTAATCCCGAATATCAACGACGACCAGGCGACGCTGCAGGGAATCGTTGATTTGGCGAATAATCTGGGCGTCACGCTTCTGAACTTCCTGCCTTACCACGAATACGGCAGCAACAAGTATACCGCAATGGGAAACGTATATTCGTTCAGGAAAATCAGCGGCCGGGTTTCGTTGGATATGGATGCGTTCGGGAGCGTTAAGGACTCGCTTAGTTGCGGGAATGTTCATATCAGCGTCGGCGGCTGAACGGCTTGTGAGTCTGGATCGATTGCCGGACGGATAGGCATGGCAGGAAGAATTCCAGGGGCCCCGGATGCTGATTGCTCAATGAAAAGCAAAAACTTTAACCGGTCGCTATCGCATGCGGAAACGGGGGCCAGGTAATGGTTCAGCGTTTGGTTTTCTCGCAATTCTCCCTGCCGCCTCATCGCCGGTTTTGCAAAAAAATGAAACAGGAGAGGAAAATGAGCGACATTTTTTCGTTGGCAGGCATGAAAGCCATTGTAACCGGCGGCGGAAAAGGAATTGGAAAAAGCATCGCTGAAGGCTACCTTGAATATGGCGCCGAGGTCGTCATAACCGGTTCCAGCGATGCGATTTACGAAACCCGCGAAGAGTTCGAAAAAAAAGGGCTCGACCAGGTACATCCGGTCAAAATGAACCTTCTTGACAGAAAACAGCGCGCCGCCGCTTTCGATGAATGTGTTGAAAAGCTCAACGGCGAATTGGATATTTTAGTCAACAACGCGGGCATCACCAAACGAATTCCTATCGATGTCTTCCCGATTGAAGCCTGGGACGAAATCGTCGAAGTCAATATGACGGCCTTGTTCGATATCAGCCGGCGCGCAGCCGAGATCATGAAAAAGAAGAATTATGGGAAAATAATCCATAACTCCTCCCTGGCCGCCTTTATCAGTACCGTAAAGAATATTCCCGCCTATCAGGCGACCAAGGCCGCCGTGCGCCAGCTCACCATGTGTTTTGCCGACGAATGGAGCCAGTATGGAATTCGTACCACCGCTATTGCGCCCGGGTTTACGCATACGCAGATTACCGAGGCGGTCCTGAAGGATACGGAGCGCTACGAAAAGAGCTTACAGAGAATTCCCCTGGGCTGCTGGGCTACTCCGGACGATTTCAAGGGGCTGGCCATTATGCTTGCTTCCCATGCCGGAGATTATTTAAACGGCATTACCATCGTGGTGGACGGCGGGATGATTTCCCGGTTGACATAGCCGGTTCTTTAGGACAGCCCCGGTTTCCCAGGAATAGTATTTTAGAAGAGGGTTATTTATGAAAAAGAAGATGACGGTTCCGGACTTTAAAAAGTATAAGCAGGAAGGGATAAAATGGACTTGGGTCATCTGTTATGACTATACGATGGCGAGTATTGTGGACGAGAGCAAAACAGATATGATCCTGGTTGGCGACTCAATGGGCCATGTTATGCTGGGCATGGGCTCCACCATCCCCGTAACTGTCGATATGATGATCCATCATATCAAAGCCGTTGTAAAGGGGGCGCCCAACACCTTCATTGTGGGCGATATGCCGTTTGGCTCCTACAACGTAAGCTGCGAGCAAGCCATTGAGACCGCCAACCGCATTATGAAAGAGGGCGGCTGCGACTGTGTCAAGCTGGAAGGCGGCGCCATCATGGCGCCTCAAATAAAGGCCATCGTCAATGCCGGCATTCCGGTATGCGCTCATATCGGCCTTACCCCGCAGTCCGCCAGCGCCTTGGGCGGCTTTAAAGTGCAGGGCGCGACCAAAGCCGCCGCTGATAAGGTGATGGCAGACGCGCTGGCCGTTGAAGAAGCCGGCGCTTTTGCCGTTGGTCTGGAATGCGTTCCCAGCGCCGTTTCTAAAAAGATTACCGAGACGTTGGAGATTCCCACATTGGGCTGCGGCGCGGGGCCCCACTGCGACTGCCAGGAACTAAACCTTTACGATATGATCGGCCTGTTCGGAGACTTTAAGCCAAAGTTTGTCAAGCAATACAATAAATTGCGACCGATGGTCGTCGAAGCGCTCAATAAATTTTATGCCGAAACCGTCAGCGGCGCTTTCCCGACTCCGGAGTTTAGCTACAACATAGAGGTGGATGAGTATTAGGTTCAGGGTGAGATGGTTGTCAATAATGGACGCCATCTAAGCGGCGGCCGCGGCCGGATAGTCCGGCGGAGCGGCGGAGCGGAACTCCGAAGCCAGGTCGGCCAGAAACTCGCTCTGGGCCGTGGCGGTCTCGGCGGCCAGGGCCGGGGCGGCGGCAGCGCCAGGAGGGGGGGCAAAAGTCGAAAACGGCGTACGGCCTCGGGATCATCAGTTCAGCCAATCTTCAGCGGCGGTGGCAGTGGCTGGTCTGTTCCTCATTCAGCTCTTGGCCCAACGGGCTGTGGTCCCGTTTTCGGCCGAGGCGGTCCGGGCGGAGGAAGCGGGCGGGGAGGGGCGGCGAGTTGGGTGGCGCGTAGGGCGGCCAGTTGGCCTCTCGGAGCTTCCGCACGTATTCGATTTCGTCCACCCGGGTGCGGACCAGGCCGTCGAGCCGGGCCAGGCGCAGCGTTTCGTAGGCCTCGTGGATGCGCGGCCCCTGGGGCAGGCCCAGGGCGATCAGATCGCGGCCCGTGGACAAGGGTTTCACCTGGCGGTACATGGTCAGGAAGCCCACCCCGGCCTGGGACAGTTCCTCATTTTCGGTTTTGGCCATGATGTAAAGGATGGTCGGCCAGCTCAGTTCCGACAGGAGGCGGTAGGTCAGGCTGGCGGCCAGGGGGCCCAGAGGTTTTTTGTAATGGGCCAGGATTTCGTCGGCCAGGGGGCGCTCGGCGGTGAGGATCTGGGCGTCTTTTTTCTTCAGCGTCAGGGACCGGGCCAGGGTGTCCAGCTCGTGGAGCTTGAGGCGGTCGGTCAGGGCGATGAGATAGACGAACCAGGCCTGGTCCAGCCGCTCGGGAAAGGTGAGCCCCAACCAGTCGCGCACCCGGCGGACGCGGGTGAAGAGCTTGGCGTGGGTTCCGCTCAGGATGAGCTGGGGGTGGATGAAGGGCAGGAGGCCGAAATCGTTCAGGCGCTTGATGGCCGGCCCGGGGTCCTCCTCGCTCAGGATCAGTTTCAGTTCGTGCAACAGGCGCCGGCGGTCGATGCTGGTGAGGAACTTGTTCCGCACCGCCCCTTCCAGAAGGCTGGCGGTCATCTTGCTGATCTTGAAGCCCAGGCGGGCTTCGAAGCGCACGGCCCGGAAGGCCCGGGTGGGGTCCTCGACGAAACTGAGGTTGTGCAGCACCCGGATGTAGCCGTCCTTGATGTCCTGGTAGCCGCGGTAGAAATCCATCACCTCGCCGAAGTTGCCGGAGTTGAGGGCCACGGCCAGGCTGTTGATGGTGAAGTCGCGCCGATACAGGTCCATGTGCAGGGAACCCGTCTGCACCACCGGAAGGGCTCCGGGGTGCTCGTAGTATTCGCGCCGGGTGGTGGAGACGTCCACCACCAGCCCGTCGGCCGTCTCCAGGGTGGCGGTTTTGAAGCGGGGGTGGCGGATGACCTTGGTCACCCGGTGGGACC
Source organism: Candidatus Adiutrix sp. (assembly GCA_031549025.1). GTDB lineage: Bacteria > Desulfobacterota > Desulfarculia > Adiutricales > Adiutricaceae > Adiutrix. Next base: position 17,589 of record JAVBQN010000061.1, on the reverse strand, counting down.
GGGCGACCCGGGCGATGAAGTCGTCGATGTCGCCGTCCATGGTCAGGTCCACGTCATGGGAGGGCTTGCGCATGATGAGGTCCCGCACGCAGCCGCCCACGGCATACAGGTTCACCCCGGTCTCGTCGGCCGTCCGGCCCATGCGTTCCAGGAAGGCCAACAGCGGCGGGGGCATCATCTCCCGCATCAGGGCCGCCACGTTGCGGCGGCCCGGGTCGGAACGGGCCGCGGTGGAGCCGCCTTCCTCGCCGCCGGTGCCGGCCAGCACCTGGAGAAGGTCCGTGCGGGTGATGACCCCCACCGGCTTTTTCCCCTCCACCACCGGGAGCACCCGCTGCTTCCGGTCCACGATGATCTCCTTGACCTCCATGAAGGTGGCCTCCGGGCCCACGGCCAGGAATTCGGTGTTCATGAAGGCGCTCACCGGGTAGTCCAGGAGGCCGTGGTACAGGGCTTTGGACACGTTGTGCTCGGAGATGAAGCCGATGACCTGTTCCTCCCGGTTCACCACGAGAAGAACGTTGATGCTGAACTTGACCAGCACTTCCCGGGCCTCTTCCAGGGTCTGCCAGTCGCCGATGGTGATGGGCGGATAGACCATGAGATTCCGGGCGTTGTAGAAGGCCCCTAAGGTTTCGGACAGGATTTCGTCGAGACGTTTCTTGGCCTGGCTCAGGCTCATGTTCTTGATGCTGGCCGCCGCGGCCGAAGGGTGCCCGCCGCCGCCGAATTCCCGGGCGATGGCCGCCGCGTTGATGGAGCCCAGGCGGGAGCGGATGATGAGCTGCACCTTGTTGTCCATGGCCACCAGGACGAAGAGGATCGACAGGCCCATGATTTCCATCATCTTGTGGGCCAGGACGGCCACGTCGTCGACGTAGTGTTCGATCTGGGCCGTGGCGATGACGAAGCTCAGGCCCCGGGCCTGGCGGGTCTCGGCGGAGTCGATGAGTTCGTTGAGCAAGGCCAGCTGTTCGGTGGTCAGTTCCCGCACGGTCAGTTGCGAGACCACGGCCAGGTCGGCCCCCTGGCGCAGGAGCTCGGCCGCGGCCAGGTAGTCGCGCCCGGTGGTGGAGCTGAAGGTGAAGGAGCCCGTGTCCTCATAGAGGCCCACGGCCATCATGGTGGCTTCCTCCGGCAGAAGTTTCAGGCCGCAGTCGTTGATGAGTTCGGTGAGGACCGTCACCGTGGCCCCCACCGGTTCCACCACCTCCACTTCGCCCTTGAGGTCGCCCGGGGCGTCGGGGTGGTGGTCGTAGAGGTGGATGTCCAGGTCGGGGTTGGCCAGGACGGCCTGCACCTCGCCCAGGCGCGAGGGCTGGCGGGTATCGACCACCACCAGCCGCCCCACCCGGGAGAGGTCCACATCGCCCACCCGGGCCGGGTCGATGAGGTGGATGAGGGACTGGATGAAAAAATGGCGCAGGTTTTTCTCCGACCCGCCGGGAAAGACCAGCAAAGCCTCGGGATAGAGCTTGCGCGCCGCCACCATGGAGCCCACCGCGTCATAGTCGGGGTTGAAGTGGGTGGTGATGATGGTCAGGGGCTCTTTACGCTTTTTCGGTGTCTTCTGGTTCATGATCCACTTGGGGATTCCCGGATGGGGCGGCGGCCGTCCGCTCGGCCCGGGGATGGTATTGGCGGTGCACCCGGCTCAGGCGCTCGGTTTCGACTTTGATGTAAATTTCGGTGGTGGCCAGGCTGGCATGGCCCAGCATCATCTGCACGGCCCGGAGGTCGGCCCCGCCCTCCACCAGGTGGGTGGCGAAGGAGTGACGCAGCACGTGGGGCGTGACCCCTTTCAGGCCCAGCTCGGCCGCGTACTGGCCCAGGACCCGCCAGAAAAACTGCCGCGACAGCCGCCCCCCGCGCTTGTTGAGAAAGACCAGCCCCCCGCTCTTCGGCGTGGCCAGGTGGGGGCGGCCCAATTTCAGCCACCGGACCAGGAGGTTCAGGGCCTCCTCGCCCACCGGGGCCAGGCGCTCTTTGTCGCCCTTGCCGCGCACCCGCAGGAAGGCTTCCTCGACATTCACCTGGGAGAGGGTCAGGCCCAGCAGTTCCGAAACCCGCAGCCCCGCCGAATACATCAGCTCGAACATGGCCCGGTTGCGGAGCCCCAAGGGGCTGTCCGTCTCCGGGGCCGTGACCAGGCGGCGCATGTCCTCCGTCCCCAGGGCTTTCGGGAGGGATTGGGGCAGCTTGGGGCTTTCGAAATTATGGGCCGGGTTGTGGCCCAGGATTTTTTCGCTCTCCAGAAAGCGAAAAAAGGCCCGGATGGCCGACAGGGCCCGGGCCCGGCTGCGGGCCGAAAGGCGGTCGGACAACGTAAGCATATAGCCCATGAGGCGGTTGCGGTCCACCCTTTCCCAGGTGGTCACGCCGGCCTGTTCCAGCCAGGTCAGGAAGGCGGACAGGTCGCGGCCGTAGGCGGCCAGGGTGTGGCCCGAAAGGTTGCGTTCCACCCGCAGGTGCCCCAGGTAGAGGTCCAGCGCGTTCTCGAAGGCGGCTGACGGGACGGAGCGGGTTTCAGCGGTCATGCGGCCGCCCCTTGACCGGGCACGGAGGCGACGATGGCCCGGGCCAACACCTCGGCGGCCAGAGCGCCCAGCCAGTTCAAGTCCGCCTCGGGCCCGGTGTTGGAGCTCAGGGCGAAGACCGTGTCGCCGTCGAGCGTCAGGTGGGCCGGATACACGGCCCGGCCGAGGCCCACGGCCGCCATGCGGGCCAGGCGATACGCCCCGAGCTTGTCGAGGCGGGCGTTGGTGGCCACCGCCGCCAGGACCGTGTGGCCGGGGTCGGTCCCGGACAGGGCCGGGGAGCGGCGGCGCAGAGCCTCCAGTATTTCGGCCCGGCCGGCCACGGAGCCGTCGGCCCGGCGGAGGCCGGAGATGACGGTGCCCGTGTCGGGATCGACAATGCTGCCGAGCGCGTTGTTCACCGCCAGCGCGGTCATGGCCACGCCGGATTCGATGACGCCGTATGATCCCAGCCCCGAAGGGCTGGCGTATTCCATCCCGGCCGCCTTGCCGCAGGTGGCCGAGAGCCCGGCCCCGAAGGGGCCGCTCCCCACCGGGTCGCGCGTGGCGTTCCGGGCGGCGGCGTAGCCCATGGCCTCGTCGGGCAGGAGGCCGGCCGATTGGTTTCGGGGATAATCGAAGATGACGGCCGCCGGCACCAGCGGCACCCGGACCAGGCCGGTGTCGAAGCCCGCGCCTTGCTCGAGCAGAAAGCGCACCACCCCGGCGGCGGCGGCCAAACCGAAGGCGCTGCCGCCGGTCAGCAAAAGACCGTGGATGGCCGGCACCGTGTTCTCGGGCCGCAAAAGATCCATCTCCCGGCTGCCCGGGGCGAAGCCGGGGGTGAAGCCCGAGGCGGTCGCGCCGCCCGGGGTCAGGATGGCCGTGCAGCCGGTCCCGGCCGTGCGGTCCTCGGCGTGGCCCACGGAAAAGCCGTCCAGTTGACTGATGCTGATCCCGACCGCCATCCTTCCCCTCCTCGGCACTTTGTGGTATAAGAATTATTGTATAATACAAACGGTTTGTCAAATGAGGGAGAGCCGTGCTGAACATTAGGGAATCTTTGGGCCCGGCGGCTCTCGATGCGCTGTACCGGGCGCGCGGCGCGCCCCTGGCCGGCACCGACGAGGCCGGGCGCGGCCCCCTGGCCGGGCCGGTGGTGGCCGCGGCGGTGATCCTGGACCCGGCCGCCGACTACCCCGGGCTGGACGATTCCAAAAAGCTGACCCCGGCGGCCCGGGACGCGGCTTACGACCTCATCGTGGCCCGGGCCGTGGCCTGGGCCTGGGCGGCCGTCGAGGCCCCGGAGGTGGACCGCCTGAACCCTCTGGGCGCGGCCTTGCTGGCCATGCGCCGGGCCGTGGGGCAACTGACCCCGGCCCCGGCCCAGGTGCTGGTGGACGGCAACCAGCGACCCGACCTGCCCGTCCCCGCCCACACCCTGGTCAAGGGCGACGGCCGGTCGCTCTCCATCGCGGCGGCCTCCATCGTGGCCAAAGTGACCCGGGACCGGATGATGCTGGATTGGCATACACAATACCCCCAATATGGCTTTGACCGGCACATGGGCTACGGCACCAAGGTCCACCTCGAGGCCCTGCGGCGCCACGGCCCGTGCCCCATCCACCGGCTGAGCTTCCGGGGCGTGCGGCCCGGGGTCCAACTCGGGGAGGTTCAGTCCGAACTGGATTTCGGCTGAATCCCGGAAAGCGAATTTTTATGGACCCGCGACACGAATTGGGGCGGCGCGGCGAGGACCTGGCGGCCCGCCACCTGGAGAGCCTGGGGTACCAGGTGGCGGCCCGCAATGCGGTCAATGCCATCGGCGAACTGGACCTGGTGGCCTTGGACGGCCGCACCGTGGTGATTGTGGAAGTAAAGACCCGGGGCCGCACCGGCCGGGCTCCGTCCGAAGCGGTGGATTTCCGCAAACAGCGCAAGCTGACCATGACCGCCGCCCTGTTTCTGAAAGACCCCAAGTGGCACGGCCGCCCGGCCCGCTTCGACGTGGTGGAGATCATCTGCCCGCCCGGGGCCGCGCCGGTCATCCGGCACATCAAAAACGCCTTTGAGGCGGTGGACTATTGATGGATTTTCCCGACCCCCGCGACGCCCGGCCCGACGACGAGGCACGGCCCGAAGGTTCCGCCCCGGCCGCCGGGCTCTACCTGGTCCCCAGTCCCCTGGGGAACCTGGGCGATCTGACCCTCAGGGTCATCGAGACCCTGAAAGCCGCCGACCTGGTCCTGGCCGAGGACACCCGCCGCACCCTGAAGCTCTTGTCCCACCTCGGCCTGCGCCGCCCGCTCCAGAGCTACCGCGAGCAGAACCACCGCCAGGCCTGGCCCCGCGTGGCCCAGGCCCTGGCCGAGGGCGGCCGGGTGGCCCTGGTCACCGACGCCGGGTCCCCGGCCGTGTCCGATCCGGGTGCGGCCCTGGCCCGGGCCGCGCGGGAAGCCGGGTTTGCCGTGATTCCCCTCCCCGGTCCGTCGGCGGTGATCTGCGCCCTGGCCGCTTCGGGTTTCGACGCGGACCGTTTCACCTTCGGCGGCTTTTTGCCGGCCAAGGCCAAGGAGCGGCGCGATTTTCTGGCCTCCCTGGCCGCGCACCCGTGGACTCTGGTCTTTTTTGAGGCCCCCCACCGCCTGGCCGAATCCCTGGCCGACCTGGCCGCCGCCTTCGGCCCCCGCCCGGCTTTGCTCGCCCGGGAAATGACCAAGCGCCACGAGGAATACCTGGCCGGCACCCTCCCGGAACTGGCCGCCGAGACGGCCAAGAACCCCCGCAAGGGCGAGATGACCATTGTGGTGGAAGGCCGCCGGGGCCCTGCGGAAAAACCGCCCCTGGATTTGGAGGCTCTCCGGGGCCTGGCCCTCACCGATCCCCGCCCCACCAAGGTGCTGGCCGCCCAGTTGGCCGGGGAGACCGGCCGGAGCCGGAGCGAGCTGTATCAGCTTCTGCTCGCGGCCCGGCGGCCCGACGAAGGTGAGGACTGAGGCGTGGCCCGGGTCGTCAAGGATTGGGACGCCTTCCAGGTCGCGGCCCCGCCGCTGGGCGGCGCGGAATCGGTCAAGGGGCTGAAGAAGGGCCGGCGGGTCTCGGCCGGGGAACTTCTGGCCCGCCACCCCGATCCCCGCCTCGGCGACGTCCACGCCCCGGTCTCCGGCTGGATCGGGGAGATCACCGAGCGGGAGATCGTCATCCGGCGCGACGACGCGGCCGTGGGCGAGCCGCCCCGGCCGCGCGCCCTCGCCGGCCTGGGCCCGGCCGACCTGGACCGGGTCCTGAAGGAACTGGGCCTCGACCGACCGGAGGTGCCGTTCGGCGATGCCCTCATCGTCACCACGCTTGATCCCGAGCCGGGCCTCACCTGGGCCCCGGCCCTGTTCGGCGAGCAGCGGGAGACCATCCTGGCCGGGCTGGAGGCGGCCCTCCGGCTGTGGCCCGGGCGCCGCCTCGTCTGGGTCGCCGCCGACCCGGACCAGGCCCCGCCGGAGGCCGGGCGGGTGGTCGCCGGGTCGGGCCCGTACCCGGCCGCGCTTCCGGCCGTCCTCAAAAAACGGATCACCGGCCGTTCCGATCCGAAGGCCGCCGGCGTCCTGGACGGCCGCGCCCTCTACGCCCTGGGCCGGGCCTGGCGCACGGGTCTGCCGTTGACGAAAACAATCCTGACTTTGGGGGAGGCCGTCTACCTGGCGCCCGTGGGGGCCCGGGTGATTGACCTTCTGACTTTCGCCAACCTGGTGCCCGGCCCGGGCGACGCGGTGATCCGGGGCGGGCTGGCCCGGGGGACCACCCTTTCCCGCCTGGAGCGGGGGCTGGACCGGAACGCCGCCGGCCTCCATCTGCTTCGGGGGGCCCGGGACGTCGCCTTCCAGCCCTGCCGGAAATGCCGGGAATGCGACCGGGCCTGCCCGGCGGGCCTCACCGTATCCCGCGCCGCCGAACGCGACCCCTCCGAATGGCTGACCGCGCCGGACTGCTTCCGGCCGTATCTTGACGGCTGCCTCCTCTGCGGGGCCTGCGCCCTGGCCTGCCCGGCCCGGCGGCCTCTGATGAGCCTGATCCGCCTGATGGTGCCCTGATGCCCACCGCTTCCGCCCACCCGATCCTGCGCGAGGGACCCTATCTCCCCCCCCCCGGCCCGGCCCGCCGCAACGCCGAGCTTTTGTTCATGCTTTTGCCGGCGGTCATTCTGACGATCCTGGCCCGGAGCGAGTGGCTTGAAAATTATCAGGAAAACAGCCTGGATTTCATCGCCACCCTGGCCGCCGCCGGCATCGGCATTCTGACCGCCCCTTCTCGTCGGCGGGCTCTCCGCGAGCTGGATTGGGCGGCGGCGGGGGCGGTGTTTTGGCTGCTCATAAGTTTTCATAATCTTTCTACTGAGCCCAGCCTGGAATATGCTCCTTTCGGAGGTCTCCTGTGCGGATTGTTGGCCGCCCGGCCGCGATGGCGGACCCTGTTGGCCGCCCCGGCGCTTATTCCTTTTCTGGCCTTGGGAATAATGGCTGTTTTTTCCATGCTCAGTCTGTTGCCCAGCCGGGTGAATCCTATTCCTGAGGCCTGGACGCCGCATATTTTCGTACCTTGGTTTTGGGGCGGTTGGGGACGCGCGGCCGTGCCCGTCAGCCTCGTTCTTTTGTCGGCCGGCCTGGGGCACGCGGCCAAGCCCCGATCACGGCTGTATCTTCTGGGGCCTTGGCTGATAGCCGGTTTACTTTTTTCCCAAACGAAACCGGTTCTTTGGGGACACATGCCCGGCTTGATTGTGGCCGCTGGCCTGGTCGCCCCCTACCTGTCAAGAAGTTTTGGGGGATTGGTCGCCCGTGAGGCGCTGATCGGGCTTTTCCTGCTTTCGCCGTCGTTTCAATTGAGTTCGTGGCTGGGGATGTTCATTTTTTTCGACCCGCGTCCTTTTGCGGCGGTGCTGGTCATAGCCCTGCCGGAAATCTGGCCTTCCTGGCGGGATCGGAGCACACGGCCCGCTACACCAGCTTCCGCTCCGCCCGCCACCCCGGCCCGGCCGCGCCTTTTGTGCGGGCACCGGGGCCGGGCCGCCCAACTGGCCGAATGGGCGGGGCTGGCCAGTTGCCGCCTGGCCGCGGCCCACGACGACGGTTTTCTGCTGTGTCCCTACGGCTGCCTGGGATTGGGGGACTGCGTCCGGGCCTGCCCGCACGGTGCCGTCCGCTTGGAGGACAGCGGCTTTCCGGCCATCGACGAAAGCCTCTGCCAGGGCTGCGGCCGCTGCCGGGAGGTTTGCCCCAAATCCCTGTTCGAACCGACCGAAGGGGCCGTCCGGGCCTTCATCCCCTGCCTGTCGGCTTCGCCCCTGAAAAAGAACGCGGACTACTGCCCCCGGGGCTGCCTCGGCTGCGGCCGCTGCCGCAAGGCCTGCCCGGCCGGGGCCATCGGCCGGGAGGGCCACCCCGGGGCCCTGCGCGTGGACCAGGACCTCTGCCAATCCTTCGGCCCCTCGTGCGGCCGGGCCTGCGCCGCCGCCTGTCCCCGCCGCCTCTTCGGGGACTGAACGACGCCCATGTCCACTTGAATTTTTAGAGAAATGTTACGAACAGCGAGGCCTGGCGGGGGCGAAATTTTCCGGAGAGAGCCGGGATTTCAGGGGCCAGATGTTTGAGCGAAGCGAGTTCTGGCCCCTGAAATCCCGGGCGACCGGAGGAAACTTTCGCCCCGCCAGGCCGGTCCGAACCCTTGGCGCCTTCACGTCGCCTTTCCATTCCGGGCCAACTTACGTTATAATATCTCCCGGCCTCAAGTGGGCGTACGCAAGGGGGACCATGGACAGCCAAGACACCATCCGGAACATGCGGGAGGCCCTGACGCGGCTGGCGCCGGTGTCCGATCTGGCCCCGGCCCTGGCCCGGGCCGGCGAATGGCTGGACGTGCTGGCCGACCGCTTCCGGCGGCCGGCCTCGCCCTGGGTCGTGGCCGTCTGTGGGCCCACCGGGGCCGGAAAATCCCATATCGTCAATTTCCTGGCCGGCAAACCCGTCAGCCCCTCCGGCTATCGTCGGCCCAGCACCCTGGCCCCGGTCCTGGCGGCCCCGGCGGCCGTGACGGCCGACCTGGCCACCGGCGGCTTTCTGCCGCGCTATACCCCGGTGGAGGCCCCGGGCGGAGCGGTCTTCGAAGCCCCCGCGCCGGACTCCCCCGGGCCGGACGCCCGTCTCTACCTGGTGCCCCTGGACACTCCCCCCTGGGCCTGGCCCGAAAACCTGGCCGTCATCGACACCCCGGACTTCGACAGCGTCCTCACCGCCAATCAGGCCCAGGCCGAGGAACTGGCCCGCCGGGCCGACGCGGTGATCCTGGTGGCCCACCAGGCCAAATACGCCGACCAGAGCACCTGGGACTTCCTGTCCGCCGAGGCGCCTCTGGGCCGCCCCCTCCTGCTGGTGTTCAACCGGGTCACGGCGGCCGCCGCCCGGGATGATTTTCAGGCCCGCCTGAATCGGGCCGGCCTGGCCGCGCCCATGATCTCCTGGCCCGAGGAGATGGCCGTGGGGCAAGTCGGCATCAACGCGGCCCGGCGGGAACTGACCGCCTGGCTGGAGGATCTGGGCCGGCGCGGGTCTCGGCTGGCGACGGAAAGCGGCCGGCGGGCCGTGGCCGAACTGGGCCGTCTGTGGCGGTCGGAACTGGCCCCGCCCCTGGCCCGGCACCAGGCCGATGTGGACCGGGGCGCGGCGGCGGTGACCCGCATCACCCGGGAGTGGATGGCCGCCTCCCGCGACCGGGTGCTGTTGAATCTGCCCGGCGAAACCCGGGAAAGTTTGATGAAGAATCTGTCCGAAGTGGTGCGCCGCTCGGACATCTGGGCCAAGCCCCGGCACTTCCTGATAAAGCCGCTGGCTCTGGCCGGCGAGAAAATCAGACGTTTGTTTGGCGAGACGACGCCCAAACTCTCCGAGCCGGAACAGAAACTGGCCGACCGCCTGGCCGAGGCCGGCCGTGAAGCCCTGGTGGCCGCCGTGCGGGACCAGGCACGGGCCCTGGCCGAGGCCGCCGGCCGGCCCGTCTCCGCCCCGGCCCCGGACCGGCCCGGCGAGCCGGCTCCGGCCGCCCTGGATTTCACCCCGGACGAAATCCGCGATTTCTACACCGACCTCAGTGGCCGCCTCGACCACTGGCTGCGCGGGGAGACCGAGCGGCTCCTGGCCGGCCTCCCCCTGGGCCAGAAAGCGGCTTTCTACCTGGTCCAGTTCCTCCACCTGGGCCTGGTGGCCGGCCTGTGGTTCCAGACCGGCGGGGTGCCGGGCACCGAGGTTCTCCTGGGCGGGGCCTTGGGGCCGGTGGTCAGCAAGCTCACCGGCGCGGTCATCTCCCGCGAGACTCTGGCCGCCTTCGAGGAACGGGCCGCCGCCTACCACCACCAGGAACTGGCCCGCATCTTCGGGGAACAGGGCCGCCGCTATCAGGACCGCCTGGCCGGGGAGGCCGGGCGGCTGGCCGCCGGGCGGGCGCTGGAAGAGGGCCTCGCGGTCATCGAACGGGAGGCGGCGCGGCTATGGGCCTGAACGACTTGGCCGGACGCCTGGGGGGCGGGCTCAGCGGTCCGGAAGCGGCCATGGTGGCCGAAAGCCGCCGCCTGGCGGCTCTGGGGCGGGAATTGTTGGCCCTGGCGCCGGACTGGCGGGGCGGCGCGGCCGACCAGGCCGCCCTGGCCGCGATGCTGGACGATCTGGACCGGGCCGCCTCCAGCCTCGACGGCCGCCTGGTTCTGGGCCTTCTGGGCGGGACGGGGGTGGGCAAGTCCACCCTCATCTCGGCCCTGGCCGGTCGGGAGATATCCCCGGCCAGCCCGGTGCGGCCCACCACGTCCCGGCCGGTGGTGTACCGCCACCAGTCCTTCCCGCCTTTGGCCGGGCTGGATGCCATCGAGGCGGTCCACGACCTGGAAAGCCTCCGGGGGGTGGCCATCATCGACTTCCCCGATTTTGACAGTTTAGAGACGGCCCACGGCCAGCTGGTCCTGGACCGGCTGCCCGAGCTGGACCTGGTGGTCTGGGTGACCGACCTTCACAAATACGCCGACCGCCGGCTGTACGAGGTCATGGCCCGGGTCCGGCGGCTGATGGCCTCCGGGGCCCAGGTGGCGCTGCTGAACAAGGCCGACGAACTCCAGAACCGGACCGGGGGCGCCCGGGCCCTGGCCGAGGTGCTCGACGGCCTGGCCGACCATCTGGCCCGCTTCGGGGGCTGGACCGGATCCCGGCCCCGGCCGGTTTCGGCGACCGAGGCCCTGGCCGAGCCGGGCGACCCCGAAGCCGGGGGCCTGGGTCCCCTGCGGGCTCTCCTCGACGAACTGGCCGACGAAAAACTCCGCCGGGCTGTGGCCGCGGGCAACCTCACCGCCCGGAACCGGGCCTTTCGGGCCCGCCTCCGGGAGGCCGCCCAGCCGGAAAAGTGGCTGGCGCAACTGGAGGCCTTAGAGCGCCTCCAGGCCGACTACCACCCCCAGGGCGCCGTCCTGGCCGACCTGACCATCCTGGCCGGGCAGCGGACGGCCTATCTGGCCCCCCGCCTGGACCGGCTGCGGAAAAACGCTGCCGGCCCCCTGGCCTTCTTCACCGAGGCCTGGGATTTCGTGGTCGGCCGCTTCCGGCCCGGGCCGGAAACCCCGCCGCCGGCCCCGGCTCCGGCCGCGCCCGCCCTGGCCCACTACCTCGCGGGCCGGAACGAGGATGTGACCTTTCTCACCGGCCGCCCCGCTTCATCCGGCCGGGAGGCCCTGGCCGCCGAGGGCGGGGCCGTCGTCCGGAAAGCGCTGGACGAGGGTCTGGCCACCGACCCCCAGGTGGGTTCGGCCCTATTGTGGCTGTGGCCGCCGGTCCTGGCCGTTCTTCTCGTCTGGGCCGAGACCGGGGGCCAATACGGCGGCCCGGCGGCCCTGACCGCCGCCGCCCTGCGGGCCGCCGCGCCGTGGCTCATCTTCGGCCTCCTGGGTGAGGCGGCCCTGTCGCGCTTTATCTGGTTTCGGGCCCGGCGGCGCTATGAAGCCGCCTTTCAGCACGCCCTGGACCAGGCCCGCGCGGCCCTCCTGGACCTGGCCGGGCGCCGTCTTCTGGAGCCCGTCGCCCGGGCCGGGGAGCGCCGCCGCGACCTTTTGAACCGGCTGGCCGACCTTTTGGCCGACCCGGCGGGCTAGTGTCTAATTGCCTAATTTTAATGATAAATGATATAATGCTGGCATACGGGAGGGCGCCGATGTCACGCATAAGCCAAAAAATTCAATGTTCAGATCAAGCCAGTGGTCAAAGCCTGGCTGTCTGAATCGGAGCGCGAAAAAGAGATCGAGGTTTTCTATTTGCCCTCGTATTCTCCGGAGTTGAATCCGGATGAATATCTCAACTGCGACCTTAAATGCGGCGTTCACAGCGGGACGCCGGCCCGAAATAAAGAGCAGCTATCAAAGAAGACCATCAGTCATATGCGGATGCTTCAGAAAAAGGCCGCCCGGGTCCGGAAATATTTCGAACATCGCAAAATCCGCTACGCCGCATAGCTGATATATTCAATCGCCGGGTTAATATTTGGGGATGTGTGACTCTTGGCGTCCAGATCGCGCAAGCCGAGCAATCACCGGCCGCCCAAGCCTCGCCAAGGAGATTTACCCCTTGGAGCCAGTCAAAAACCGGCCGCCTTGGGCCGGTGGCTAATGTCCTGGGGATTCCCCCTGGACATTAGCCACCGCGGGTTGGCAATAATTTGAGATTCAAGCCGCCAGGCTTGAAAGATGGGGGTTGGGGGGGCGGAGCTCAAGATTGTAAACACCTCTTGACCGCTTTCAAATCACAGTTCGCGGTTGATGGTGCCTTCCCAGGTGCTGACGCGGGCCTCGTGGGATTCCTCGGGGGAGATCCATTTGGTAGTCACGGTTTTGATTTGGGTGTAGAAGCGGAGTCCGTCGCGGCCCAGGCAGTGGAGGTCTCCGTAGAAGGAGCGTTTGTGTCCCGAGAAGGGGAAGAAGCCCAGGGGCACGGGGATGCCCACGTTGATGCCCACCATGCCGCCGTGGGTGCGGCGGGAGAATTCCCGGCCGTAGTATCCGCTCGTGGTGAAGATGGAGGAGCCGTTGGCGAAGGGATTGCCGTTCATGATGGCCAGGCCTTCTTCAAAATCGCGGCAGCGTTTGACCGACAAGACGGGGCCGAAGATTTCCTCCTGGCCCACGGTCATGTGGGGTTTGACCTGGTCGAGGATGGTGGGGCCGACGAAGAAGCCGTTTTCAAAGCCTTTGGGAGTGCAGCCCCGGCCGTCGAGGACCATTTTCGCACCTTCTTCCAGGCCCTTGGCGATCCATTTTTCCACCGAGGCCTTCTGGGCCGCGCTGACCAGGGGGCCGAGCTGGGTGGCCGGGTCGTAGGCCGCGCCCACCACCAGTTCGGCGGCCAGCTTTTTCAGGATTTTCACAAAACCGTCGGCCACCGATTCCTGCACCACCACCACCGGCAGGGCCATGCAGCGCTGGCCCGCGCAGCCGAAGGCCGAGTTGATGATGCGGCGGGCGGCCCATTCCAGGGGCGCGTCTTCCAAGACCAGGGCGTGGTTCTTGGCCTCGGTCAGGGCCTGGACCCGCTTGCCGGCGGCCGCGGCCTGGCCGTAGACTTTCAGGCCCACCGATTCCGAGCCGACGAAAGAGACGCCATTGACTTCCGGATGGCTGATGAGGCCGGCCAACTCCTCCCGGCTGCAGGTGATGAGGTTGACCACGCCTTTCGGCAGGCCCGCTTCGATCAGGAGTTCCAACAGACGCATCCCGCTCTGGGGCACCATGGTGGCCGCCTTCAGCACCATGCAGTTGCCGCTGACAAGGCACGGCGGGATGAACCAGCCAAAGGGGATCATGGCCGGGAAGTTGTAGGGGGCGATGCCCAGGAACACGCCCACCGGCTCGCGGTAGAGGCTGATGTCGTGGCCCCGGGTGGCCTCCATCAGGGCGTGGCCCTGCTGCTCCAGGGGCGCGCCCACGCTCAGTTCGCAGGCCTCGATCACTTTGTGGATGTCGCCCCGGGATTCCTCGAGGTTCTTGCCCATTTCCGTGGCCACCAGCACGGCCAATTCCTCAAAGTGCTTGTTGACCAGTTCGCGAAACTTGAAAATCACCTGGGTCCGCACGGCCACGGGTTTCGCCGACCACTCGGGAAAGGCCGCCCGGGCCGCGGTCACGGCCGCTTCGGCTTCGGCCTGGGTGCAGATGGGGGCTTCGGCGATCTGTTCGCCCGTGGAAGGATTCATGACCGGGGAATACCGGCCGGAGGCCGATTCCCGCCACTCGTTGTTGACGCAGTATTTCAGTCTCTTGACAGCCATTTTCATTCTCCTCAAGGCGGCGGCCCGGGGCCGTCCGGGGTGGGGCGGAGGACCCGCCGATTTATTACAGAGCCTGATAGTAGAGCTCGATGATCTCTTCTTTGGTGGCCAGGCGGGGGTTGTTGGCCGGACTGCCGCTGGCCAGGGCGTCCTCGGCCATCTTGGCCGCCACCGGCTCGAGCTTTTCCCGGGTGACCCCCAGTTGGGTCAGGCTGGGCACTTCCAGCCGCCGGATGATCTCCCGCACCGCCCGGGCCCCGCTTTCAGCCGTGTGCCGGGCGTCGCCCAGATCCGGCAGGCCCATGGCCCGGGCCACATCGGCGTAGCGCTCGTAATTGCCGGGCAGGGAGAAATCCATCACCACCCCCAGAAGGGCCGCGTTGGACACCCCGTGGGCCACGTGGAACAGGGCCCCCACCGGCCGGGACATGCCGTGGACCAGGGCCACCGAGGCGTTGGTGAAGGCGATGCCGGCCTGGAGGGCGCCCAGCATGGTTTGGCTCCGGGCCGCGACATTGTCCGGTTCGGCCCAGGCCACGGGCAGGTTCCTGGCGATGAGCGCCACCGCGTTCAGGGCCAGGAGATCGGTCATAGGCTGGGCCCGGCGGGACACGTAGGCCTCGATGGCGTGGGTCAGGGCGTCGAGACCCGTGGCCGCGGTCAGGCCCTTGGGCATGCCCAGGGTCAGGAGGGGGTCCACCAGGGCCGCCCGGGGCATGATACGGGGACTGGAGATGAGCATTTTCACGTCGCGCCCGGTGTCGGTGATGATGGTCACCCCCGTGGCCTCGCTGCCCGTGCCGGCCGTGGTGGGCACGGCGATGATCGGCGGGCCGTCCTTTTCAAACTTGTCCGCGCCCATGTAGTCCTGGATGCGGCCGGGGTTGACGGCCATGGCGCTCACCGCCTTGGCCACGTCGATGGGGCTGCCCCCGCCGCAGGCCAGGATGGCCCCGGCTCCGCTGGCTTCCAGCCGGGCCAAGCCTTCGGTCACGTGGGCCAGGGTGGGTTCCTGGTTCACTTCGGAGAAAATGTCAAAACCCACGCCGGCCTCCTCCAGGGAGGCGGTCACGGCCCGGATGGCGCCGGAGGAAACCAAAAAACTGTCGGTGATGATGAGCACTTTTCGGACCCCGAAGCGCCGGGCCACGGCCCCGGCCTGGGCGCTGGCCTTTTCGCCGTAATGGATGGCGGGCGGAACTCGTAAGACGTGGCTGGACATGGCACTGCTCCTTCCCTCGGAATGGAAAACGTGAAATCGGTCGGCCTGCGGCGGTTGATGATTTCAGTATAGCCGAGCCGGAGGAATTGTCAATAAAATTTATAATGTTTGGCTATTTATTTTTTTACGAAATGATTCCACGCCAATAGGACGAATACTTTTGATCGGGAGGGTGGAGGGAACACGTGCCCGCCCGGGCCGGCCCCGGGCGGGCAATCGGAAAATGACGGGCGGGAACGATAAGGCGTTCAATTTCCCCCGGCCGTATAGCGGCCGGCTTCTTTATCCGCCCAGGCGTCGATATCCTCGTCAACCCAGGGATCGGTGTCGTAGAACTCGACTTTCTGCAGCCTGACCTTGACCTGGCGGGCCTGGTCCGACAGTTCCCAGAGGCCGTAGTCTTCCTTGTCCGGGGGGATGTTCTCGGTCAGCACGACGCTGAGCCGGTTGTCCCCGGCGGTTTCCTGTTTCCGGCCGGGCACCGGGCGGCCCTGGTCGTCGAAGGTCAGGATGGTGAACTCGAGCTGCTTGATGACCAGGGGACTGACGTTTTTAAAGGCGATGCGCACCTGGGTTTCATTTTCGAAATAGCCGCCGTCGTGTTTCAAGGCGGCCGAGACCACAGTCACCGGCGGCTTCTGGGCGGCCTCCATTTCGGCGGCCTGGATTTCAATCTGGGTTAGGTCATCGGCGGCCCGGGCCCGGAGGGGGCTGTCGGGGTGAAGTTGGGGCAGCCGCCGGAGCTTGTCGGCCGCGCCGGAGAGGTTGCCGGCAGCCTGATCGTGCGCGGCCTGTCCGTAGAGGACGGCGTCCGAGGCGCGCAGTTTCTCGTTTTCCGCCCGCAGGGCCGCGTTTTCGGCGGTCAGGTTTTCCATCTCGGCCCTGGGCGCGGCGGCTTCTTCGGCCGGGGCGCTCCGGAGCTGCGGCAGAGGGGCGTTCAGCCCGTATTTAGCCACCAGGTAGTTGCGTTCCAGAATGCCGAGGTTGAGGCCCAGCGTTTCAATGTTGGTGATGGCCACCACCCAGGGCACTTCGGTCAGCTTTTGGGCCTCTTCGCGCTGTCGGGCGATCTCGGCTTTCAGGGTGTCGATCTCTTTTTTCAGATGGTCGGCCAATTCCGGATCGGGCCGGGTCCGCCGCGCCTCCACGGTCACTTTGGCCCCGGATTCCAGGGCCGCGACCTGCTGCAAAAGGAGGGTGTCGGCGATGCGGTATTCCTCGCGGGAGGCCACGGCCAGGGCCTGGGGCACGGACCCGACCGGGTAGGTGTCGACATATTCCGTGGCCTGGAGAATAGCCGCCCGCAGCCTCTCGCGCTCCTCGTTGAGGGCTTCGATTTTATGGGCCCGGTCCGGTTCGGAACCCAGGTAGCCGGCGCCCCGGAGCCACATGGCCCCGCCGCCCACGGCCAGACCGATCAGGACGGCCAGCACCAGGGCCGGCCAGCGGCTCCCGCTCCTCGCGACGGCGGCCGGGGGCGGAAACGCGGCGGGCGAGGCGGCCGGCCCCGCTTCCGGCCCCGGGAGCGGGGACCAGGACGGGCGATCATCCGACGGGGCCTCGGGTCTGGCCTCCTCCCGGTCCGGCGGTTCCGAAGCCTCGCCGGCTTCTTCCGGGGATTCGACTTCTTCCAGGGATATATCCTCGTCCAGATAGGCGGCGAAAGCCGGCCGCTCATCCGCCGGAGTCTCCGGCCCGCAGAACATTTCCCCGGCCGTCCCGATTTCGCCGGCTTCGGCGGCGCTTTCGGCTTCCTCGATTTTCGGGGTCTCACCGATCTCCGGGATCTCAGCGGCTTCCGCCGCCTCGTCGGTTTCCGGGGTCTCGTCCACCGTCTGGTCCGGCTCCGTCGAAGCGGTCGGCGGTTCTGCCGCCTCCTCGATCACCGAGGAAATATCCCCGGCTTCGGCCGGAGCCTCGGGCGCGTCCTGGCGCCCGCTTTCGGCCGGATCGGCCGAGGCCCCGGGTTCCTTCACCTCGTCCATCCGCGCCAGGGGCGAAGCCCGGAGGGCCAACGAAACCGGCCGGGCCAGCAAAGCGGCCGGAATGTTGGCGGCCGTGGGCCGGGTTTTAGGGGTCGGTTCCACGAGCGGGGTCTCGGCGATAGAGGGAGCGACCTCTTCCGTTTCCGGCGCCTCCTCGGCGGCCGGGGGAGGCAGCTCTTCCGCTTCCGGCGCCTCCTCGGCTACCGGGGGAGGCAGTTCTTCCGCTTCCGGCGCCTCCTCGGCGGCCGGGGGAGGCAGATCTTCCGCTTCCGGCGCCTCCTCGGCGGCCGGGGGAGGCTGCTCTTCCGCTTCCGGCGCCGACTCGGCGGCCGGGGGCGGCAGCTCATCCGCGTCCGGCGCCTCCTCGTCTCCCGGGGAGAGCCGGTCGTCAGGTTGCGGCGCCTACTCGGCGGCCGGGCTGGGCGGCTCATCCGCGTGCGTATCCGGCTCGGCGGCGGGGAGCTCGAGCGGAGCCGCGTCGGGGGGGGAGTCGTCCGGCGGGGAGGGGTGTGAGTCGGCGTAGCTCGGC
>JAVBQN010000082.1:0-20173 GCA_031549025.1 Candidatus Adiutrix sp. | reverse complement strand
GCTTGCTTGGTGTTTTTTTTTTTTCTTGTGTCTGTTCTCTGCGTTGTGTTGTTTTTTTCTTTGTCGGGCGTTCTCGTGGGGGGTGGCGTTGGCTGGGGGCCGACCCCCCCCCCCCCCCCCCCGCCCGGGAGAGAGGCGTCGAGGTTCAAAGCGTTCCGGTCATCGGCCCTCTTTGAGGAACCGGCTGATTTTGTCGGCGAAGACGCTGGTGGCCGCCGGGCTGGGATGCCCGTCTCCCAGGATGACGTGATCGACGTTGGGAGTGGGCACCAACCGTACAAGCGGGGTATTGTCCTCCCGCAGGGCGTTCAAATAGTCCGACGTCCCCAGGGCTTCCAGGACCACCAGATCGGTCCCGTATTTTTCCCGGACCAGTTTTTCGGCCTCCTTAATCAGGGCCAGGTGGAGGGTCTCCATATATTGACTCTCGTTCAGCTTGCCCATAAGCAGGCTTTGTGACTGCCCCCCTTTTTCCACTTCATAAAATGAACCTTTGTATTCCACCCGGCCGTCCGCGGTCAACTGGTAGCAAGGACCGTCCCGGTCCCAGGCCGATTTGTCGATGTTCCGGACGGCGTGGGTCGGGATGCTCATGTAAAAAACGTGCATCTTTTCGTATTTTTTTGCTATTTCATCCAGGTAGCCTTCCTCTATCAGGGCCAGTACCTGGTGGGTGCCGTAACCGGGAACGCCGTAATTAAAAACCTGGAAACGATCGCCAAGTCGTTCAGCGACTTTGTACGGATACGTATCCTGATCGCTCAGGCCTTCGCCGAAGGTAAACGAACAGCCCAGGAAAACGACCGCCTCCTCGGCTCCGGGATGCTGCGGCACCGCCCGCCAGCCGGAAGGCAAGAGGTGGTATTGGGCACTGTAGACTATTTGGGACTGAATTTCTTTCACCGCCAGTATTTCGGCGGCGTGCCGCACCAATATATAGCCCAGTTTCCGGGCCCCGGTGTATGCATCGGTGGGAACGATGGCTTCCGGGGAAACGGGCCGGCCCTGATCCTGAAACACCTTTTTGGCGCTTTCCAGGTCCCGGATCACGGTGCCGGCGGTCTTGACATCGCGCACGCCCCGGCTTTCGTCTTCGTCGGGCTCCGCATTGATATCCCGGCTGTTGAGCACTTCGTCGAGGAATTCCCGGGCCACCGGGGCCTGGCCCGCCTGAGGGCCGGCGGCTTTGGCGTCCAGGTAGGCCAGATAGGCTTCCCCGAGGCCCAGGGCCGCGAAAACGGCCATGAGAGAAAACAGGGCCGCCTTCAAGTAGGCGTTCCGGAGACCCCAACCCAGGCCAAGGGTCGCCAGGGTCAAACCCAAAAAACGCAGGCTCCAAAGGCGCAGCCAGGGTGGTCCCAAATCCGCCCGAGTGACGGTAAAGGAGGCCCCTACCGCCAGGAAAAGGAACGCGGCGACGACAAGCCACTTCAAACGCGTATTCGTCGGGGATTTTTTTTCAGAAGTCATCAGTATGTCTACTCGTTGCTTGGACGGGATGTCTGAGAGCCGTCGCACCCCCGTCGGCCGTGGAAAAGCCGAGGAAGAAGCGGCGGAGGTTAATCCAGGGTGAATTCCGTGCGCCAGTCGCCTTTTTCCGGCAGGGGCGGCTGCCTGGACTTTTCCAGCAGCAGATCGTTTATCACCAGGTAATCCATATCGGTGCGCATGAAACAGCGATAGGCGTCGTCCGGGGAACAGACCACGGGCTCCCCGCGGACGTTGAAGCTGGTGTTCACCAGAACCGGACAGCCGTAAAGTTCCTCAAAGGTTTTCAGCAGCCGGTGGTATCTGGGATTGACCTCCCGGTTGACCGTCTGGATTCTGGCCGAATAATCCACATGGGTAATGGCCGGCAGGCTCGAACGCAGAAAATACAGCCGCTCCCACATGTCCAGGGATTCGTAATCGTCCGGCAGTTCCCTGCGTATGGCTTCCGCCACCGGCGCCGTCAGGAGCATGTAGGGCGAAGCGCCTTTGAGATCGAAGTATTTCGCGCTGTCTTCCTCCGCGGCCGAAGGGGCGAAGGGGCGGAAACCCTCCCGGTATTTGATTTTCAGATTGAGGCGTTTCTGCATTTCCGGGTTTCGGGGATCGCCCAGAATGCTGCGGTTGCCCAGGGCCCGGGGGCCGTATTCCATGCGCCCCTGAAACCAGCCCACCACCTGGCCGCTGTTCAAAAGTTCGGCCACCTGGCGGCAGAGCGCGCCCTCGTCGGCGATTTTTTCATAAGGGGCCTTGAACTTGCGGCAGGCGCCCACGGCCGCCGTCTCGTCGAAGGCCGGCCCCAGGTAGGCCCCGGCCATGCTGTCGTGCTGTTCGTCGGCCTGGCGGGGTTTTTCCAGGCCGATGTGCCACAAGGCCAAGGCCGCGCCCAGGGCTCCCCCGGCGTCGCCGGAGGCCGGCTGAATCCAGAGGCGTTCAAAGAGGCCCGACCGCAGCACCTGGCCGTTGGCCACGCAGTTCAAGGCCACCCCGCCGGCCAGGCACAGGTTGGGGCTCCCGGTCAGGTCGCGCACCGTGGCGGCCAGCCGCATGACCACGTCTTCCGTGACCCTTTGAATGGCCAGGGCCATATCCATGTACCGGGGGTCGATGTCCTGGTTTTCCGCCTGGCGGGGGCCGACGCCGAACAGTTGCAGCCATTTCGGGGGATCGTACATGTTCAGCCCCGTGGCGTAGCGGAAATAGGGCATGTTGAGCACATAGGAGCCGTCCGGCCGGATATCGATGAGTTCGTCGCGGATTTTCCGTTCGTACTCTTTGACCCGGTCTCCGCCGTGGTGGCCGTAGGGGGCCAGGCCCATGAGCTTGTATTCCCCGCTGTTGACCCGGAAGCCGCAATAGAGGGTGAAGGCCGAATAGAGAAGCCCCAGGGAGTGGGGAAAGTGTATTTCCCTCAGCGCGGTTATGCCGGCTCCCCGGCCGTGGCTCAGGGAGGTGGTGGCCCATTCGCCCACCCCGTCGACGGTCAGGATGGCCGACTCGTTGAAGGGCGAAGGGAAAAAGGCCGAGGCCGCGTGTGAGAGGTGATGCTCGGGATAGTGGATTCGGGGCAAATCCTCCGCGGGCGCCTCGGGGTGCAGATACGGCCGCAGAGATTTTTTCAGCAGCGATTCCATGAACAGCTTTTCCCTGATCCACACCGGCATGGCGGTCGTAAAGCTGCCGAGGCCCTTGGGCGCGAAGGCGTGGTAGGTCTCCAGGAGGCGTTCGAACTTCAAAAAGGGTTTTTCATAAAAGGCGATGGCCGCCACGTCCTCCAGGGAAAGGCCGGCGGCGCCGAGAACGTATTCCACCGCTTTGGCCGGAAACCCCGGATCGTGCTTCTTGCGGGTAAAACGCTCTTCCTGAGCGGCCGCCACTATTTTCCCGTCGCGAAGCAAAGCGGCGGCGCTGTCGTGATAATAGGCGGAAAGACCTAGAATATATGTGCTCATTTGGGGCCCTCACCAAGAATTCAAAGAATTTGCTCTCCGGCGCGCGCCGCGCCGCTTCCGGCGGCCGGACCGCGAACCGGGACGCGGTTTAGAAAAGCGTGTAGATGAATGGAGCGACGGCGCTGCCGCCGGCGAAAACCAGGATCCCGCCGATGACCAGCAGAAAAAGTATCAGGGGCAGCAGCCAGAATTTTTTGCGCATTTTCAGAAATTGCCACAATTCGGTCAACATGCTCATAGCTCGGAACACTCCTTACTCCATCAGAGGCTTCAGAATTGCCTGAACAGATCTTCTTTGGTAAACTGGTGATCGCGGACGACGAAAGCCGAATCCGCGCCGTTTCTCCAGGCTTTCAGTTTCAGGGAATCTTTGCCCATCAACCGCCTGATCACGGCCACCGGCACGACCAGCACAAAAAAGGCCAGGCCCAGCACAACCTTGGACATTACCCCCCCCAAAGCGTGCGACAATCCCAGCCAGACCACGGCCGGATATTTCATGACGCCGGGATAAATCATGGCCGCCAGTAAAATCACCATCGCGGCGTAGATCCCAAACGCCCGTCCACTGGCCACCCAGATCAAAAGGGCCAAAAACGCCAGGGCCAGGGCCGTGTCGCGGCATTCAATGGGAGTCACCTGTCTTTTCACGTTTCTCTCTCCTTTCGGCTGGTCGAGGGTCAATCTTTGAAGGCGTCGAAAACGATGGTTCCCGAAAGCGTCAGGTCTTCCGGCTTCCACCCGCTAAGGTCGATCACATTGGCTTTGATGGCCGAACTGGCTTCATCCGTGTTGCTCAGGGACCAGTTGGCCCAGCTGATCTTATGGCGTTTCAGAAAATCGAGAAACGCCGGGACCTCCTCGACATCCGGCCGGCCGGTGTCCGGGTCCGGCCCTACCCCCCATTCGCTGACGAAAACCGGCAGGCCAGCCTCGAGCATGGCCGTGATTTCCTCTTTGTAGTAATATTTCTTATGCCCGGTATAGAAGTGGTAGGCGTACATGACGCCGTTATGCGACAAGGGCGCTCGGCGCACACTTCGCAGATCGGAGGAAAATTCCGGCGTCCCCACCACGATGACGGCTTTCGGGGAATGCTTGCGGATGACCGGGATGACCTGGTCGGCATAGGCCCGGATATCGTCCCAGGTGGTAGGGCCGTTGGGTTCGTTGCATATTTCAAAAATCACGCCCGGTTCGTGGCGGTAGCGATAGGCCATCTCGTCAAAGAAACTCACGGCGCTGTCCACGGTTTTCAGGGGATTTTCCTCCTTGAGCAGGTGCCAGTCGACGATGATGTACATGTCGCAGGCCAGCGCGTTTTCAACGGCCATGAACATCATGAGCTTATTGAATATTCTGGCCCGATCGCCGCCGTTGTAGCCGCCGCTGTCGTGGTCGGTGTACATGGCGGCCCGGAACAGGTTGGCCCCCCGTTTTTTGATGGTCAGCATGGCCTGGGCGTTGACATAGGCCGGATACCACATCAGGCCGTGGCTGCTCATGCCCCGCAGTTGAACGGGCTGGCCGTGCCGGTTCACCAGGCGCCCGTCCTTGACGGACAACTGGCCGTTGGCCGCAACGCCGCCGGCCGAAACGTCGGCGCTCTCCCGGGGCCCGTTTTTCGGAGGCCGGCTCGCCGTTTCCAAAAGAGGCAATTTCCGGTCGGACAAACCGGCGGTCAGGCGTTCCTGCCCCCGGTAATTCTGCCAAAGCGTCAGCACCAGGAGGCACCCCAGGAGCGAGCCCACGGGACCGTATATTATCGACCTCTGACGTTTATGCATAGACCAGCGCCACCGTCGCACCGCCTCATTCTGAAACCAGGCTGTTGACGGTCAACAAAACGATTGCCAGGTCATATTCCCGGGTGAGCAGATGTTGCTGCAAGTCCGGGACATATTGCCTGGCCCGGGGATTGACCGTAACCAGCTCGGTGGCCAGGGGAGCTAGAAAACAGCTCACCGGGACGCTGAACGCGTCGCCGATCAGGAGAATTTTCGGCCCGTCCGGCCGCCCCTCGTTCCGGATGGTGACCATGGAATGGAGGTCCGAAAGGTAAAACCTGTATGGTTGATGCGCCCGCAGGGTCAGGGGTTCCATGGTTATCAGGTCGAAAGGTATGAGCATCCGTTCATAATAGATGGTCTCGGCCGGTCCGCCCCGCCGTTCGATGAGGCCCGCCTGGGGGTTGAGCATTTCCACCGAATAGGTGTCGTTGTAGGTGGGCCGGATGGCCACGAAATCGTCCCGCCCGGCGAATCGGGGGCCGGAAATATGGCCCAGCATGCCCATGAAAAACTGAGGGTACGGGGTAAAACTATAGTTCGCCTTGTCCCGGTAAAATCCATCGGGATCGAGATTCATCTGGAATCTCTCCTCCAGCTGGGAAACCACCACCCGGAAGGCCTCGAAGGCGGCTTCGGTGGTCCAGAGCAAGTCGGTTTTGTACAAAAGCCGCTCCGGAGGCAAGCCTCCGTCGGCGGTCAGGTGGCGGCGCAGGTCGATAAATTCGACATTGTATTCCCGCAGGAAATGCAACAACGTGTCCAATTGGGGATTGAGATCCAGGATGGGCAGGCCCGGCTCGAACGCCGGATCATTTTTGACGGGCCGAAGGGGCGGGGCGACGAAGATCAGCTTCCCGCCGCGAAAAGCGGCTGTTTCGCTCAAATTCCGGTAATAATTGGCCACCGCCCTAAAGGCCGCGTCATTGAAGACCAGGTCCCGGCCGGCCTTGAAGCTGCCGAAGTCCAGTTCCCCGTTATTCCCCTTGACCACCTTGAAATCGCCCAAGACCCGCTTGCCCAGAAAAACCTGGAGCCCCCCGTAGAGGTCGACAATGGCGGTGTTGTAAGCCACGTGGGTGGAGGCGATTTCATCCAGCTTCCGCGCGGCGGCCTCCGCTCGGTCGGCCAGGCTTTTCTCCTTCGGGCCGGCGAGGAAATCTTCCGCCATCCGGCCGCCCAGCAGGCTCAAGTTGACCGCGGCTCCGCCCAGGAGCAGAACCAGAAAAACCAGCGGGAACAACAATTTGGTAAATATGAAATCAAACATGGCTGATCCTAGAAAATAATGGCTGGTTGAAATCCGGACGCCACCAGATAGACGACGCTCAGCAGAAATCCGCCCGTCAACAGCAGCGGCGACACCATCTTGAAGACAGGTTCGACGACGGCCAGCCCGGAGCCTTCCAATCTTTGGCGCAGCCAGGGAAGGAGAGGCAGGCTGAAGAGCGCCGCCGCCAGCATGACCAGATAATTCTCCCGCAGCATGACCAGGGCCAGATCGCTGGCAAAGCCGTTGTGGTTCAGGCCGAAGAGATTCTTGAAATAGATCATGGCCATATCCAGGTTCCCGGCGCGGAAAAGGATGCCGCCGAGCAGCACCGCCATGATCAGATACAGATGCTTGGCGATCCGCGGCAGGGACCTTTCGCGGAAACGGGTGACGCCTTCAAAGAGCAACAAGAGGCAGTTCAAGCCGCCCCAGAGGCAGAAAGTCCAGCCGGCCCCATTCCAGAGGCCGAACAGCAGCCAGACCAGCAGCAAGTCGCTGGTGTAGCGGAAGTTTTGATTCCGGTCGTCTCGGGCGGGCTCGCTCCGGCGCCGGCGCAAGGGTTCAAAGAGATACTTGGTGAACCAACCGACCGCCGATATGTTCCAGCGGCGCCAGAAATCGGTCATCGAGGAGGCCGCGTACGGGTGGTTGAAGTTTTCCTTCAAGTCGAAACCGAACATTCTCCCCAGACCGATGGCCATATCGGCGTACCCGGAAAGCAGGTGGTACCAGGAAAGGGCAAAAGCCGCCGCCCCCAGGAGGGCCAGGCTGGCCGGCACCGTCATGGCCACGCCCAGGGCGGAGAGGCTGAAAACGTTGTCGGCCAACTGGCCCAGGACTGCGGCCAGAATCACGATTTTGGCCAGGCCGATGACCAGGCGGGTGCAGCCGCTGGAAAAAAGGGACCAGCTCGCCCGGCGGCCGTAAATCTGCGGCGCCACATCGGCATAGTGGATGACCGGCCCGGCGGCCATTATGGGGAAAAAGGACAGGTAGAGGCCGTAGGCCAGCGGGCTCGGCAAGGCCTCGGCCTCGCGGCGGTAAATATCCACAATGGAGGAAATGGCCATGAGCGTGAAAATGGAAAGGCCCAGGGGGAAATCCGTCAGATCGGCCCAGACGAGATCCGACCGGAAGATATAGTTGATTGTGTCGGCCAGAAAGGCCACATACCGGCCGCCGATGAGCAGAAGCCCATTGAGGGCCACAGCCAGGGCCACCGTCGCGCGGGCCGCCCGACGAGACGCGGAAACCCGGTTCAGGCGGGCGATGCGCCGCCCCAGGGTCCAGTTGACCAGGATGGACAGCATCAGGACCAGGACGAAGACCGGTTCCCCCCAGGCGTACAGGAAAAGGCTCGCGACCAAAAGGCAGACGTTCTGGGCCCTCCTCGAAAAACTCACAAGCGAATAGAGGAGTAAAAGCGCCGGCAGGCAATAGACGATAAAAAGAAGGCTGGATAACTGCATAACAGGACACCACGCTGATGCCGTTCAAGCTGCTGATCCGGCTCGAACGCAAATCGGAAACGGTTCCGGCCCGGTTCTCTTCCGGTCGGCGGGCGCCGGAAAAGAACCGGCCCAAGCACGGGGCTCAACCGGCGCCGCTGAGGGGATTCTCCGCCGTGGCCAAGGCTTTCCCGGAGGAGAAGGCGGCGTCGACCGGCCAGCCCATCTGGCGCACCCAGCCCAGGACGGCCTGGTCAAAGGCGGCGCTGCCCAGCAGCTGATCGAGATTCAGCACCTGATACAGAGCCCCCCCGCCGCGGACCGCCGCGAACTCCTCGACCTTCTTCAGGCGCACCTCCACCTCGGGCGCGCAGTTGACCGTGAAGACGTCGGACCGGGGGAGCTGGTCATAGTGAAGCCAGACGAATTTGTAGTTGAAATCCTGGATATGCACCCGGTCGCCGCGGTCGGTCAGGGCGTCCTGACGCACCGGGATGCGGGGATATTTGCGGGTGGCCCGCTCATAGCTGGAGATCAGCCGCTTTTCGATATTGTCTTTAAAATCGTCATACAGGGTAAAGGTTTCAGAAATCCGGCGCGGCAGGGTGTGTACCCGGTCAAAGACGATCTGGGCATACCGGCGGCGGTTCTCCTCGTCTATCTCGGTGATGTGCAGACAGAATCGCCAGCCCCCGTCTTCGCTTTTCGGCGGATCGACGTGGACGATGCGGCAGCGCATTTCCGCCTGGTACGGCCCGGAAAAGGCCGTCACCCGGAAACTGTCGCTATCCGGCAGATACACGGGAAACCCCAAGAGCGCCGAGAGCCCGGTTTCGGAAATGTCGGTGGTGGCCCCCTGGTACTGTTTGTCGTTGTGTTCCACCGTCACCGGCACGTTCACATAGTAGCGGTCGGCCTTGCGCTCGTTACTGCGGCCCAGCATGAAGCAGATGGCGAAAAAGAGGTTCTTGCTGTTGATGATCAGCCAGAAAATTATGATGAAATTGTACAGAGCCGCTGTTTCCACCACCTGCACCAGGCAGATGACCAGGGCGATGACGGAAAAAACCAGAAGGAAAATATGCGGCCAAGCGAAAGCGGCCGGGCTCCGGGAGCGGGACGATTTGTGCTGTTTAACGGTCACCACGAATTTTTTCTTGCGGATCCCCACGGTTTCCAGAATGACGGGAAAAATGAGATAGGGGAACATGATCGTGTCGATCAGGTTGTTCCAGTGCTGGTTGCGGGTGCTGCCGGAAAGCAGCTTGAGCGACTGATTGGTCAAGAGATAGTGGGGGAGCCAGAACATCAGTATCTGGGCGAGCGTGCACTCCACCACGTGGACGTGAAACAGAACGGCCACAACCGGCACGACAATGTAGACGAAACGCCGGGCAAAGGTCCACCAATAGACGGCGCAGGCGAAATAGCTTATCTTGGCGCCCAGGCTCAGGCCTTTCCGGAAAAACGGCCTGACATTGTGCAAACTTTGGATGCAGCCGCGCGCCCAGCGTTCCCTTTGGTTGAGAAGGCTCGGGATGGTGTGGGGAGCCAGGCCGTGGGCCAGGGGCTTGGACAGGGCGAAGGTCCGATACCCTTTGGACTGGACGCGGATGCCGGTTTCAAAATCCTCGGTGATGGTGTTGGTGGCGATGCCGCCGACGGCGGCCAGGGCCTCCCGGGTGAAGACCGCGTTGGAACCGACAAAAAGGGCGGAGTTGCTGCGGTTGCGCCCCACGTTTATTTCCCGGAAAAAATAGTCCTGCTCGTTGGGGAACCGGTTTTCGGAATAGAGATTGTACTGGAACAGATCGGGGTTGTAAAAACCCTGGGGCGCCTGGATAAATCCGATTTTGTCGTCGGGGTCGATTTCCGCCGCCTCGCGTTCCACCCAGACGCCGTCCCCGGTTTGCTTCAATCGGGGCAGAAAAAAATACGGCACCGTCTCCATCAGAAAGATGGAGCGCGGGATCATGTCGGCGTCGAAAGTGGCGATCAGAGGGGAACTGGTTTGGCCGATGGCGTTGTTCATGTTGCCGGCCTTGGCGTCCTTGTTGCCGGACAGGCCGCAATACCCCACCCCGAGACGGTCGGCCAGTTCTTTCATCTCCGGGCGGTCGGTGTCGTCGGCGATATAGACGTGAACTTTGTTTTTATCCGGGTAGCTGAGATAGGTGCAGGCGTTGACGGTCTTATAGACCAGGTCCACGTCCTCGTTATGGGTTATGACCAGGACGTCCACGTGCGGGTACCAGTCCGGGGGAATGACCGGCAGGTCGGGATCCTTGAGATTGACCATGTTCAGGTATTGTTCTATGGATTCGAAACCGGCCACAATTTCGCAGATCAGCAAAAGCAGGGAAAAAACTATGGACAAGAGGCCATATTCCAGAGGCAAGGTGAAAAAAGCCCGCCAGCCCAGATAAATAGTGGTGGCTATGGCCGTGGCTATAAACAGGATGTTGCGGGTTGCGGAAAAATGCATAGTGCACCCCTAATGCCCGGGAACGGATACCGTCGAGATTTGGCGATAGACATCCCCTGCTGGCCATGGAGAATGGTCAGGCGATTATCGGCTCCGGCGCCTGGGAATGGCTCCGGGCGGGGCCCTCCTTCAGGATGGACGGCGGCGTCACATCCCCCGGCGGGCATACCATATGAGGGTGAAAAATCCTCCCAGAAAAATCAGAACCAGGATAAAGCTCTGGGCGGTTCTCTGTCCTTTGGGAAAGAGAATTGTTTTCCAACGCAACGCGTCCAGGTCTTTCTTGAGAAGATTGACTTCGCTGCGAAGCAGATATTTCAGCTTCAGAATTTCCTGCTCCGGCGTCCACGTCCGCCGCTGCCGCAAATCGCCGTCATCGGTCAGCAAGGGTTGCAGATCGTCGGCCTCGTAAATTTCCCGCCATCGGTGCCAATCGCGGTCCAAGGCCGGTCCCAGAGAGTCCTCGGTCACATCGACCCAAGAGGCCAGCTTTTCGGGTGAGAGCCGCTCCCTTTCCAAGGTAAAAAAACGGTCCTGCAGGGCGGTGATGAAGTCGGCGTCATGCAAAAGGCGGCTGAACCAGGGATCGATCTCGTCAAACAGCTTTTTCCGCTCCGTTTCGTCGACCGGCTGTTCCGTATTGTCCAAAGCCTGGCTGAAATCCCAAAGCGGGCCGGCGGCGAGGGGGCCCCCTTTGTTTTTATGGAAATAGAAGGGCCCGCCGGGCTCCGGATAGTTCATCATCAGGCGGCAGATCAGGTAGGCGTCGATAAACGCGCTCCGATCCAGACTGTCCAGAGCCGTGAAGAATTCCCGGCGGTCGTTGGAGGCCAGCTGGGCCGTGAGTCGGGACAGTTCGCCGCCGACCGCGTCCCGATCCACTCCGGGGGCCGTGTATACGGCCTCATAGGACCGGGCTCCCGAGGTCGCGGGGGGCTCCGGGGTTTCCCGGTTTTCCCGCTCCAAGGCCCGGGCGACATATTCCCGGGACCGCAAGGCCTCCGGGGCCAGGAAAAGGCCGGCCTCCACGTATTCCGACAGGAGATACAAGCCCTGGTACGTCAACTTCCCTTCCCGCTTCAACAGGACTTCGCAATACCGGGCCCCGGGGGTCGACTCCGGCCTGAGGTCCTTTCCCAGCAGCCGGGCCAGGTAGCCGCGCAGCATCATCTTGTCCCGGTCGGATCCGATCAGGCTCCAGCGGGGGCTGGCGGGCAGATCGAGCAGGGGCAAAGCCCGCTCCGAATCCGCGTCGCCCCGGAGGGCGAGATGGCCGGTGCCCTTGGCCGCTTGTTCCGGGCCGGCCTCCAGCTCGAGTCGGGTCCGCGCCTCCCAGGCCGGCGGGTCGCCGGGCCTGGAAAGTCCGTCGGGATTGGCGATTATGCGCAAATCGGGAGTCCCGTCATCCAGGCCGGTTCCGTCCGCGTTCCCGTAATCCAGAACAACCAATGGCAAAGGGGAACTGAAATCGGCGGCGATTTCGAAATCATCCGCCGGGCCGACTCCGGAAGCGCCCCCGGCCAGGGCCGTCCCTGGCCCCAGAAGGGCGGCGAGGGCCAGCAGCCGAATCACCCTTCCCAAGTGTGCACATGGATTTCGTCGCGCATTCTTCATTTTTCCGGATCACGCTGGCCGCAAAGGCTCCAATGAGTTTCCGCCGGATCAAAAGGAATAGTATATCGTAGCCGAAAGGACGTCATGACGGTTGTGGCTGAGCCCGAAACGATACTGCAGAGCGAAGTCGAGGCTGGAATTGGGCACCTTGTGGGAGTCCTCCTCCTGGAACCATTTCTTGAGCGAAAGACCGGGGCCCGCCTCCAGGCTCCAGCGTTCCGCCTTGTCCACCCATTCGCCGCCATAGCCCACGGCGGCCCCGATAAACGGCGTCAGCACCAGCATGTTTTCGCAATCCAGGCTGTAACTGCGCCCCAGCCGGCCATCGCTGCTGAAGGTGACGTCATTGGCCCGGGTGGAATAGGTCAGCTGGCTGTAGATGGAAGCGAAAAGCCATTCATCCTTGCTCGTGAGCGGTTCCCAGTCGTTGCCCAGGGCTTCGTAGAGGTTCAGCAGCAAGAGGGTGTCGTCCGTCGTATAATCGCCGATCTTGAAACGCTGCTCCACCGCGAAATAGAAGTCATAGGCCGGAAAGGGATAGACCCGGGCGCCGACGGCCGCATACAGGCTGTCGCTCAGGTGGCTGTTGCTGGTATACGGGAAATCCTGTTCGGACCAGGGGTCATAGTAGAGTCCGGAAAGGGAACTGGTCAGAGTCCCGCTGGCCAGAGCGTAGATTTCGTTTCGAAAGCCCGGGACGGGATTGATCATTTTAACTTCCCCGGTGAAGCTCGACAGATAGTCGTTGTTGTCATACGAGTTGCCGAAGACGAAGAAATGGCCGCCATACCTCTGGGACATATCGGTGAATTCTTTTTTGATCCGATAGAGGGCCAGCGTGTCCTCGTCGGTCCTGACCGGCTTGCGGTTGATCCTGGCCGTCTCCTGGTCGATGTAGCGCCGCATGTACTGGTCGAAGCCGTCCCGGTCGCCCAGATTCAGGGAAACCTGGGCCAGGGGCCGATAGAAATAGATGTCCTCCGGTTTAAGCGACTGGTCGGCCAGGGCTTCCTGGAAAAAGGCCAGCGCTTTTTCATTCTCGTCCAGGGAGGCGTAGATATTCCCGGCCTGGATTTTGTGCCAGACAAAATCGGGCTCAATGGCCAGGGACTGGTCGATGCAGGCGGCGGCCTCCGGCTTATGGCCCTGCATGAGATGGTATTGGGCCATCCTGGAATAGGCCTCCGAAGCCCAGAACTCGCGCGGCAGGTTTACCAGGGCCTTCTGGTACCAGGGGTAGGCCTCGTCATACTTTTGCTCTCCCCACAGTATCTGCGCGGTCAGAAAATCCCGCCGGCCGGTCTGGGGCCCGGTCAACGTGTACTTGTTCAGCTTGAGCATATAGGTTCTGGCGCCGTCGTAATTGTTGTTTTGAACCTGTTCGCCGGCCCGGGCCAGATAGGTGTCGGCCGGGGCCACGGCCGGACCGCCGCCGGGAGCACCGCCGCCGGCCAGGGCGTCATTGATCCCCCGCTTCAACTGGGGGTCGGGGTTCAGTTGGAGAGCCTTCCGCAAATCGGATCTCCCCTCCTTGGTCCGTCCCAGATCCAGCCTGGCGAACCCCCGCTTGGCCCAGAACAGGGCCGATTCCGGAAACTCCCGGATATAGCCGTCATACAGTTGAACCAATCCGGTCCGGTCCTTCCGGCTTTTGTACCGCTCTTCCCGCTCCGGCAGGCCGGCCATGATTTCCGCCAGGCGGGCTTGCTTTTCAGCCTGCGCCAGGGCCTCTTCAAGGCTGGTTTGGGCTTCCGGATCGTCGGTCAGGGCCAGGGCCTGTTTGAAATCCAGAACGGCCTCCTCCAGGCGGTTCTGCGCCAGCCGGGCATAGCCGCGCGAAGCATAGACGTGGCCCTGCTTCGGGTCCTCGGCGATCGATTCCGTATACATTTTTTCCAGGCCGGGCCAGTCCCCCCGCTCCCGCATCGCGGCCTCCCGGGACAGCTGTTCCACTTGCGCCAGGGCCGCTTCAAAGTCGGCTTTCAGCGCGGGGTCGTCTGTCCGGGCCATCGCCTCCTGGAAATCCCGGCCGGCCTCCTCGGGCCGATTTTGCGAGAGCCGCAGGTAGCCGCGCGAGGAATAGCCATATGTCGCCAGGGCCGGCTCATCCGTAATGAGATCCGTATACAGTTGTTCCAGGCCGGCCGAATCGTTTCGGGCCCGCAGGTCGGCTTCGGACTCCTGGACCTTTCCCCACAAAGCGTCCCGCTCCCTGGTGGCGAGAGCGGCCGCTTCCTCCTCGGCCGCGGACGGCAGTTCGGCCGACAGGGAGGTGGCCAGGGCCCGGTCTTCCGGGCTGATATAGGGGGCCTGCAACGCCGCGGTCAAATCCGCCCGGGCGGCCGGCCAGTGGCTTTCACCCATCTGGAACCGGGTGGCGCCGCGCAGGGTCAAGGCGGCGGCGCTGTCCGGCTGCAGAGCCAGGATGTGATCGAGCTGTTTTTCCAGGCCGGGAAGGTCGCCCTGGGCTTTAAGTTTTTCGGCTTGGCTCCAGGCCAGGGTGTTCAGTCCTTTATCCGCCAGGACCAGCCGGGCGACGATCTCCTGGGTGAACTTTTCATCCGGTGAAGTTCCGAGCAGCGCTAAAAAGATCTCTCTCGCGTCCCCGAACTTCTTCTGGCTCATTTTAGTCTCGCCACGCAACATCCGGGCCCGGAGATCGAACGGATATTTTTCTAAATAGTCGTCCAGAAGAAAAGTCAATTCATCCAGGCGCCCGGCCGCCTTAAATTCGGCCGCTCTCGGTTCCAGCTTGGCCCAGTCGGCGGCCATCCGCTGATCGGCCGCCTGGCGGTCGCTTTTCAATTGCGCGAGGGCCGTTTCCGTAAAATCCTTGAGTTCGGCGCTGGGATTGGCGGCCAGGATCGTTTCATACGTCGCCTCGGCCCGATCATAATCCCGTAATTTGGCCTGAACAAAGCCCAGGCGGACCCTGGCCGGCAGGTTGTCGGGCTCGATGGCCAAAATGCCGGTCAAAGACTCCCGGGCATCTTGGAAGCGGCCTGAGCGCATGGCCACGTGTACAGCCAACTGCAATACCGGCAGGCTGTCGGAGCGGCTGCGCGCGAGTTTTTTGACAAAGGCCGCGGCGGCCTGGTAATCGTTGTTTTTTATGGCGTCATAAACATTGTCGAGGGTGAATTGGTCGTCGTAGTTCCAGTCCCCGCCCCCCCGTACGTTGGGAAGCGGGGGGGATTCAACCAGCTCTGTCACCGTCTGGGCGAAAGCCAAGGCCGGAAGCCCCAGGCCGGCCACCAGAAGCAAGGCCATCAGCCGCACCCCAAGCCTTCCTGAACGTCCGCCCTTTGGTGCCGCCATTTTTTCCGTACCACCCATGAGTGTTTACGCCCCCTGAAAAGATTACAGATCGGATTCCTTCGGAGCGGAATCCCCGGGTCCGGTGTCTGGTCCCGCAAATAGGCACGTTTGATGCGGTCAGCGGATAGCCGGTAAGCAACCGACGGAAAGTCGAGGCCAAACAGTGATTGCAAGATTATGAGGCCAAGCTGGTATTTTGATACAAAAAAGGCCGCCCGACGGCCCGAAAACCGGCAGGTGTTTCAACAATCTGAGAGAGCGTCCGCTGAAAGCGTCATCAAGAGGCCTGGTGGTCAGCGCAAACGGAAACCCGAGCGGAACCGCCAAGAGGCGGAAGCCCGAACCTTTTATGAGCGATTTCGCTGTGGGGTTTGTTAAGAACAAAACACAACATCAATAACGCGCAATTCACAAAATTTGCAGGAGCCAGGGCAACCGCGGTATCGCCTTTATGAGACGTCTTTGAATATTAGTATACAATGCTTGTCGTCAAAAAACAATAGAAATCCGAATGTAAACCTCGGAAATTTTGTTTATTGACCAGTTGTTTCGCGGACGAAAAGCTATCGCCGGCCATCATGCGGCGTTCGGTAAAATTTCAGAGCCCTTTAATTTTATTTAATTATTTATTAATGAAATATAATTATAATATGCATTTACGTAAAAAACCACGTATAGATAACAGTTTACATTTTTTTTGTAAGTGTTTATTGACAGGTCTCTCAAGTATATAAGAACGTCATCCCGGCCGGAGATAGGCGGCTGGCCTGAGCCGCTTCAGGTCTTCCAACAGAAATAGTGAATAGAATGACAACTTAATCATTGTTAAGTGTTAACGGGCTTTCAAATGGTTCGAAACGAATGGTGGCGGCGCCAAACAGAGCCCTGCGCCGGGCCTATTACCGTCGGTTTTCGTGAAAATGCCCCTTCCGGCCTTGACGTCGGCGGACTTTGGCTACAATATCCCGTGACCATACACGCTCAACGCTTGCGCGGCGGTGGAGCGGACGCGCGAGTTCGCGGCCCTGACCCTGGCCGACGATTTGTCCCGAATGGAATTGCTGCCCCACAATTATTATATTAACCCGGCAACTATAGAAGTTTGTTCCCGGCCGCTGAAGTCCAGCGATTTCGGGCTTTGGCGAAATCACGGGTATGGCTTATTTAGTGGCCGGCGTACTATTAAAGGCCTTCCGCCACAGAGCCGACGGGGGGAGCCGGGGCGGAGGCCTTTGTTGAACTATCGGCTTTCTTCGATGAAGGTGCCGGCTTCCAGTTCGGCGAAGGCCTGGTCCAGTTCCGCCTGGGTGTTCATGACGATGGGGCCGCCCCAGGCCACCGGTTCGTGGAGGGGGCGGGCCTGACCCAGGACAAAACGAACTCCCGCCTCACCGGCCCGCACCCGAATTTTTCCGCCGGGGCCGAACAGGACGGCCCGCTTCAGGGCCTGGGGGCCGGAGTGTTCGTCGAAGCGGCCCTCGCCTTCCAGGATGTACAGATACACCGTGGCTTCGGGGTCGGTCTCGAAGAGCCATTCCGCCTTGGGCGCCAGGTCCACGTCGAGGAAGAGGGCCGGGAGGATTTCCGGGGTCAGGGCGCCTGTATGCCCCTGGTATTGGCCGGCGATGACCCGGACCGTGGCGCCGTCCCGTTCGATCAGCGGAATTTCGGCCCGTGTGGCCCCATGGTATCGGGGCGCGGCCATCTTGCGGGCCCGGGGCAGGTTCAGCCAGAACTGGAGTCCGAGCATCCGGGGCGAGGTTTGGGGCATTTCCTGGTGGAGGATGCCCCGGCCGGCGGTCATCCACTGGCAGTCGCCGCTCTCGATGCGGCCGCCGTGCCCCAGGCTGTCCTGGTGTTCAATGGCCCCTTCCACCAGGTAGGTGATGGTCTCGAGGCCCCGGTGGGGGTGCCAGGGAAAGCCCCGGATGTAGTCCGCCGGGTCGGTGGAGTCAAAAGCGTCCAGCATGAGGAAGGGATCGAATTCCTCCACCGTGCGGGGACCCAGCACCCGCACCAGCTTGACCCCGGCTCCGTCCCGGGTGGGCTGGCCGGCGACTGTCTTTTGTATTTGGCGTTCCGTCATGAGCGGACTCCTTATCCGGCCGGAGCCTCAGGCGGCCACGGCCGCGATGACGTGGGAGGCCTTGATAAGGGCGCCGGCCCGGTGATTGCGGGCGCTGGTCTTCAGGCCGCTCCTGGTTTTTCCTTTCAGGTTCTGAATCGGCCGAGGCCGTCACTTCTACTTCATACAATAAGCCCCGCGCCGGGGAAAAGCAAGCCGAAGCGGCGCGCCCGTCCTCACTTCCAGACGATGCCGTATTTTATGGTCACCGGCCTTTCGCAAAAAAACACCAACCCGCCGGGGGCGCCCGGCGGGTTGGTGTTTTTTTGGGGCTTGCGGTGGTATACTGGAACGAGCGGGTTTCCGCCGCTCAACTTTTTGATTCGCCTCAAGGAGGCTCCCATGTCGCCCAGCCCGGGCAGGCTTGTGGCCTATGTCTGCGCCCTGGCCGGTTTTATCACCGTCACCTTCGCCTTCGGCCGCTACATCTTTTCCCAGATCACGCCCCAGTTGGTCGAGGCTCTGCATCTGGATTACGAATTCGTGGGCCGCATCAACTTTCTGAACCAGGGCTGCTACCTGCTGTTTTCGGTGGTCGGGGGGCTCCTGTCGGCCCGGCTCGGCCCCCGGATCCTGATCTCCACCGCCGCCCTGGCCTCCGGGATGAGTGTCCTGGCCCTGGCCTGGGTGACGGACAAATGGGCCCTTCTGGCTCTCGTCTCCCTCCAGGGCGTTTTCGGCGCCGTGGTCTGGGTGCCCATGGTGGAACTGGTTTCCCGCGGCATACCGGAGCGGAAGCGGGGCCTGGCCTTGGGGGCCATCTCCAGCGGCACCTCCTATGGCGTGATTCTCAACGGCCTCATGGTTCCGCGCATCATGGCCGCCTATGACTGGACCATGGTCTGGCGCGTGTTCGGGGTGCTCAGCCTGGTATTGGGCGCGGTGGGGGCGTATATCATGTACACTTTCCCGGAACCCGCGCGGCCCGCCCCGGGAATGCCCGTGGCCGCCCCGCGCCGGATGGGGGTGGGCGGGGCGCTGTCGTCGGAAACGGGGCTGCTCATCATCCTCCTGGCGCTCACCGGGCTCTACCTGGTGCCGTTCCAGTTCTACCTGACGCCCCTGGTGGAGACCGACCTGGGAGGCAGCCAGGCCGTGAGCGGCCGCTGCTGGACCATACTGGGGTTTGTCGGCCTGGTCAGCGGCCTCGGCGGCGGCTGGCTGGCCGACCGGCTGTCCGCGAAAAAGGCCATGCTCATCGCCTACGCCCTTTCCGTTGTTTCCCTCCTGGTTTTGGTGGCCCTGAAGGGCACGTTCTTCATTTATCTTTCGTGTTTCCTGTTCGGCCTGGTATATAACGCCATTTTCGGGTTTCACCCGACCTACGTCTCCCGGGTGAGGCCGCCGGAACAGACCGCCCGGCTTTTCGGGGTGCTCAACCTGGCCGCCGGGTTCGGGTCCATGATCGGCGGCTACCTGATCGGCTACCTCGGGAAGCACGGCGGCGGTTTTCTGCCGGCCTACTGGACCATGGGCGGCCTGGCCGTGGCGGCGGTCCTCATTTGCTGGCGCCTGAAGGATGACCGCCAGGCGGGATCGGCCTTCCCGCCGGCTCCGGAGAAACGGTCCGCCTGAGAAAAACCCGGCGCGGGAAGGGGGCGCCCTCGACGCCCCGGTGGCCCGAAAACAATCACGCGCCCTGGTGGGCGGCTTCGATGAGGGCGGCCATGTTTTCCCGCCGGGTGTTGGGCGGCGCGTCGCAGCCCACGGCCGCGATGTAGCCCCGGCCGTTATACGTCCGGATGATGTTTCTGACGTAGTCGCGGACTTCGGCGGGTTCGCTGAAGGCCATCATGGCCGGGGGCACGTCGCCGAGGACGGCGGTGTGGTTTTCCAGCACTTTTTGCGCCTTCAGGATGTCGGTGTCGCCGTCGAGGGCCACGATTCCTTTGTGGGCGGGCAGTTCCCGGAAACGGTGGAGGTCGCGGTCCCAGTTGGAATCGAGGTGGTACAGGGGAATGATTCCTTCCTCGATGACCATTTCGGCCACGGTTTTGAGGTATGGCCAGACCATTTCATTCCAGATTTTGCCGGAGAGGATGTTCCCGGCCGTGCGCCAGCCGCCGATCCACACGGCCACGGGCTTGTTGCGGCGCAGCCGTTCCCGGTCGGCGGCCAGGATCTCCGGAAACGCCGCGTCCAGGGCGGCCTTGACCAGCTTGGGCCGGCGGATGAGGTCCATCATGAAGGCGTTCATGGACCGGGCTCCGCAGAGGCTTTCAAAGGGGATGGCCAGGGTGTCGCCGGCCAGATCCACCAGGCCGGCCTCGGTATGTTTGCGAAGCGACTCGGGCCAGCCCTGGCGCATGGGAATCAGCCTGGTCCGGGGCTCGCCCAGCCGCTCGCGGATGAAGCGGTCCTCCCACTGGAAATAGCCGTGGTCAATGATGTCCTGGTAATCCTCGACCGTCATGAGCTCCCGCTCGTCCACCTGCCACAGTTCGTCGGCGGGGATGTCGACCCCGGGAATCTTGACCTTCGAGAGCCAGCGCACGCTCAGGCCCTCGGGCGCGAACTGCACCCCGTGGACCCCGTCGATGAGGGTGTCGAACGAGTGCCAGCACTTCAGATGGATATCGGACGTCCCCGGCCCGGAGGCGCAGTAGTCGCCCAGGCTGACCCCCACGGCCCGGGCGCAGAAGGACGAGGCGCAGGGCATGACCGGGGGGCGGTCGGTTTTTTC
>JAVBQN010000078.1:0-27528 GCA_031549025.1 Candidatus Adiutrix sp. | reverse complement strand
GGCGGCCGCCCCGCGCAAGCCCGGGAGCCCCCCGGCCTCGGGCGGCGGGGCCCAGCCCCCGGCGCCTTCCGGCGGCGGCACCCCGGCCCCCGCGAGCGGCGGCGGCCCGGGCCGGGCCCCGTCCGGTCCGCCGCCGGGACCGGAAAAGGTCGAGGCCCTCCTGCCGCTGGACGTCCTGGAACTGGAGGTGGGCTACGGCCTCATCCCCCTGGTGGACGACGACCAGGGCGGCGAGCTTCTGGAGCGCATCCGCTCCATCCGCCGCCAGTTCGCCCTGGAATCGGGCTTCATCGTTCCGCCCATGCACGTGCGCGACAACCTCCAGCTGCGGCCCGGGGAATACGCCATCCTCATCAAGGGCAACGAGGTGGCCCGGGCCGAGATGATGGTCGGCCACCAGCTGGCCATGAACCCCGGCGACGCCAAAAAGACCATGGTGGGCATCCCCACCTTCGAACCGGCCTTCGGCCTCCCGGCCACCTGGATACCCGAGGAACGCAAGGACGAGGCCCAGCACGCCGGCTGGACCGTGGTGGACCTGGCCACGGTCATCGCCACCCATTTGACCGAGGTCATCCGCCTCCACGCCGCGGAACTCGTCTCCCGCCAGGACGTGCAGAAGCTGATCGACACCGTGTCCGCCAGCAACGAAAAGGTGGTCGAGGAACTCGTTCCCGACCTGATGACCATCGGCCAGGTGCAGAAGATTCTGCAAAACCTTCTGCGCGAACGGGTCTCCATCCGCGACATGCCCAGCATCCTGGAAGTCCTGGCCGACCACGCCCACCTGACCAAGGACGTGGACCTCCTGACCGAGTTCGTCCGCCAGCGTCTGGCCCGGACCATCCTCAAGCAGTATCTCACCGCCTCGGGCGAACTGCCCCTGATGACCATCGGCGGCGACATCGAGGAGGCCTTGAGCAAATCCATCAACGAAACCGACCGGGGCGCCTACATGGCTCTCGACCCGGATACCGGCCAGCGCATCCTCAACGCCATCAACAACGGAGTGACCGAACTCACTAATCAGAACTTCCAGCCCGTGGTGCTCTGCACCCCCATGATCCGCCGCCACCTCCACAAGCTGACCGAGCGCTTCATCCCCAACCTGGTGGTCTTGAGCCACAGCGAACTCACCAGCACCACCCAACTGAAAATCATCGGCGAAGTCACCTTCGCCTACGCCCAGTAAGAGGATAATGGTATCGGGCGATTTAAAGTAGTGGGGGGCGCCGCGCCCCCACACCCCTCGCCAGGGTATAACCCTGGACCCTAAGAAGCCCCGGAGGAACCGGGGCTTCTTACTTGGGGTGACTCGAAAGCAAGGCGGGGCAGACTTCCCGCACCGGCAGGAAAGGGTACGGTTGAGGGGCCGACTCCGCTGGGCCCTCAACCGGAACATCTGGAAAAGTGTGTGGCGGGGTGCCGGGAGGGGGAGGATTGCCCGGCAGCCCAGGGCTGTCCAACAGATCGCGCCGGACCGCATAGCGGTCCGGCCAAACCGCATCTTCTTCCCCGCCCGCCAAGTCGGGCTAATCCCGGCCGCCTCTGGGCGCCCGTCAAGCTTTCGATACGGGTCGCCCCCCGGGCCGCATAGGCCCGCCCCCGATTCCACGGCCGGAACCAGCTCGGCCGACCCGGCCCCGGCCGCTCTCCCCCTTACTCGGAGATGGGTCCAGGGCAAGCGCCCTGGCTAGCGGGTGGTGAGGATTTTTCGGGCGACTTCGTCCTGGGCTTCGGTGATGAAGGGGAGGCCTGTTTCCCGGGCGGTTTCCCGGTTGCCGGCGGCCAGGTCGTCGCGGGAGAGTTCGTTCACCTTGAATTTGCGGGCCCCGGCCAGGAGCTGCTGGAGACCGCAGGCCAGTTTGTCCACCAGAGTCCACATGGCCACCGCGCCGAAGGGCAGAGCCTTCATGGCGTCCGCGCCCAACTTCTGTTCCACGGCGTGGTAGCCGCTGAAGATTTCCTCAGGGGTCTGGCCGATGTCGGTCACGGTCTTCGGCAGCTTATCCCAGTTGCCGTTGACCTTGGCCCGGCTGGCCGGCCTGAGCACGCCCTCGATGTTGGAGCCTAAGAAACCGGGGATCATCATGGCCCGGCCCATGCACACCATCTTGACGTAGGGCGCGCCCAGGGCCAGGGCCTTGGCGATCTGGCTCGGCCGGGCCAGCCCGCCGCCGAAGGCCAGGTCCACCACCTTGTGTCCCTGGGCGGCGAGCACGGTCGCGTATTCCCGGGCCTTGGAGTGCAGGAGGATCGAAGGGATGCCCCATTGCTCCATCATGTCCCACGGGCTCATGCCCGTGCCGCCCCCGGCTCCGTCGATGGTCAGGAGGTCCAGCTTGGCCTCGGTGGCCAGGCGCAGGGCCTGGGCCAGGGCCAGCATGCCGTAGGCCCCGGTCTTGAGGGTGACGCGCCTGAAACCCAGGGACCGCAGGTGGGTCACCTGCTCCAGGAATTTCTCCCGCACCTGCTCATAGGCGCTGACGTCCAGGTAGCCCAGCCGGCTGTGGCGGGCGAAGCTGCGGATGGCCCCGTGTTCGAAGGCTTTCTTCACTTCCGGGAGCGACGGGTCCGGGTCCACCAGGTAGCCGCGCTCCTTGAGGAACAGGGCGTACTCCAGGGTGCCGACCTCGATTTCCCCGCCGATGTCCTTGGCCCCCTGGCCCCACTTCAGCTCGATGACCACTTGGCCCGGGTATTTTTCGGCCAGGAATTCGGCCACCCCGTTGCGGGTGTCCTCCACGTTAAGCTGCACGAGAATGGCTCCGTAGCCTTCGGAGTACCGCAGATAGCCGTCCAGGCGGCGTTCCAGTTCCGGAGCTTTTTTGATCCGGCCGTTCTCGATCACCGATTCCCGGTCCACGCCCACCAC
This sequence comes from Candidatus Adiutrix sp., assembly GCA_031549025.1. Classification (GTDB taxonomy): domain Bacteria; phylum Desulfobacterota; class Desulfarculia; order Adiutricales; family Adiutricaceae; genus Adiutrix. Next base: position 24,653 of record JAVBQN010000078.1, on the reverse strand, counting down.
GTTTTCCCCCACCACGATGGGGATGCCGCACAGGGCCGAGCCCGCGGCGAAGGAGTCCCAGTATTTGGCCGCGATGAAGGTGGAGCCCAGGGCCCCGGTCATGAAGGGATAGCGGCAACGCACTTTGTCCTCGGCGCCGAATTCCGTTTCCAGCGAGACCTCGTTGAACATCGAATCGCCCGAGGCCGCCGATTCCGGCGAGCCCTGGGCCCCGAAGTGATAGCCCATGATCCTGAGGGCGTTGTAGCTCACGCCCAGGGGCGTCACGTTGCCGCTGCCGGCGGTGATCAGCCCGAAGTCGCGCGGGTATAACGTCTCCCGCCCGGTCAGGCACGAAAGCCAGGTCTCGCATTTGCCCTGACAGTCGGCCCGGCACAGGGTGCACAGGCCGGCCTCGGTGGGGGTGCCCCGGTTGACGGTGCCGAGGACGTCATTGCTTTTAATCCATTGGGTCATGTGTTCAAACTCCTGATCCGGCTTTTCGTAAAAAGCCTGAAATGGTTGATAACTCACGGTAACGTAGAACGGGCAATTTTGTCAAACGTCTTTTTCTCAAAAAAAGACTTGACTTCGCCCCGCCCTCGGGGATATCCTGTCTCCCATGATGTGTTTCAACCCCTCAGCCCTGGACCTGGCCCCCGAACTGAACGCGAACGTGTTTTTTGCGTGGTGGTGGCGTTTATCCACGGGCCGGCTCCCGGGAGGATTTGGCGCACCGCCTCGCGCCTGAAACACCCCTCACGCAAAGCTTCAAAGCCCGTTGGTTTCCCCAGCGGGCTTTTTTATTTTCCCAATCCGGCCCTCCCGGCCGCATCGACAGCCAAAGAAGTAAGGAGAACGATCATGACTCAGCCCAACCGTCCGGACTACCGCCCCAGCAACTCCGCCCGTGAGGTTCCCGAGGCCTGGTACAACGTCCAGGCGGACCTCCCCACTCCCATCGGGCCCTACCTCTCGCCGGCCGACCGCCAGCCCGTCGACCCCGCGGCTCTGAAAGCCATCTTTCCCGAAAGCCTGATCGAGCAGGAATTCGGGGACCGTCGCTTTTACAAGATCCCCGAACCGGTGCGCGAGGCTCTGGCCAAGTGGAGGCCCACCCCCCTGGTGCGGGCCCGGGAGCTGGAAAAGGCGCTGGGCGTGAAGTCCCGCATCTATTTCAAGAACGAGAGCGTCTCCCCCTCGGGCAGCCACAAGAGCAATTCGGCCATGGCCCAGGCCTATTTCAACCGGGCCGCCGGCATCAGGCGGCTCACCACCGAAACCGGCGCCGGCCAGTGGGGCACGGCCCTGTCTATCGCCGCCCGCCACTTCGGGCTGGACGTGCGGGTCTATATGGTCAAGGTCAGCCACGAGCAGAAGCCGTATCGTAAAATCATGATGAATCTTATGGACGCCGAGGTCATCCCCAGCCCCAGCCCCCTGACCCGGGCCGGCCGCGAAGCCCTGGCCGCCGATCCCGACCACCCGGGCACCCTGGGCTTGGCCATCAGCGAAGCCGTGGAGGAAGCCGCCGGCCGCGACGACACCAACTACGCCCTCGGGAGCGTCCTCAACCACGTGCTCCTCCACCAGACCGTCATCGGCCTGGAGACCCGGCAGCAGCTGGCCCTGGCCGGCGACCAGGCCGACCACCTCATCGCCTGCCACGGCGGGGGGTCCAACTTCGGCGGCCTGGTGGCCCCCTTCGTGCCCGACATCCTCGAAGGCAAAGGCCCGAAACTCCTGGCCGCCGAACCGGCCTCCTGCCCGTCCCTGACCAAGGGGAAACTGATGTACGACTACGGCGACGTGGCGGGCCTGACGCCCCTGATGCGCATGTACAGCCTGGGCGCGGGCTTCCAGCCCCCGGCCATCCACTCCGGCGGCCTGCGCTACCACGGGGCCTCCCCCATCGTCAGCGCCCTCCTGGCCGGGGGCCTCATGGAAGCCCAGGCCCTGGACACCCCCATGGTCTTCCACTACGCCCGGCTTTTCGCCCAGACCCAAAACATCATCCCGGCCCCGGAATCCGGCCACGCCGTGGCCGCCGCCTGCCTCAAGGCCCTGGCCCTTGAAAAAGACCATAACCCCGGAACCATCGTTTTCTGCCTCTCCGGCCACGGACTCATCGACCTGGCCGCCTACGACTCCCAAGCCGCCGAAGCCGCCCGCCGCGCCGCATGAGGAAGGAAGAAAGTGGTAAAGGGAAAGCTTGGGGCGGCGCGCCCAAGACTTGTAAACGCCCTTCGCCACTTTCTTCCTTCTTCACGCAACGGACGGCGAGGCCTCGGGGCGGCGAAATTTTTCGGAGTGGGCCGTATTTTTCGATATGTGTCGGAGCGGAGCGACGCCGTTATCGAAAAAATACGGCTCACGGAGAAAACTTTCGCCGCCCCGAGGCCGGTCCCGATTCCTATCGCCTCCCAGGCTTGAGCCCCGAGCCCGGGTGGACTTTCATTCGGCTTTCCCGTATATTGGCCGAAGCCTATACCGGAGAAAGCGGACGTGGAAGACCAGCTCCAACCCATCGCGAATCACTCCCTTGAACCTTCGACCTCTCCGCCCGACGACCGCGCCGCCGGGGCAGGGCCGGAGCATCCCGATTTCGCTTCCTACCGACGCCTTCTGCACTACGCCCTGCCTTTGGTGCTGTCCCACTCGGGCGGCATTCTGCTGCAACTCACCGACCGCCTGTTTCTGGCCTGGCACGCCCCGGAATCCGTGGCCGGGGCCGGCACGGCCGGCATGATCGCCTTCTGCTTCGTGGCCTTCTGCTCGGTGACCACCGGCTTCACCAGCGTTTTCGTCGCCCAGTATCTGGGCGCCGGCCGGCCGGAGCGGCTGGGCCCGGCCGTGTGGCAGGGGTGGTATCTTTCGCTTTTCCTGGGCGTGATGAGCTGGGGCCTCTCGTTCCTGGCCGAGCCCTTGTTCGGCTGGATCGGGCACGGTCCGGCGGTGCGGGCGGCCGAGGCGGACTATTTCCGCGTGTATATGACCGGCGGGATTTTCTTCATGGCCGCGTCGTCCCTGCTGGGCTTCTTCACCGGCCGGGGGGACAACCGGGTGGTGATGGCGGTCCATATCGCCGGACTGGTGCTGAACGCGGTGCTGGACTATGCCATGATCTTCGGCCGCTTCGGGTTCCCGGCCCGGGGCGTGGCCGGCGCGGCCTGGGCCACGGTGCTGGCCCAGATGTTCATGTTCTCGGTGGGGCTGGTTTTGTTCTGGCGACGGAAATACCGCGCGCTCTACGCCACCGCCGCCTGGCGGCCGGAGCCGCCTCTGGCCCGCCGCATCGTGCGCTTCGGCGCGCCCAGCGGCCTCCGGGCGGTGGTCGAGCTGGTGCTGTGGTCGGTGTTCCTGGGGCTCATCGGCCTGTTGGGCGACGACGAACTGGCCGTCAGCAATGTGGCCTTCACCATCAACGGCCTGGCCTGGCAGCCCATGCTTGGGGTGGGCATGGCCGTTTCCATGATGGTGGGCCGGGCCCAAGGCGCGGAGCGGCCGGACCTCTCCCGTCTGGTCATGCGGCGGGGCTGGGTGCTGACCCAGGTGTGGGAAACGGCGGCGGCGGCGCTTTTCATCGTCTTCGCGGACCAGCTCCTGGGCTTCTTTTTCCGCGATCTGCCCCCGGAACGGAGCGCGATGCTGATGGAAGAGGGCCGCATGGTCCTGTGGTTCGTGGCCGCGTACTGTCTCCTCGACGGGCTGAACGTCATCGTGGCCCAGGGGCTCGTCGGGGCCGGGGATTCCTGGTGGATATCCAAGGCCACGCTGGTCTTGACCGCGCTGGCCCTGGCCGCCCTGGGCGGGCTGGCCCTCACGGGCGCGGGCCTGGCCTGGTATTGGCTCGTGGCCACCCTGTATATCGGCGCCTCGGGCCTGGCCTGGGTCTGGCGCTACCGGAGCCGGGGCTGGGAACACCTGAAAGTGGTGGAGCCGGCGGTTACCGAGGCATAGCCGGGTCCCGAGGTTTACTTCGTCAAGCCTTTTTCCATTGGCGGCTCCGGCTGAATATGGTACACTGTTTTCCAGATAAATTGCTCCCGGCCAAGGATTTTTAGACCGTGCCCCCCACCGGATCTTCAGCCGCTCCGGCCGCCCCCCGCGACCGGAAGATACCCAAGGAGTCAAAGCCATGTCCATAGCCCATTTCACCCTGAAAGACCAACACGAACAGGACGTCAGCTTCGCCGCCCTCAAGGGCCGGAAATTCCTCCTGTCGTTCCATCCCCTGGCCTTTACCGGCGTCTGCGCCCGCCAGATGCAGGACCTCGACGGCCTCTACGACCAATTCACAGCCAAAGGCATCACCCCCTTCGGCGTCAGCATCGACCACCTGTGGGCCAAAAAGGCCTGGGGCGAAACCCTGGGCCTCAAAAAACTCCAACTCCTGGCCGACTTCTGGCCCCACGGAGCCCTGGCCGAGGCCCTGGGCTGCTTCATCAGCAAAGCCGGCATGTCCGGCCGCCAGAACTACCTCATCGGCGGCGACGGCGAAGTGATCTGGACCAAGCGCCACGAAATCCCCGAGCAGCCCGATTTCAACGCCATCCTCAAAGAAATGCCGTGAAGAGGCGAGGTACGGTTCAGGGCAGACTCCGCTAAGCCCAGAACCGGCGCATCTGGAAAAAGTGTGCGGCGGTGTGCCGGCACAATGACTTTCCGGTAAACGGCTTATTGGCAAATTGGGCGGCGGGCTGAAGAGATTCAGCCCGCCGCCCACTTTATCTGAACATGAGGCGAAGCCAAAAGCTGAAGCCGGGCCTCACTCCCCGGTCGATTCGCCGATGTCCAGGAGCTTTATGAGGTTGGTGGTGCCCGAGGTCTGAAGCGGCAGGCCGCAGGTGAGGAACACCTTGTCGCCCTTGGCGGCCAGGCCGTGCTTCACCAGCCACTCGCTGGCCAGCTGCTCCAGGAGCACGATGGATTCGCACGGTTGGATCAGAGCCGGGATGACCCCCCACGAAAGCGACAGCTGCCGGATGGTGGCCGGGTTGGAGGTCAGGCCGATGACCGGCACGGGCTGGCGCAGGTGGGCCACCAGGCGGGCCGTGCCCCCGCCCTGGGTGGCGGCCACGATGACTTTGGAGCGGAGGTCCTGGGCCAGGATGGACACGGCCCGGGTGATGGCGCAGGCAATGGGGTCCAGGCGGTCGCACTGGGATTCCATGAGGTAGGCCTTGTTGTCCATGATGGGCTCGGTCTGGCGGGAAACCTTGTCGAGCATGGCCACGGCCTCCACCGGATACTGGCCCATGGCCGTTTCCTCCGAAAGCATGACCGCGTCGGTGCCGTCGAGGATGGCGTTGGCCACGTCGGTGACCTCGGCCCGGCTGGGAAGGGGGCTGTTGACCATGGAGCCGAGCATCTGGGTGGCGGTGATGACCAATTTCCCCCGGTGGCGGGCGGCCCGGATAAGCTTCTTTTGGGTGACGGGCACTTCCTCGATGGGCATTTCCACGCCCAGATCGCCCCGGGCCACCATGATGCCGTCCACCACGTCCAGAATGCCCTCGATGTTGGACACCGCCTGAGGCTTTTCGATCTTGGCGATCAGCAGGGGGTGGGTGCTGGCCCGGCCGATCATCTCCCGCACCGGGATGAGGTCCTTGGCGCTGCGCACGAAGCTCATGGCCACGAAATCCACCCCGGCCTCCAGGCCCACGGTCAGGTCGGCCCGGTCCTTGTCGGTGAAGGCCGGAATGCGCAGGTCGCTGTGCGGCAGGTTCACCCCCTTGTGGGAACTGATGGGCCCGCCGATGACGACCTCGCAGGTGAGGTATTGCCCGTCCTTGGCCGTGACCCTGAGGTTCAGCTTGCCGTCGAACAGGAGCACCTGTTCGCCCACGCCGACGTCTTCCAGCAGATACTGGTAGCCCACGGGCAGGCTGTCGTCCGCTTCGTCCGAGCCCACCGAGAGGCGCACGGTGGAGCCGGTCTCCAGCACCCGGTCCTTGATGTTGCCGAGGCGGATTTTCGGGCCTGACAGGTCCTGGAGGATGCCGATCTCCCGCCCGCCTTCCCGGCTGAGCCGCCGGATGGTCTCCACCATGGCCCGGTGGCTGTCGGGCGTGCCGTGGGAAAAGTTGAGCCGGGCCACGTTCAGCCCGGCCGCGATCATTTTTTTCAGCACCTCCGGGTCGGAGGAGGCCGGCCCGATGGTGGCCACGATTTTCGTCTTGCGGTAGGTTTCCATATTTCCCTTTCCTCAATGATCAAAATACTCGCCAGCCGGCGGCCGAAACTTTTTCATCATACCACATCAGCCTTTAAAAATGATATACTCGCAGGGCGCGGACGGCGAGGCCTGGCGGAGGCGAAAATTTTCGGAGTGAGCCGTATTTTTTTCGACACGTGTCGAAGCGGAGCGGAGCCGTTGTCGAAAAAATACGGCTCACGGAGAAAACTTTCGCCTCCGCCAGGCCGGTCCCAGCCTGAATAATACCGTTGAGAGCCCATGAAGCATCCCCGATACGAACAAGTGGCCGTGGTCGGCCTGACCCGGGACGAGGCCCCGGAGGAAATGACCTCCGCCGGAATCGAGACCCGGCTGGAGCCGGTCATGAGCCGCCTGAAACTGCCCCGGGGGCTTCTGGCCTCCCTCACCGGCATCGAGCGGCGGCGGCTCTATCCGGCGGACGTCCCGCCGAGCCTGGCCGCGTCCCGGGCCGCCGAGCGCCTCTTCGCCGGCGGCTTCGACCGCCGGCGGGTGGATCTGCTCTATTCCACCTCCGTGGGCCGCGACCACCTGGAGCCCTCCACGGCCTCCATCGTCCAGCACCGCCTGGGCCTGCCCGGCCACGTCCGAAGCCTGGACATCGGCAGCGCCTGCCTGGGCTTCATCGACGGGCTGGAACTGGCCGCCCTGGCCATCGAGACGGGCCTGTCGGAGCACGCCCTGGTGGTGGCCGGCGAAAACAGCCGCCCGGTGCTGGAGGCCACCCTGGCCCAGCTCCTGGCCCCGGGGGTGGACCGCGCCCTTTTCTTCCGCCACTTCGCCACCCTCACCCTGGGCTCCGGCGGGGCGGCCATGATCCTGGGCCGGCGGCGGGACTATCCCGAGGCTCCGCGCCTCGTCGGCTCGGTCAGCCGGAGCGACGCCCAATCCAACCATCTCTGCCGGGGTGATCAGAACGGCATGGAGACCGACTCCACCGCCCTGATGACCGCCGGCGTGGCCCTGGCCGCCGAGACGTTCGATCTGGGGCGGCAAGCCTTCGGCTGGAGCCCGCACGCCTTCGACCGCTACATTTGCCACCAGGTCAGCGCGGCCAACACCAAAAAGCTCTGCCAAACCCTGGCCCTGGACGAAAGCCGCCTGGTCAGGACTTTTCCCGACTACGGCAACATCGGGCCCGTGGCCGTGCCCTTCACCCTGGATCTGGCCCGGGAGCGCGGCCTGATCCCGCCCGGCGGCCGCCTGGCCCTGATGGGCATCGGCTCGGGCCTCCGGTGCAGCGTCATGGAAGTCATCTGGAAAAAGTAAGCCGATTTTGCGGCCCCCGTATTTTTATGATACAGTGAAAGCTTGGAGACCATTATGGAACCTGAAATCCTGGGCGAGATAATCACCAGCGGCAGCGAATTGATGCTCGGCGAAATGGTGGACACCAACAGCGCCTGGCTGTCGGAAATCCTGGGCGCGGCCGGGGTGCGCCTGGCCCGCCACACCTCGGTGGGCGACGATCTGGGGCGGCTGATCACCACCTACCGGCGGGCCTGGTCCGAATACCACCTGGTGGTGGCCACCGGCGGCCTGGGCCCCACCGAGGACGACCTGACCCGCCAGGCGGCGGCCGAAGCCTTCGGCCGGGAGCTCGAATTCCACGAAGACCTGGCCCGGGATCTCCGGGACATGTTCCAGCGCCGGGGCTACACCATGACCGACAACAACCTGCGCCAGGCCTGGCTGCCGAAGGGGAGCCTTCTGGTCCCCAACCCCTGGGGCACGGCCCCGGGTTTCGCCCTGGCCGATCCGGGCCGGCTGATGATCTTTCTCCCGGGCGTGCCGATGGAAATGAAAAACATGGTGCGGGCGTGGCTCCTGCCGCATCTCCACGCCCACTTCCCCACCCTCCGGGGCGCCTTCAAAAAGGTGGTGCTTAAAACGGCGGGGCTTGGCGAGAGCCTGGTGGACAGCCTGGTGGGCGACCTCATGTCTCCCGGCCGCAACCCCACGGTGGGCCTCCTGGCCGCGCCGGACCAGGTGCGGGTGGTGGTGGTGGCCCGGGGCCGGGACGAGGCCGAACTGGACGGCCTTTTGGCCGGGACCACGGCGGAACTGGAAAAACGCCTCAAAGGCCACGTGTTTGGCTACAACGATACCAGCCTCCCCCAGGCCGTGGCGGGCCTCCTGAAAGCCGGCGGCCTGAGCCTGGCCATTGTCGACGCCCTCACCCAGGGGCGCCTCAGCGGGACCCTGGCCCCGGCCCTGGACCCGGAAAACTGGAGCGGGGCCCTGGAACTGCCGTGGCGGCCGGACCTCCCGGACGGCGCGGAACTCCTGCGCCTCCACGCGCCGAAGGCGAATGGCCGGATTGGCCGGGCCATCCGCCTGGCGACCACAGCCCGGCCCGACACGGAAGCTCCGACTCCCCGTGAGGGCGAAACGGCCCTGGTGGTGGAAAGCTTGGTCCAGGCCGAATTCCTGGCCGAGGGGCGCCCCCTGACGCAGAAATTCCATCTGGGCGGCGACCGCCACCGGGCCCTGTCCCGAGCCGCGGCCTTGTCCACGTTCCATCTCTGGCAGGTGCTTCAGGCTCCGGGAACCTCTGAAAAGTAGCGGAGGACCACGCTTCTTCATCTTTACAAAGGTCGCCGCCAGACCATAACCGTCCCGGCAGCGGGTCCGGACGACGGAGGTGAGTCAGCATGAAAATAAAAATCGTCATCGCCCTGGTCGCGGCCTTGGTCGTGGGCCTGTTCGCCTGGCTGCTCCTGGGGGAAAAGAGCCGCACGGAGGCCCTGACCGCGGAACTGAACCAAGCCCGGACCGAGGCCGGCCGCGCGGACCAGGACCGAACCGCGCTCCAGACCGAGGCCCAAAGCCTCCGGAGCGAAAACGAGGCCCTGCTGAAGGAAAAGCAGGAGTTGCGGAACCTTCTGGCCGGCACTGAAAGCGATTTGACGTCAACGCGCCGCGAGCTTTCCGAACTCCAGAGCCAGACGGCCGAGATGCGCGCCGGCCAGGATCAGGCCCGGGCCGAGGCCGCCAAGCGGCTGAAGGAAATCGAGACCGCCAAGGCGGATGTGAAACGGGCCCAGGCCGAGGCGGAAAATCTGAAGAAAACGCTTCAGACCGCCCAGGCGGACTTGAAACGGGCCCAGGCCGAGGCGGAAAACCTGAAGAAAGCGGCCGCGGCCGGCCAGGCGGCAGCGGAATTGCGGGCCGGACTGGAGAAGGAAAGCCAAGCGCTGCTGGAAAAATTGGACCGGCTCCAGGCCGGAGCCAGTCTGTCCGGCCGGGTGCCGGCCCCGCCTGATCCGGCGGCTCCTGCGGCGGCCCAGGCCGCCGAACCCGGCCTGGCGGAGGGTTCCTGGGCCGGCCGGGCCGGCCAGCCGGGCGTCACGGCCCCCGGCGCCTCGGCGGAAGCGGTGCCCCGCACGGGCGCCGTGAGCCGGATGTACTCCGAAGCCCCGGCGGCGGACGCGGATCGGCCTGAAAGCCGGACGGACGACCCCCGGGCCGGCCAGCCGGGCGTCACGGCGGAAGCGGTGCCCCGCACGGACGCCGTGAGCCGGATGTACTCCGAAGCCCCGGCGGCGGATGCGGATCGGCCTGAAAGCCGGACGGACGACCCCCGGGCCGGCCAGCCGGGCGTCACGGCCCCCGGCGCTTCGGCGGAAGCGGTGCCCCGCACGGACGCCACCCGTCTGGCGGGCGTTTCAGCCTCGGAGCCGACCGAAACGGATCGGGCCGAGTATGAGCGCCTGCAACTGGCCGTGGCCCAGGCCGAGGCCGAAGCCAAGACGCTCAAAGACCAGTTGGAGCGGGCTCAGAACCTGCTGTCCGGCCTGCGGCGCGACCGGGACCGCCTGGCCGGGGAAACCCAGGCCGCCCGGGCCGAGGTCAAAAGCACCCAGGCCGATTATGACCGCTTGGTCACCGATCTGCGGGCCCAGATAGACTCCCGGGAACTGGTCATTTCCCAATTGCGGGATGAACTGTCGCTGACATTTCTGGATTCCGTCTTTTTCGCGCCCGCCCAGGCTTCCGTCACCCCGGACGGCGCCCGGGTGCTCGACGCCCTGGCCAAGGCCCTGCACGGCCGCACCGACGAACGGATCGTGGTGGTCGGGCACACGGACGATCTCCCCATAGCCAAGCGCTACCGCAAGGTTTTTCCCACGAACTGGGAGCTCTCGTCGGCCCGGGCGGTGGCCGTGCTGCGGTATCTGACGGAAAAAGGCGGCCTGGATCCCACCGACCTGACCGCGGTGGGACGGTCGTTCCACCAGCCCGTGGCGCCCAACGACAGCGATGCCAACCGGCAGAAAAACCGCCGGGTGGAGATCATCATCTCCAAACGGCCGGCTCCGGCGCGGTGATATCGCGCGGAGAAGCAGTAGTCGTCCCATCGGGACGACGGCGTGAAGCGATTGGCCGGTTGCGACCCGCCCAGGCGCTGACTCTGCAAGGCAAAAGGTCGGCCCTCAAGGCCGACGGAGCGAAGCGACTGGTGGTCAAGCTAACCCAAGTCACCCGCCAGGCAAAAACCACGTTTTTTGCCTGGCGACGGCTTGCCCCGCCAAGCCATAAAAGCCGCAATTTAAATGAAAAGCCCTTGCAATTTTTCCGCTAATAGTATAGATTAGGTCTTCGTTGATCGGGCGGTTAACTCAGCGGCTAGAGTGCCATCCTCACACGGTGGAAGTCGGAGGTTCGAATCCTCTACCGCCCACCATCAGACCTCGGGCGGGTTTTGCGATCGCGAGACAGCCCCTTGATACCGGGCAGGTCTTCGCTATTGTGAGCCGGCCCCTCGATACCGGGCAGGTCTTCGCTATTGTGAGCCGCCCCCTCGATACCGGGCAGGTCTTCGCTATTGTGAGCCGGCCCCTCGATACCGGGCAGGTCTTCGCTATTGTGAGCCGGCCCCTCGATACAGCGCCGAAGTGGTGGAACTGGTAGACACGCCATCTTGAGGGGGTGGTGGGCAACGCCTGTGCCGGTTCGAGTCCGGCCTTCGGCACCAAATCAACATACAAAGGCTTCTTGGAAATTCCAGGAAGCCTTTTTGTTTACATAGCTTTCCTTTTTTTTGTTCTAACGAGTTCCTGCAAAATCCGCTGAAATCCAGCCTCTCTTGACGGTATCTGCGGCGGTATGTTATAGCTCTGCAAAAGGAGATACCGTCATGCCGCTGACCGATACCGCCATCAAGGCTTCCAAGCATAAAGATAGCTGTTGCAATTGAATGGCATGAGAAGCTGAAAACGAAGTGGTCTTCCAGACCACGCTGACCGAAAATGGCATTACCTGGAAAAAGATGTCTTCCCCACCTTCGGTGACACCCCGATTAAAAATATCACTCCCAGAGAGCTTCTGACCCTACTGGAAAAAATTCAGGCCAGAGGGGCCATCGATGTTGCCCACCGGGTAAAAGGCTTATGTGGCGAAGTCTTCCGGTATGGTATACATACCGATAGATGCGATCGTGACCCCACCCAGGATTTGAAAGGGGTATTGGTTCCTCAGAGAAACAAGCACATGGCCACAATAACCGATCCTCACAAAGTCGGCGAGCTACTTAGGGCCATTGATGGCTATCAGGGTGATATTATTACTCCGGCAACTAAATAAGTCACACCCGTGATTTCGCCAAAGCCCGAAATCACTAGACTCCAGCGGCCGGGAACAGGCTTCTAAAGTTGCCGGGTTAATAGCGGCGTGGAAGTTGAAGATGGCCGCGTTGAACCGCAAAACGTTGGTTGTCTGTAAGCCCTGTCACGTCAAGATTCATAGTGGAATCTTGAACAAAAGTTTGGAGAAAACAGCATGAACATGAGATTGCACGAAAACGGACGATTTATCAGGAACGGCTGGAGAGCCGGATACATTGAAAGATGTAAGTCCGGTTCGTAGGGGGGCTCACGGAAACCTATCCCGGTAACGGGAAAAGGCGCCGGGTGCCGACCCTACATATTGCAAAGCAGAATCGACCTGGCCCGCAAGGCGGCCCGGACCAGTTCCCGCATTCTCCTGACCGGCGAGAGCGGCACCGGCAAAGCACTGTTAGCCCAGGCCATCCACAACGAAAGCCCCTTCTCCAACGGGCCGTTCGGGGCCGTTTCCTGCGCGGCCATCCCCCGGGACCTGATCGAGTCCGAGCTGTTCGGCTATGTGGGCGGCGCCTTCACCGGGGCCAGGCGGGGGGCTTGATCGGCAAAATGGAACTGGCCAACGAGGGCGCTTTTTTTTCTCGACGAGATCAACAGCCCGCCCCTCGACACGCAGGCCAAGCTCCTGCGAACGCTCCATTCTCTTCTCTTCGGGCGGAATCATCAGACGGGAACACATTCCCCGTGGCCTTCTCGGCGGCCCGTCGGCGGACGCCCCGGTGCGGAAGAGCGGGAAAAATCAACCAGGCCTATAATGACATCATTTGCCCCGCCGTTGACGAGCACAGCGGGAACCTGACCAAAGCGGCGGAGGAACTGGGCATAGCCCGCACCACTTTGTATCGGCCCTTGAAAAAGATGAAAATGTAAAACGCTCCAGGCCTCAGGCGCCGAGGTAGGCGCGTTTGACGTCGGGGTTGGTGAGGAGGTCGGCGGAGGGGCCTGCGGCGGCGATTTCGCCGGTGTCGAGGACGTAGCCGCGGTGGGCCACCTGGAGGGCCAGGCGGGCGTTCTGTTCCACCACCACGATGGTCAGGCCCTCTTCGTTGAGTTTTTTCAGGGCCCGGAACATCTCGTACATGATGACCGGGGCCAGGCCCATGGAGGGCTCGTCCAGGAGAAGGAGGCGGCAGTTGGTCATCAGGGCCCGGCCCACGGCCAGCATTTGCTGTTCGCCGCCGGAGAGGGTGTCGCTGCGCTGGTGACGGCGTTCGGCCAGGCGGGGAAAGAGGTCGAAGATCCGGGCCAGGTCGTCGGGGACGGCGGGGTCCTTGCGGCGGGTCCAGGTGGCCAGGGTGAGATTTTCCAGGACGGTGAGGTTGCCGAAGATGTGGCGGCCTTCGGGCACCAGGGCGATACGCAGGCGGCCCACCACGTCGTGAGGCTCCACGCTCAAAAGGGAGCGCCCCTCGAAGAGGATGTCGCCTGAGGAAAGCGTGGGGGCCTCCGGCGGGGCCAGGCGCATGATGGCCTTGAGAATGGTGGACTTCCCGGCCCCGTTGGCCCCGATGAGGGTGACGATTTCACCCGCCTCGACGTGGAAGGACACGCCGTGCACCGCTTCGACCTTGCCGTAGGCGGCGACTATGTTTTCGACGCGCAGCATCACACCGTCCCGCTGCCCAGATAGGCTTCGATGACCTTCGGATCGGCCTGGATCCGCTCCGGATCGCCCTCGGCGATGACTTGTCCGAAGTCCAGCACCAGAATACGCTGGCAGAGGGACATGACCACCTGCATCTGGTGCTCGATGATCCAGACGCTGAGGTCGAACTCGCGGTACACCCAGTCGACGAGGCGGATGAGGCCCCCCACGTCGGCGGAGTTGAGGCCCGCGGCCGGCTCGTCCAGCAACAGAAGTTTCGGTTTGACGGCCAGGGCCCGGGCCAGTTCCACCCGGCGCTGAAGGCCGTAGGGCAAATTCTTGGGCAGTTCGTGGGCCTGGGCCGTGAGTTCCATGCGCTCGATCATCTCCCAGCTGTCGGCGTCCACCCGGGCCTCGGCCAGGCTGTGGCGCCTGGTCCGCATGAGGGCGTCCCACAGGGAATAGCCCAGGCGGTGGTGGTGGGCCAGGCGGATGTTGTCGAGGACGCTCAAGTTGTTCCAGAGGCGGATGTTCTGAAACGTGCGGGCCAGGCCCAGGGCCGTGACCTGGTTGGGCCGGAGACCCCGGGTGGGGACGCCGGCGAAGCGGATATCCCCTTGGGTGGGCGCGTAGAAACCGGATACCAGGTTGAAGACCGTGGTCTTGCCCGCGCCGTTGGGGCCGATCAAGCCCACGAACTCCCGCTCCTCAAGACGGATGTTGAAGTCGGTCAGGGCCGCCAGGCCGCCGAAATGCTGGGTGAGATGAGATATTTCCAACAGGGGCACGGCGGGCCTACTTCAAGGTGAACCAGCGCCGGAGGCGCGGAAAGGCGTCCGACAGCTCCCGGTGGCCCAGAAGGCCCTCGGGCCGGAACTGCATCAAAAGAATCAGCATCAGGGGGATCAATACCCACTTCCAGACCTGGCTCAGGGTGTAGCCGGCCGGCAGGAGGTTGAACGAGTGCAGCAAACTGTCCAGGCCGGGGATGGCGAAACGCAGGGCCTCCACCAGCATGGTGAAGATCACCGCCGCCAGAACCGAGCCGGACAGCGAACCCATACCCCCCAAATAGACCATCACCAGCCCCTCGGTGGACTTCAGAATGTTGAAACCCTGGGCGTTGACGTAGCCGAACACGTGGGCGTAGAGGGCCCCGGCCACCCCGGCCAGGCCCGAGGAGACCATGAAGGCCACGATCTTGACCCGGTTGGTGTCCACGCCCATGATCTCCGCGGCCACCTCGTTCTGGGCGATGGCCGGGATGCCCTTGCCGTAGGTGGAGGTGACCAGCCGACGGATGACGGCCACCGACAGGATGGTCACCACTATCACCCACACCAGCATCCAGGGGATGTCCACCACGTCGCGCATGGCGTTCATGGTGCGTTTCATGCCCGAAAGCCCGCGCGGGCCGCCGATGAGATCGATGTTTTCCACCAGGGATATGATGATGTAGTTGGTGGCGATGGTGATGATGGCCAGGTAGTCGCCCCGGGTGCGGAGGGCCGGCAGGGCCACCAGGAGACCGAAAAAAGCCGCCGCCAGACCGGACAGCAAGAGGATCAGGGGAAAGCACCAGGGGGCCAGGGCCGCCGGGAGCAAAGCGGAGCCGATGATCTTGTTGGCGGGGTTGAAGAGGATCAGCGATAAAATCGCGCCCACGTAGGCCCCCACGCACATGAAGCCCCCGTGCCCGCAGGAGAACTCGCCCATGTACCCGTTGACCAGGTTCAGGCTGGAGGCGAAAATGATGTTGATGCCCATGAGCATCAGCACGGTCAGCAGATAGCTGTCCAGCCAGCGCATCTGGGCGGCCCCCACCAGGGCCAAGCCGGTCAAGGCCAAAACAATGTTCAGGGTATAGCGCCGCACCCGGTTCTCCTATATCTTGGTGGTCTGGGCCAGACCGAAAATGCCGGTCGGGCGGCGCCACATGATGATGAGGAGAATGCCGAAGGCGAAGAGATCGCGGAAGGTGGACGGGAGGAAGGCCGCCACCATGATCTCCACGAAGGCCAGGAGGAACCCGCCCACAAAGGCGCCCCGGATGTCGCCGATGCCGCCGACCACGGCCGCGATGAAGGCCTTCCAGCCGACCATGGCCCCCATGTAGGGGTCCAGCACCGGATACGACATGGCGAAGAGGAGCCCGCCCAGGCCGGCCAGGCTGGAGCCCAGGGCGAAGGTGAAGACGATGACCCGGTCCAGGGGGATGCCCATCAGCGGCAGGGCGAACTTGTCCCACGACACGGCCCGCATGGCCATGCCCATGCGCGTGCGGGTGACGATGTACTGGAGGCCCACGAAGACCAGGACGGCCGTCAGGATGACCCCGAGCTTGAGGTTGGTCACGGCCACGCCGCCGAAATTGTACACCACCTTGTCCAGCAGTTCCGGGAGCGAGCGGCGGCTGGCCCCCAGGAGGGCCAGGTTGCCGTTTTCCAGGATCAGGCCGCACATCAGGGCGGTGATGACCACGTACAGCCGATGGGCCCCCTTGCGCCGGAGCGGCCGGTAGGCCACCCGCTCCAGGGTGACCCCCACGCAGGCGGTCAGGGCCATGGTCAGGGGGATGGTCAGGGCCAGCACCTGGACGTGCGTCAGGGCCGGGCTGTGGATTTCCAGAAGCCGGGTGGAGACGAAAAAGGCGATGTAGGCCCCCACCATGAAGATGTCGCCGTGGGCGAAGTTGATGAGGAGGAGCACCCCGTAGACCAGGGTGTAGCCCAGGGCGATCAGGGCGTAGAAACTGCCCCACTGCAACGCGTTCACCAGATTCTGAACAAAAATTTCCATAAAAACCTGCGAGGCGGGGGCTCTTGGGCGCCTTCGGAAAAGGTTCTTTCCGAAGGCGCCCCGGAGAAGCGGCTTACGGGCAGACGGATTCCACGAAGGTGAACTGGCCGTCGTCGCTGATCTTGACGACCACGGCGCACTTGATGGGGTCGCCGTCCTCGTTGAAGCTCATGGTTCCGGTGATGCCCTGGAAGGATTTGATGCCGGCCATGTTGTCGCGGATCATCTTCCGCATCTCGGGCACATCGTCCACGATCTTCCCGCCGTCCTGGATGGCCTGGAGCACCAGCCCCAGGGCGTCCCAAGTGAGGGCGGCCACGTCGTCCGGCACATAGCCGTACTTGGCCTGGTACTGGTCGATGAAATCCTTGGTGGCGCCCACGGCTCCGGCGGCGGCGTAGTGGGTGCTGAAATACTGGCCCTTGCAGTCGTCGCCGCACAGGCTCATCAGTTCGGCCGAGCCCCAGGCGTCGGAACCCATGAAGGGACCTTTATAGCCAAGGTCGCGGGCCTGCTTGACGATGAGGGCCACGAAGCTGTAGTTTTCCGGCAGGAAGATGAAATCGGGCTTGGCCGCGATGATCTTGGTGATCTGGGCCGAGAAGTCCTGGTCCTTGGGCCCGTGGGATTCAAAGGCCACCACCGAGTCGGCGCCGTGCCGCTTTTCCCAGGATTCCTTGAACACGTCGGCCAGGCCCTTGGAATAGTCGTTGGAAATCTCGAAGAGGACCGCGGCCTTGGCGGCGTTGAACTGCTTCGACGCGAAGTTCACGACCACCGGGGCCTGGAAGGGATCGAGGAAGGCGGCCCGGAAGACCCAGGGGCGGTTCTTGGTGGTCTCGGGGTTGGTGGACCAGGGGGAGATCATGGGCGTCTCCTGCTCGTCGGCGATGCCGCCGGCCGGCACGGCCTGGCGGGACGACTGGGGCCCGACCAGGGCCAGCACTTCGTCGCGCTCGATCAGCTTCAGGGTGGTGGTCACCGCCATGTCCGGCTTGGACTCGTTGTCCTCATAAATGAATTCGAGGGGGTACTTTTTCCCGCCGACCTCCAGCCCGCCCTGGGCGTTGATCTGTTCCTTCATCAGTTCGGCGGCGTAACGGGTGCCTTCACCGACCTTGGGGATCTCGCCCGTCAGGGGGATGGGAAATCCGATCTTGATGGTTTCTTCGGCCTGGGCGGCCGGGACGGCCAGCCCCAGGAGGGCGGCCAGGGTCATGATTCCTAAAACGAGTACGGTCGTAAACGGCCTTCCGGCGGTGTTCTGCATGGTCGCCTCTCTTTGACATCTGGACGTCGGGCCGGCGGCCAAACCGCGCGGCCGGGTTAAACGGGAAGTTTTTAACGTTATACTGGAACGCCCGGGCTGTCAAGATTTTTGTCCGGGGGTACGCCTCCGGACCGCGGTCATTCGGTGTTTTTTTCAAGAGCGCATTGGCGATTGTTTGGTTTTCCTGTATATGAAGCGCACCGCCTCCAACTTGACCTGACGGTTTTTTTTCTGTTACAGTACAATGCGTAAACAAAGCTAAGGAGATGCGCATGTCCCCACCGAAATACCAGGCTTACACCATCCGTAACTTCCGTGAGTTGCCCCAATTGGCCCGCTGGTCGGGCTGGGCCCTGACCGAAATGGAAACCGTGGCCCGGGTGCTGCCTTTCAAGACCAACAACTATGTCGTCGATGAACTCATCGACTGGGGCAACGTGCCCACCGATCCCATCTACACCTTGAACTTCCCGCGCCACGAACTCCTGCGGCCCGACCACTGGCGCCGCCTCGTCCGGGCCTTGGAGCGAGGCGTGCCGGAACATCAGATGAAGGTCCTGGCCCGGAGTCTCCAACTGGAGCTCAACCCCGACCCCTCGGGCCAGAGCGCCAACGTGCCCCTCCTGGACGGCCATCGGGTCAGCGGGGCTCAGCATAAGTATCGTGAAACAGTGCTGTTCTTCCCTCAGGCCGGCCAGACCTGCCACGCCTACTGCACGTTCTGTTTCCGCTGGCCCCAGTTCAGCGGTCTGTCCCAGTCGCGCTTCAGCGCCCGGGAGAGCGCCCCCCTGGCCGAGTATATCCGACGGCATCCCAAGGTCACGGACCTTCTGGTCACCGGCGGGGACCCCATGGTCATGAAGGCCTCCACCCTGGCCGCCCACCTCGGGCCCTTCCTGGCGGACGAACTGTCCCACCTCAAGACCATCCGCATCGGCACCAAGAGCCTGGCCTACTGGCCCTACCGCTACCTCACCGACCCGGACTCCGACGACCTTCTGCGCCTTTTCGACCGCATCGTCCAAAGTGGCCGCCACCTGGCCATCATGGCCCATTTCAATCATCCCGTGGAGCTCACCACCGAGGCCGTGCGCAAAGCCATCGCCCGGCTGCGTTCCACCGGGGCCCAGATACGGACCCAGTCGCCGGTCCTGCGTCACCTCAACGACAAACCGGAACTGTGGGCCGAGATGTGGCGCAAGCAGGTGGACCTGGGGTGCGTCCCCTATTATATGTTCGTCGAGCGCGACACCGGGGCCAAGCATTTCTTCAGCCTGCCCCTGGAGCGCTGCTGGCAGGTCTTCCGCCAGGCCTACATGAAGGTCAGCGGCATTTGCCGCACCGTGCGCGGGCCGGTGATGAGCGCCACGCCCGGCAAGGTGGAGATCATGGGCGTGGCCGAGATCTATAACGAAAAAGTTTTCTCCCTGCGGTTCATCCAGGGCCGCAACGCCGAGTGGGTGGAGCGTCCCTTCTTCGCCCTCTACAACCGCGACGCCACCTGGCTGCACGACCTCAAGCCCGCCTTCGGCGACCACACCTTCTTCTTCGAAAAGGAACTCAAAGGCATCCTCACCTCCCACATGCAACCCATGGGCTAAGCGCGTGGTCCGCGCGGGACGGCTCCGAGTACGGGGGAGAGTGGGGGGCGGCTTGGTCGGCCGGGCTGGCGGCGGCGGTGGAACCGGGGCGGGCCTATGCGGCCCGGGGGGCGGTCCGCAGCGAAAGCCTGGCGGACGCCCAGAGGCGGAAGCTCTTGGCCCGGCTTGACCGGCGGCGCGTCGTGGGGCATAGTGGGGCGTGGTCCCTGCGGGACCACGGAATGACTGTTTGGATAAAGTGCGCTGATGAGCGAGGGTGATATTTCGTATCTGGCTCCCACGGGACGAGGGGGCTTGGCTTGGGGGCCGTTGGTGGAGGGCCGCCTGGCGCGGCGGTATAAACGATTTCTGGCCGATGTGGAGATCGACGGGCGGGTGGTTACCGCCCACACCCCCAACACGGGCCGGATGATCGGCTGCTCCGAGCCGGGGCGGGCGGTGTGGCTTTCGCGCCACGAGAGCCCGAGCCGCAAGTATCCCCTCACCCTGGAAATGATCGCCATGCCCACGGCCCTGGTGGGCGTCAACACGATGGTGCCCAACCGCCTGATGGCCGAAGCCGCCCGGCAGGGCCTTCTGCGGGAGCTCTCCGGCCCGGCCCGGGTGGAGACCGAGGTGGCCAGCGGCCGCAGCCGCCTGGACCTGCGCCTCACCGAACCCGACGGGGCCGCCGTCATGGTCGAGGTCAAAAACTGCACCCTGGCCGAGAACGGCACGGCCTATTTCCCCGACGCGGTCACCGCCCGGGGCGCCAGGCACCTCGAGGAACTGGCCGCCCTGGTCCGGGCCGGGTCCCGGGCCGCCATCGCCGTCCTGGTCCAGCGGGCCGACGCCGAACGCTTCAGCCCGGCCGACCACATCGACCCCGAATGGGGCCGCCAACTGCGCCTGGCCCTGGCCGCCGGCGTCGAAATCTGGGCCTACCGGGCCGACCTGACCCTCACCGGCGTCTCCCTCGGTCCGAGTCTTCCGGTGACGATCTGACCACCGCCCCAGGCTGGGCCAGCCCCCATAGCTTTACCCCGCAACCCGGCCGCCCCCACTTTTAAACTGGCTTTCAAGCCTCGTTCCATATATAATTGACTGGTTCGGAGGAGGATAGCAGACGCCGTCCCCCGAGGAGGAAACATGCCCGTAGCCCTGGCCCGCAAGGCCATTGAAGAGAGCGCCCGCACCATGATGCTGGCCCCGGCCGAAGAACTGGCCGAAACCGCCCGGCTCCTGGCCAGGCTTTTGGCCGACGGCGGCACCATATATATCTGCGGCAACGGCGGCAGCGCCGCCCAGGCCCAACATTTCGCGGCCGAATTCGTGGGCCGGTTCCTCATGGAACGGCCGGGCCTTCCGGCCGTGGCCCTGACCACCGACACCTCCATCCTCACCGCCGTCGGCAACGACTACGGCTTCGAAGAAATTTTCGCCCGCCAGGCCCGCGCCCTGATGAAGCCGGGGGACATCCTGTGGGGCCTCTCCACCAGCGGCCGGTCCCCCAATGTCCTGAGGGCGTTTCAGGCGGCCAAGGAGGCCGGGGGCCGGACCATGCTCATGTGCGGGGCCCTGGCCCCGGAAGGCCTGGACCTGGACGTGATTCTCACCGCCCCCAGTTCCGACACCCCCCGGGTGCAGGAACTGCACCTTCTCTATGGCCACACCCTCTGCCAACTGGCGGACCACCTCTTGTTCGACGCGCCGGGCGAGTTGGACGGGGACTGAGCCGGGCCGCCGATCGAGATTTTCAGCCATGACCTTTCACCCTAAAACCGCTCTGCCGGACCTGGATTTCGGCGCCGTCCGCACCACCGACCTCGACGGCCGCCATTCCAAGGTCCGGGCGGCCGATTTCGCGAAACCCCTCCAGGCCGGGGCCACCATGGCCCAGTTTTTCCGGGGCTTGCCGAACATCCTGGCCTCGGCCGACCTCCGCGAGGCGGCGGAGCGCATCGTCCGGGCCAAGCGCGCCGGCCGCCGGGTGGTCCTGGGCCTGGGCGGCCACGTCATCAAAGTGGGGCTCGGCCCCCTCATCATCGACCTGATGGAGCGCGGCCTCATCGACGGCCTGGCCGCCAACGGCTCGGTCATGGTCCACGATTCCGAGGCGGCCCTGGTGGGGGCCACCAGCGAGGATGTGGCCGCCACCCTGGGCCGCGGCGATTTTGGCGTCACCAGCCAGACCGGGGAACTCATCAACCGGGCCGCGAAGCGCGCCGCTGAATCCGGCCAAGGCCAGGGCCGGAACATCGAATCCGGACCCGGCTTGGGCCGGAACATCGAATCCGGACCCGGCTTGGGCCGGGCCTTGGGCGAAGCCCTCTTGAAGCTGGCCCCGCCCTTTCTGGGCGTGAGCGTCCTGGCCGCCGCCGCCCGCCTGGGACGGCCGATGACCATCCACGCGGCCGTGGGCACGGACGTCTACAACATCCACCCCGAGGCCGACGGGGCGAGCCTGGGCGCGGCCACCCTGGCCGATTTCCGCCTGTTCTGCCGCGAGGTGGCCGATCTCGACGGCGGTGTTTTTCTCAATCTCGGCTCGGCCGTCATCATGCCGGAGGTTTTTTTAAAAGCCCTGACCCTGGCCCGCAACCTGGGGCACCCGGTGGCCAATCTGACCACCGTCAACATGGATTTCATCCGCCATTACCGTCCCCAGGTCAACGTGGTCGGCCGCCCGACCGCTGCCGAGGGCAGTCGGGGCTTTTACTTCATCGGGCACCACGAGATCATGTTTCCCTTGCTGATGTCGCTGGTGCTGGAACTAGAGGGAGGTGGACTGTGAACGACAAGGAAATCAGGGCCTGGCAACTGGAGTGCCAGGCGAACGACTTGATAAAGAAAATGGAAAAGCGCGGTTTCACCGCCCGTTACGCCCCCACCGCCGAGAAAGCCAAAAAGGCCGTCCTGGAGTTGGTGCCGGAAGTGGGCGTGGTGGCCCTCCTGGGCAGCCAGACCATGAACCAGATCGGCGTCTATGCCCACTTCCGGGAGAGCGGCCGCGACCTGGTGGACCACGCCATGAAGACCAAGGGCCTTTCCGACCGGGAAGCCCACGACTACCGCCGCCGGGTTTTCACCGCCGACGTCATGCTGGCCAGCGCCAACGCCGTGGACGGCGAGGGCCGCCTCTACAACATCGACGGCACCGGCAACCGGGCGGCCGCCATGATCTATGGGCCGGACCAGGTGATTCTGGCCATCGGCATGAACAAGTTCACCGGCAACCCCGAGGAGGCCTGGCGCCGGGCCCGGCAAATCGCCTCGCCCCTGAACAACAAGCGTCTGAACCTCCAGAACCCCTGCGTCAAAAGCGGCCGCTGCCACGATTGCCAGCAGCCGAACAGCATCTGCAACTATTTCACCGTCATCGACCGTTCCCGGCCCGTGGGGCGCATCAACGTCGTCCTCATCGGGGAGGAGGCGGGGTACTGAGCCCCCCGCCGGCCTTCGGCGCGCCGCATCCGGCCTTTTCCCGAAAGACGGACGGCCCGGCCGCCATCAGGCGCCGGGCCGTCCGTGTTCCACGCGCGGCCGCTTGCGGTCAAAACCGCCGCCGACCACTCGCGTGGTGGCTTTAAGAATAAAGGCAAAAAGACAAATGAAAGGCAAAGGTCAAAGGCAAGGGCGCGCAAAGCCGCGCCCAGGTCAAAGGTCATTTAAGAACCCTCAGCGCAAGGCCAGCACCCCGACGTCGGGGTAGTCGGCGATGTCCCAGCCGGCGTTGCCGTTGACCAGGTTCACGAACCCGGCGTTGTCGCCGTTGCCTTGCGACACGCCCGACCAGAACCAGGGATACGTCAAGCTCGCCGGCCTATACCCCACAGCGCTAACCCCACGCAGTTGCTCAAACGTCGGTAAGCTCGTGCTGGATTGATAATTCAAATAGTTCGGATTACCCAAGTCCCCCGTCCCGCCAGCAGTTGAAACCGCACTGGTCCAACCACTGGGGTTGCTGTTGTCAGACCAATTCGGATCAAAACCAACCCCAACATTCACCGTGCCGCTGGCCGTATGCGGCGCGGCCAGCGCGGCCTGAACCTGAACACCGCCGCCCGTGCCGCTGGCCACATCGGGTGTAAAAGTCACCGTGGCCACGCCCGAGTTGATAGCGGCCCCGCTGAACGGCGAAGCGCTCATCGTGCCGGTTGAGGCTGACAGCGCCCCAGATGGAGGACTGGTGGCGGCCCCGGTTTGAGTGTAAATGTAGTCACCGACCTTGCTCCAATTCACCGTCAGCCCGGAAAGATCACCGGTGTAGGCCACCGCCCCGGAACCGTCATCGAACATGGTACCTGTGCCACACGTGGCCTTCAAGACGGTGTTGCCGTCGGAAACAACGATATCGCCGCCGGCGGTCTGCGGAACCACCGTCAGGGCGCCGCTCAAAATACCGAACCGCACCGTCGTTTCCGCGTAATAACCACCGGGCACGGTGCCCCGCACCGTCACCGGCCCTGGAGTGACCGTCCCGGTCAGGTTAACCGTGGCCACACCGCCGGCATTGGTGGTGGAAGTGCCGGACGAGAAGGTGCCGGAACCGCTCTGTATGCTCCAGGTGACCGTCTGCCCGCTCAGCGGCGTCACCCCGGTCAAGGTGAAGGTCAACTCGACTGTGGAACTGACCAAATTCTGTTCGTGAGCCGCCGTCAGGGAACCACCAACTACCGCCGCCAAATTCAAGTTGAAGCTGCGGCTGCTCTTCCCGGCGACCAACATGACCGTGGTCGCCAGGGCCGCACCGCCCGGACTTTTCAGTTCCACCTGAACCGCCCCGTTGGCGTCAGTGGTCAAAACACCGGCCGGCAGCACGTTCACCCCGTCGCTGGCGCTCACCCGAACCATCTGCCCGGCCGCCGGCTCGCCAAAGCCGTTGGTCAGGCGGAACTCAAACACGTTCACCAGCCCCGCCACCGCCCCCACCAGCACTATATTATAGGCGCCCTCTTTGGCCTGGTAGGCCAGGATGATCTCGTTCTGCCGGTTCACGAACTCATGCCGCGAACCATCAACCGTGCGCATCTCGGCCACCATGGCCGGGGATAGCTGATCCTCCCAGTCCATCCCGAAGTGGTAATTGAAAGTCAGCCCGAACTGGGTCTCGTCGTGCCCGCCGCTATGCCGCTGGTTCACGGAAGCGGCAAAGGCGGGCACGGGCGTCCATTCCAGCCCGTAACTCCAAATCTTCGGGTCTTTCTGCACCACGTCGTCACTGCCAAAGGAACCGACGTGGTCACCCTTCCATTTCTCATAACCACCCGTCACCGCCAGGTTGCGGTAGAACGGCAAATACCCGGTCAGCCGGGCGTCAAACCCCTCGGCCGGGCGCTCCTCCACCAATCGGGCGTCGTAATCCTTCGAATCTTTCCAACCGGACAGCGGCGTGTAGTAGTTGCCGGACAACCTCAACCAGTCATACCAGGCCTCCAGGCCGACACCACCGCGAGTGTGGTTGCGCGAAAAATCCTGATCGATAAAGGTGTTATACCCAAAGGCCAAATTATCGGCCGGGAAAAAACGCTGCCCCAGCCCGAAGTTGCCGATGACCCTATCGTTGGCCATGGTGCGCAAACCCAGTTGGGTGAAG
>JAVBQN010000044.1:0-32316 GCA_031549025.1 Candidatus Adiutrix sp. | reverse complement strand
TGCGAAGAATTGGCTGTAGCCATTGGGGAGTTTGTTGAAGTCCATAACGACAAGGCAGAACCTTTTATCTGGCGCAAACGTGAGGTGAAGGGCTCACAGCTCAAAAATACTATCAGTAATTTACGCAATTAGACACTAGTATATCATAAACCCCTCGTCGCCTCTATAGAAATATTATTAACCCGGCAACTTTAGAAGTCTGTTCCCGGCCGCTGAAGTCCAGTGATTTCGGGCTTCGGCGAAATCACTGGGATGACTTTTTCAGTGGCCGGAG
The DNA here is from genome assembly GCA_031549025.1 of Candidatus Adiutrix sp. GTDB lineage: Bacteria > Desulfobacterota > Desulfarculia > Adiutricales > Adiutricaceae > Adiutrix. The sequence continues at coordinate 32,042 of JAVBQN010000044.1, read as the reverse complement.
TGATAATTATCCCAGGATTTTATTCCGGGCCTGGGTCATGGCCTGCTGGATGCTGTCGTAGCTGCCCTGGGACTTCTGGATCAGTTCGGTGAAGGATTGGTTCAGGCTCCGGAGGTTTTCGACGGCGGCCCGCATTTTCTCGATGTCCGCGTCCATTTCCTTGATGGTGGAATCGTAGAAGCCGCCCGCCGCCTGGCCCGAGGAGGAAAGCGCCCTGCCCAGGCCCTCCAGGGAACCGGTGACGCCCTGGACCTTGGCCGTGTGGGCGGCCAATTGCCGGTTATACGTGGCCATTTCCGGCCCCCCGGCCTGCGCGTCTTTTCCGGGCGCCTTCGGGGCCTTGGCGCTCATGCCGATGGCCACCGCGCCCTGGGCGATGGTCACCGTGCCGCTGACAATGCCCATGACCAGCTGGGTGATGGCCTTGTTCTTGAGCTCCCGGGCCTGCTTCTCCATGGTCTCCACAATGGTCATGGACTCCTGGATCATTATGTCCTTGTTCTGCCGCCGCTGGTCGGCCGAAATATCGGTGATGGCGGCCATGATGGCCGCCCCCGGCGAGGGCGCGGCTCCGCTGACCCAGTCGGTTATCTTCCGCAGGGCCTTGACGTCCGGCGGAGGCAGATCGGGCCGGTAGTCCAGGGAGGCGCCCTCTTCGCGGACGGTTTTCCAGGTCAGGACGAAATCGTCGCTCAGGGCCTGAAGCTCGGCCGGGGTCAATTTCTCCAAATCCGCCACCAGGAGATCGTACTGTTCCCCGGTGAGGTTGTAGGCGCTCATTATGCTGGTTTTATTGGTGAAATCTATACTCATGGAACACCTCACGGCCTGGTTGTCAAAACTGGCTCTAGGCCATGGGCGGCGCGGAGAAGTCGCCGCTCAGGATCTGGGTTTGCGCTTCGTTGTTGTCCTTGACGATATCGGTGACCTTGCCCATCAGGTCCTGGTATTTCTTCATGATGATTTCCAGAAAATCCTGCTCGTTCTCGATGGCCGTCTGGAGGCGCTGGAGAATGGCCTCCAGTTCCTTGGTCCGGACGTGGCTCTGCTGCGTCTGGTAATCGAGCACCGCCTCGCCGACGGCGCCCGCGCCCGTGCCCAGGGCCAGGACGCCGCCCGCGAAGTTGGCGACCCGCGAGGAGGTGAGGACGATCCGCATGGCCATGGTGGCCGCTTCGGCGCTGAGCTTGGAGGCGCTGGAGGCGAAGCCCGACCCGAAACTGAGGGCGGCCCCGATGACGGCCAGGCCGATGGTCACGCCGAAGCCGATCCACTTGGCGGCTTCGTCGCCGGCCCCGCAGGCCTTGGCCAGGGCCGTGACCCCGGCGGCGATGCTGACCTTGCCGTCGGTGGCCTCGCCGATGATGGAATCCAGGACCATGGCGGCCATGAAAACTCCCGCGGCCACCAGCAGGGGGTTGCCGGTGACCGCCCCGGCGGCGATGGTGGCGACGGAGGCGATGGCGCTGACCACCAGGGCGATGATCTTGAATATTTTCAGGAAAATTTCCAGCGGCCCCCGGGCGCGCATCTTTTCCAGCCGCTCGATGAGTTCGTCGAGCCTCTTCTGATTAGCCTCCTGGCGTTCCTGGGCCTTGGCCTCCAGGGTTTCCAGGCCGGTCTTGGTGGCGGTTTTGCGTTCCTCGTTGTTGAGAGCCGCAACCAGGGTCTCCAGGGACAGGCCGCCCAGCATCCGGCCGGAGGGCGGGAGGGTGGGCAGTTGGTTTCCGGGGGGCAGATCCAGCCACGAATCCAGATCCGGCGGCGGTACGTCGCCCGCGCCGCCGGGCGGGTCGGCGGTGGTCAACTTCAGCAGATCACGGGTCAGAATGTTGAAACCGCCCGGGGGATTGACCGCGCTCATGGCCCACCTACTCTTTCGCCGGGGCCGGCCGCCGGATGACCTCCGCCAGGTTTTTGGCCTTGGCCAACCAGGCTTCGTGCTCCGCGTCCCCCTCGTCGGCCAGGCCGGCCAGCCCGCCCAGGGAACCCAGGGCCGATTCCGCGTCGCCCATTTTCAGGAAACAGATGGCCGCGTAATAGAAGGGGCTGAGATCCTTCATGCCGTCGGCCACGGCGGCCATGGAATAGGCGTCCACGGCCTTCTGGTATTCACCTATCGCCTGCTGGGACCCGGCCAGGCCCATCCAGAAACGGGGCTGGGTGTAGTCATAGAGGCACAGGGCCTGGAAGATGGTTCCCGAGTCCTGATGCTGCCCGGTGACGTAGAGGCTGTGGCCCAGGGCATACAGGGATTCCAACTGGTCGCCGGTGATGCCGGCCAGGTCCGCGTTGGTCAGGCCGTCGTCCAGGCCGGCCATGATGGCCCGCACTTCCTCGGGGGTCAGCTCTTTTCTGTTCGCTTGCACAGTCATGGTGATGTTCCTTTACTGGCCCCGGGCGATGGCGGTCAGGGTCTGGTTGCTCTGCTGGATGGCGCTGTTGGCGCCCTGGAGGTACGAATTGTACTGCCCCATGAAGTCCTGGATGAAGACCATCTTCTGCTGGGTGTCCGCGCCGAGCTGTTCCTGGTAGTTCCGGAGGGACGTGATGTTCACCTCCCATCCGTCCTTGTCGAAATACTGGCTCCCGTTGGCCTTGTCGAGGGCCAGGCCGTTGTCCTCCATGAACTTCTTGATGTCCGGGGGGATGGCGGTCTCGTCCTTGTCCATTTTTTTATAGGTCTCCTTCAGCTCTTTTTCGAGGCCGAGCCCGTACAGGGAGCGGGTGATCGGGTTGTCGGGATAGCCTTTCGAAGCCAGATACTCCTTGTATTTCTGGTCCTCCAGGGTCTTGTATTCCTCCGCGGTGTAGGATTTGCCGGTTTTCGTGTCGACATAGCCGCCGCCCTCCTTGTTCTTGGCCTGGCTTTGCAGTTCCCGGCACTTCTGGATCATGGCGGCCACTTCCTTGCTCTTTTCCTGCGAGGCGGTGATGGCGTCCATGTAACTCATGGCCTGGGTCTTACACTGTTCGGCCATGGTCAACTGAAGTTTGGCGAACAGCAACTGGATGCTCTGGGTGGGCCCCAGGTCGATCTGGCTGCTGATTTTATTAAGACCAATAGTATCTATGGCCATAGTGTCCTCCTGGTCACTGGCCCCTGGCGATGGTGCTCAGGGTCTGGTTGCTCTGCTGGATGGCGCTGTTGGCGCCCTGGAGATATGAGTTGTACTGCCCCATGAAGTCCTGGATGAAGACCATCTTCTGCTGGGTGTCCGCGCCGAGCTGTTCCTGGTAATTCCGGAGGGAGGTGATGTTCACCTCCCAGCCGTCCTTGTCGAAGAACAGACCGCCGTTGGCCTTGTCGAGGGCCAGGCCGTTGTCGGCCATGAACTGCCTGATCTCCGGGGGGATGGCGGTCTCGTCGCTGTCCATTTTCGAGTATTGGGCGGCCATTTCCTCTTTGGCCCTCATCACTCCCATTGATGAGTACGGTAGTTTACAGACCGAGTAACCGACGTCGGCTCCCGCCGACCAGGAGGAGAAGATGGTGCGGGGGGGGGAGTATTTCGCCACCAGTTCGTTGTATTTGGCGTTGTACTGCTCCTGGGTGAGGGTTTCCCCGGTCGTCTTGTCGACATAGCCGCCGCCTTGCTCGTTCTTGGCCTGGCTTTGCAGTTCCCGGCACTGCTGGATCATCGCGGCCACTTCCTTGCTCTTTTCCTGGGACTCGGTGATGGCGTCCATGTAGCCCATGGCCTGGGTCTTGCTCTGTTCGGCCATGGCCAGCTGCAGTTTGGCGAACAGCAACTGGATGCTCTGGGTGGGCCCCAGGTCGATCATGGTGTTGATTTTATTAAGGCCAATAGTATCTATAGCCATGATGGCCTCCTTCGTGAAAACCGCCCTCGCGGCTCACAGTTTGATGGCGCCCGGCCGCTGTCCGGCGGGCCGCCCCGTGGGGGCGGCCGGCGGCTGGGCCTGGGCCCGGCGCCGCTCGCCTTCGCGCCGGGCTTCGGCCCGGACCTCCTCCAGGGCCCGTTTCACTTCCGGAGGCTGCTGGTCCGCATCCAGGGTCTTCAACTCGGCTTCGGAGGCGCCGGCCTCTTTCATACGCTGATCGAAGAGGCTGTTGAGCCGGGACAGCTCCTCCCGGAGTTCGGTCACTTGCCGGTCTTGTTTTTTCAGGTCGTCTTCGGTAAAGGGCATGGGTTCCTCCTCGGGGTGATGAAAGTGGGCGGGGGACGCCCAGATAGAAGAGCAAAGGGCGGGCCAAGCCGTGAACGGAATGACGGCCGTCCGCCAAGCCTTGTCCGGATTGGTGTTGCGGATGGCGTGGTCCCGCCGCCGCCTTTTATTGGGAAGGCGGACGGCCGCCCGGTGGGCGGCCCGAAGACCTTTGGGCGGCAACTCTGTTGGCGCCAACCGGCCGGAATTGTATTTCAGCCGGCCGCCCGCCGGGCGGTGAAGGAGACGAGGGTGATGTCGTCCGACTGGGGCGCCGGGCCCCGGAAGGCCAGCACCTGGTCATACACAAGCCGGTTCAGTTCGGCCGGCCCCAGGTCGGCCCCGGCCCGGAGCAAGGATTCCAGGCGGCCCAGCTCGAAAAACTCGCCGGCCCCGTTTTGGGCCTCGGTGATGCCGTCGGTGTACAAAAGGCAGATTTCGTCCGGCTCCAGGCGGTCGCGGCAGGCGGTGTAGGTCCAGCCGTCGAGGGCCCCGACCAGAGGGCCGCTGAGCCCCTCCAGGGACCGGAGCCCGGCCGGCCCGCCGGCCGCCACCCTCGCCGCCAAAGGCTGGCAGTGGCCGCCGTTGGCGTATTCCAGTTCCCCGCTTCGGGGATCGAACAGGCCGATGAACAGGGTCACGAACATGGACCCGGGATTGCCGGCGCACAGCCGGGCGTTGACCTGGGTCATGGCCTCGGCCGGGCCCAGGTTTTGCCCCATGACGGTCTGGCGGACCAGGGTGACGGCCATGGCCATGAACAGGGCCGACGGAACCCCCTTGTCCGAGACGTCGCCGATGACCAGGACCCGCCGGCCGTCCGGGGCGGTGAAAAAGTCGTACAGATCCCCGCCCACCTCCTTGGCCGGCTGGATAAGGGCCCGGGCCGTCAGGGCCTGGTCGCCGGGCCAGGGCTCGGGGGGCGGGAGGATCCCCAGCTGGATCTCCCGGGCGGCCCCCAGTTCGCCCTCCAGCCGCTCCTTGACGGCGGTGGCGGCCATCAGCTCCCGGACGTTTTGGATCAAGGCCTGCCCCATCTGGCGGAAGGCGGCCGAGAGCCGGCCCACCTCGTCGCCCCCTTCCCGGGGCAGGTCCCGGACCAGGGCGGCCTCGGCCCCGGGCGAACTGAAATCCACGGCCGCCAGGTCCAGGGCCTTGAGGCTCAGGCTTTTCAGCGGGCGGGTCAGGCGGGTGGCGAAATAAAAGCCGGTCAGGAGGGTCAGGCCCATAATCAGGAAACCCAGGAGCAGCACCTGCCGGGCCACGGTTTGGGCCGGCCGGGACACGGCGGCCTCGGGCACGCTCAGGGCGATGAACCAGTCCAGAGGCTTGAAATACTGGAGGTGGAGCAGCACCCGCGGCCCGTCCGCCTCTCCCAGGGCCACCGTCCGTTCCAGGCCCCCGTCCCGCCGGGCCTCTTCCAGGAGGGCCCGGGGCAGGGCGGCGTTTTCCCGCGAGCCCTGGTGGGCCAGGATCAGCCCCTGGCCGTCCATCAGGGCCACCCCGGCCTGGTGCTGCAGGTTCAGTTCCTGGAAGCGGGCCTGGAGCCCGGCGACGATGGACCGGACCCCGCCGGCCCCGATCAGGCCCGGATCGGTGAGGGGGCTGACGATCACCAGGGCCCGGCCCGGCCCGGCCTGAGGCAGGAGGAGGGCCAGGAAGACGGTTTCGGGCCGCCCGGCCAGCCGGGCGGTGAAGACCACGAATTCGCCGTCCGGGGACAGGGTGTCCTCGATGCGGCTCTTGAGGGACCGGCCGGTGAAATCTTCGAGCCCGGCCCAGTCGTCTATCCGCCGGAAGCGGTCCAGGGGCGGGGAGAGACCGCCGTCGGCGTCCACCCGGGTGACCAGGAGGCCCAGGCCGCTGAGGTGCCCCACCTGGTTTTCGATCAGATGCCGGCGCGGCTCGTCCGGCAGGGCGGCCAGGTCCTCCCAGTTGCGGCTGACGAAGAGCCCGATCTTTCGCAGCGTCTCCTTCTGGCGCATCACCTCCACCACCTGCCCGGTCAGGTAGGCCAGGTAGCGGGACCCGAGATTGTCCCGGACCAGGGTGGACACGTTGCGGAGGTTGCCCAGGGCCGTCTCCTGATAGCGCTCCTTGAGGCCGGCGGCGGCGTAGAAGCTGTACGGCACCACCGCCACCCCCACCGACAGGGCCAGGAGACCCAGCAATTTGCTCCGCAGCGACATCGGTCAGTCCAGCCCCAGGCGTTTGAGTTTTTTGCGCAAGCCCTCGCGGGACAGCCCCAGTTCCCGGGCCGCGCGGGTTTTGTTGGACCCGTGGCGGGCCAGGGTTTCCACGATGGCCTGCCGCTCGAGGTTTTGCAGCACCGGGCCGGTTTCGGCCGGTTTCAACTCCGGCGGCCGCCGCCATTCCGTTTCCCGGGGCTGTTCCTCCCCGCGCAGGCGGGGCGAGAGGTCCTCGGGGGTGATGATCTCGCCCACGGTCAGGGCCGCGGCCCGCTCCATTTCGTTGTTCAGTTCCCGGACGTTCCCCGGCCAGGGATAGCGCTGCAGGAGCGCCGCCGCCTCCCGCGCCAGATCCAGCGGCGGCCGGCCCAGGCGGGCGGCGTGGCGGCCCAGAAACAGGCGGGCCAGCAAAAGCACGTCGTCGCCCCGGTCCCTCAAGGGGGGCAGCCGCACTTCGGCCACGTTGAGGCGGTAATAGAGGTCCTCCCGGAACCGCTTGTGTTCCAAGGCCGTGAAGATATCGGCGTTGGTGGCCGAGACGACCAGGAGGTCCACCGGAATCGGCCTGGCCCCGCCGACCCGCTGCACCGCCTTTTCCTCCAGCACGCGCAAAAGCTTGGCCTGGTTGGCCAGGCTCATCTCGCCCAGCTCGTCCAGGAACAGGGTGCCCCCGCTGGCCGCCTCGATCAGGCCCCGCCGCTGGTTGACGCCCGTGGCCACCCCTTTTTCGATGCCGAACATCTCGCTTTCGAACAGGGTCTCGGGGATGGCCGTGCAGTTGACGGCGATGAAGTCGCCCTCCCGCCGGGCGGAGTTGTAGTGGATCATCTTGGCCACGACCTCCTTGCCCGCGCCGGTGGGGCCCAGGATCATGGTGTTGATGGGCCGCCGGGCGATGGACAGGGCCATTTCGGTCACCCTCCGGATGGCCGGGCACTGGCCCACCATCTGGCGGGGGCCGTAGGTTTCGTACACGGCCTGGTTCAGGGCCTGGTTGCGCCGGGCCAGGAGGTCCCGGGCCTCGGTCACGGCCAGGTTCTTTTCGGCCAGTTCCCGGATGAGGTTTTCCCGGTGCATCTTGCGGGCCTCCAGCTTGACCAGCATCAGACCGAAGGCCTCGGCCAGGCGGACCAGGGGCGGCGGGCCGGCGGTCCGGGCGGTGAGGCGGTAGAGCTCGGCCTCGCTGGCCGGGCGGTCCCAGGCCAGGGCGTCGCAGAGATCGATCAGGGTTTCCAGCAGGCGGTCCGTTCCGTCCGGCGGCTCCGGGGCGATGTTCCCCGTCGGGATTGCGGGCGGAGGCGATTGGCCGGTCATGGCGTTCACCGTTGTTCCCGGAGGGCCTGGACCCAGCGCAGCACCTCGGCCACGGGCGCCAGGAGGTTCCGGGGGATGCAGGCGTCTTCGCGCCCGTCCTCGTACAGTCGGCGGGCCAGGGAGGCCTGGCGCAGAACGGGGATGCCCTCTTCCCGGGCCACGGCCATCATGCGCCGGGCCAGGTGGTCCTCGCCTTTGGCCAGCACCACCGGCAAGGGGGTCCGTTCCGGGTCGTAATCCAGGGCCACGGCCACGTGGGTGGGGTTGGTGACCAGCACCTTGGCCCGGCGCACCCGGCCCAGGGTGTCCTGGTTGGCCAGTTCCTGGTGCAGTTGCCGCCGTTTGGACTTGATGAGCGGATCGCCTTCCATCTCCTTGTATTCCCGTTTGACCTCGTCTTTGGTCATCAGGTGTTCCTTGGTGAAGTGAAAGCGCTCGTAGACGTAATCGACGGCGGCCAGGACGGCGAAGGCCACGGCCGCGTTCAGGGCCAGATCCAGACAGGCGCCGGTCAGGACGGCCCACAGGGCGTCGAGGTCCCGCTCCGGAATGACGAAGAGCTCCCGGAAACGGTCTTTGAGCACCAGCCAGACCGCCCCGGACAGCACCACCACCTTCAGGAGATTCTTGACCAGTTCCAGGGCGTTCTTCTTGGCGAAGGTCTTCTTGAACCAGCGGCCCGGGCTGAGGTTTTCCATTTTCGGCAGGGCCCCCTTGAACGCCAGAAGGACCCCCACCTGCGACAGGTTGGCCAGGAGGGCCGCCGCCACGGCCAGGACGACCAGCGGGGCCAGAATCCGCAGCGAGCCCTCGATGACATACCCGGCGGCCCGGCTCAGGGCCTCCTCGAAGGGCTGGTCCATCTGGTCGAAGACGCCGACGGCCATTTCGGTGACTATGCGGAACATATCCTCGCCCCAAACCATGAAATAGACCACCACCACGAGCACCACCAGGGCGGAGGGCACCTCCGGACTCTTGGGCACTTCCCCTTTTTCCCGGGCCTCGCGGAGCCGTTTGGGGGTGGGTTGTTCGGTCTTTTCGGTCATTTTTGTTATATCCTGATCGGCTTGGCGGGCTTGGTCGGAGCCGGGCAAAAAATGCGATTTTTGCCCGCCGGCCGGCCTGGTCGCCCTTATCCACCGGTCGCTTCGCTCCGCCGCCCACTTCGGGGCGACAGGCTATTTTCAGTATGTCCCGATCGGCTTGGCGGTCGGGGCTGAATTGCCGCCCCCGACAACCCTCAGAGGCCGGGCCAGACGGTTCGCAGCCCCAGGACGGCCTGGCCCAGGTCGCCGAACAGGGACGGGGCCTGGCGGGTGAACAGGGCCAGGAAGATCAGCACCAGAAACATGGTCAGCCCGCTCTTGATGGGCATGGCCAGGATGTAGACGTTCAACTGCGAGGCGAAGCGGTTGATGAGGCCCAGGGCCACGTCGGTCATCAGGGACGCCACCACCACCGGCCCGGCCAGAAGGAGCATCACCAGCATCAGCCAGTCGACCAGGCCCCCGAAAAAGAGGGGCACCTCGGCCGTCATCGGCGGCCACCAGGCGAAGACCGGCCAGAACCGGTAGGACTCGTAGTACAGGGCCAGAAAACTCCCGAAAGCCCCGCTGATGAAAAACAGCACCACCAGATACTGGAACAGGAGGGACCCCAGGGGGCTGGTCTCCTCCCCGGAGAGGGGGTCGGGCCCGGCGGCCATGGAGGCGCCCCGCTGGTTGTCCATCAGGAACCCGGCGCTCTGCACGGCCCAGAAGACCATGCCCGCGGCGAAGGCCATCATGAAGCCCACCACCGCCTCCTTGGCCGCCAGGCCCAGATAGACCGGGAACCAGGCCGCCGACCAGCCGGCCTCGGGCGGCACCTGGGACCACAGGAGCGGGTGGACCACCAGGTACAGGGCGAAGAGCACCGAGGCCTTCAGCTGGCCGCTCAAAAGCTGGCCGCCCAGGAACGGGGCCACGGTCAGGAGCATCATCAGCCTCGGCAGGCCCAGCAGCACGGCCAGAAGGTGGGGCCGCACCTCCGGCAGATCGGCCATTTCCAGCCAGTCCATGGGTTTTCCCCTCAGATGAGGTAAAACTTGTCGAAAATCTCCCGCGAGAAGCGGAGGATTTCCGCGCCGAACCAGCCGGCCGTGAGAAACAGGGTGACCACCACGGCGATGAGCTTGACCCCGAAGGTCAGGGTCTGTTCCTGCAATTGGGTGATGGCCTGGAAGAGGCTCAGGGCCAGGCCCACCACCGAGGCCACGACGATGGGCGGCATCGAGAGGATGAGCACCAGGCTCATGGCCCGGGAAACGTACATCAGGGCGGTGGCTTCCATAATTATCCTTTTCCCCGGCCGGCGGTCGCCTTACTTGTGAATCATCAAATGATGATTGCGGAGCAATCCTCCCCGGCGCAGCCATTCAGGATTCAAAGCGCGGGTCCCCCGCGTTTTGAATCCTGAATGGCTACCAGCCGCCCAGGCGGTCCACCGGCTGCACCGAGATTTCCGGCGTCAGTTCCTGGTAGGACAGCACGGGCAGTTCGTAGAATTCGGCCTCGATCAGGCGGCGCAGATAGCGGCGGATGTCCATCGAGGCCAAAAGCACCGGCTTCTGTTCCTGGCCCCGGTATTTGTCGGCCAGGGCCTGGATCGCGCCGATGATGTGCCGGCTGGTCTCCGGGTCCAGGGCCAGGAAGGCCCCGGCCGAGGTCTGGCGGACGGCCTTGCGCACGGCCTCCTCCACCTGGGGTTCCAGCAGAATGGCCGGCAGGAGGTTCTGGCCGCCGGAATACTGGTAGCTGATCTGCCGCTTGAGATTGCCGCGCACGTATTCCACCAGCATGATGGAATCCTTTTCCTTGGGGCTCCACTCGATGAGGGCCTCGAGAATACCGCGCAGGTCGCGGATGGAGATGCGCTCCTGCACCAGGCGCTGGAGGATTTCCGCGATGCGCTGGACGGGCAGGAGCCGGGTGGCCTCCCGCACCAGATCCGGGGCCCGCTCCTCCATCTTGTCGAGGAGGAATTTCGTCTCCTGAAGGCCCAGAAAGCTCCCCGCGTGGCGGGCCAGGACCAGGGAGAGGTGGTAGGCCAGGATGCGGGAATGGGTCATGAAGCCCAGGCCGGCCTTGGCCAGCACCGGCCCCTCGCTCGCCGGCAGCCAGCGGGACGGAAGGCCGGGGAGGAATTTCTGGCCCTCCTCGGCGGTCAGCCCCAGCAGGGCCAGGTTTTCCGGGCTCTCCGTGACCAGGACGCGGCCGGCCAGGAGTTCCCCCCGGGAAACGGGAATCTCGTTGAGCTGGAGCACGTAGGCCAGGCCCGGCAGCCCCGGGTTGGGCCGGATGTTGATGCCCGGGAACGGCACCCCCAGGTCGAAATACAGGGCCCGGCGCAGGGCGGCCAGATCCTCGTTCAAGCTTTCGTAGCTCAGGCTCCCGATGAGGGCCGGCGAAAGGTCGAGGATGATGGGCACCACCGGAGCGAACTCGTCGCGCGGCTGCCCGGGCCGGGCCGGGGTCTTGCGGGGCTCGGCCGCCGGGGTCAGGGTTTGGGAGAGCTGCTTTTCATAATCCGGCTCGGCCGGGGCCCGGCTGATGTAGTTGAGCGTCCGGCCGATGATCAGGAGAAGACCGGCCAGGGTGAACAGCTGGGGCTTGGGGAAGCCCGGGATCAGGGCGAAGAGGAAGACCAGGGCCCCGGCCACGGTCAGGGCCTTGGGCTGGGCGAAGATCTGACCGCCGATCTGGGCGCCGACATTGTCGGTCTCGTCCCCGGAGCGGGTGATGAGAACGCCGGCGGAAATGGCGATCAGCAGCGAGGGGATCTGGGAGACCAGGCCGTCGCCGATGGTCAGGATGCCGTAGAGCTGCAAGGCCTCCCCGGCGGTCATCCCGTTCTGGAGCACCCCGATGAGGGTGCCGCCGACGATGTTGACCACGGCGATGATGAGGCCGGCGATGCTGTCGCCCTTGACGAACTTCATGGCCCCATCCATGGCCCCGTACATGGAGCTTTCGGCGCTGACGCTTTCGCGCCGCTTCTGGGCCTCGGCCATGTCGATGACCCCGGCCCGGAGATCGGCGTCGATGGACATCTGCTTGCCGGGCATGGCGTCGAGGGTGAAGCGGGCCCCCACTTCGGCCACCCGCTCGGCCCCCTTGGCGATGACCAGGAACTGGACGATGGTCAGGATGATGAAGACCACGGCCCCGACGATGAAGTTGCCGCCCACCGCGAATTCGCCGAAGGTGAAGATGATCTCCCCCGCGTCGGCCTGGAGGAGTATCAGACGGGTGGTGGTGATGTTCAGGCCCACCCGGAACAGGGTGGTGAAGAGCAGCACCGTGGGAAAGGAGGAGAAGTCCAGGGCCGTCCGGACATACATGGTCATCATCAGGATCAGGAACGAGACGGCCAGGTTGGTGCCGATCAGGGCGTCCACCAGGAAGGTGGGCATCGGCAGGATCATCAACGCGATGACCGCCACCATCAGGGCCACCAGGGTCAGGTCGTTGTGGCGGGTGAAAAGCCCCACCGTGTACCGCACGTTGGCCATCAGGCTCATGACCCGGCCTCCCCGGGACCGGCGGCGGCCAGGTATTCGGCCATCACCGCCTCGGCCTCCCCGTTCCGGCCCAGGCGCCACAGGGCCTGGGCCTTCATCAGCCGGACGTGGTGGCCGGCGTCGGCCGGGAGCCGGTCCAGGCGCTCCAGGGCCGCGTTCCAGTCACCCCGGCCCAGGTCCGCGGCCGCCAGGCTGGCGGCTGCGGACCCATCCCCGGGCCGAAGGGCGTCCAGGGCTTTGAAGAGCCGCTCGGCCCGCTCCCAGTCGCCCAGGCGCAGGTAGAGGAAACCCAGCACCGAAAGGGCCGTCCACTGTCCTTCGCTCAGGCGGGGCTCCTCGGCGGTCATGTTCAGCCTCCCAACATCAGGCCGGTGTAGGCCGAAAGCAGTTGGTGGTCTTCCAGAAGCGGCCCCAGGTCGTCGCGCACAAAGCGGCGGACATCGGGATGGCGGGCCCCGCGCAGCGCTTCCAGGGCGCCTTCGAGGTTACGGTGCAGAAGGTCCGGCCGCAGCAGCTCCTCGTCGGGCACCCGGGGCCGGAGGTGGGCCAGGATCAGATGGCGGCAGGTGGGCAGCCGATACAACTCGGCCAGGCCGGTCTCCGCGGCCTCGGTTTGGGCCAGGGCCCGGGGGTGGGGCAGGCGGACGCCCTCGGCCTGGGGGGCCAAGATGTTCTGAACCCCCAGATGGGGATCGAGGAGATTTATAGCCATAAAATATCTCTCGGACAATAAGGCGAGCGGGCCATGCCGCGGTGTCCCGGTTGATTTGCGGCTGAGATTGGCGATGGGTTCAGTGCGGTTGTGAAATGTCTGATTTATATAATAAAAGATAATATTAAATCGCGCATCGTCCGAATGGACGATCTTCTGGAAAACTGTACGGCGCTACCGGCCGCTCTCCTGGACCGCCGCCATTTCCCGCATAAGAAAATCGGCGGCCCGTTCCAGTTCCCCGGCCGTCACCCGGGCCGCGGGCAGCCGGGTCAGCAGTAACAAGCTGTCCCCGGTCAGGCCGCAGGTCAGGGGGAACGCCGGGGCCGACTCGAAGCCCGCCCGGGCCAGGGCCCGGGGCAGGGTTTCCCGGTCATACGGCGGCAGGGGCACGGCCAGATAGAGCCACAGTTCCCCTTCGCCCGGCTCCAGATACAGCCGGCCCGCGCTTTCGATTTCCAGGGCCAGGGGGCCCCGCTCCGGGAAGGCCAGGGGGCCCAGACCCAGACGGCGTCCGAATTCAGCGATTTCCCGGTCCATACTCATTCCTCCAGCGATGCCAGGTAGGCGTCTTCCCGGGCGATGGCCGCGTCCACCGTCTCCTGGAGCGCGGCGATGAATTTCATCCGGTTTTCCGGACTTTCGAAAAGCTGGGGACTGAAGGCGCGGGCCGTGGACAGGAACTCCTGCAGAAACAGCACCTCCCGCTCCAGGTCCGGCGGCCGGGCCCGGCCGGCCAGGGCCTCCAGGCGGGATTGGGGCAGATAGCTTTCCCGCCCCAGACTCATGACCTCCCGCAATAACGCCGGGGGCGTCAGGTCGCCGCCGGTCACCCCGTGCACGCGGGACCAGCGGTCCAGCAGGCGTTCACCCAGGGCGTGGGCGCTTTTCAGAATCCGCACCTGGCCCAGGCCCCGGCCCACGGTTTCCAGGTGGGCCTTTTCCGGGCCGTCGCCCAGGGAACCGAGGTCGCCGGCCAGGGATTTCGAGAGAAAATTCATGGCCTCCTCGAAGCGGTCCGGCCCGAATTTTTCCAGGACGTGTTCCAGCATGTCCATCGGGTCGTGAAAGTCGCAGGAGACCCGGCGATAGCTCTCCCCCAGTTCCAGGGGTGGGCCCAGGCCGGGATACTCGGCCCCGGCCAGGGCGCCCTCCAGGCCGGCCCGGATGCGGGGGCCTTCCTCCGCTTCCAGGGCGGCCAGGGCGGCGTCCACAGCCTGGCGGACCTCCGGCGGGGCGCCCTCGCGCTCCATCTCTTCCTGGATGGTTTTGAGGGCGGCCCAGGCCTGGGCGGGATCGGGAAAATGTTCCTTGGCCTTTTCCAGAGCGGCGCCGGGATCGCGGTTGGCCGCCAGAAAACGACGCAACAGCCCGAGCCGGTCCCGCGGGCCCTGCTGCTGCCACATCAGTTCCTGGAAAAATTTCACCTTTTCCAGGAGTCCCTTGTTGGGGGCGGGTTCTTTTTGCGGCCGTTCCTTGAGTTCCAGCTCCTCGGTGTTGTCCACGGAAAAGGTCAGTTCCTCGGCCGCGTCGCTCAGGAGGGACTGGGGGGCCGGCGCTTCCCGCACCTGTCGGCCGGACAGGCGTCCCACCAGGGACGCGGATTCGGTGCCGGATTCAGCGGAGGCACCGCGCGTGGAAAATTGGGTGATGACAAAATCGGCGGCCATAGGCACTCTCTCCCTTTTCGATTTGGAGAAAAGCAACAACCCGGCCATATCCCCAAAATGGGATTGGCCGGCTTCAACAGATTGATTTTAGGTGCATAATATTAGGTAATAATTGAATCACCACCCAAGCCGCCAACCGCATAGCCAACAATGTTGGCGGTCGGTGGCAACCCGGAATGGCCTCTCCCGGCGACTTCTTTAAAGGGGGCGCGCATTATTAACCCGGCAACTTTAGAAGTCTGTTCCCGGCCGCTGGAGCCTAGTGATTTCGGGCTTTGGCGAAATCACGGGTATGACTTATTTAGTTGCCGGAGTATTAAGGTAATTTCAGCATACCACAAATGGCCGCATATCACAACGCGGCCATTCGGTTTTCTCAGGGCTGACGCATTACGATTTTTTGACGAATGGCGAATTTATTCGTAGAGAGCCGTATTTTTTCGACACGTGTCGGAGCGGAGCGACGCCGTTGTCGAAAAAATACGAGCGACGAAGAAAAAATTCGCCGTTCCCGGGCCGTCCCCGGCTTCAGCTCCCATAATGCGTCAGCCCAGTCCGTTTTCTGAATGCAAACAAAATCCCGGCCTGATGGCCGGGATTTTGCCAGCGATCTGGAAGCCCGGTTCCTCCGGGGCTTCCGGGGGGGCCTTTTCAAAAGCCCCGGCCTCATTTACTGAAGCGGCACAAAGCCTTCCTGTTCCACGAGTTTCTGGCCGTCGGGGCTGGTGAGGAAGGCGATGAAGTCGTCGGCCAGCCGGGAGCCGCCCTGGCGGGTGAACATGTAGAGTTCGCGGGCCAGGGGGTAGGTTTTGTTGCGGACGTCGGCGACGTTGGGGGCCACGCCATCCACGGTCACGGCTTTGACCTGGCCGGTGAGGTAGCCCAGGCCCACATAGCCGATGGCGAATTTGTTGCCGGCCACGGCCTGGCTCACGCCGCCGTTGGAGGCCTGCACCTGGGCGTCGGGCCGCACGCGGTCGCCCTGGAGGACTTTTTCCAGCCAGACCTCGAAGGTGCCGGAGCTCACGTCGCGGTTGACGGCCACGATGGGCTTGTCTTCGCCGCCGAGATCTCGCCAGCTTTTGTATTCGCCGTTATAGATGGCGCGCAGCTGGGCCAGGGTCAGGTTCTGCACCGGGTTCGCGGGGTTGACGATGACCGAGACGCAATCCAGGGCCACGGCGTGGCGGACCAGGGTGATGCCTTTCTCCCCGGCCAGCTTCGTTTCCTTGGCCTTCAGGTCGCGGGAGGAGTTGGCGATGTCCGTGGAGCCCTCGACGATGGCTTTCAGGCCGTCGCCGCTGCCGGTGCCGGAGACGGACAGGCGCAGGTCCGGGTAGAGGTTCATGTAGACCTCCGCCGCCTTCTGGGCGATGGGGAGGACCGTGGTGGAGCCGGACAGGCGCAGGGTTTTGTCCCGGTCCTGGGCCTGGGCCGGCTGGGCGATGCAGATCAGGCCGATCACGGCCGCCAGGGTGAGCAATCTTCTAAGCATGGGGATCTCCTTTGGGTGTGGTTCCTTCCGGGACCGGCCGCTGGCCGGCCCCGATGATGAAAAGTGTAGCCCCGTTTTGTTACAATCCGGTTACAGCCCGGTGACATTTGGGCGACAATCGCGCGGCCTTGAAAATCCTGATTTTTTTGTGCTACAGTGGCCCGGGAAGTTTCGCGAGAGGACGGACGCCGAAAATGGACCAGACCGCACGCCGAGCCCGCCTGCTGGTGGTGGAGGACGAACCCGACATCCGGGACCTGGTGCTGATGCATCTGGCCGCCGAGGGCTATGAGGTGAGCGGGGCCGAGGACGGCCTGGCCGGCCTGGAACGGACCCTGGCCCTGAACCCGGATCTCCTGGTCCTGGACCTGATGCTGCCGAGGCTGGACGGCCTGGAGCTGTGCCGCCGGCTGCGGGCCGACCGCCGCTATAAGCAGCTCCCCATCATCATGCTCACCGCCCGGGCCGAGGAGGCCGACCGGCTGCGGGGTTTCGAATCCGGGGCCGACGACTACCTGGTCAAGCCCTTCAGCCTCAAGGAACTGGCCTTGCGCATCAAGGCCCTCCTGCGCCGCTCCGGCGCCGCCGAGCCCGAGGGCGGCCGGCCCGAGGAGGCGGTTCTGCGTTTCGACGGCCTGGTCATCGACCCGGCCGCCCACGAGGTCGCCTGGCAGGGCCGGCCGGTGGCCCTGACCGCGCTGGAGTTCCGGCTGCTGCACTACCTGGCCCAGCGGCCCGGCCGGGTGCTGGGCCGGGGCCAGCTGTTGGAGGCGGTCTGGGGCTATCAGGAGGAAAATTACGCCCGCACCGTGGACACCCATCTCCGCCGCCTCCGCCAGAAGCTGGGCGAGGCCGGGAAATTCCTGGAAACCGTCCGGGGCGTGGGCTACCGGTTCAAGCCAGGGCATGGCCCTGGACCCATCTCCGAGTGACGGGGAGAGCCGCCGCGGCTTGGTCGGCCGAGCTGGTTCCGACCGCGGAACCTCGGCAATATCGGGCGTCCCGTGTCGAAAGCTTGGCGGACGCCCAGAGGCGCCGGCATTATTACTCCGGCAACTGAATAAGTCATACCCGTGATTTCGCCAAAGCCCGAAATCACTAGACTTCAGCGGCCGGGAACAGACTTCTATAGTTGCCGGATTAATAGCCCAACTTGACCACGGCCGCGTTGGGTGACGGTTGTGGGAAAAGGTATTTTTTAGGAGGACGAGTATATGGCCGCCCCCAAGATAAAGAAAACCAACGCCGCCCGCCTTCTGGACGAGCTGGGCATCCAATACGAACTGCGCCAATTCGAAGTGGACGAGGACGACCTGTCCGCCGAATCGGCGGCCGGGCACCTGGGCCTGCCGCCGGACCGGGTCTACAAGACCCTGGTCGCGCGCGGCGACCAGACCGGCGTTCTGGAGGTCTGCCTTCCGGCCGGCCGCGAACTGGACCTCAAGGCCCTGGCCGCGGTCAGCGGCAACAAGAGCGTGGCCCTGGTCAAGGTGAAGGAGCTGCCGGGCCTGACGGGCTATCAGCGCGGCGGCTGCTCCCCCTTGGGCGGCCGGAAGGATTATCCGGTCTTCATCCTCGACGAAATCATGGGCCACGACCGGATCATCGTCAACGCCGGCGGCCGGGGCCTGATGTTCCTCCTGGCCCCGGCCGATCTGGTCCGGGCCACGAAGGCCGTCTTAGCGCCCGTCGCCCGCCCGCTCTGACGGCCGCCCCTCCCACGAACTGAGGCCGTAGACCAAGGCGGCCACGCCCCAGATCATCACCTCCACCTGAAATATCCAGTGCCGGATGAAGTTCCACACCCACCAGTCGTAGAGCGCGGGGATGCGGATGAGCTGGATCCGGGCCTCGGAAAACGGCGCGGCGTACAGGACGGGCCCGGCCAGGCCGTCCAGAACCAGATGCAGGAGCACGTTGGCCAGCATCACCGCCGGGTAGATAAGCGTCTTCCGCTTCCCCAGCATCAGGAGCACGGCCGCCGCGGCCCCGAACAGGGCCAGCCAGAACAGGGGCCAGTGGGTGGGGTAACAGCGGTGGCTCCGCACCCCGCCCTCGAGGTAAAACCACAAAATGTCGAAATCGGGCAGGACGGAGGCGAGTAAGCCGCAGAACCACAGGCCGGCGCTGGACGTCGTCTTGGTGGCGGACATCAGGGCCTTGGTGAGAAGATATCCGGCGGGCAGATGGGCGATGATCATGGCGATCTCCTTGGAAAACGTGATCGGGGGCGGTTTCCCGCGCCGTCTATGGAACCAGCATAGCCCGGGGATGTGGAAAAGCCGTGGAGACCGGACGGCGTTTTCGTGAATAAAAAAAATCCCCCGGCGGCCCTGGCGGGTCGTCGGGGGATTTTTACAATGCCCCCCTTTTCGCCGTCGGCGGAAAAAGGGGGGGGCGGCGTCAGCAGCCGCCGGCTTTGTATTTATTGACCGGCACCACGGCCTTGATCTCGGGGATGGCCTCTTTCAGGGCTTTTTCCACGCCGTGCTTCAGGGTCATCTGGGACATGGGGCAGCCGCTGCAGGCGCCGGTGAGGCTCACCTGGACCACGCCGTCCTTCACGTCGATCAGTTCAATGTCGCCGCCGTCGGCCCTGAGGGTGGGACGAACTTTGGCCAGCACCGCTTCCACTTGTTCTCTCATGATAAAGACTCCTTATGCCTTGGCTTTGAGCCAGGCCCGATTCCTGTGAGGATTCTTCCGCGCCGGCGAGGCCGTTCACGAAAATTCCCCTTCTGTAGGGAATTGATGACCGGAGTATAGCATAAAACCGGGCTTTAAGGCCAGTCCAAAAAACAGGCGGCCGGAGCGGCGGCGCGACGTCAAGACGATTGACATTTATTCGGTTTCGGCTATAATCTTCTGATCGACCGGCCGCGTGCCGGGCCGACCCATGCGGGCGATTAGCTCAGTTGGATAGAGCGTTAGCCTCCGGAGCTAAAGGCCGCGCGTTCGAATCGCGCATCGCCCACCATCAGAAAGCCAAGGGGTTCGTGAGAATTCACGAGCCCCTTGGCTTTTTCCAGCAATCCGCTGTAAGAGGTATGGCCGTGGAAGCCGCGGACACTCCGCTCTTCCGCTATTACTCCGGCAACTAAACAAGGCATACCAGTGATTTCGCCAAAGCCCGAAATCACTGGACTTCAGCGGCGGGAACAGACTTCTGAAGTCGCCGGGTTAATACTTCGCGCCTTCACCAACCTCCAGCGGGGCCGGATGGTCGCGGGGGTGGATTAATCCCGCCAAATATCGTATGGTATTTATAAAGTAATTGTGGACCTTCGGTGAAATTTCATCACCCGCCCTGTCCGTCACTGCGATGACCATAAGGCGGCCGCGACACGGTGGGCCTGCTTTTGACGGACGATGCGGTTGCCGCCGGATCTGGCCAACCTGTCGATCGATCTGACCGACGGCCGCTCGATAGCCTGCTGTGGCTGAGACGGCTTTGGGGGCGTAGGCCAGAGCGCTTTTCCGCTTAAAGGTCATAGGCGTGAAATGAAAAGCGCCCGAATGTTTCGGCGTTTCGCTTGGTTTGTACATGGCGTTTGAATCGAAAAACGCTCTATTGGCCTGTGAGGTGTACGGTGGATGTCAAGCGGTTGGAGATTTTTATCAAAATACTGGAAACGAAAAGCTTGTCCAAAACCGCCGCCGCCTTCGGCATGGCCCAGCCGTCGGTCAGCGCCAGCCTGAAAACGTTGGAAGATTCCATCGGCTACAAGCTTTTCGACCGCACGCCCCGGTCGGTCAAGCCCTTGCCCCAGGCTTTGATCCTGGCTCCGTATGCCAGAAGCGTCTTGGAAACGCTCGGCGAGGCGGCCTGGGCCCTGGGCAGCCAAAGCGGCGGGCCGAAAGAAAGCCTGGTGGTCGGGGCTTCGAGCCTCCCGGCCATGGCCATCCTGCCGGAAGCCCTCTCGGCCTTTACATCCATGTATCCCAATGTGCATATAAAACTCAAGGCCGGGGAATCCGAAAGCGTCATACGGAGGGTGAACGACGGCGAGCTGGATATCGGGCTGGTGGGCCTGCGTCACGTTTCTCCCGAACTCGGCACCGAAATCATCGCGCACGACGACCTGAGCCTTCTGGCGACCGAGGCCATGTGCGAGCGGCTGGGCTCCCGGCCGACCACCCTGGAGGAAATCACGGGCTGGCCGCTGATCATGAGGGAAGACGGCTCCGGCACCAAGGCCGCTTTTTTGAAAGCGTTCGCCAAACGGCCCGACCTTTTGCCCAAGCTGACCATAGCCGCCGAGGTCGAAGGTTTGCTGCCGGCTTTGGCCCTGGCCAGAGCCGGGCTGGGAGCGGCGGTCATCAGCGGCCTGGCCGCCCGCGCGCCCTGGATTTTGCCGGGAATGAAACTTGTTCCGCTGGATTTTATGGGCGGCGGCCGCAATTTTTACCTTATACGGCGCAAATCCCAGCCGCCCTCTCCGGTGGTGAAGGAATTCGTCAGGACCATAAAGCGCCTTTCGGCCAAGGCGGCCGGCGGCGAAAAAACCTGACGTCAATTCAGCTATCGAGCGCCAGGCCAGGCATCGTCAGGTTTCCCTTTGTTCCCCGGGCTCTTTCAGCGGAGTGTATGCCACTGTACCGTTTTCCCGGCCTTTGGCGTAGACCGCCTGCGGACATATACCCGATTCCTGCAATAAACGCCGCGATCCGTCAAGATCGTCCGAGGCCACGCGCAGGCATAAACCGCAGCCGGCGCCGAGGCTGGAGGGCAAAGCCATAACCTTGACCTTGACGCCGCCGGCCAGAAGCA
The DNA here is from genome assembly GCA_031549025.1 of Candidatus Adiutrix sp. Lineage (GTDB taxonomy): Bacteria > Desulfobacterota > Desulfarculia > Adiutricales > Adiutricaceae > Adiutrix. The sequence continues at coordinate 11,157 of JAVBQN010000044.1, read as the reverse complement.
GCCGCTCGCTGTTGAGGGCCTCGTGCGTGTTGTGAAACGTGAAGACGACTTCCATGGGCGGCTTATAAATTTATCAGCTTCCTGGCCTGGGCCATGGTGGAAACGATGGCGTACATGTTGGTGACCTGGCCGACGGCCAGCTTGCCGGCCAACCGGTAATAATCGAGGCAGGCCCCGCAGCTGCCGATCTGGCTGCCTTTGTCGGCCAGCGCGGCCAGATCGTCCAGGGTGGCCGCCCCTTCCGTGCTCAGCCGCACCCCGCCGTTAAAAAACAGAATGTGCTCCGGAGGAACATCCAATTCCGTCAATGAAAATATAAAACTCTTCAGCAGGCCCTGGCCCAGTTCCTCGCTGCCTCCCCCCATGGAGTCGCGGCCGATGGCCACCACCAGCCCGGCCCCTTCATCGCCAGTGACGCGGCGGCCGTCCGTAATTTTTATGGAGGCCAGGATGTGGCCGTCATACCGGTTTTCATGGCTGAATCCATGGCCCAGCCCTTCGGCCATTTTTTGCAGATTCTGCCGGGCGATGTCATTGTCCACCAGGATGGAGACGATGTCGCCGGGCCGGGCGGCCCTAAGGGCTTTCTTGGCCTCGATCACCGGTATGGGACAGGGCTGGCCGGTCATATCCAAAAATGTCATATTTCCCTCCGGGCGGTGTTGGGCCGGCGCCGAAGGGCCGGGCCTGGGGTAAATTTTCACTTCAGGGAGCCCAGGCTCCATGAATCAAACGACCACCACCGCCCGGCCCGCATACTCGGAAACCAGCCCCACGATGGCGGCGGAGGGGTCGTCTTTCCGGATTGCGGCGCAGAGAGCCTCGGCCCGGTCGGCCGGCAGGCTGATCAAGAGCCCGCCGGATGTTTGCGGGTCGAACAGAATCTCCTGGGCCGCCGCCGGAACCGCCATATCCGCTTCGGCGGCCAGGTGGTTGCGGTTGCGCTGCCCGGCCGCCGTGGCCAGGTATTCTTCGGCGTATTTCAGGGCGCCCGGCAACAGCGGCAGCGAATCGAAGTCGATGGTCAGGGTATGGCCGCTTCCGGCCATTTCCGAGGCATGCACCAATAAGCCGAAGCCGGTGATGTCCGTGCAGGCGTTGATCGGGAAAGCGCGAAACTTTTCGGCGGCGTATTTGTTGAGCCGGGTCATGGACGCCGCGGCAGCCGCGTATTCCTCGTCCGTGGCCAGGCCGGCCCGTAAAGCGGACATGACCAGCCCGACCCCCAGCGGCTTGGTGAGGATGAGAGCGTCGCCGGCCCGGCCGGTGCTGTTCTGTAAAATCCGGTCCGGGTGAACCTGGCCGGTGACGGCCAGGCCGTATTTGGGCTCATGGTCGTATATCGAATGCCCGCCGCAGAGCGCCGCCCCGGCCTCCTTGATTTTCTCGGCGCCGCCGGTCAGGATTTCGCCCAGGACGGCTTTGTCCATCTTCTGGGGGAAGCACACCAGGTTCAGCGCGAACAGCGGCGTGGCCCCCATGGCGTAGATGTCGCTCAAAGCGTTGGCGGCGGCGATTTGCCCGAAGAGGCGGGGATCATCCACCATGGGCGGGAAAAAGTCGACCGTGGAAACCATGGCCAGCTCCGGAGAAACCCGGTAAACCGCCGCATCGTCGGAACCGCCGAAGCCCACCAGCAGGTTGGGGTCGTCCGTCACCGGGAGGTCGCGCAGAAATGCCCGCAAATCGGCCGGGCCGATTTTGGCTCCGCAGCCTCCGGAAGAACAGTTGGACAAAAGAAGAGACACATCGCCCCCCTATAGATTTTTTATATGTTTGCCATTATAATGAGCTATATAAAATCAGTCAAGGGCGAACGCGTCGCCTCAGAGGCCGCCATGATTTATTTCGACAATGCCGCCACCAGCTTTCCGAAGCCTGTGAAAGTCAAGGAGGCGGTCCTCCGGGCCCTGGATTCTTTCGGCAACCCCTCCCGCAGCGCCCACGAATTGGCCCTGAACGCGGCCCGCTGCGTGGAATACGCCAGGGTGCGGGCGGGCGAACTGTTCGGCTGCCGGGCCAGCGAAAGGGTCGCCTTCACGTCCAACGTCACCGAGGCGCTGAACATCGCCATCGGCTCGATAAAAGGCCACATCGTCACCACCGCGGCGGAGCACAATTCCGTGTTGCGTCCGGTGTACCGGGCCGGCCAATACACGATTGTCGACGTGGATGAATACGGAAGATACGGGGCGGACGACATTGAAAAGGCCCTGCGGCCGGACACCGCCGCCGTGGTGCTGGGGCACGGCTCCAATTTGACCGGCCGGATCAACCCCGTCGAGGCGGTCGGCCGGCTCTGCCGCGAAAGGGGCCTGGTGTTCATCGTCGACGCGGCCCAGACCGCCGGCCTCCTGGACATAGACATGGAGCGAATGGGGATCGACGCCTTGTGCTTCACGGGCCACAAGTCCCTGTACGGCCCCCAGGGCACGGGCGGCCTGTGCCTCAGCGGGCGCTTTCTGCCCAATCCGCTGATCGTCGGCGGCAGCGGCAGCCACACGTTCGACCGGGACCATCCGGCGGAGATGCCGCTCCGGCTGGAGGCGGGCACGGTCAACGGGCACGGGCTGGCCGGGCTGTCGGCCGGGTTGGAATATGTCAAAGAGCACGGCCCGGAAAAACTCCTGGCCGCGGCCGCGGCCGCGGCCGGGCGTTTCCTTCGGGGAGTGCGGGATATCGACGGCGTGGCGCTCTATGGGCACTACGGCGATGAACAGCGCCTGCCCATTGTGGCCCTGAATGTGGGCGAACTGGCCTCGGACGAGGCGGCCGCGATTCTCGCCGAAGAATACGACATCGCGGTGCGGCCGGGCGCCCATTGCGCCCCGCTGCTGCACCGGGCCTTCGGCACGGCCAGGCGCGGGGCCGTCCGTTTCTCTTTTTCCCATTTCAATACCGCCGAGGAGGCGGACCTGGCCATACAGGCGATCCGGAATATATCCAAATAGCGTAGCGATTCTTCCGCTTGCGGAAAAATGGAATTGCGGTACTATGGGAAGTCGGAAGGGCTCGGCCGCCGGGGCGGCGGGCCGCCCGACGTTCCGCCCGTCCCGGAGGACCCCCATGGAATTGACCCGCGATCCGCTGCCGGGGCTGATGCGGCAGATCGCCGCGCCCGCGGCCGTGGCCATGCTTCTGCAGACCGTGCTGAATCTCACCGACACCTGGTTCGCCGGGCGCGTCTCCACGTTGGCCCAGGCCGCGCTGTCGCTGTCGTTCCCGCTTTTCTTCGTGCTGTTCACTTTCGGGGCCGGCCTCTCCACCGGCACCTCGGCCCTGGTGGGCCGGGCCCTGGGCGCGGGCGACGAACGCACGGCCCGCTGCCTGGCCGGCCAGGCCGTGATCCTCTCGGCGGCCGTGGGGCTCGCCCTGGCCGTGCTGGGGCCGCTGATCTCCCGGCCCGCCTTCCGCTCCATGGGCGCGACCGAGGGGGAATACCTGTCGCTGTGCCTGGACTACATGGACGTGATTTTCCTCTTTTCCCCGATCTTTCTTTTGCAGTCCATCACCAATTCCTTCCTCACCACCCAGGGGGACAGCCGCAGCATGCGCAACGCCCTGGCCGCGGCCGTGGTGGTCAATTTTTTCCTGGACTGGTGGTTCGTGGAGGGGGGCTTCGGGCTCCCGGCCCTGGGGGTCATGGGCCTGGCCCTGGCCACGGGCCTGGTGCAGGTGGGGAGCCTCTTCTACATGGCCTGGCGGGTGAAGCGCACCTGCCTTTTCCGGCGCGGGTTCTGGCCGGCCCTGCGGCCCCGCTGGGCACTCCAGAAGGAACTCATCGGCCAGGTGGTGCCGCCGTCCCTGAACCAGGCCAGCGTGGGCCTGGGCATTTACGTCATCAACTGGTTCGTGGGCCGCTTCGGCCCCGGGGCCATCGCCGCCTACGGGGTGGCCGTGCGGCTGGAACAGGTGGCCTTGCTCCCGGCCCTGGCCGTGTCCATGGCCACGCTGCCTCTGACCGCCCAGAACGACGGGGCCGGCTTCTTCCGCCGGGCCCTGGAAACCCGGGCCCTGGCCGTGAAATGGGGGGCCCGGTTTTCCGTCGTGGCCATGCTGGCCCTGATCTTCGGCGGCTATTATTTCATGGGCTTCATCAGCACCGACGAGGCCGTGCGGGCCGAGGGCGCGCTTTTTCTGAAATTCGACGCCCTGGCCTTTTTCGCCTACGTGCTGCTCTACGTCAACGTGGCCTTTCTCCAGGGCCTCAAGCGGCCCATGTTCGCCATCTGGATCGGCCTCTACCGCCAGATCGCGGCCCCGATCCTGGTGTTCTGGCTCCTGGCCTACGGCCTGAACCTGGGAACCTTAGGCATCTGGATGGGCATCGCCGCGGTCACCATCAGCGGGGCCGTGGTTTCGGAAATATACGTCCGCCGGGTGGTGGCCGGACGCCTGGCCGCCGAACAGTCTCAGGGGTAAAGGGCATCTGGAAAAGTAGCGGGGGCTGCTCGCCCCCGCACCCCTCGCCAGGGTTTCACCCTGGACCCGGCGGAGCCCGGAGGAACCGGGCTCCTTCAGGGGGTGATGAAAAAAAGCCAGGCGCGGCCTTCTTCCCGTACCGGCGGGATAAGGTACAGTTGAGGGGCGGACTGCGCTCGGCCCTCAACTGGAACATCCGGAATTAGGGTGAGAGATTGTGCCGGAAGTGGGGGGACCGCAGCAAACCTCACCGTACCTTTTTTGCGCCAGCCACACTCCCAGCGACACCGCCAGGGCGGCGGCGGCGTTCAAAGATTCCACGCCTTCGCGCATGGGGATGGAGCGCCGCCGTGCGGCCGGCCAGTCCGGGCCCAGGCCCGGGCCTTCGATGCCGAAGACGAAGCCGCAGCGGTCCGGGAGGGGTTCGGCGAGCAAGCTCGGCCCGGCGGGGGAGAGGGCCAGGAGGTTCGGCTCGTCCAGGGCGGCCAGGTCGGCCAGGCCGGGGCCTTCGTACAGCCCGGCCCGGAGCACGGCCGGACCGGCGGCGCGGAGGCTTTTGGGGTGCCAGGGGTTGGCGGCTTCCTTCAAGAGGACCACCCGGGCCCCCAGGGCCGCGCCGGTGCGGATGGCCGTGCCGAGGTTGCCCGGGTCCTGGAAGGGCAGGAACACGGTCAGGCCCTCGGCCAGGCGGCCGTCCCAGGCGGGGAGGGCGGGAAGGTCCAGCAGCAGCAGGGGAGGGCCCGCGCCGAAGATATCCAAAGCCGGAAAAAGTTCCGGCCGGGTCAGGTAAATTGCGATTTCCGGCGAAATGATAAAACCTTCGAGGTCGGTGGGGCGGCGGGCGATGAGGCCGGCGACGCGCTCGGGATGATCGGCCAGGATTTCGGCCACAAAGGTGCGGCCCGAGATGATGGCCTGGCCGCTCTTCTTCAGGCCCCGGCCGCTCAGGGATTTCAGCCAGACCTTGTAGCGCGGGTTCTCCCGGCTGGCGATTTCCACGACGCGGTGCGGCGAAACCAAGGCCGGGCGGCTGGCCCCGGCCTTTTTGCGCCAGGTGATGAGCCGCCGCTTGATCCGGCCCTGGTCGAAACTGTAGGCCCGGTCGTCCTCCAGCTCGAATTGGGACCATTCCGGGAGCGCCCGGGCCTCGCGCAATTCGACGTCCACGCCGGCGCCCTTCATCAGATATACCCGGCCGCCGGGCGGGATGATGAGGGCCGCGCGGGCCAGGCTCTCCGGGGCCGGCTCGAAATCGCGGGTGATGAAGTTGTCGACGGCCCGGTCAAAGCGCGGGCCCACCTTGTGGGGATAGAACTCCACGTTGGTCAGGCCCAGCAGTTCCACCGCCTCTTCCATGAAGGCCAGGCGGCGGCCCCGGGGCTCGGCGAGGAGGAGTTTCCACTCGGGCCGGAGAATGGCCAGCGGGAGGCCGGGGAAGCCCGCGCCCGTGCCCAGGTCCATGGTCAGGCCCTCGGGCCGGATGATTTTCGCGGCCAGGGCGCCGTCCACGTAGTGTTTCAGGACGAGGTTGCGGAAGCCATGCACCCTGGTCAGATCCCCGTCCGCGTTCCGGCGGACCAACAGTTCGTGGAGACGCCAGAACTTTTCGGCCTCCTCCGGGCGCAAATCCAGTCCGTTGGCCGTGAATTCGGCCGTGAGGCGCGCCGGGTCACCCAGAATATCATGGTTCAAGGTATCCATTTTTTTAGCCTTTTATTCCTGCGGACAAACCACTATAATGCTTTGATGTCGGACTACCGAGAAAGCCCTTCATGCTTACGCCGGTCATTATATACGAAGACAACCATCTGTTGATAGTGCAAAAGCCGCCGGGCTGGCTGGCCCAGGGCGACGGCGGATCCCGGCCGGACGTCTGGTCCTGGGCCGGGGAATACCTGGCCCGGAACAAGCCCGGCCGGGCCTTCGTGGGTCTGGCCCACCGGCTGGACCGGGCCGTGGGCGGGGTGATGGCCCTGGCCAAGACGTCCAAGGGCGCGGCCCGGCTGAGCCGCCAGTTCCGGGAACGCACCGTGGGCAAGGTCTATGCGGCCCTGGTGGAAGGGGATATGCCCGGGCTCTCGGGGGAACTGCGGCAAAACCTGGTGCGGGACCACGACCTGACCCGCCTGGCCCGGCCCGGCGAAACCGGCGCCCCGGCCGCCCTGGACTGGGCCGTGCGGCGGACCGTGGGGGGCTGGACCCTGTTGGAGATTCATCTCCACACCGGGTTCAAGCACCAGATCCGGGCCCAACTGGCCGCTCTCGGGTATCCGGTCGTCGGCGACGTCACATACGGCGGCCGGTCCGGCGGGCCCGGCCCGGCCATCGGCCTGTGGGCCGAATCCCTGACCCTGGACCATCCCACCCGCCCGGAGCGGCTGACCTTCACCGCCGAGCCCTGGCCCCTGTGGCCGTGGACCGTGTTGCATGGATAAAATAATAATACCCGAGATGAAATCCTGGCGGCGTCTGACCCTGTCCCGGACCGGGAACGGCCTGAACAAGCGCCTGATGAAGCGTCTGGCCGACTGGAACCGGGAACTGCGGCCCCCGGCGGACATCCACGCCGCCCTGGAACTGACCGACCTGGATCTCTCGTTTCTGGAATACCTGGCCCGACGGCCCGACGGCTGGCTGCCCTTCGACACCGTGCCCGAGGCCCCCGTCGACCTCGAACGCCTGGCCGGCCTGGGGCTGGTCCGGCTCGGCTGGCCGGCCCGGCGCATCCGCCTGACCGATGCCGGCCGCTTCCTTTTGGTTCTGACCGCCGTCAAGCCCGCCTGACGGGGAATGATATTGAATAATACTCAAAATTTATCTTGAGGCCAACATGAGCACTTTCGGACGCCTACTCACCAAACGCGACTTCTGGCCCCTCTTCGGGGCCCAGGCTTTGGGCGCATTCAACGACAATTTCTTCCGGTCGGCCATCATCGCCTTCGTGGCTTTCGGCGCGGCCTACGGGAGCGGCGCGGAAAAGACCATCCTCGGGGCCCTGGCCACCGGGCTGATGATGCTGCCCTTCTTCCTGTTTTCCGCCCCGGCCGGGCAGTGGGCCGACCGGGTGCGCAAGTCGAAGCTGGTGAAGCTCACCAAGGTCTGGGAACTGGGGGTGATGCTCCTGGCGGCCTGGTTCTTCTACCTCGAAGAGGTGGAGGCCCTGCTGGTGATCCTGTTCCTCATGGGCGCGCAGTCGGCCTTCTTCGGCCCGCTGAAATACGGCCTTTTGCCGGAAATACTCGAGGAGCGGGACCTGGTGGCCGGCAACGGCCTCGTCGAGGCCGCCACCTTCCTGGCCATCGTCCTCGGCACCCTGGCCGGGTCCTGGCTGGTGACGAGGCCGGCGGGGACGGCCGTGTATCTGCCGTTCGGCCTGGTCCTGGTGGCCGCAGCGGGCCTGGCGATGGCCCTCCGGCAGCCCGAATCCCCGGCCGGCGACCGGGAGCTGAAAGTCGAGACCAACATCTGGCGTTCCACCTGGGCACTCATCGGCGCGGTCAAGCGCCGGCCGGCCATGTGGCTGACCGTCCTGGCCATCAGCTGGTTCTGGGCCATGGGGGCCATCCTCATCACCCAGATTCCCGTCCTGTGCGGCACGGTCATGAACACCACGCCCGCGGTCAACACCTTCCTGGTGACGCTGGTGGCCCTGGGCGTGGGCGTGGGCTCCATCGGGGTGCAGTGGATGCTGAAAGGGCAGGTCAGCGCCCGGCTGGTGCCGGCCTCGGCCGGCCTGGCCACCCTGTTCCTTTTCGGCCTGGCCGCCAGCGTGGCTGCGCTGCCGGCCCAGCCCTTCGGCGGCGAAATGCCGAAGGTGACCCTGGAATACTTCCTGAGCCACTGGGTCTACCAGCGGCTGGGCCTGTGCTGCCTTCTGGTGGCCGTGACCGGCGGCGTCCTGGTGGTGCCGCTGAACGCCCTGTTGCAGCACCTCTCCGAGCCTCATGAGCGGGCCCGGGTCATCGCCGCCAACAACATCGTCAACTCCCTGGCCATCGTCCTGGGGAGCCTCGTCGTGATGCTCCTCACCACCTTCGGGTTCGGCCTGGGGCACGTCTTCACCTTCGTGGCCCTGACGGGGCTGGCGGTTTCCGTCCTGAGCATCTATTTCGTGCCCGACGAGGGCCTGCGCATCCTCCTGGGCTGGCTCCTGAAAATCGTGTACCGCCCCAAAGTCAAGGGGCTGGAGCACTTCGCGGCCTTGAAGGACGGGCCGGCCCTGGTGGTGGCCAACCACACCTCGTTCATCGACGTGGTGCTGCTGGTGGTTTTTCTGCCCCGGCAGCTCACCTTCGCCATCGACAGTTTCTGGGCCCTGGCCTGGTGGCTGCGGCCCCTCTTGCGCACCTACAAGGCCCTGCCGGTCAACCCCACCCAGCCCCTGGCCACCCGGGGCCTCATCGAGGCCCTCAATAACGGCGAGGTGGTGGTCATCTTCCCCGAAGGCCGCATCACCAACACCGGGAGCCTGATGAAGATCTACGACGGCTCGGGCCTCATCGCCGGCAAGACCAAGGCCCCGATCGTCCCGATAGTCATTGGCGGGGCCCAGTATACCCGGTTCGGCCGCCTCCAGGCCTTGTTCCACAAGCCCGCCCGGGTTCCGGTGACCCTGACGGTGATGCCCCCGACCACGCTCCAGGTGACGAGCGTGCCCGGCGAAAAGCAGCGCGACCAGCGCCGCCGGGCCGCCGACGCCCTCTACGACCTGATGAGTCGCAGCCTTTTCACGACCATGAATTACCGCCGGAACCTCTGGCCGGCCTTTCTGGAAACCGCCCGCCGTTACGGGCCCAGGCGGAAGATCATGGAGGACATGCAGCGCAAACCCGTGACCTACCGGGGGCTCATCGCCCGGGCCCGGCTCCTGGGCCGCCGCCTGGCCGGCCTGACCCGGCCCGGGGAGATGGTGGGCCTGCTCCTCCCCAATTCCATCGGGCTGACGGCCTCCATGTTCGGCCTGTGGTCCGAAGGGCGGACCGCGGTGCTCCTCAACCCCACCCAGGGCCCCGGACCCCTGACCTCGGCCCTGGAGACGGCCCAGATCAAGACCGTGGTCACCTCCCGGACCTTTCTGGAAAAGACCGGGCTGGGCGCGCTGGTGGAAACGCTGCCGGTCCGGCTGTTCATCCTCGAGGACCAGATCTTCACCCGTCGGGAAAAGCTGGCCACCCTGTGCCCGGCCGGCCATCCGGCCGGCCCGGAGACCCCGGCCGTGGTGGTCTTCACCTCCGGCTCGGAGGGCAAGCCCAAGGGCGTGGCCCTGAGCCACCAGAACCTCCTGTCCAACGTCCAGCAGCTCAAGTGCCGCCTCCAGGTGACCGAGGACGACATCATGTTCAACGCGCTGCCCATGTTCCACGCCTTCGGCCTGGCCGTGGGGGCCATGTTCCCGCTGTTCACGGGCATGCGCTGCTTCAACTACGTCAGCCCCCTCCACACCCACGAGATCCCGGAACTGATCTACGACACCCGGGCCACCATCTCCTGCGCCAGCGACACCTTCGCCTCGGCCTGGGGCCGCAACGCCCACCCCTATGACTTCACCAGCCTCCGCCTCATGATCGTGGGCGCGGAAAAGGTGAAGCCCAAGACCCGGGCCCTGTACGCCGAAAAGTTCGGGGTGCGCATCTTCGAGGGCTATGGCGTGTCCGAGACCTCGCCGGTCTTGACCGTCAACAGCCACCTTCACTGCCGGGCCGGCTCCGTGGGCCGCCTCCTGGCCGACATCGAGGGCCGGATCGACCCCGTGGAGGGCGTGGAACGCGGCGGAAAGCTCGCCGTGCGCGGGCCCAACGTGATGCTGGGCTATATCCGGCCCGAACGGCCGGGCGTCATCCAGCCCCCCGAGGGCGGCTGGCACGACACCGGCGACATCGTGGAGATCGACGAGGACGGCTTCGTCTGGATCAAGGGCCGTTTCAAACGGTTCGCCAAAATCGGCGGCGAAATGGTTTCGCTCGCCGCCATCGAGGAAGTGGCCACGGCCCTGTGGCCCGGCCGGCCCCAGGTCCTCATCGCCCTGGAGGATGAAACCAAGGGCGAGAAGCTGGCCCTCGTCACCGAGGAGCCGGAGCCGGACCTCCCGCGCCTGTGGCAGGCCCTGAAGGAGGCCGGCATGCCGGAACTGACGTATCCCCGCCAGTTCATCTACCTGCCGGAAATTCCCATGACCCCTTTGGGCAAGGTCAACATGCCCAAGCTGATGGAAACGGCGTTGACCGCGGCGGCTTCTTCCGGCCGCTGACCGGCGGCCGGAAGACGTTGTAAACCAAAAGCGGCGGACCGGCCGATAAAATCGGTCGATACGCCGCTTTGGGTTTTCAACGGCATTTGTTCGCGCGTTCTTTTGCGGGGGAAGGGAATAAGGAATTTTGCGTTTTGGAGAATACCCGGAACGGCGCCCAAAGGGCGCCGTTCCTGTTGGGACGCTGTCCCAAACCCTGCCAGGGAAGGGCTGCGCAGCCCTTCCCTGGACCCATCCGGCGCCAAGGGGGCTGGCGCCCCCTTGGAACCCCCGAAGAAACGGGGGGGCGGGACGCCCCCCTCTGACCCCCCGAAGAGCGACCGCGCCGGGTATGGAGTTGGGTCGGGTATCGAGTTCGGACTGGTAAGGCTGGTTGGCCGGTGAAAGTGAGTTGGTCGTAGATCAGGGTGGTCGGGGGTGGTTTTTTGGGGGGCCGACGCTAGGGCACAAACACCCCCCACAAAACAACCCCCCGGGGGTGGGGCACA
>JAVBQN010000010.1:0-17941 GCA_031549025.1 Candidatus Adiutrix sp. | reverse complement strand
AATGGGGCTTGTCTATCGGTACACGCCAAAAGGCCTCGTTCAGGGAACATCGTTTCCCTGACCGCGGTCGTTGATTGTTCGGGGGGTTAGAGGGGGGCGTCCCGCCCCCCCGTTTCTTCGGGGGATCCAAGGGGTCCCCCCCTTGGCGCCCGATGGGTCCAGGGAAGGGGGGGCGAGACCCCTTCCCTGGCAGGGTTTGGGACAGCGTCCCAACAGGGATAAAACCCGAAGGGTTTTGTCCCGGATATTCTCCGGATCGCAAATTTCCAAAATGATCAGGCGACGGGCCACCGGGGATACGCTTCGGCGTCGAGGGTCAGCAGATTCTCGCCGACGGCCAGCTGCCGGGCGCCCAAATGGGCGATCATGGCCGCATTGTCCGCGCACCAGGCCAGGGGCGGCACGTACAGCGGCCGCCCCGTGCGGGCCAGCGCTTCCTCGGCGGCGCGGCGCAACGGCCCGTTGGCGGCCACCCCGCCGGCCAGGACCGCGCCTTTGGCGCCGACGGCCTCGCAGGCCGCCAAAAGCTTGGTCACCAACACGTCCACCACGGCGGCCTGAAAGCCCGCGGCCAGGTCGGCCAGGGCCGGATCGTCCGCCGGGCGGGCGTCGAGCCGGCCGTCGCGATACAGCGTGAGCACCTGGGTTTTCAGGCCGCTGAAGGAAAAATCCAGCCCCTCGCGCAGCATGGGGCGGGCCAGCGGAAACACGAGGGGGTCGCCGCGCCGGGCCAGTTCCTCGATGACCCGGCCGCCGGGATAGCCGAGGCCCATGAGCTTGGCCGTCTTGTCGAAGGCCTCGCCGGCGGCGTCGTCGCGGGTGCGGCCCAAGGGGCGGAAGTCCAGGTAGTCGTCCACGCGGTAGAGGTGGGTGTGGCCGCCGGAAACCACCAGGGCCGCCAGGGGGAAGGCCGGGCTGACGGGCGGGGCGGCCCCGGGCCGGCTGAGGAAGGGCGACAGCGCGTGGGCCTTGACGTGGTTGACGCCCGTGAGGGGGAGGTTCGTGGTGAAGGCCAGGCCTTTGGCGAAATTGAGGGCCACCAGAAGCGCGCCCACCAGGCCGGGCCCCTGGGTCACGGCCAGGCCGCCGAGATCGGCCGGGGTGCGGCCCGCGCGCTCAAACACTTCGCGGGTAATGACGGGCGCGGCTTCGAGGTGGGCGCGGCTGGCGATTTCCGGCACCACGCCGCCGTATTGGCGGTGCAGGTCCACCTGGCTGCGAATCACTTCGGACAGCACCACCCCGTTTTCCACCAAGGCCGCGGCCGTTTCGTCGCAGGAACTTTCCAAACCGAGAACCAGCATGGCGTCAATGCACCGGAACCTGTTCCAGCCGCGCTTCCAGGTGGGCCATGATGGTGCCCGAGGCGTCCAGCAGCATGATTTCCAATTCGTTCTTGGCGGCGAAGGCGGCCACTTCGTCCAGGCGCATGGCCTGTTCGGCGTAGTCGTCTTCCCGGGCCAGCCGGCCCTTGAGCGCGGCCGCGTCCTCGCGTTCGGCGAACACCGGGACGATCCGCCGGCCGCCGCCGTCCTTTTCCTCCATCTCCACCACCAGGATGGAATCGCGCACCTTGGTCATGGGGCGGGAGAGCACCCACACCCATTCGAAGCGGGCCAGCGCGGGCGGGATGATGATATTGCCGGAGCGGTCGGTCATGGTTTTGTCCTCCATCGGGGCCGTCAAAAGGCGCGCGGCCCGGAGCCTCGCGCTCCGGGCCGGTTTCAGCCGCGCCATTCAGATTTGTACCACAACCATCCCCGCCGGTAAAGGGCTTTTTCAGGCGGCCATTTCCGTTACGCCCCGCCGGCCACGCTTGAAATGCTCCGGGGCGGCCCGGCTTCGATGGTGGCGCGTTCCTGGTCGGCGGTGACCTCGGGGCGGGTGAGTTCGCCGAGCGTGAGGTTGTGGTAGAAGGTCGGCCAGCTCATGAGGTCGCGCTCGACCAGGTCGGCCAGGGCGGAGAGGAGCTGGTGGTTGAGGGTGACGTCGATGAAGTCGCTGTTGAGCTCGAAGTGGAGCCCCTCGGCCGGGACGCCCTCCCAGCCGGCGACGATCTCCAGGGCCTGGCGGATGGCCGCGCCGGCGTTGGTGACGATGGCCGACAGGGTGCTGGTTTCGCCGCTCTGCCGCAACAGCGCGGTCTCGGCGGCCTCGACGCCGGAGCGCTGGTTTTCCAGGAGCCGCGCGCCCAGGACGGCCATTTCGCGCAGGCAGTCGTTGGCCTTGTCGCGGTTGGGGTTGACGCCGTGGCCCCGGCACTCCACCAGGCCGATCTCGGCGGCCGCGTCGGGCAGGTGCACGGCCCGGGTGGAACCGAGGGCCAGGCGCATGGCCGGGGCGTTGGGGTCCGGGTCCGCCGGGTCGCCGGGCCGGCGGACCGGGCGCTTGACGCCCTTGAGATACAGCAGCGGGTTCCCGGTGAAATACAAGGCGTTGGCGTAGTCGGCGCTGACGCGGAAGTGCTCGGCGTTCTTGAAGACCAGGTCCAGGAGGGGCGGCTTTTCCACGTCCGGCGTGAGGCCGCGCACCCCGGCGAAGACGAACGGCAGGCGGCCGAGCGGCCGGCCGAACCGGGCCGGGACCACCGGCGGGCCGGCCGGCGCGGGCTGGCCGCCGCCGTCGGCCTCGTAAAGCTGTTGCCGGTACCGGTCTTCCTCGATCGACAGCGCCCGATAGCGCTTTTTCAGGCTGAGGCTGAAGGGGCCGTCGTCGCCGGGCTCGTAGGCGTTTTCAGTCAGGACGACGAGGGTGAGGCGGCGGTCCGCGTCCTCGCGCCAGTTGATGATGTCCTCGGCGCGGTACAGGGCCAGGTAGGGCCGGCCCCCGGCTTCGTCGCGGTCGACCAGGAGGCCCGCGCGGCCGGTGACGAGGAGCTCGTCCAACAGCGCCCGGCTGAGGCGCCTGAGGCTCGCGCCCCGCCCGTCGGCGTTGATTTTCAAATACTCCAGCTCGGGCGGCAACGTCATCAGGGGCGGCCTGCGGTCGATGGCCCCGGCCAGGCCCGCCACGGTCCGCTCCAGCGCGCCGAAGAAAAACGCGCGGCGCACGTAGCTTTGGTATTCGGCCTCGGTGGCCCCCTCGGGTTTGGGCAGGTAGCGGCGGCCCAGCGATTTGACCGCGCGTTCGCCCTGGTGGAAGTGGCGGCAGTCTTCCCAATCGGCCACCCTCTCCACATACTGCGGATGACGGAAGGATACGGACATGGTTTTTTCCTTTCCGCCGGCGGGCGGTTCGCCGCGTCGCCGGATATTGTTCGTTGACAACGCTTTTCGTCGGCACCCGAAGAGCCGGGAAGGCCCCGCGAGGACTTGGGGACGGGCGGGCCGGGCCCGGGGCCCGGCGCATCCGAGGGGACCATCGTCGGGGATCGGAGGCGGGAGCCGGCCGTCGGCCGTTGTGGGCCGACGTCCGGATGACATGGAGGGTTGCGGCAAGAACCCTCGCGGGAAGCTCCCGGCCCTTCGGCTGCCGTGATTTCTGGCGTTCCTCTTCTGCTGCGGATTTAGAGGACAAAGATATGGAAATTTGCGTTTGCCGAGGGGCGGAACCCCCCCCGGCCCAGGCAGAATTCCAATTTCCTCTTTCTTCAATACAGGCCGCCGACCGCCAGCGGCCCGGCCTCTTCCTCTTCATCGAGCGGGAATTCGGCCACGACGTAATATCCCAACGCGTCGCTCAGATGGGACAAGTGCGGGTCCCGCCGCTTGTCCAGCTCCCCGCTGCCTCCTTCCAGGAGGCGGACGCCCTCCAAATCCTCGACGAGGCGGGGGGCGGCCCGGCCGTCGACCAGCATCCGCACCCGGCCGTCGGCGGAACGCAGCCGGCTGTTGACCGCGTTGACCCGGGCCCGTTCGGCCGGGTTGGAACGCGGGACGCGCGAATCCAGCCGGCCGCCGTAATGGGCGCCCAGAATCCGCCGCACCAGGTCCCAGTCCGAGCCGTCCACCTTGGCCGAGCCGCCCGCGCCGCCGCTGGCGTCGCCGTAGACCCGCACCGGCCCGCGGTGGTCCGGGAAGTCGGACAACAGCCGGCGGCACACGGCCGGGGTGTTGCTGTTCCTGGGGATGTGCACTTCGCCGATGACGCCGGTGCCGGGGACCGGCCGGCCGTCGCCGTCGGCGAGGCCCGGAAGGTATTGCTCCTGCGCGACGACGGCCACGCCGGGGGACACGTTGAAATCGAGGCAGACGATCAGCGGTTCGTCGGGATCGTAGACCAGGCCCGGCGACACATGGGTTTCCGGATCGAAACAGTAATAGGCCCGGCCCGTGAAATTGACGAAGCCGGCCTCGTATTCCTGCTGGAAGGTGAGGGGGTCGAGGTCGCGGCGGGCGCCGGCGATTTCCTCGGGCGGGAGGATGTCGGCCGAGGGCCAGTGGAACACGGCCCACTCGCCGCTCTCGTCCAGCAGGGCTTCGCGGTAGCGGTCGTGGAAATGGTTGCGGCCTTCGGGGACGCCGATGAGGTCGCACCAGCCGCGCCTGTCCGACAAGGCCGGCCGCACGTGGCGGCTCCAGACCTCGGGCCGGAGGTCGGCGAATTCGTCGAGAACGCCGCCGTCCCAGGGGCTGCCTTCGATGCGCTCGGGCTTGTCGAGGCCCAGCACCTGGATTTCCACCTGGTTGCACAAGGGGATGAGGAGCTCGGTCTCTCGGGGCGGGCCGGCCAGGCAAGCCTTGGGCACCAGGGCTTTCAGGTCGTTCCAGTAAATGCGGCGGGCCTGGTCGCGCGTGGGCGCGGCCGCGAAATACCGGCCGCCGGCCCCGAAGGGACCCCCGCCCGCCAGGCCCCGCAAGACGGCCGCCCGCACCAGCCGCCGCTTGGCCAGTTCGGTCTTGCCCGAGCGCCGGCCGGCCGGGACGACGTTGAAGCGGGCCGCGCTCCGGTAATAGGCGTGCTGCGCCGGGTGGGGCCGGAGCGGCGTCCAGCGCGGGGTGGGGCCGAAGGGGAGGGGGCCGGTCACGCGTCGCCCCCGTCCTCGCCGTCATCTGGCAACGCTTGATACGAAACGGTTTCCCCGTCATCATCGTCAATGGTGAAATCGGCGCCCAGGGTGGCCCGGTCCATGGCCGCCAGAAGCTCGGGGCCCGGCGAGGCCGTCTCGCCCCCGGCCTCGGGCCGCGACCGCGACGGCCGCCAGGCCGGGGACCGGCGCTCCAGAAGCCACGTGGCCGCCGCCACCTGGGGCGGCTGGTGCCGGCGGGTGATCTTGCGCTTGACCAGGCGCAGGTGGCCGTCCGGCCCGGCGGTTTCCTCGGTCACCACTTCCTCGTACTCGTAGGGCTCGGTGGCCGCCCGGCGCAGCCGCTCCACCAGGGCCAGCTCGGCCCGGGCTTCGGCCTGGCCGATCCGGGTCTCCACCCCGTCCTCGATGAGCGCGGCCGGATCCAGGCCGGCCAGCCGGGCCGCCTCGGGCCGGAAAAGCCCGGCCGAAAGCCCGGCCAGGCAGGCCGTCAGGGGCCCGGCCTCGGCCGGGGCGGCCGCTCGCCGCGACGGGCGGCGGCGGGCGGGACCGGCCGGCGAAGCTTGCGGCGCCGGGGTTTCCGGCGGCGCGGCGGCGTCGAGGTTGGGGGCGATGTCGTGGGGCGGTGCGGTTTTTTTCGGCATGCGGCTCGGTTCCCTCCCGGCGAGGCCATAGTACGGAAATTTTTCAAAAACGCCAGCCCAAAAACGCCAAAAAACCCATCCGCCGCCGACTTCCGGCGCATTAGCCCTGACGCCCAGGCGATTATTCCGGGAGCTCTCCGGATTCTTCCCGGATTTTTTCCGGATTCTTCCCGGGCCCTTTTTTCCGCCCGCCCCCGCTCCCCCCGCCGGGGGGTAGGGGGGTTCTTATAAAACCGTCAGGAAGAGGGCAATGCGCCGGCCGGTTTCGGGCAATGCCGCCGGATGCTCCCGGCAGGCCGCGCCCACCCGACAGACGAGCGCCGATCGCGGAAATCCTTTGCCGGACAACAACTTCCCACACCACCCGCGCCGGCCGCCCGCCGCCGGAACGATACGAAAACCATCCGCGGCCAGGACGGCCTCGAAATCGGTTCCGGTAAAAAAGCGGAATTTTTTCATCCGGCCCCGCGCTCCCCTTTGCCGGTAGCCAGCGGGCGCGATTTCTGCTACAATGCGCCATCTTAAGCGCGCGGGGGGCGGCATGGCGGATTACAGGCGGTTTGACAAGACTCTCGACCTCGACGGCTTCCGGGACGACGGCCCCGACGAAACCTCGTCCCGGGAAGTGTTTACCCACCAAAGCCTTTCCGACGGCGACCTGGACGCGCCCCCCCGGCGCCCGCGATCCTTCTTCCGCGAAAACTGGCTGGCCACGATTATCCTGATAAACTGCATTTCCGTTTCCGCCATCTTTTTCCTCGCCTCCGGCGGCCACCCCCTGGACCACGCCCGCCAGATCTTCCACAGCGTCTCGAAAATGGTCGGCGGCGAACCGGCCGGCGGCGGGGAAGAGAAAGCGGTGACCGGCGATTTGCAGTAGCGGGGGGCGGCGGCCCGCGCCCTGCGCAGGGCGGAGCCCTGGGCCCTGAGAAGCCCCGGTGGAACCGGGGCTTCCAACTTGGGGCGGGGCGAAAGTGAATCGCGGCATTCTTCCCGCACCAACAGGAAAAGGTACAGTTGCGGGGCCGACTGCGCTGGGCCCTCAACTGGCGCATCAGGAAAAAGTGTGGGGCGGGGTGCCGGGGGGGACGCCGCTGATAGTGGAGGAGTTGTATCGCGACCGGGACGGCATCTGGCGCGACCGGGCCGTGGAAAACAACGGCGACGCGCCGGGCATCCATCAAGACCGGACGGGACGTGGAAGAATTTCTGAAAGTTCATCTGAAAGCTTGCGGGAGCATCGCTGTGAGTTGTGGAGGTATAATGGGTAACCACGAGGGGGCCGCGCTTCCCACATTGTCCGCAGTGCGGAAAAAGGCGCTCAAACTCGTTGGCATTGTTGTTATTTCTTTGCTGACAACATTTCTGGGCACGACCTTTCTCGACATTAGGCCGGTGGTCAGCGGTTATGCCGTATGCTTCATTGCTGCGGGAACGATGCTGTGTGCGGTGCCTGTATTGTTTGGCCTCACATTTGGCGTGAGTAATGAAGCTCGCTTCTATGGTCTGGCCATTGTCTTCGGGGTTGGCATTGCCGGCATCACTTTTGGCGTAAATTGCTGGATATACCATCGTCAACACGAGCCCGATATTGAGTTCCTTCCTGTCACCTCGAATGCCGCATCTGAGCCCGATACAGGGGCGTCCCCTGACCCTCCAGACGAGCCAGGGGCTCAGAAGCCGCAACCCGGCCTTGAAGGCGCCGCCGAAATCACCGGGCAAACTTTCGGGTCTTCGTCGCCGGGCTCGGGTGCGACCACGCCTCTGCCAAAGCCTGAGAAGGAAATCCAACCGGTTCGCCCAGTCCCCGCCAATGTGCCGCCGATCCAGTCGCCCCCAAATCCTGAGGCCACCACGCCTCTGTCGCCGCCTGAGAAGGTGTTTCAGCCGGTTGGCGAAGTCCCCGAGGGGCTGCCGCCGGTCCGGCCGTCCCCGAACCCTGAAGCGACCCGGCCGCTGGCTGGAGCCGGCACCATGTAAAGAGGCCTCGGTAGTCCGGGAGACGGACGCCGGCTGATATTATTACTCCGACAGCGGGAGCTCCGCTGGTGAAAATGTGGCCGAAACCCAAACCCTGGAGGACTCATGACGAAAAAGATTCTTGTGCTTTTGCTGCTCGTGTTTATGGCTTTGGTGCCGGCATCCGGTGCGCCGGCCGCGCAAAGCGACCAGGAACGCATCCAGGCCCTCGAGCAGCAACTGCTGGCCATGCAGGAAGAAATCAAGAAGCTGCGGCGGGAAGCCGGTGAGCCGGCCGAGCCCGCCGGCGAGGCGCCCAAGCCGGCCAAATCCGCCGACAAGGCCCCCGCCCAACCGGACGAATGGCAGCGAGGCTGGCTGGCCCGCCTCTACACTTTGCCCTCTAGCCAGCCCTTTGACATCACCGATTCTTTGCCGGTGACGGAATTGGGGCAGTTCGACACCACCAAGTCCGCTGTTGGTTTCGGTGATTTCACCACGCCTTTGGACATGCAGGCCACAGGGAACAGTATTCTCTGGTATGGGGCCGGTGAACTGCCGGTTGAGTCCGAAGGAAATTACACTTTTTATTTGACTTTCGATCCCCGCGGCAGCGATTCTCGCTATATGGTCGGGGCTCTTTTTGTGGGGGGACGGCTTATCGGGCAGGGCGCGGCCAATAATACGAAAACAATGGTCTGCTCCGCTCCGTTGAAGGCCGGGATGAATCTGGTCGAATTCCGTATCGCAGGGTTCATTTACGCTGGAAAGCCTGTGGACAATTGGTCGGCGAAGTCAAATTTTTCCCTTAAAATCAAAGGGCCGTCCGACCCGGCTCCGCTGCCCGCCGGGGAGGTTCTGCTGATCAAGAAGGCGCGATGAAGTTCTTATAACGGTGTCGCTCCGCTCCTGCACGTATCGGAAAAATACAGATCACTTCGATAATTTCCGCGGACCCCAGGCCTCACCGTTCGTTGCGGCCCGGCCGGAATTATTGATGCGCCGGGCTTTCCCCGGGCCCCGTTTCCCAACCCCTTCCGCCCCGGGCTCCGGGGGCGGGCGGGGCGCTCCAAACCCGCCCACCACAAGGGGTTGGGCGGGCGGGGGCGGGCGGTCCGGCTATTTGGTGGTTTAATCGCGGGCCGGAGTGTGGTATACTTACACAATCGGGTCTTCAAACGAAATACTATGACCGAGGCGTGTTTTCCAAAAAGTGAGCGTTAATCCGGCGGCCACTCTCCAGGCCGGCCCGCGGCGGCCGGGAAGCGATCCGGAAATCCTGGACCTGCTGGACCTCTGTCTCAACAACCTCGAAGGCTACAGCGCGGTGCTGTTCACGGCCGACCGGAACAACGGCCCCTTGCGGCTCAAGGCTTTCCGCAGCCTCTCCGCCCACATCGACCCCGAGGTGCTCATCCATCCCGGGGACGGGCTGGTGGGCTGGGCCTACAAGACCGAGCGGCCGGTGAACGTGGACCAGGTGGCCTTCGAATCCGACCGCCTCCTGTTCTACACCCGGGACGAGGGCATAAAGTCGTTCATGGCCATCCCCTTGCCGGACATAGCCGGCATCCTGGCCGTGGATTCCAAGCAACGATATATCTTCACCGACAAGAGCGCGAAACTGCTGATGCAATTCGGACAAAGCATATCCCGGGCCTGGAGCCGCCTTTTCGGCCGCGGGCCCAAGAAAAAGGGCGGGGGCCCCGCCGGCCCCGCCGCCGGCCACAGCGTCCCGGAAAACGAAATCTGCGCCCTGTGGCAGGGGCTGGAGTACGGCCTGTCCCGCCCGGACCACGAGGGCGGGGGCCTCACCGCCGCCCTGGAACTGGTGCGGCGCTTCAGCGGCCTGACCTGGGCCTTCGTGACGGTCCTGAAGGCCGGCGACCAGAAGAACTACCACCTGGCCGCCGCGAGCGACAACGCCCCGGAAAACCTGCCCGCCAAATATCCCCTGGCCTCGGGCCTGGCCGGGTGGCTGCACACCAAGGTCAAGCCCCTGACCATCGACCGGCTGAAGGCCGACAGCCGCAATTCCTTCATCTTCCAGAAGTCCGAGCCCCTGGAGGGCTTCCGGTCGTTCTACGGCTGGCCCATACTGTACAACGACCAGCTGCGGGGCTCGCTGATCCTGGCCGGCCGCGACGGCGAAACCCTGGACCCGGCCCTCATCGAGGTCATGGAATGCGTGGCCGACCGCCTGGCCGCCCAGTTCCACCTCGACCGCCTCATCGTCAAGCTTCTGGAAATGGACGTGGTGGATTCCCAGACGGGCCTGCCGCACCGGGCCCACTTCCTGGAGAGCCTGCACCACATGATGGAAGTGGCCGACGTCAAGGGCGAGGGCGTGGATCTCTACGTCCTGGCCACGGCCGGGCTGGGGGCCTTCGCCAGCGGGCACGGCCAGCCCGTGGCCGGGGAGCTCCTCCGGGCCATCGCCAGGCAGCTGCAGGAAGGCATTCTCCCGAGCTGGCGGCTGGGGCACGTGTCCTACGGGGTGTTCACCCTGGCCACGCCGTCGGCCGATTCGGCCGAGGCCAAAAAGCTCATCTCCCGTTTCAAGAAAAACCTGGAGGACTGGCCGCTGCCGCAGGTGAGCGGCCGGGCCGACCTGGGCCTCTTCCTGGCCCTGGCCGCCTATCCCAAGGACGCCACCGTCCCCGAGCAGTTGCTGGAACTGGCCCTCACCGCCCTGGCCGACTCGGACTGACCAGGGCGCTTACCCTGGACCAGGGCGCTGGCCCTGGACCAGGGCGCTGGCCCTGGACCCATCTCCGAGCGGCGGGGGAAGCCGCCGCGGCTCGGTCGGCCGGGAAAGCCGCCTTTTTCTCCGTCATCCCGGCGAAGGCCGGGATCCATGCCTTTCCCCTGAACCCGCGACCTGGCGAGGTTTCACATGCTCTCACTATCCGGCGGCCTGGCCATGGACCTGGGCACGGCCAACACCCTCATATACGACAAAGGCCGGGGCATCGTCCTGAACGAGCCCTCCGTGGTGGCCCTCGACGCCGACACCCGCGAGGTGCTGGCCGTGGGCGCCGAGGCCAGGAGCTACCTCGGCCGCGCGCCGCGCAACATCGAGGTGATCCGGCCGCTCAGGAGCGGGGTCATCCACGATTTCGCCGTGACCCAGGCCATGATCCGCCGGTTCCTGGAACAGGCCGGGGTCAGCCGCCGGCTCTTCAAGCCGCAGGTGGTCATCGGCGTCCCCATCGGCAGCACCCAGGTGGAAAAGCGGGCCATCGTCGAGGCCGCCGAAGGGGCCGGGGGCAAGACCGTCCACCTGGTGGACGAACCCCTGGCCGCGGCCGTGGGCCTGGGCCTGCCGGTCATGGAACCCAGCGCCCACCTGGTCCTGGACGTGGGCGGCGGCACCAGCGAGGGCGTGATCACCTCCCTGGGGGCCCTGGCCGCCTCGGAATCGCGGCGGGCGGCCGGCGACGAGGCCACGGCCTCCATCGCCCGGCTCCTCCACCGCAAATACCACGTGGCCGTCGGCGAGAACACGGCCGAAAAAATAAAGCTCACCGTGGGCTCGGCCCTGCCCGTGGAGGACGTCCACACCTTCAGCTGCCGGGGCAAATCCCTCACCACCGGCACCCCCGTCATCCTGGAGATCACCAACGTGGACGTCCGCGAGGCGTTGGAGGAACTGAACGTGGAGTTCATCGCCATGGTCAGGCGGCTCATCGCCCAGGCCCCGCCCGAACTGGCCGCCGACCTGGCCCGGGGCGGCCTTCACCTGACGGGCGGGGGGGCGCTGCTGAAGGGCCTGGCCGAGCGCCTGGCCCGCGACACCGGGCTGGAAGTCCACATGCCCGAAAACCCTTTGCAGTCAATGGTTCTCGGCCTCGGTGAAATCCTGGAGAACATGGCGTATTACAAGTCCGTCTTCGTCAACTGAACCACCCCGCCCCATGCTCCTCTGGCCCGACCATCCCGCGTTCACCACGCCGCTCTCCAGCCTCAAGGGCGTCGGCCCCAGGACGTGGGAACGCCTGGCGGCCGAAGGCTTCCAGCTCACGGGCGATCTTTTGGGCCTCGTCCCCCGCTTCTACCAGGACCGCCGCCGGCCCACGGCCGTGGCCGATCTGGCCGCGGACCAGGAAGCCCTGGTGGAAGTCACCGTCGTCTCGGCCCGGGCCGCCTGGTCCCCGCGCACCCGGCGCCGCTACCTCACCGCCCAGGCCGAGGACGACCAGGGCGGCCGCCTGGCCCTGGGCTGGTTCAACTTCCCGCCGTATATGGTGAAAAGCCTGGCCCGGGGCCGGCGGCTGCGGCTCTTCGGCCGGGTGCGCGTCACGGGCCGGGGCCCGGAAATGCTCCACCCCGACATCGATTTCCTCCCCGAGGCCGGGGACGGCGAGGCCTTGGACGGCCCCGGGCCCGCCCCGGAAATCCGGCCCGTGTATCCGCCCGTGGGGGAGCTGCCCGCCGGCCTGGTGAAAAAACTCATCGACCAGGCCCGGCCGCTCCTGGCCGGCTGCCCCCCGCTCTTCCCGCCCGAGTGGCTGGCCGAACGCGGGCTGGACGACCCGGTGGCCGCCCTGCGGACGCTCCACGCGCCGCCGGGCGGGGTGACGGGCGCCTTGCCCCGGCCGGAGCGGACCAAGGCTTTCCGCCAGCTGGCCCTGTTCGAACTGCTCTTCTGGCGCCTGCTGATGCTGCGGGCCCGGGACGCCGCGCCCCCGGCCGGCCCGCGCGCCCACGTGGCCCGGGGCCGGGCGGCCATGCGCGCCTTTCAGCGAAAGCTGCCCTTCCGCCTCAGCCCGGAGCAGGCCCGGGTGGCGGACGAACTGGCGGCCGACCTGGCCGGGCCCCGGCCCATGTCGCGCCTTTTGCAGGGCGAGGTGGGCGGCGGCAAGACCGCCGTGGCCGCTTCGGCCATGTTTTTCGCCGTGGGCCGGGGCGGGCAGGCGGCCCTCATGGCCCCCACCGAGGTGCTGGCCCGCCAGCACTACGATTTTCTGCGGCCGTATGCCGAAGCGTTGGGCCACGAAATCGTGCTCCTCACCGGGGCCTTGCCCGCCAAGGACAAGCGCGAGGCCCGGGCCGCCCTGGCCGAGGGCCGGGCCCGGCTGGCCGTGGGCTCCCAGGCGCTTTTGTCGGCGGCCACGGTGTTCGAGAACCTGTCCCTGGCCGTGGTGGACGAGCAGCACCGCTTCGGCGTGCGCCAGCGCCTGACCTTGCGCCGCAAGAGCGAACGCGTGGATTTGCTGGCCCTCAGCGCCACGCCCATTCCCCGCAGCCTGGCCCTGATGCTCTACGGCGACCTGGATTCCTCGACGCTCCACGGCTTGCTCCCCGGCCGCGTCCCGGCCGAGACTCTTATTTTCGCCGCCGGTGACCGGGCTACGGCCTACGACCAGTTTGTGCGTCTGGTCAGGGCCGGGGGCCAGGGCTTCCTGGTCACGCCCCGCATCGCCGAAAGCGCGGCCAAGGACCGGACGGACGCCGAGGAGGGCGAGGCCGACGATTTCCCCTCCCTCGAGGAAATTTACGAAACCGTGCGCCAGACGGCCGGGCCGGATCTGCCGGTGGCCCGGCTCCACGGCCGGATGCCGCCGCCCGAGCAGGGCCGGGCCCTGGCCGAGTTCCGCGACGGCCGCCGCCGCATCCTGGTGGCCACCAGCATCATCGAGGTCGGGGTGGACGTGCCGACGGCCGACGTCATCCTCATCGAGGGCGCGGAGCGGTTCGGCCTGGCCCAGCTGCACCAGCTGCGCGGCCGGGTGGGGCGCGGCGGGGCCGGGAGCCGCTGCCTTTTGTTGCCGCACCGGGAGACGCCCGCCGGGGCCCGCCGCCTGGCCGCGCTGGCGGAAACCCACGACGGCCGGGTGCTGTCCGAGCTGGACCTGGAAATGCGCGGGCCCGGCGAGCAGCTGGGCCTGCGCCAGTCGGGCTGGCCGGCCATGCGGTATGCCCGCCTGCCGCAGGACCTGCCGCTGCTCCCCCGGGCCCACGAACTGGCCGAGGAAATCCGCCGCGCGCCGGACCTGTCGGCCCGCCTCGACTTCCGCGCCCTGGAAGACCGCCTCGCCGACGAATTGCCGGATTGAGCGCGGTGCCGGCGGTTTCGGATTGAAGAGTTGAAGAAATTGGAATTTGGCATTTGAAGAGGGGGGCTCCGCCCCTCCACCCCGCCAGGGGAGGGGGCTCGCCCCCCCTCCCCTGGACCCCACGGGCGCCAAGGGGGCTCTGGCCCCCTTGGATCCCCCCTCGGAGGGCGACGGTGTGCTGGTAGGCGGCGACCCGTCCGGCCCCGCCGCAACTCGCTTCGCTCAGACAAGCGGCGGGGCGGAGAAGGTCGGGTGCAACGGGCACAGGGCCGGCGAGAGCGGGCGGCCCGTCTTCCTGGAGGTTGGGTGGATGCGGGCGCGTTGTGAGGCACTGGAGCCCCACACTGTTTTCCCCAAATCCCGGAGGGCTGGTTTTTAGGCGGGGGTTTGAGCGAAGCGAGTTCACGCCGAAAAACCAGCCCGACCACCCTGACCTGCGACCAACTCGCTCTCACCGGCCAACCCGCCTTACCGGCCCGAATTCGATAGCCGGCCAAGCCCCGCCCCCGGGGCGGTCGCTCTTCGGGGGGTTAGAGGGGGGCGTCCCGCCCCCCCGTTTCTTCGGGGGATCCAAGGGGGCCAGAGCCCCCTTGGCGCCCGTGGGGTCCAGGGGAGGGGGGGCGAGCCCCCTCCCCTGGCGGGGTGGAGGGGCGGAGCCCCCCTCTTCAAATGCCAAATTCCAAATTTCTCATACCGGCCAGGTTTCCATCCGCCACGCGCTGTCCCAAAACATCCATTCCATTTTGGAGCAGAGCACGAAGGCGCGGGTCATGGCCGGACGGAGGGCCGGGGCCGTTTCGTCGGCGAAGCTGTCGGCGATGGCGATGGCTGAGGCGGCGGATTTGGCGAATTCCTCGCCGCCGTAGGTGTCGATCCAGCTTTGGTAGGGGTTGTGGGGCCGGCGGGGCTGAGCCAGGATGTGCTCGCCCACGGCCTGGTAGATCCGGAAGCAGGGCAGCACGGCGGCCACGGCCACGGGCAGGGGGGCCAGGGCCAGTTGGCGGTGCAGGAAGGAAGTGTACAAAAGGCAGCTCGGGGTGGGCTCGGCCGCGGGGTCGATCCGGCCGAGGTAGGAGCGGTGGAGTTCCAGTTCGACGGCGAAGGCGCCGGCGGCGAAGTTCAGAAAGGCCTCGGTCACGGACTGGTCCTGGCTTTTGACGGCGACGCCGGCCAGGGCCTTGCTGAAGTCGTTGAGATACAAGGCATCCTGGGTGAGGTAAAAGTGAAAGTTCTCACGCGGCAGGGTGCCTTCGGTGAGGCCGGTGAGGAAGGGGTGGCCGGTGATCCGGCGGAAAAGCGGGCTGATGGCCGCCCAGGCTTCGTCGCTCCATTTGGCGCTGGTCATGGGTTCTCCTGAAAGGTGCGGTAAAAGAGCGCGGCCCCG
This sequence comes from Candidatus Adiutrix sp., assembly GCA_031549025.1. Taxonomy (GTDB): domain Bacteria; phylum Desulfobacterota; class Desulfarculia; order Adiutricales; family Adiutricaceae; genus Adiutrix. The sequence goes on along the minus strand of JAVBQN010000010.1, from coordinate 2,929 downwards.
GTTTTCGATGGGGAAAACCGGGGCCGCGTGATCGGCGGGCGGGACGGCCGCGCGGGGCGGGATCCCAAAGTTTTCCTCCGGCGGCATTATCCGCGTCAGGTGCGAAGGGTTCGGCCGCGAGGCCGTCTCAGCCGGGGCCCCAAGGCCGCCAGCACCCCCAACGTATTTTTATGATTATGCGGAAAACGCCGTTCGTTGTCAATGCCGCGCGTCCCGTGGTATTATATGGCGATGTGTGAAAGGAGCGCGCCTTGACCCCGACCGACCCCGAACCGAAACCCGCCCCGGGGGAGCCCGAGGAATTTCCGGGCCTGGCCGGCAGCCGGCCCGGCGACGGCCGCTTCGCCGACATCCGCCCCCTGGACAGCCGGCCCGCCGGACCGGAGCGTCCGGGCGGCGTCCTGTCGCCGGAGCAGCGGCGGCGCAAGCTGCGGCTGGAGCGCTGGGCCATCGCCGCCGTCGGCGCGGTGCTTCTGGCCCTGACCCTGTTCCAGCGCGAGGTCATCGACCTGGGGCCGGGCCTGTCGGAAGGCCGGGGCGTGGTGGCCCTGGTTTCGATCAACGTCTCGGTCCTCCTGACCACGCTCTTGATTTTGCTGGTGCTCCGCCACCTGTACCGCATTTTTTTTGAAAAGCAGGGCTACGGCTCGCTCCAGACCAAGATGGTGGTGGCCTTCATCGCCCTGTCGCTGCTGCCGACCCTCTTGATCTTCTATTATTCCTACCGCCAGTTGGTGCGGGGGCACGATCTGTGGTTCAGCCCCCAGATCGAGGAGGCCCTCCAGGATTCCATCGAACTGACCGACGCCGCCCTGGCCATGGACGAGCGGCTGCTCAAGAGCTACGGCGGCGACATCTTCGACGACTACAACCTCCTGCCCGCCTCCAGCGACGACCGGCGGGTGGAGGACTTTCTCGAACGCAGCCGGCGGCGCTTCCACCTGACCACCGTGGAACTCTACGGCCCCCGGGGCGAACTGCGCCTGCGGGCCGGCGATCCGGCCCTGCCGGCCATTTACCGCGACTGGTTCGACAAGCAGTACGCCACGGCCCCGCCCTGGAGCGGCACCGTGGAGACCCCCGGCGGGGAACTGACCCGCCTGGTGTGGCCGCTCCTCCCCACCACCATCGAGGACCGGGCCGAGCCCCGGGGCTATCTGGTCATCGGGCACCTGACCATGACCCCCATCCGCTCCCAGATGGAGGACGTGCGCCACGCCCTGGTGGGCTACCGCGACGCCCTGATCGTGCAGCGGCCTTTCCGGGTCACCCAGCTGACGGCCCTGACGGCCATGGCCATGCTGGCGGTCTTCATCTCGGTGTGGATCGGCTCGCACCTGGCCCGGTCCCTCACCCGGCCGGTCCTGGACCTGGTGGAGGGCACCCAGAAGGTGGCGGCCGGCGACTGGGATTTCACCCTCGTGTCGCCGGGCCGCACGGGCGAATTCGCGGAACTGGTCAGCGCCTTCAACTTCATGACCCGCGACCTGAAAAAGATGTACCTGGAGCTCGACAGCCGCCGCCGCTTCCTCGAGACCGTCCTGAAGAACGTCTCCACCGGCGTGGTCATCCTCGGCACCGACGGCCGGCCGCGCCACTTCAACCAGGCCGCCCGCGCCATCCTCCACGAGACCGGCGCGGCCTCGGCCGAAGCGGCCCCGGCCGTCGGCGGCCGCGCCCCGGGCTTCGAGGGCGGCCACGGCCCCACTCTGCCCCCGCCCCTGGCCGCCCTGGTGGAGACGGCCCTGGCCTCGCCCCGGGCGCCCCGGCGGATCGTGGAAAGCGACGTGCGGCTGGTCACGGGCGAGGCGGCCCTGAGCCTCCGGGCCGGGGTCATCCCCTTGCGCAACGACGAGGGCGCGGATCTGGGCTTTCTCTTGACTTTCGACAACCTCACCGAGCTGGAAAAGGCCCAGCGCCTGGCCGCCTGGCGCGAGGTGGCCCGCCGCATCGCCCACGACGTCAAGAACCCCCTCACGCCCATCCAGCTCTCGGCCCAGCGCCTGCGCCGCCGCTTCGGCGAGCGCCTGGCCGGCCAGGAGGACGCCGCCGTCTTCGAGGAGTGCACCGAAGTCATCATCCGCCAGGTGGAGGAGATGAAAAAACTGGTGGACGAATTCTCCCGCTTCGCCCGGCTGCCCGAGATCCAGCCCCGGCCGGGCGACTTCGCCGCTTTCGTGGAAGAGAGCCTGGCCCTGTTCCGCCAGGCCCACAAGAAGGTGGATTTCCAGCTCGCCATCGAGCGCCGCCCGCCCGTCTTTTCCTTTGACCCGGACCAGATGCGGCGCGTCCTGACCAACATTCTCGACAACGCCGTTTCCGCCATGAACCAGGAAGGCGCCGTCACCCTCACCCTGGACCTCGACGAACTGGCCGGCGTGCGGCTGACCATCGCCGACACCGGCCCCGGCCTGGCCCCGGAAATCCGCGACAACCTCTTCGACCCCCACGTCACCACCAAGGAGAGCGGCCAGGGCCTGGGCCTGGCCATTGTCCGCACCATCATCAACGACCACGGCGGCTTCATCAAGGCGCAGAACCAGGCGCCGGCCGGCGCCCGGTTCATCATCGAACTGCCGCTGCGGCAGTAGCCGGCGGAAGAAACCGGCATCCTGCGTTTGCCGAAGGGGGGCTCCGCCTCCGGCGGGGCCGGGGGACCGCGTCCCAACCGGAACGGCGCCCTCTGGGCGCCGTTCCGGTTTTTTTTCCAAAACGCCAAAGGCCTATTTCTTCCTCTTCATCCAATACGCGACCGCGGCCAGGCCGGCCAGCCAGCCCAGGCCGCCGATGATTTCGCGCGGGCCCGGGGGGGGATTGAGGGCCTCGGCCAGGGCTTGGCGGAGCGGTCCCAGTTGGGCCTGGAGTTCCTCCCGCACGGCTTGGCGGAGGGCGCTTTCGTCGGCCGAGGCCGGCGCGGCGGCGGGGGAGG
>JAVBQN010000089.1:0-4723 GCA_031549025.1 Candidatus Adiutrix sp. | reverse complement strand
CGCGAGCGAACGGAGAGAACTTTCCCCGCCCTCCGGCCGGTCCGCTCCTCTATTTTGGCGTTTGAATTTGGCTGGGGTTGCGCTATAATATTCAATTGTGCCGAGAGGCCCGTGCGGCCGTGCCCGAAAACAGTTGAGGTTACCGATGCCCATACCCGCCCATCCCTCCGCCCCGGAGCCCAACGCCTTGCTCACCGGGGAACGCGACGGCTACCGCCTGAAATGGAAGAACGACGGCACGGACTATCCGGCCATCTGGGAAGCCTTTCGCCGGGGGGAACTGAGCGGCCCGTCGCTCTCGCGGCCCCGGCGGCGCCTTTTTCGGGAAACCCGGCTGGTGGAGGCGGGCGGGCGGCGCTTTCTGGTCAAACGGGACTGGCATGTGGAAAAGCGGCTGGAAAAGCGGTTCCTGTATTGGTTCATGCGCGGCACCCGGTACAGCCGCCTGATCGAGTTCGTCAACCGGGCCGTGGGCCATGGCTGCAACCTGGTCCAGGACATCTATTTCGTGGCTGAAAAGATGGACGGGAACACCTGCCTGGAGGCCTGGCTCATCGCCGACTTCATGCCCGGGGTGCCCCTGGAGCGCAGGGATGTGGCCGTCTGGGCGGATGAACTGGGCCGGACCGTGCTGAAAATCCACGAATGGGGCCTGGCCTGCAACGACATTCAGCCCTACAACTTCATCCGCACCGATCAGGGCGTCATCAAGGCCATCGACATGGACATGTCCAGCCCGGTGGTGGTTTGCCAGGTCAATGACCTGTGGCGGATGAGATCTCTGTTCGGCCTCAAAGCCCCCTGGCGCGGCGGACCTCTGAAGCGTTTTTTGTGGGCTGTGATCGGGGTGCGCAATTTTGTGCGCTCCTATACCCGAAGGCTGCGGGGCCGGCCGAATGGGCTCTGAGGCTGGCCTCCGGCGCGTCTGGGAGCGGGACTGGCGCATCCAGTGGAAGGATGACGGGACCGACTACCCGGCTTTGCTGGCCGCCTTCCGGGCCGGATCGGTCCCGGCCAGACGCCTTTCAACCGGTTCCCCCTGCCGCGAAGTCTTTCTGGCGGAGGCCGGGGGGCGGCGGTTCGTGGTCAAGCGCGATTGGGAGACGGATTCCCGGCCGGAAAAGCGGCTGTGGGTCCGGTTGGGCGGCACGCCCTACCATCGGCTCCTGAAATTCACCAGCCGGGCTGTGGCCCGGGGCTGCCGGGTGGTCCAGGACGTCTATCTGGTGGCGGAAAAGATGGCCGGTCCGTATTGCGAAGAAGCCTGGCTCATCGCCGAGTTCGTGGAGGGCCGTTCCTTCATGAAGCAGGACGGAGCCCCGGGGGAGGTCGTCACCCCGGCCTGGATCGAGGCCATCGGCCGGACCCTGGGGACGCTCCACGATTACGGCCTGGCCTCCAACGACTCCCAAGCCGGCAACTTCATTATCAGCGAGCGGGGCGATCATGGCCTGGTGGTCATCGACCTGGAACTGGACGGCCCCCTGATCGTCTGCCAAGTCAACGACGCGCTTCGTTTTTTTCGGGTCAACCGGGGCCAGACGCGGGTGCCGATGCGGGATTGGCGGCGGCGGTTGGTGTACGCCCTGGTGTCCGGATGGGAAAAAATACGCCGGTTCCGGCGCAAACGACGGGGTCGGACCTGAGGGCCGGGTCCGCCGGAATACCAATCCGCCGACTAAGCATGTTCAATGATTCTGGTTCTATTTTTAAAAACGTGTTCGGTCTCCGGAACTCTAGGGGAGAGATGCGGCTATGAAAAAATGGAAATTTGTGTTGCCGATGCTGGCGGCCATCCTGATGCTGACGGTGGTTGCCCCGGCCGGTGCCCAGAAGACCAAGGGCCCCAAGCTGACCGTGAACCGGACGTCCTTCAACATCGACGATGTGAAGCCCGGTTCCACGGTCACCCAGGATTTCATCCTGAAAAATACCGGCGACGAAGAAGTGCGGATCCTCAAGGTGATCTCCAGCTGCGGCTGCACGGTGGCCAAGTATGAAAAGACCATCGCCCCGGGCCAGTCCAGCCCGGTGACCCTGAAGGTCAAGGTCTATCCCGATTGGGCCGGCCGGCGATTCTCCCAGTCTTCCGTTCTGGAAACCACCGATCCCCAGGCCGAAAACATCAGTCTGACCGTCAATATCAGTGTGGCCAAGAAGTGACGGTTTTTTTAGAAATTTTTTATGAGTAAACCGTCGGCCCTGATACCCGCCCCCCCGCCGGATCCTCCCTCCTCGCAAACGGGGGCCGGGCCCGTCCGGGTCAGCGAACTGGACGGTTACCGCCTCCAGTGGGTGGATGACGGCACGGACTATCCCGCGCTGTGGACGGCCTTTCGCGAGGGCCGGCTGGCGGCCGAGCCCCTGGCCGTGAACCGCCCGTTTCGGGACGTCTACCGGATCGAGGCCGCGGGGCGGCGCTTCGTGTTCAAGCGGGACAAATATGTGGAGAACCGCTGGGAGAAGCGTCTCCTGGTCCGGCTTCTGGGCGCCACCCGGTACACCCGCATCCTCCGGCTGACCAGCGACGCCGTGGTCCGGGGCTGCCGGACAGCCCAGGAGGTCTACCTGGTGGCCGAGCGGATGAACGGCCGCCAGTGCCTGGAAGCCTATCTCATTGCCGAATACGTGGAAGGCCGGCACCTGACCCCCGACGAGATCCAGCCCCGGCGGGAGGAGATAGCCCGCGCCCTGGCCGATATCCATGCCCACGGCCTGGCCTCCAACGATTGCCAGCCCAACAACTTTCTGGTGACCGGGCACGGCCTGCGGATGATCGATTTGGACATGTCCAACCTGTTGGTCATCTGCCAGCTCAACGACATTCAAGCCCTGGAAAAACGCTTTGGCCTGCGGTCGCCTCTGACGGGGATCCGGTGGATTTTAAGGGGAATTCTGCGCTTTCGTGTTCTGGTGAACAATTTTTCCCGTCGGCTGCGGGGCAAGAAGCTCCGGAAATACTGACCTCGCCGGGGACAGGAAGGACCCTATGAACGCTCCCCGCCCGGGCCGGGCCACGGCCGTGATGCTGGCCGCCACGCTGGTGTACATTCTGGCCGTGATCCAGCGGGGCTCGCCGCCGGTGGTGGCCCTGGACATCATGGCCGATCTGGGCTTCACCCCCGACCATCTGAGTCTGATGTTCGCGGCCACCATGGTGGCCTACGGCCTGATGCAGCCCGTGGCCGGGTTCTGGGCCGACCGCTTCGGCCCGCGCCGCTGCCTGGTGGGCGCGGGCCTGGGGCTGGGGCTGGGGTCGATCATCTTCAGCCTGGCCCAGGGGCTGGTCGTGGGGCTTTCGGCCCGGATGCTGGTGGGCTTGGCCGCCGGTTTGGCCCTGATGCCGTGCCTGAAGCTGGCCGGCCACTGGTTCAGTCCCAAACGCTTCGGCCTGGTCTCGTCCATCATCGTGGCCGCCGCGGCCCTGGCGAATTTCGCGGTGGGCCGCCCCCTGGCCCAGAGCGCGGCCGCCTTTGGTTGGCGCTGGTCTTTTATGGGCCTGGGGATTGCGGGCCTGCTGCTGGCTGTAGCGGTTTTTCTGGTGATCCGGGACCGGCCGCCGCTGGCCGAGGCTCCGGAGCCCGAAGCTCCGGCTTGGCCGCCCGAAGAAGCCGCCCCGACGCCGACCTTTTTCCAAAGCCTGCGCTTGATCGCCCGGGAACCGGAATTCTGGCTCCTGGCCCTCCTGTACGCGGGCACGGACATGCTGTATGCCACCTTCACCGGTCTGTGGGCCGGGCCATACCTCATCGAAGTGCACGGCCAGACCGAGGCGGCGGTGGGGAACATGCTGTCCGTGGCCGCGGCCGGTTTTCTGGTAGGCCCGCCGCTTCTGGTGTGGTGGGCCACGATGTGGCGGTCCTATGGCCGGGTGCTGCTTTGTCTGGCCCTGGCGGACGTGCTGATCGCCCTGGTCCTGGTGTGGGCCGAGCCGGGCCTGAGTTCGCCGGCCCTGTATTTCCTGTGCTTCATCGCCCCGGTGGGCGCTCAGGGGGCCTGCCTGATCTTTGTTTTGGTGCGTAACCTTTTTCCCGAAAATCTGGCCGCCTCGTCCATGGGCCTGATCAACGTTTTTCCCATCATCCCCGGAGCCCTGATGCAAAAAATCGTGGGCCACCTCCTGACCCAGGCCGAGGACCTGAATCCCATGGCCGCGCCCCAGGAGCTCTACAGCCAGGCCTTTCAGCCGTTGTTGATTTACATGATCATCAGCGTGCCTCTGGCCCTGTGGCAAGTGCGGAAGGAGAGGGTGGGGCCACTTTCATTTCGCAGGTAGTCATTTTTAATATTTTATACTGTTTTTATTTAATAAGATGTGAAATGGTTGTAATAAAAATTAAATATTTTAAAATATAAAAATTATATATAAAATTGCTATTTATATGCTCAGTTATATATAATTATACTTATTTAAAGGATGGCGCCGAGTCAAGTGCGACTTTTAGGCGCTTTACCTTTTGATTTTCTGTTATGGCTCTACGGGGTCGAAACGGCAATAACCTATACACGGCAATTAAAGTGAATTTGGCGGTTTTATAGATATATTTCAAATAATATTAAATATATTATTTAGCTTTTAATTATAATAAATTATATATAATTATCATCTATCATCTATCATCTATCATCTATCATCTATCATCTATCATCTATCATCTATCATCTATCATCTATCATCTATCATCTATCATCTATCATCTATCATCTATCATCTATCATCTAT
>JAVBQN010000040.1:0-23090 GCA_031549025.1 Candidatus Adiutrix sp. | reverse complement strand
CGCCGCCCTAACCAGCGGCGACAAGAAGCAAATCTACCAAATCTCTCCGACCCTGTCAAGCTCTTTTTTCGCTTTTTTTGCTTCCGCGTTTTCTCGCTTCCGCCGGGGCCGCCCGCCGCCGTTTTCGCGGCGACAAGTTGGGGATACTACCAGACCCCCGCTCCCCTGTCAATAGTTTTTTTCCTCATTTGGAAAAATAATCCGGCGAGAGCCGGGTCAACCGCCGATTCCATACCGAATCCGACAGGGGAAGTTTCAGAATACCAAACCGCCTCCGGTCTGTCAAGCACTTTATCGAACCGGCGGCACTTGCCGAAGGGCCGGTTTTCTGGTAAAAATAGCAGGATACTGCAAAGTGGTTTCCGCGTCCGGACGGGTCCGGCGCCGGACAACAGCCGAAAGCTCGTAACCCAGGGACCCTGTATGCGCATTGCCCAGCACCTCACCGCCGCCCTGGCCTTGGCCGGCCTTTTAGGCCTGTCGGGCTGCGTCGGCGAAAATTCTTCGGCCATCGGCCGTTCAGCGGTCACCGTGGCTCAGGAAAGCCGGGCGGAGAGCGGGCGCAAATACACCCTTGGTCCTCAGTATGAGATGCAGCTGGAAGAGATGATCTCCCAGGAGGCGGTGGCCCTGGGGGTGAAGGAAAGCGTGCCGATGGAACTCAACCGGCAGGTGCTCCTGAACATCAACTACTTCCTCAACAACGCCCGGGGTTTCATGACCAAGGGCCTCAGCCGGGGCTCGAAGTACATCCCCATGATGAAGGCCATCTTCCGGCAGAAAGGCCTGCCCGAGGATCTGGTCTATCTGGCCCTCATTGAGAGCGGCTTCCGCACCGAGGCCGTGAGCCACGCCTCGGCTGTGGGCCCCTGGCAGTTCATCTCCGCCACCGGCCGCCGCTACGGCCTGACCATCAACGAGTGGGTGGACGAACGGCAGGACCCGGTGAAGTCCACCTTCGCCGCCGCCGACTACCTGACCAACCTCCACGACATGTTCGGCTCCTGGCCCCTGGCCATCGCCGCCTACAACAGCGGCGAGGGCAAGATCATCAAGGGCATGAAGAACTACGGGGTCAACAATTTCTGGGACATGTCCGACGTCGGCGGCCATCTGGCGGCCGAGACCAAGCTCTATGTCCCCAGCTTTCTGGCCGCCACCTTCATCGCCAAGGACCCGGCGGCCTACGGCCTGACCATCGAGACCCAGCCGCCGGACCAGTGGGACGAGGTGGTGGTGCCGGCCCCCGTCACCCTGGCCGAAGCCGCCAAGTTCAGCGACACCACGGTCGACCGCCTCAAGGACCTCAACCCCCACCTGAAAAAAGACGCCACGCCCCCCGATGAAGCCGACTTTGTCCTGCGCATTCCGGCCGGGACCATGGACCAGTTCGCCAAAGCCTACGGCCGGGCCGGCAAGGGCGGCCCGGCCCTGGCCTCGGCCGGCTCGTCTCGGGAGCACGTGGTCAAGAAGGACGAGACCCTGGAATCGGTGGCCGCGCTGTACGGCCTGGCCCCGCAGGAGCTGGCCGACTACAACAAGATCAAGAGCGCCAAGCTCAAGGCGGGGTCCACGCTGCACCTGCCGGCCTCCGTGAGCGTGGCCGACAAGGCCGAGCCCGCGGCGCCCCGGCCGTCGGTGGTGCCGGTCATCCAGGTGGCCGGCAGCGACGCCACCACCTCCGGGGCCAGTCCCCGGCTGTCGAACATCACCCACAAGGTCCAGGCCGGCGACACCCTGGGCTCCATCGCCAAGCTCTACGGCACCACCATCGACACGATCCGGGCCAACAACGGCCTGAAGTCCAGCACGGTCAAGACCGGCCAGATACTGAAGATCCGTTCCGACCTGCCCCTCACGGCCCAGAAGTCCGGCGCCTCGGGCCCGGTGATGGTGGTGGAGACCGAGGCCGCGCCGCGCACCGCCACGGTCCACACCGTGGCCGCCGGCGAGAATCTGGGGGTCATCGCCCAGAAATACAACATGAGTGTGCGGGAACTGGCCGACATCAACAACATTGAAGGGGTCACCATCCGGGTCGGCCAGAAGCTCACGGTCAACGCCCCGGCCGGCCAGGCCGCCAGGGAGGCCGTCGCCCCGGCCGCGTCCGCCAAGGGCGCCGTGCACACCGTGGCCGCCGGCGAGAGCCTGGGGGGCATCGCCCGGAAATACGGCCTGTCGACCCGGGAACTCATGACCTTGAACGGCCTGAAAGATTCCGACATCCGCGCCGGTCAGAAGCTCAAGGTGGCCGCCGAAACCAAAGAAAAGGAAGCCCCGGCCACCTCATCCGCCGCTCCGGCCAAGCCGGCCTCGGCCCCGGGCGGGCTCCACACCGTGGCCGCCGGCGAATCCTTAGGCGTCATCGCCGAAAAGTACGGGATGAAGACCAAGGATCTCATGGCCTTGAACGGCCTGAAGGATTCCGACATCCGCATCGGCCAGAAGCTCAAGGTGGCCGGCGGCGGCCCCGCGACCGCCCCGGCCAAACCGGCTCCGGCCGCGTCGGCCGCCCCGGCCAAGCCGGCCTCGGCCCCGGGCGGGATTCACACCGTGGCCGCCGGCGAATCCCTGGGCGTCATCGCCGGGAAATACGGGATGAAAACCAAGGCGCTCATGGCCCTGAACGATCTCAAGGATTCCGACATCCGCATCGGCCAGAAGCTCAAGGTGGCCGGCGGCGGCTCCGCGACCACAGCGGGCAAACCGGCGGCGGCTCCGGCGGCCAAGCCGGCGGCCCAGAAGCCGGCGGCGTCCAAGGGGCCCACCTACCAGGTGGCCGAGGGCGACACCCTCTACAGTATTGCCCGCAAAAACGGCCTGTCGGTGGACGAGCTGAAGAAGATCAACGGCCTTGAGGGCACCACGGTCCGACCGGGCCAGACGCTGAAATTGAAATAGCGCCGCAACCGGAAGCGACCCTGGCGCCACAAAAAAGCGGCCCCTCTCGGGGCCGCTTTTTTCGTCGGAGCAGGACGTATGGCCATGGAAGCCGGGACCGGCCGGAGGGCGGGGGCGAGAAGCCCCCGCTGCTTCAAAAGCAAATTACCACAAATCAGATGTAGTTCAGCAAGCTCACCTTGTGGGTCAGGCCCGTGGCCCCGAGGCAGGCCTCGTAGACGGTCTGGGCGTTCTTCAGGTCGGTGATGAGCTGGGAAAAGTCGGCGTCCTCCACCTGGCTGAGGAAATTCTCCGCGCTGTACTTGGACTGGTCGAGGTTCCTGGTGAGGAACTGGTTGCGGATCTGGCGGGTGCCGATCTGGGTTTCCAGGGTGGTGACCTTTTCAATGGACGCCTTGATTTTGGGGAGTTCTTTCCCGACCAGTTCCGAATCGTTGTGTTCCAGGGCCCAGATGATGCGCTGCACGGTGTCGAGGATGTTGTCGCCGGCGCCGTTGCCGCCGAGGACGTCGCCGCCCGGGATGTTGAGGGTGGTGCGGTAGTCGGGGCTGGCGTTGATGTCCATGTTCTTGTCGTCGCCGCGATACCAGCCCACGGGCACCTCGAAGACGTCGCCCACCTGGAGGGCCGTGCCGTCGGGGATGAAGCGCAGATTCACCCCGTGTTTCGAGGCGTCGTCGGTGTCGTTGCCGCCGGTGAGCCAGACCGTGCCGTTGGTGGGCCCGACCTTGGCCGTGGAGTCCAGGCCGTCGGGCCAGCGCTCCAACTGGGGCCAGACAATGGCGTTTTCCGGATCTCCGGTGTTTTTGTCGATGATGGCCTGGACCACGTCGCCGGCGTTGCTGATGACCGCCCGGTCCGTGGTGCAGGAATAGACCGGATACAGTTCCTTCCACTTGGCCGAGGCCTCGGGGTTCTCGGTGTCGTCGGGGCAGCTCGGGAGGGGCTCGGTGGCCAGGTGGACCACCAGGATCTTTTTGCCGTCGGCCGTGGTCTCATAGCGGACCGTGGTCATGTCCTGATAGCTCTCGTTGGCCTTGGCCGGGTCGGTGTAATAGGTCGGGTCCGCGCTGGTGGTGTAGCGGACGCCGATGGAGTTGCCGTCCGGCCCCTGCTGGAGGGCCTGGAAGATGATGTTGGGGTCCTTCTGGGCCGGGGCCACATAGTCGAACTTCACGTCGGCCGTGGCGTAGCCCAGGGGGGTGATGACCGATTTCCCGTTGACCTGGTAGGGCTCGCCCACGGTGAGGGCCTTGCAGGCCATGACGTCCACGCGGCCGTTGCCGCCCTCGTGATAGTTGGCCAGGTCGGCGGTGACCAGCTGGCTGGCCACGGGATGGTTGTTGATGGCCTCCATGACCTGGTTGGCCGTGGTCAGGACCTTGCCCTCGCCGTCCACGGCCAGGGTCACGCAGATGTTCCACGGATTGGGGCCCACCTCCACCGACATATCGGCGGAGGGCTTGTCCTTGGGCAGCTTGTATTCCACGCGCAGATCGTTGCCCCAGGTGCCCTGGTGGGTGGCGGTGAAGACCAGATCGTTGGCCTTGCCGGCCAGGCCCGTGGTCATGGAGGCGTGCCCCAGATAGGCGTTGTGGAACATGTCGCCGGTTTCGTATTCGCTGGCCGCGAAACTCATGGGCGGGCCCCAGGTCTTGCCGCCGTCCTGGGACACGCGGAAGAGGGCCGGCTGGTCGAAACCGTCGGAGAGGTTCGTTCGCTCCACCCGGTTGACCTGGCCCTCGCCGGAGTTGCCGTCGGCCAGCTTGACGTCGATGAGGCCGGACAGCTTTTGCTGGTTGCCGGCGCCGTCGGTGTAGGTGCACTTTTCAGCCAGGGCCATGACGTCCTTGGCCGTGGTCTGGATGGCCGCGGCCAGGGCCATTTCGTTGGCCTTTTCGGCGTCTTTGAAGGCGCCGCTGTTGGGGCTGTTGTAAAGCTTGACGTAGGTGTCGTAATAGACGCCGCCGCTGACGGCCAGGTTGACGGTGACTTGGCCGGTGGCCTCGTCGAAAGTGATGGAAGGCGTGCTGACAAAGGGATTCTCCGGCACGTTGTAGGCCACGCTCAGTTTGTTGCCGGCCTCGCCGATGTAGCTGGAAAAATTCTTCACCGACCATTCCAGGTCATTCTGGGTGCCCTTGGGGCTGATCGTGGCGTGGGCCAGGGTATACGGTTCGCCCGTGGCCAGCGTGGTGGAGGTCGGGGTGGGCTGGACCAGGGCCGTGCCGTCACCGGTGACCTCGGTGGTGATGCGCCCGCCGGCCGCCTGGTCGATGGCGGCCTTGACCGCGTCGGCGTCGGCGACGAGCTTGCCGGTGGCGTTGTCCCGCTGGAGATAGACGGTGACGTTGTCGCCCTTGACCTCGGCGTAGGTGCCGTAGTTATAGCCGAAAAAGGACTTGCCGCCCATGTCGATCAGGGGGTCCACCCGGCCGGAGCCGTCGCCGCCGGCGGCGGCGCTCAAGGTCGGCCAGGCCGGCAGAGGATCGGAGCCCGTGGGGGTGCTCAACTGCGCGGCATTCAGGGCCACGGTCACATCCCGGGCCGTGGCCACGGAAGCGCCGCTGGAATTGGTCTGGAGGGCCACGGTCAGGGTGTGGTCCGCGTCGTTCCAGGATACCGTGGTGCCGGCCGTGGAGCCGTAGGTGTAGACGATCTTGGTGGGCGAGGTGGTGCCGCCCCAGGTGAGCTGGCCGTTGCCGGCGCCGGTGGTGGTCCGGGGTTCGGGCCCGGCCGCGAATTTGACCTGGGTGTTGTTGTATCTGGGGTCCGTGGCCTTGAACTTGAAGCCGTAGTCGTCCCCCTGGATCCTGGCGCTGAAGTTGGGATCGGTGTTGGTGTAATAGCGCGAATCCACGCCGCCGGCCCGCACCACCTCGATGAGGAAATCCTGGCTGTGGACGGGCAGATCCGAACGGTTGTTGAAGGCGGCGTCGCCGTAGTTCTGGATCTTGCCGGTCCACTTGTCCGAGTTCTGGCAGCCGGCGACGACTTTCTGGGCCTCCACCTGGAGGCCGAAAGGCTGGGTGGTGATCTTCTGCCCGGCAAAAATGTAGCTGTCGCCGATCTTGGTGTCCCCGAACTGGACAATGGACTGGAACAGGAGCCTCACCTCGTCGGCGATGACCTGGCGCTGGGTGGCGCTGTAGGTGTCGGTGGCCCCCTGTTCGGTCTTGGCATAAATCTCGTCGAGGGTTTCCTTGATGCTCTGGATGGCGTTGCCGGAATCGTTCAGCCACAGATCCGAGACCCCGATGTTGGTGGTGTACTGCTTGATGCTGGCCAAAGTCGAACGGGTGCCCAGAACCGAGGCCGCGCCGGAGGGGTCGTCCGAGGGGGTGTTGATGCGCCGCTCGGAGGCGATCTTGCTGGTCAGTTCAGCGATCCGGTAGCTCAGCATGCCGAGGTTGTTGTTGAGGTTCCGGTAGGTGGCCCGTTGCGCGGTGCGGTAGATCATGGCCGTTCCCTTTCATGGATCGGAATCGGAAATGGGCGGATTCTGCTCATCCGGCCTCTGCTCCGGCCTCTATAATGCAACAACCGGGCCACAGGCCCGGTCGCGCGGTTCGGCATTTTTTTCCGGCCTCTTTTACCGGATGGCCAACAGCGTATTCATCATATCGTCGATGGTGGAAATCATCTTGGCCGAGGCCTGATACATGTACTGATAGCGCAGGACGTCCGCCAGTTCCTCGTCGAGGTTGACGCCGGCCAGGGAATCCTGCTGGTTCTGCAACTGCTCCATAACCCCGTAAAGGAAGTCGTGATCGTTGGTGACCTGGCGGTTGTAGGAGCCGATGTTGGCGTAAAAGGTGTTGAAGGCCGTATCGAGCGTGGCCGAGCTGAGGTGATAGAAGCTGAAGCGCTGGTCCTTCAGGCTGGCCATGTTCAGGGCGTTCTCGTTGCTGCCCGCGGTCATCGGCCCGTCGGACTTCACCGCCCCGTCGGTGGTGATGATCCCGGCGGCGAGCAAGCGCGGGTTGTCCATGATCTGCTGGTTGACCCCGATGTTGTTGGAGGAATCGCCCGTGAAGATGTTATTGATCCCCAACACGGCCAGGGCCCCGGAGGTGTCGTTGCGGAAGCCGTATTCCATTTTCCCGTCGGTGTTGGCGATGATGCGCAGCCGGTCCTGGCCGTTCTCGTCGGTGATGACCTCGGCCCGGATGCCGGGCACGCCTTCGCCGAAGGTGGTGCCGATGCGGCTCACGATGTCCTTTAAAGTGTCGGTGGGGTCCACGGTGATCTTGTAGCGGCTGGAGGCGACCGGGTCGCCCGACTTGTCGAAGACCACGATCTCGAACGAGCCGCTGCGGTCGAGGTAGGTGGCGTCCATCACCTTGACCAGGCCCGTGCCGTCCTGGTCCTGGGGGGTTTCGGCCGTTATCAGGTCCCGGGTCTGGGGGTCCCTTTTGATGAGGTCGACGATGTCGCCGGCGGTGGTGCTGATGTTCCCGTTCTCGTCGGTCGCCAGGTTGACGGACACGCGCTTGGCCCCGGTGACCACGTCGGTGTAGACGTTCACCGACAGGGGCTGGTTGGGACCGCTCTGGGCCGCGTATTCGATGGCGATCTTCTCGCCCTCGGCGCCGGCCTTCAGGGCGGTGAAGAGGATGTCGTTGCCGGTGTGCTTCAGCGAAGTGGTGAGGGTGGCGTATTCCGAGCCGTAGCTCAGGTGGCGCCCCTGCCCGGTCACGTTGGCCAGCGAGCGGTCGAGGGCCTGGTAACGGTTCTGGCCCGAAGGGTAGGAAGCGCCGGAAAAATTGATCGGCCCGGTCCAGTTGTTGCCCGCGGCCGCCTGGGCGCTGAGGAAGTCGCCGACCTGGTAGGGCCAGGTGCCGCCCTGGGGCGGAAGCGTGGCCGTGCCGCTGAGAGTGGCGGTCCGTTCGTTGTTGATATGGCGGATCACGTCCTCGGAGGTCACGGTGACGTTGCCGTTGGAATCGGTGGGGAGCGTTATGGTGATGTCCCACTTCTGCGTACCGTCGTTCCAGGCCACGGAGGAGGTGATCTTGCTGGTGGTGTTGGGGTTGGACTTGGCAAAACGCACCGCGATGTTCTCGGGGTCGTTCTGCGCGTTGTAGGGCTCCTTGTAGTCCATGTGCGGCACGAGGGCGGTGAGCTTCAGGTCGTTGTCCGCGCCGTCGAAGGAAAAGACGGTGGACGGGAGGTTGGAGATCAGGGACGACCCGGTGGTGTCGGTATACAGGTCCTGGCCCACGCCCTGGGCGTGCTGGTTGTTGACCCGAAAGGTCAGTTCGTCGACAAAGGATTCGTACTGGAGGTAGAGCTCCCGCATCTCATTGTCGCGGAAGTCGATCCAGCCGCCGATGGCCCCGCCCGTGATCTGGTTGGTCACGTCCTGGGGCCAGGGGGGCTGGGTGCGGCGGTTGTTGGCGATGACGTGGAGGTCGCCGGATTCGTCGGTCTCGGTGCCCACTTCATAATAGCTGGTGTTGGTGACCAGGGGCTGGCCGTTCTTGAACGAGACGTTGAAGGCCCCGTTGGTGGGGTCTTCCCAGTAGTCGACGTCGATGAGGGTGGCGAGCTGGGTCATCAGGGCGTCGCGGGTGTCGCGCAGGTCGTTGGCCTGTTGGTTGCGGCTCTGGTCCTCGCCGACCATGATCTGCTGGTTGATCTGGGCGATGTCCTTGATGACGGTGTTGACGTCCTTGACCGCGCTGTCGAGGCGCATGTTGAGGTCCTGGCGCACGGAATCCAGGTCCTGGCGCCGCAGCTTGATCTGGTCGGCCAGGGTCTTGGCCAGGGAGACCAGCTCCTCGCGGGTGGGGTTTAGTTCGGCCGCGTCGGCCACGCTGTCCCAGGCGGCGAAGAAATCGCTCATGGCCTGGTTGATGCCGCTGCCGTCGCTTTCGTTGAAGAAGGCTTCCACGGCGTCGATGGCCGCCTTCTTGGCCGAGGCGCCGCTGTATTGGCTGGTCTTGGTGACGATGCTGCGGGCGAGGAACTCGTCGTGGAAGCGGGAGATGTTCTGGGCCGTGACCCCGGTGCCCATCTGGCCCCAGGCCGCGCCCTTCCAGGTGGGGGTGGTCTCCAGGTTCAGGCGCTGGCGCGAATAGCCGGGGGTGTTGACGTTGGCGATGTTGTGGCTGGCCACCTCCATGCCCGCCTGGGACATGTTCATGCCGGTCAAGGCTATATACATGCTGGAAGTGATGCCCATAAAAACACCTCGCCTTTCAAATCAACCCGAATCCGACTTACACCGCGCGGGACAGCTTCACCGGCAAGAGCAGTTTCTGCTCGCCCTGGCGGCCGTCCTTCTGGTACCCTTCGCTCTTCAGCTGGTTGGCGCCGGTGAGGATGCTGACCGACTCGTTGACCAGTTTCAGGGTCTCCTCGATGAAGCGGCGGTTGGCCTCGTTTTCACGGAGGATCGTGTTCTTCAGCCGCTCCAGCCGGATCGAACCGTCGTTGACGCGGTTGTCGAAGGGTTTGGGCAGATGGCGCACCAGGTCCGCTAAAAGGGGCTGGGGCGAAACCGGGAGGCCCAGCATCAGGGCCGTGTCGCCGATGGCCGCGACCAGCTCGCCGATATTGGCCTGGATGTCCATGGCCAGGGTTTCTTTTTCCTTGGAGGCCGCGAAAAGGGCCTCCAGGTCCAGGTCCAGGAGGTATTTTTTTTCCTCGGCCACGAAATCCACCAGCCGCTGGTAGCGTTCCAGGTGGCCGTCCAGAAGTTCGCATAAATTCTGCACTCGCAAGATGTCCATAATCCCTCCCGGGGCCCCACTCAGATGCCGCCGGCGTCTTGGTGGAGGTAGGAAATTTCTTCATCCGTCATCGGGCCCACCCGGTCCTCTATTTTCCGGCCGGGCAGGGTGGCGCCCGAGGCGCCCGAGCGGCGCGGCGACAGGTCGCGCCCCCGCATCTTTTCCGCCTGGGCCGGCTCTTCGCCTTGCGGGGAACCCATTTCCAGGCCGCGAGCCGGTTTTTTCATGAGGTTGGGCGGAACCGAGGGCCGCCAGTTGGGCCCCATGATTTCAGGATGTTCTTGCAAAGTCTGTTCCAAGCCTTCCTGGCGGGCCACCTGGCCCACGATCTGGTCGGCCAGGCCCAGGCCGCCGGCCTGGCTGAGAAAATCGCGGAAGGGCTGTTCGGCGATGTCGCTGAAGGTGTCGCTCCCGGCGGTTTCGCTGACGGGCTTGGGCCGCATCTGCTTGACCAGTTGGTCCACAAAGACCGATTCGTACTCGGTGGCCGACTTGCGGATTTTTTTCAGCTTCTGCACCTGTTCCGCCGGAGACAGTTCGGAGTTCTGGGCCCGCCGGGCCGAAGGGGCCGGGCCGCCCGTCCGGTATTGCTGGCGCAGGGTCAGGTCCCGGCCGCGTTGGCCCCGGGCCGGCCCGCCCGCCGTCGTCGGCGCGGAAACGTCGGCGGCGGAAGGCCGGGCGGTCCCGTTCACCGCGCCGCCGAGGTCCAGGCTGCCCCCGTTTTTCAGGGCGTCCACCGAAAACCGGGTCACGTCCCCCGCCGGCCCGCCCTGGACCTTGGCCGAATTCCGCAAGGGGCGGATGGCGCTCTGCCGCAGATTGCCCAACCCTTCAATATCCGACATAATGAAACCTCAGATTATTTCCAGCTCGCCGTGGAGGGCCCCGGCGGCCTTGATGGCCTGAAAGATCATGATCAGGTCGCGGGGCGTGACCCCGATGGCGTTCAAGGCCTTGACCACGTCATGGATGGTGGTGGAGCGCTCGATCAGGAGAAGCTTGTCCGAGCCTTCCTCGACGTTGATGGTGGTGTCCGGGGCGGCCACGGTCTCGCCCATGGAAAAGGGCCCGGGCTGGGACACGGTCACGCCTTCCTTGATCTGGACGGCCAAATTCCCGTGGGCCACGGCCACGGTGGAGAGTTTCACATTTTCGCCGACCACCACGGTGCCGGTGCGCTCGTCGATGATGACCTTCCCGACCGTGTCGGGCTCCACGTCCAGGTTTTCCAGCTCGGCCACCATCACGGCCAGGTTTTCACGGTAATTCATGGGCACGTCGAAACGCACCGTGGAGGCGTCCATGGGCCGGGCCGAGGCGCCGGGCAGGCGGGAATTGATGGCCTCGGCCACCCGGGCGGAGGTGGTGAAATCAGGCTGGCCCAGCTTGAGGGTCATGGTTTCCTTGCCCTGCCAGCGGATGGGCACTTCCCGCTCCACGGTCCCGCCCTGGACGATGCGGCCCACGGTGGGGTGGTTCTTCTGGACCGTGGCCGCGGCGCCGCTGATGGCGAAGCCGCCCACCGACAGGGGTCCCTGGGCCACGGCGTAGATTTTATTATCCCCCATGGATTTCAGCGGCGTGACCAGCAAGGTCCCGCCCTGGAGGCTGGTGGCGTCGCCCAACGACGACACCAGGATGTCGATCTTGGTGCCGGGCTTGACAAAGGGCGGCAGATCCGCGGTGACGATGACGGCGGCCACGTTCTTCACCTTCAGGTCCTTGGGATTGACCGGGACGGTGACGTCCATGTTCCGGAGCATGTTGGACAGGCTCTGGTTGGTGAAATAAGTCTTGTCCTTGTCCCCGGTGCCGTTCAGCCCCACCACCAGGCCGTAGCCGATGATCTGGTTGGGCCGCACCCCCTCGAAGGTGGCCATTTCCTTGAGGCGGATGGCCCAGGCCGGCGAGGCGGCCAGGGTGGCGGCCAGGAGCGTCAGGACGACGAGCGCGATTTTTTTCATGATACGTGCCTTTCCGGTTCCGCCCTCGTCAGAACGGCCAGACCACATCCAGGAAGCGCGACAGCCAGCCTTCCCGCTGCTTGCGGCTCAGATCGCCCTCGCCGGTGTAGTCGATGCGGGCGTCGGCCATATAGGTCGACAGGACGCTGTTGTCGGCGGCGATATCCACCGGCCGCACCACGCCCTGGACGGTGATGTACTGCTTTTCGTTATTGACCATGATCTCCTGCGAGCCCCGCAGCACCAGGTTCCCGTTGGGCAGCACCTGGATGATCCGGGCCGACATTTTGGCGGTCATGTTCTCGTTGCGGTTGGTGGTGCCCCGTCCGGTGAAGCCCTGGCCGTAGCTGGCCTCGATGCCCGTGTTCGAAAAGTTGGCGGAGTTGAAGACGCTGCCCACGCCGGGGATGTTGTTCGGGTCCTCGTAGCCCATCAGGTGGTTGATCTGGGCGGTGACGGCGTTGGTGCGGCCGGTGGCGGTGGTGGCGCTCTTGTTGGCCTTGGAAGTCTCGACGATGTTGATGGTGATGATGTCCCCCACCCGCCGGGCTTTCACGTCCGCGAACAGGTCCATCCGGGAGTCGTCGGAGAAGAGCGACCCTTCGGTCTTCAGGGCCGGCTCGGCATAGGTCTCCAGCGGCGGCTCGGTCAGGGCCGAATCTTTGTTGGTGGGGCTGGGCTCCTTGATGCGCTGGGAGCAGCCGGCCAGGACCACCGCCAGGATGCCCAGCCAGACCAGGGCGCCGGCCAGCCAGAAAGCCGAGCGGCTCCGTCCGCCGCGTCCCGCCCCACAGGGGCGCTTTTCATTTCGTTCCGGAGCGGCCGACCGGGGTGGATTCGATATCAGCGTTGGTTTCATAAGCTTCCTCTCAGTCCAAAGCCAGGGTGACGGGATACTGACGCTTGTCTCCCGCCATCCCAGGAAGCAAACCACGTGCCATGACCGGCGACAGATATATCTCAAGTGCTTTCCAAGCCTCCCGCCGCCGCCCACCCCGCCGGCCGGAAAATGTTGCCCACAGAAACGCTTGACTATTGAAATTTAGGCCTTATATTATGTTTCAAAAATCCCCCCGAGGTTATTGGAGAACATCATGGGAAAACCCGTCATCACCTGGGAGGGCCGCCGCGCCCTGACCGACAACCCCGCCGCCGGCCCCGGGGCCTTCCGAGAAGCCGGCCGGGAACTTCTGGAAATGAACCAACTGGCCGAGGCGGCCGTCCTCTGCGGCCGGGGACAAGACGACGAAAGCCTGAGCCGGATCATCGACCGGGCCGTGGAGGAGGGCAACTTCTTCATCTTTAAAGAGGCCGCCGCCCGCCTGAAAGACGGCATCTCGCCCCACCGGGTTCGGGATCTCAAACAAGCCGCGGAACGCGGCGGACGCCAACTCTACGCCGAACAGGCGGCGGCCTGGCTGACGGACAAGTAACGGGAAGTTTTCCCCCTCCCCTCTTCCGGGGAAGGGGCGATACTTCCCGCTTCCATTTCGGGCCGCTGGCGCCGCCCCGGGATGGTTTTCGAGCTATTCACTTCTATGAGCACGCGGCGTCGATCCAAGGTTCCGGGCTATGAGCGTTAAGACCTGTTATTATGAAGTGCTGGGCGTCGAGCGGGAAGCCGACGGCGAAACCATCAAAAAAGCCTACCGGGCCATGGCCCTGAAATACCACCCCGACCGCAACCCGGGCGACGACGCGGCCGAGGCCAAGTTCAAGGAGGCGGCCGAGGCCTACGAGGTCCTGAGTGACCAGAACAAGCGCCGCCTCTACGACCAGTACGGCCACGAGGGCCTGGGGAACGCGGGCTTCCAGGGCGGCTTTCAGGACTTCGGCGACATCTTCTCCGCCTTCGGCAGCATTTTTCAGGACTTTTTCAACGGCGGCGGGCCCGCGGCCCAGAACCGGGCCCGGCGCGGCCGCGATCTGGGCTATGAGGCGGTCATCGAATTCGCCGAGGCCTTCATCGGCACCACCCTGGAAATAAAAATCCCCCGCGAGGAATCCTGCCCGGCATGCGACGGCACCGGGTCGCGCAGCCACCGCCGCTCCGCCTGCCGAGAGTGCGGCGGCACGGGCCAGGTCTACCAGGGCCGGGGCTTCATCCGCATGGCCAGCACCTGCCCCGTCTGCCGGGGCATGGGCTCGATCGTGGCCGATCCCTGTGAAGAGTGCCGGGGCCTCGGCCGCCAGAAGCGCACCCGCACCCTGTCGGTCAAGGTGCCGGCCGGGGTGGACACCGGCTCCCGCATGCGCCTCACCGGCGAGGGCGAGGGCGGCTATAACGGGGGGCCCCCGGGCGATCTCTATGTGGAGATCATGGTCCGCCACCATGAATTCTTCAGCCGCGAGCAGAACCACGTGCTGCTGGAACGCCGCATCGACCTGGTCACCGCCGCCCTCGGCGCGGAAATCGAGGTGCCCACGGTGACCGGCGAAACCCACACCCTGAAAGTTCCGGCCGGCTCCCAGAACGGCAAGCTCCTCCGCCTGAACGGCCTGGGCTTCAAAAGCCCCACCGGCGGGCCCACCGGCGATCTCATAGTTTCCCTCATGGTCGCCACCCCCCGGGACCTCACCGATCGCCAGGAGGAAATTTTACGCGAATTCGCCGAAATCGAGGCCGAGAAAAAGGGGGATTCCTCCTTCAAGCGTTTCGCCAAGAAAGCCCGGCGCAAGCTGAAACAGGCCCTGGCCTGCTTCTGAAGGGAAGTGCCATGACCAGCCCCCTGACCCACCTGGATCACACCGGCGCGGCCAACATGGTCGACGTCGGCGACAAGCCCGACACCGTTCGTGTGGCCGTGGCCTCGGCCAGCATCCATATGGCCGAGGCCACGCTGACCGTCATCCTGACCGAGGCGGGCCAAAAGGGGGACGTGCTGGGCTCGGCCCGCCTGGCCGGCATCATGGCCGCCAAGAAGACTTCCGACCTCATCCCCCTATGCCACCCCCTTTTGCTTTCCAAGGTCGGGGTGGACCTGGAACCCCGGCCGGGCCAGGGGCGCATCGACATTACGGCCACGGCCAAGACCACCGGCCCCACGGGTGTGGAAATGGAGGCTCTCACCGCCGCCGCCGTGGCCGCCCTGACCATCTACGACATGGCCAAGGCCATTGACCGCGCCATGACCATCACCGACATCAAGCTGATGAAAAAGGACGGCGGCCGGAGCGGCCTCTTCGAACGCGCCTGACCCCGGAAGGAATCCCCCATATGACCGAGAAAACCGTCACCCTCCGCCCCCTGGAGCGGGAGGATCTGCCCTTTGTCCACGGCCTGGACAACAACGTCACCGTCATGCGCTACTGGTTCGAGGAGCCCTACGAGGCCCTGGTGGAGCTGGTGGACATTTATGAAAAGCACATCCACGACCAGGACGAGCGGCGCTTCATCCTCAGCCTCGACGGGGAGGAGAACATCGGCCTGGTGGAACTGACCGACATCCACCAGATTCACCGCAACGCCGAGTTCCACCTCATCATCGCCCCCGAATACCAGGGCCACCACTACGCCTCCCAGGCCGTGTCCCTGGCCATTGAATACAGCTTCGCCGTGCTGAATCTCTACAAGCTGTACCTGGAGGTGGACAAGGAAAACGAAAAGGCCATCCACGTCTACGAGAAGCTGGGCTTCGAGCCCGAGGGCCTGTTGCGGCAGGAATACTACGTCAACGGCCAATACCGCGACGTCATCCGCATGGCCATTTTCCGCGACGACTATTTCGGGCGGAAGGAAAAAAGCTGAACACCCGGGACGGGATACAAAAAGCGGGGCCGCCGCGAGAGGCGGCCCCGCTTTTTTTTTCGGGCTTGTCAAGAGCGGCGGAATGATATAGCCCTTGGCCGTCGGTTCTTTTCATGCTATACTTTTAAATCGGTTTTTACCACCCCGATTACTGTTTCGTATAGAAAAGGATATTCCCCATGCTCATTGATCTGAAGCCCGAAGTCAAAAACCTCACCGATCGCCTGGCCACCTTAAGGGGGTATCTTTGACCTGGCGGGCCTGAAAAAACGCCTCGACGAGCTGGATGAAACCATGGGCCGGTCCGATTTCTGGGATGATCCCAAAAACGCCCAGACCGTGGGGCAGGAACGCACCCAGTTGAATGACAAGCTCCAGGTCTGGACCGACCTGGAAAGCGAAGGCGAAGACCTGGCCGTCCTCATGGAACTGGCCCTGGACGAGAACGACGAATCCCAGGAACCCGAGCTCAAGGCCAAAATCGGCGACCTGACCCGGGATCTGGACCTCTACGAAGTCAAGCGCACTTTAAGCGGCGTCCACGACGCGGGCAACGCCATCGTCGACATCCACGCCGGGGCCGGCGGCACCGAGTCCCAGGACTGGGCCTCGATGCTCCTGCGCATGTATCTGCGCTACGCCGACCGCAACCGCTTCAAGACCCAGATGGTCGATTACCTCGACGGCGACGAGGCCGGGCTCAAAAGCGCCACCTTCACCATGGCCGGCCCCTACGCCTTCGGCCTGATGCGGTCCGAGGTGGGCATCCACCGCCTGGTGCGCATTTCGCCCTTCGATTCCCAGAGCCGCCGCCACACGTCCTTCGCCAGCGTCTTCGTCACCCCCGACGTGGCCGACGACATCGTCATCGAAATCAACGACAAGGACCTGCGCATCGACACTTACCGGGCCAGCGGGGCCGGCGGCCAGCACGTCAACAAGACCAGTTCGGCCATCCGCATCACCCACCTCCCCACGGGCATCGTGGTGCAGTGCCAGGACGACCGCAGCCAGCACCGCAACAAGGACATGGCCATGAAAGTCCTCCGGGCCCGCCTCTACGCCCTGGAAGAGGAAAAGAAGGCCGCCGAGGTCAACAAGCTCCACGAGAGCAAGAAAGACATCGCCTGGGGCAGCCAGATCCGGTCGTACGTGCTCCAGCCCTATCGCCTGGTCAAGGACAACCGCACCGGCCACGAAAGCGGCAACGTCGACGCCATCCTCGACGGCGACATCGAAGGCTTTGTCAAGGCCTACCTCCTCAAGCAGGTCAACGAGAGCGGAGGCGAATAAATGAAACCCTGGCTGCCCGTCCTGGTGGATGCTCTGGCCGAATCCCCGATTCTGGCCCTCTCCACGGTTCGCCACCTGGCCCGGGCGGCCGTCTTCGACGCCGGGGGCGAACTCCGGGCCGGCGGCCTGGGTTCGCCCCTGCTTTTGAACGCGGCCGCCGAGGAGGCCCGGCTCATGGAGCCCGGCGAGTGCCGCCTCCTCACCGGCCCCGGCTCCCTGACCCTGGAACGCCTGCCCGCCAACCCGAAAACCGCCCGCTTCTGGACCACGGCCCTGCGCAACCAGGACGGCGCCTGGGCTTCCTGGCTCCTGACCATGCCCCGCATCGAAGACGGAGCCCTGAAACTGGCCCGCCACCTCATCAGCGCCTTCGGCCCCTGGACCACCCCACGCCTCCCCGAGGAATTCAAGGATCAGTGGTCCCTGGTGCCCCTGAAGGCCGGCCTGGGCCGACTCTACATCTTCGGCGACGACGCCCTGGCCCTGGAAACAGCGGCCCTGGCCGGCCGCGCGGGCCTCACCGTCACCTGGCTGACGGCCGTGGACCAGTCCTCCGGCCCGGAACTGGCCGAAGCCCGTACCATGGGCCCCTTTGAACTCGTCACCCTCGGCGACTGGGGCCAGGCCACGGCCGAATATCTGGTCGAGCTCGGCCTCACCGCCGAAGTCCAGGCCCTGGTCACCACCCCCTCGCCCGACGTGCGGGAAGCCCTGGAAGACCTCGGGCCGGCCTACCTGGCGGCCTCCGGCGAAGCCGAAGCCGAAGACGCCGCCCCCGGCCTCTTCACCCGCCCCGTCACCACCTCCCAAAAAGCCCTGGGCCTGGTGGCCGAACTGCTGCGGTAAGAATTTGCGGATACCGCGAGGCCGGAGGCCGGCGAAATTTTTCGGAGAGAGCCATATTTTTTAGACACGTGTCGGAGCGGAGCGACGCCGTTGTCGAAAAAAGACGGCTCTCGGAGAAAACTTTCGCCGCCCTCCGGCCGGTCCCGGCTTCTTCACCAGGACAAAAAAACCGCCGCTCCTTTGAAGCGGCGTTTTTTTATGGGTGGGGAGCAAAAAAGCTCCCCCTCGGTTTTATTCAACTTCCTTGTAGACCTGGCTCTTGGAACCGCAGATGGGGCAGGTGTCCGGGGCGTGGCCTTCGTGCACGTGGCCGCACACCAGGCAGAGGAACAGCTTGGGCGCTTCCTTATCCGCGTTGGCCAGGGCCTTTTTGAACCATTCCGCATGCACCTTTTCCGCCTCGTTGGCCAGGGCCATGCTCCGCGCGGCCACCTTGTCGCCTTCGGCCTCCGCGTCCTTGATCATGGGCGGGTACATCTCGGTGAATTCATAGGTCTCGCCGCCGATGGCCTCCTTGAGGTTCTCCTCAGTGGTGCCGATGCCCTTCATGGCTTTGAGATGGGCGTGGGCGTGGATGGTCTCGGCCTCGGCCGCAGCCCGGAAGACACGGGCGGCATACGGCTTTTTTTCCTGCTCGGCCTTGTGGGCGAAGGCCAGGTATTTGCGGTTAGCCTGAGATTCCCCGGCGAAAGCGGCTTTCAGATTTTCCAGAGTCTTGGACATGTCAACCTCCCTAGTCGTTTAGCTGTTGTGTGCATACAGGAATATGGCCCGCCAAAGGCGGGCGGGGCGTGAAACGTTTTCATAATTTTCGGGAACCCCCGATTCGCGGCCGCGGCCTCAGGAATTCGGAGGTTTGAGCCACAAAGCCTCTGGCGGATCGCAGCAAACCCCTGTCCCCACTATCAAAGTTTGGGCCCGACGGGGCCGCCCCAGAGCCAGAGCGGCTTCCGGCCAGGGCAGGGCGTCGAATTCCGGCCAGGGCAGATCAAAAATTCCGCCGCAACCCTCACATAAAAAATGATGGTGAGGTTTCAGGTCACCTTCAAAATGGGTCGCCCCTCCGGGCATGACCAGTTTAAGGGCCAAACCCTTTTCCGCCAACAGGTTCAGCGTACGGTACACCGTATCGCGGCTTAACCCGGGCAAGTTGGCGGCCACACTGTCAAATAGCTGATCAGCGGTGGGATGACCTCGGCTGTCGACCAGGCTTTTATAGATAACAAATCTTTGACTAGTGGCTTTTAGGCCGCCACCTTGACAAAGTTCTTTGAAGTGCACATATTTTTTACCAGGCATGATGAACCACCGAATCAGTAATAAGATTATATCTTATTTAAGATTTAATATCAACAATAATATACGAGCCTTTAGAAAGCATCTTTTATAGTGAAACAAGCGCGTTGACACGGGCAGTTAAATAAAGTATTATTGGGGCCTGCGGTGAGTATAAACGGAAGGGCAAATAAAATATTATTTTTTTACACTATTCGTGCTTTAATCCTCCCTTCTCAAGCGCACCTTTTCATATTTTTTTAGAGCCGCCCCCGTGCCTTTTCAGGGTTCACGGATTTTCTTTCAACCCCGGCAAAGGTTTTCCAATGCCAATACCAGGAGAAACGAAGGCCAAGCATAATTCCCTTCAAAAGCTCCGTAATCAAACAGGCCTAACACACCTGGCCGCAAGCCCCGGCCCAATCCTGTACTTTTCGGCGTAAACCTGGTTCCCGATTCTTCGAAACCCGGCTGTATTTCGGTATAGTTTGGGAGACGAAGTGCTTATGGACCAACTTCCACCTTCACAAAACCGTAAGGGAAGCGTTTCTCAACAGGAATCGTTTGGAATCTGACATTTGTGTGACGCGAAATACCGTTCCTCAAAAAAACGGCGTCAAGACCCGAACAGACCTGCTTTTTCGCCCGTCCCTTAATCCATGGTGAGTACATTGAATACCTACTCCTTTGCCAAAAACGGCATCAACTGGTCGCCGGAGGCCTCTCCCGAACTGGTTACCGCCTACGCTCAACGTCTTATCAACCGGCGTAAACGGCTGGGCCTCTCCCAGCGGGACCTGGCCAAGATGGTCGACGTTTCCGTCAACACCATCCAGAGCTACGAATCCGGCAGTCTCCCCCGCGGGGAACATTTCCTGAACCTGGCCCGCTCGCTCCAGTGCTCGCTGGACTGGCTGGTGGGCCTCAACACCGGAGGCCTGTCCTGGCCCACCACGGTGGATGAGGACGACCATATGGCCGTCCATTCTTCCGGCCCTTCCTGGGAAGCGCCGCGCTCCTGGGTCTTCCCGCCCTTCCTGGAGCTGGAGGGTCCCGACGGCGAGCGGTCCCTGCCCCGGCAGCAGGCTCCGGTGAGCTTCGAACGCAAATGGCTTTCGGCCATCGTTCCGGATGTCAACAGCGCGCGCCTCCTGGTGGCCAAGGGTCCGGCCATGCAGCCCACCTTCGCCGACGGCGATCTCCTGCTGGTCAACATCGGCCAACGGCAGATCTATCAGGGTCAGGCCTACGCCATCCGCCTGGACGGCTGCCTCCTGGTCAACCGGGTGGAGATCCGCCCCGGCGGCATCTACCGCATCGTCAGTGACAACCGCGACATAGCCCCGCCGTATGAAATCGAGGCCGGGCAGATGGAAGTGCTGGGCCAGGTGGTCTGGAGCAGCCATATGGCCCGCTGACCGGGGCCGCTTTCGCGACAAACGACCGCCCGTGAAACAGATTTGCGGGGCGCCCACCCCGCTCTTCTCCTTCGCGTTCTCACCAATAAAGCCACAGCCGCCCGACGGCCGTGGCTTTATTGGTTTCAGGCCCGGAAAGGGGCTGTCAATATTTTGTCCGGCCGGATTCCGACACAAGGGAAGCCTTGATTATCAATCGATTTAAAACTTGGCACCCAAGTTGCTTTATCGCTTGTCATCTCGCGCGCCCTAAAGGAGTCTCACCATGAATCTCAATTATTCCGAAAACGCCGCCCCCGCCAATCTCTGGAGCCAACCCCAGTGGCCTGAGGATTTCTGGCCCCTTCTGTTCGACCAGATTCCCTATGCCCTTCTGGTCTTCGACCGGGACGGCCGGGTGCTCCTGGCCAACGACGAGGCGGCCCGCCGCCTGAATCTGGCGGACCTTTCGGATTTCATCCTGCCCGAGTCCCTCAAGCCCTTGAAAGCCGGCGCCTTTCAGTTGGAAATGCGCGGCAGCCGGACCCGCATGGTGACCCTGCCCTCCCCCGCCGACGGCAACCCCTTGAATTTTCAGCTCCGTCACCTGCCCTACGGTGACGGGCTCGTCCTGGCCACGGGCCAGAGCGCCTCGGCCGCGGGTCTGGGCCTGGCCGGCGGCGCGCTGGACGAGACCGCGGTCCTGGCCACCGAAGTCCGCCGCCAGGTCACGGGCCCGCTGGCCGGCATCGAACTGTACGCCTCCATCGTCGGGCAGGAACTGGAACAGGCCGGCGACAGCGTCCTGGCCGATCTCATCGAACAGATCCGCTTCGGGGTGCGCGAAGTCAACGAATATCTCACCAGCTTCAGCTCCATGGCCGAACCCCTGAAGCTGGGCCTGGAGCCCCAGCCCCTGATGGACATCGTCGACGAAGCCCTGGGGGCCATGAACGGCGTCTTCAAGGAGCGCGGCATCGGCGTCCTGGTCACCCAGAAGGACCTGACCGTGGAAGTGGACCGGGGCCTGATGGTCCAGGTGCTGCTGAACCTTCTGCTGAACGCGGTGGAGGCCATGCCGGGCGGCGGCCGCATCTTCATGGAGTTCGAAACCGAAAAGCCCGGCCAGGTGGACATCGTCATCACCGACACCGGCCCGGGCGTGCCCATGGATATGATGAAGCGGGTCTTCAGCCCCTTCCACACCACCAAGGACCAGCCCCTGGGCCTGGGCCTGCCGGTGAGCCTGCGCATCGCCGAGGCCCACCAGGGTTCACTCCTGGTGGGGTCTGATCTCAACATGGGGGCCCGGGCCGTGTTCAGCCTGCCCTACCTCCCCGAAGGCGCCCGGAACCAGGGCAATCTGAACTGACCGAATCGCGGGCGGCCGCAACGGACCGCCAATCAACCCGGAAGTCTCCATCGCCCGGAAAAGGGACGCCCGCCCGGCGTCGCCACGGTGGGGAACTAGAGCGTTTTGCATGCCAATCGCCATCATCCATAGGCAAAACGCCGAAACATCCGGGCACCTTTCTAAAAATGCCCAGGACCTTTAGAAAAGTGCTCCAGGAGGATCACCATGAGCGTCAAAGCGATTTTAGTGGCCGACGACGAACGGCATCTTCGCAGCGCCCTGTTCACCGCCCTGACCCGTCTGGGCCACGCGGTGGAACTGGCCGAAAACGGCCAGGAGGCGGTCAACAAGTTCCAGACCCAGCGGTTCGACCTGGTCATCACCGACCTGCGCATGCCCGCCCTGGACGGCCTGGGAGTGTTGAAGGCCATCAAAAAGCTGTCCCCAGCCGTGCCGGTGATCCTGATGACCGCCTACGGCTCGGTGGAAATCGCGGTGGAGGCCATGCGCGAGGGCGCCCACGATTTCCTGCTCAAGCCTTTTCCCGCCGGGATCATTGAAGAGGCCGTCAACCGGGCCCTGGCCGCCGCCCCCGAAGCGGCCGCGCCCGCCGGCGAGCCCCGGGCCCTGAAAACCGCCGGGAGCGGCGGCGAGCGTCCCATCATCACCCGCAACGCCAAGATGCTGAAACTGCTGGACCTGGCCCGCGGCGTGGCCGCTTCGCCGGCCACGGTGCTCCTGCAAGGGGAGAGCGGCACCGGCAAGGAACTCCTGGCCCGCTACATCCACCGTCAGTCGCCCCGGGCCGAGGGCCCCTTCGTGGCCCTCAACTGCGCGAGCCTGCCGGAGAGCCTGCTGGAAAGCGAACTTTTCGGCCACGAAAAGGGCGCCTTCACCGGAGCCGTGGCCCGCAAGCAAGGCAAGTTCGAACGGGCCGACGGCGGCACCATCCTTCTCGACGAGATCAGCGAGATGAACCTGGCCCTCCAGGCCAAGCTGCTGCGCGTTCTCCAGGAAGGCGAGATCGACCGCGTCGGCGGCAAGGAACCCCAGAAGATCGACGTGCGGGTCATCGCCACCACCAACCGCAACCTCAAGGAATGGGTGGAGGCCGGCAATTTCCGGGCCGACCTGTATTACCGGCTCAACGTCATCCCCTTCTACATCCCGGCCCTGAAGGAGCGGGTCGACGACGTGCCCCTTCTGGCCGAGCATTTCCGGCGCAAATACGCCGCCATGAACCGCAAAAACGTGGAGTCCCTTTCCGACCGGGCCGTGGAGGCCCTGTCCGGCTACGCCTGGCCCGGCAACATCCGCGAACTGGAAAACACCGTGGCCCGGGGCGTGCTTCTGGCCGCCGGCGACCAGGTGGAACCCCACGATTTGTTCATGGACGAAGCCGGCTTCATGGCCGCCCTGGAACGGAGCGTGCCCGGGCCCGCCCCGGCGCCGGCCGCCGCCAAGAGCGCCGCCCCGGCGGCGGGCGTGACCCCCCCGGCCGCTTCGGCCCCCGCCGCCTCGGCGGCCGACGACGCCGCCACCCTGTTCAGCGGCCTGGACCGGTCGGCCGGTCCG
>JAVBQN010000022.1:0-8406 GCA_031549025.1 Candidatus Adiutrix sp. | reverse complement strand
GCCACCAAGAACCAGAAGGAAATCGCCCAGGTCGGCACCATTTCGGCCAACAACGACCAGACCATCGGCAACATCATCGCCGAGGCCATGGACAAGGTCGGCAAGGAAGGCGTCATCACCGTCGAGGAAGCCAAGAGCATGGACACCACCCTGGACGTGGTCGAAGGCATGCAGTTTGACCGCGGCTACCTGTCCCCCTATTTCGTCACCGATCCCGAGAAGATGGTCGCCCACCTCGACGACGCCTACATCCTCCTGGTGGAAAAGAAGATCAGCAACATGAAGGACATGCTGCCGATCCTCGAACAGATCGCCAAGCAGGGCCGCCCGCTCTTGATCATCGCTGAAGACGTCGACGGCGAAGCCCTGGCCACCCTGGTGGTCAACAAGCTCCGCGGCACTCTCAACACCTGCGCGGTCAAGGCCCCCGGCTTCGGCGACCGCCGCAAGGCCATGCTGGAAGACATCGCCATCCTCACCGGCGGCAAGGTCATCAGCGAAGACCTGGGCATCAAGCTGGAAACCATCTCCCTGAAGGACCTGGGCCAGGCCAAGAAGATCAACATCGACAAGGACAACACCACCATCGTCGACGGCGCCGGGGCCAAGGCCGCCCTGGAAGGCCGGGTCAAGCAGATCCGCGCCCAGATCGACGACACCACCAGCGACTACGACCGTGAAAAGCTCCAGGAACGCCTGGCCAAGCTCATCGGCGGCGTGGCCGTCATCAACGTCGGCGCGGCCACCGAAATCGAGATGAAGGAAAAGAAAGCCCGCGTCGAAGACGCCCTGAACGCCACCCGGGCCGCGGTGGAAGAAGGCATCGTCCCCGGCGGCGGCGTGGCCCTGGTCCGGGCGCTCCCGGCCCTGGCCAACCTCAAGCTGGAAGGCGAAGAGCTCCAGGGCGTCAGCATCGTCCGCCGGGCCCTGGAAGAGCCCCTGCGCCAGATCGCCAACAACGCCGGCCATGAAGGCAGCGTCGTCGTCGAAAAGGTCAAGGCCCTGAAGGACGCCCACGGCTTCAACGCCGAAACCGGCGAATACGAGGACCTCATGGCCTCCGGCGTCATCGACCCGGCCAAGGTCACCCGCTTCGCCCTCCAGAACGCGGCCTCCGTCTCCTCGCTCCTTCTGACCACCGAGTGCATGGTGGCCGAGAAGAAGGAAGACAAGGGCGGCGCCCCGGCCATGCCCGGCGGCATGGGCGGCATGGGCGGCATGGGCGGCGGCATGTATTGATCCGTCACCCGGCGAAAGCCTGGTGCCACCTGGGCGGGAATCCGAAAGGGTTCCCGCCCTTTTTTGTCCGGGACCGGGGCCGGCCTCCGTGAAGAATCGGGATTCCGCCCTTCGAAAAAAGCCGTTGTGTTATATTATTACTCCGGCAACTAAATAAGTCATTCCCGTGATTTCGCCAAAGCCCGAAATCACTGGACTCCAGCGGCCGGGAACAGACTTCTGAAGTTGCCGGGTTAATAATGGGCGGGGCCGGTCACCAAACCCGCCGCCCGGAGGAGAAAGTGAAACATGTCCCCTGATTTTCCGGCTCCGACGGCCGTCCTGCTCCACGCGGCCGTGGTGGGACGCGGCACCCTGGCCCTGTTCGGCCGCCGGTTGGCCGCCTTGGGCTTCCGGGTCCACATTCCCGGCTATCCCAACCGCCGGCTGGACCTGGCCGGCTGCGCCGAGCACCTGGCCCCGATCCTGGCCCGGCTGGCCGACGAGGCCGCCCCGGCCCCCACTCACCTGGTCGGCCATTCCCTGGGCGGGCTGGTGGCCCGGCGCCTCCTCCACCTCCATTGTCCCGCCAACTTCGGCCGCCTGGTCACCCTGGGCACGCCCCACCTGGGCAGCCCCCTGGCCGACCGGTTCCACCGCCGGGCCTGGTTCCAAAAACTCTTCGGCCCGGTGGGCCGGGAACTGACCACCGGCCGGCCCATCGACTGGGCGGCCCCCTGGCCGCCGCCGTATGATATCGGCCTCTTGGCCGGCACCATTCCCGTCGGCCCGGGCACCCTGACCCTGACCTGGATCAGCGACGGCACGGTCAGCCGGGCCTCGTCCCAGCCCTGGGGCGGCACGGACTACGCCCGGGTGCCGGCCACCCACACCACCATTCCGATGCTTAAAAAAACCGCCCGGTTGACGGCCAATTTTCTGACCACCGGGCGGTTTCAAACTGAGTGAGGACGGTTCGGAGCGGGCCGCTTCAGGCCGTGGTCAGGGCCTCCAGGGCCTGGCGGTGGATCGCGGCGGCGTTGGCCGAAAAGCAGACCAGGCGCACTTCCTCGATCTGGGGGTGGGTTTCCAGAAAATCCCGGACGGCGGTCACCGCCACCCGGGCGGCCCGGTCCTTGGGATAGCCGTAGACCCCGGTGGAAATGGCCGGGAAAGCCACGGTCCTGGCCCCCACCCGGACGGCCTCCTCCAGGGAGCGGCGGTAGGCCGAGGCCAGGAGCTCCGGCTCGTTGCGATGGCCGCCGTGCCAGACCGGCCCCACCGTGTGGATGACCCAGCGGGCCGGAAGCCGGTAACCGCCGGTCACCTTGGCGTCGCCCGTTTCGCAGCCGCCCAGGGTGCGGCATTCGGCCAGCAGTTCCGGGCCGGCCGCCCGGTGAATGGCGCCGTCAACCCCGCCGCCGCCCAAAAGGGAATTGTTGGCCGCGTTGACGATGGCGTCCACGTTTTCTTTGGTGAGATCGGCTTCCTTGACCGTGATGCGCCCGTCCATCGTTGATCCCCCTTTGCGAATTCGTGGTTTTCAGGATCGATTCACAGCCCGGTGGCGGCCTGCCCCACCCAGGCCTTGGAAATTTTCAGCAGATAATCGCCAAGACGTTCGAAATAATTGAGCATGTCGGCGAAGACCAGGCCCTGGTCCACATTGCAGACCCCGGCCTTGAGGCGCTTTAAGTGGCCGTCGCGCATGGTCAGGCGCATATCGTCCAGCTTGTTTTCCAGTTCCACGGCCCGGTCGAGGATGTCGCTGCGGTTTTCCCGCAGGGCGCTGGTGACCAGGTCGTAAAACTCCATGGCGGTGGCCGAGATGGTCCGGTATTCCTCCAGGGCCTCGTCGGACAGATGGATGTTGTTGTCCATGGCGTAGGTGATGCTGTTGGCGATGTTGGTGACGGTGTCGCCCAGGCGCTCGATGCCGTTGACCATGGTCATCTGGGCGGTGATGACCCCCTGGTCCTCGAGGGAGTTCTGGTCGCTGTAGAGCTGGACCAGGTATTGGTGGATGGTTTTCTGCAAACTGTCGAGGGCTTCCTCCTTGGCCTCATAGTAGCCGAGATCCTTGCGCCGGCGGGTGGTGAAGACCGGAAAGACCTCCGCCGCCATCTCTTGGCTGATCTCGGCCATGCGCACGATCTCCTTGCGCGACAGGCTCAGGGCCACGGTCGGCGTGCGGAGGGAGGCTTCGTCCAGATAGACCGGCTTGGCCAGGTCGGCGCTCTCCACCTTTTTGCCCCGGTGGGTGATGGCCAGGGACAGCCTGACCAGGAGCGGCAGGGCCGCAACCATGACCGCGGCGTTGATGACGTTGAAAATGGTGTGGGCGTTGGCCACGTAGCGGGCGATGTTGGGCTTGCTCCCGTCGACCACCAGTTCCGCGGGCCCGAGGCTGCTGAACGCCTGGGTGAACCACATGACCAGGTCGACGTAGAACGGGAACAGGAACACCATGTAGGTGGCCCCGAGGACGTTGGATATGGAATTGGCCCGGGCCATGCGCCGGGCCGCGAAGTCGGTCTTCAGGGCCGCCAGTTCGGCGGTGATGGTGGTGCCGATGTTGTCGCCCAGAACCAGGGCCATGGCCCCGGGGAGGCTCAGGAGCCCCTGGGTGGCCAGGGCCATGGTCAGGCCCACGGTCACCGCGCTGGACTGGATGATCATGGTGCAGCCGGCGCCCACCAGCACGCACAGGACGACGCCCCCGAAGGTGGCGGCGTCGAAGCGGGTGAAGAATTCCACCATCATGCCGGATTCCTTGAACGGGCCCACCCCGTTTTTCATCACCGTCATGCCGTAGAACAAAAGGCCGATGCCGAGGATGAAGCCGCCGATATCCCGGGCCTTGCGGCTGGAACCGAAAACCCGCAGAAAGGCCCCCAGGCCAATGGCCGGCAGGGCCGCCTCGGAGACGTTGAAGGCCATGAGCTGGGCGGTCAGGGTGGTGCCGATGTGGGCGCCGAGAGCCACGCCCACGGCCTGGGTGATGTTCATCAGGCCGGCGTTGACGAAGCCCACCAGCATGACCGTGGTGGCGCTGGAGCTCTGGATCACGGCCGTGATGCCCACCCCGGTCAGGCAGGCCAGAATGCGGTTGGTGGACACCGCCCCCAGGATGGTCTTCATCCGGTCCCCGGCGATGCGCTGAAGGGAATCGGACATGATGCTCATGCCGTAAATAAAAAGGCCCAAACCGCCGATGCTGTTAAAGGCCACCCACGTCCAATCCATGCCATCCCCCACCGGGGCGCCGCCGCCCGCGACCTCTGACTCTACGGCCCTCCAATGGCGCCCGCCGTCAGGAAACCCCGGCCCCGCCAAATTCGCCCGAATGGGAAAAGAATAGCATATTTCCCCTTTTTTTAACAGCTTCCCGAAGCCGGATTTTATTTTTTTTCCGGGCCCGCCGCCTTCCCCTCCCGGCGCTCCAGGGCCTGAAGGTGGATGGCCAGGACGGTCAGCGCGGCCGGGGTCAGGCCCGGGAGGCGGCCGGCCTGGCCCAGGGTGGCCGGCCGGTGCCGGGCCAGAACCTCCCGCACCTCGGCGGTCAGTCCGGAGAGGGCTTGAAAATCCAGGTCCCGGGGAATGGGGCGTTCCTCCTCGCGCCGGAGCCGGGCCACCTCCTCTTCCTGGCGGCGGAGGTAACCGGCGAATTTTATTTCCGTTTCCAGGCTCTCCAGAGCCGGCCGGCCTAAATCGGCCAGCCGGGGAATTATGGGAAAGAACATCTCCAGCCGGGCGGCCGGGCGTTTGAGCAGAGCGGCCAGGGAAAGGGTTTCGGCGATCTCCAGTTCCGGCCGGCCCAGGTCCCGCGACTGGGCCGGGGTGAGGCGGCGCTCTTCCAGCAGCCGGCGGCCGGTTTCCATATCGGCCGTCTTCTGGCGCAGCCGGGCCGACCGTTCGGCGTCCAGGAGGCCCAGGCTCTCGGCCAGGGGGGACAGGCGCAGGTCGGCGTTGTCCTCGCGCAACAAAAGCCGCCACTCGGCCCGGCTGGTGAACAGGCGGTAGGGCTCGGTGACGCCCCGGACCGTGAGGTCGTCGGCCAGGACCCCGGTGAGGGCCAGGGAGCGGGGCAGCGCCACCCCGTCGGCCCCGGAGGCGGCCCGGGCCGCGTTGAGCCCGGCCAGGAGCCCCTGGGCCGCGGCCTCCTCGTAGCCGCTGGTGCCGTTGACCTGGCCGGCCAGGAAAAGATTTTTCACCGACAGGGATTCAAAGGTGGGAGCCAGCCCCCGGGGGTCGGCGTAGTCATATTCCACGGCGTAGCCGGGCCAGGCCAGCTCGGCGTTTTCCAGGCCGGGCATGGTCCGGATCAGGGCGCCCTGTATTTCGGCGGAGAGGCCCGTGGGGAGACCGCTGGGAAAGACGACCCCCTCGCCGTCCGGCTCCAGGAAAACCTGGTGGCGCGCCCGGTCCGGGTAGTGGACGACCTTGTCTTCAATGGACGGGCAATAGCGGGGCGCGGAGCCCAACTCCGCGCCGGAATAGAATATGGAATCCGGCAAACCCTCGGCCACCAGGCGGTGGGTTTCGGGGGTGGTCCAGGTGAGCCGGCAGGAGACCAGGTTGCGCGGGCCGGAACTGAGGCTGGAAAAAGGCCGCACCTCGGGCTGGCCGGGCTGTTCCGGAAGCCCGGCCAGATTCACGGTTTCCGCTTTGATCCGGGGGGCGGTGCAGGTCGACAGCCGCCCCAGGCCGTGGCCCAGCCGGGCCAGGGCCTGGCTGAGGCCGACGGCCGGCGCCTCGCCCAGCCGGCCGGCCGGGGCCGACCAGCGGCCCCGGTGGATGCGGCCGCGCCAGAACGTGCCTCCGGTGAGGACCACGGCCCCGGCGGAGAACACCCGGCCGTCCGCCAGGACCACGCCCGTGACCCGGCCGGCGGCCGTGGTCAGATCCGCCGCCTCCCCTTCCGCCAGCGCGGGATTGGTCCGGCCGGCCAGTTCGGCCGCGGCGTTGGCCCGATACGCCTCCCGGTCCACCAGCATCCGGGTGGAGCGGGCCGCCGGGCCCTTGCTCTCGCCCAAAAGGCGGCACTGGATCGCGGCCCGGTCGGCCGCCAGGCCGCAGAAGCCGCCCAGGGCGTCCACCTCGCGCACCAGCCCGCCCTTGGCCGGGCCGCCGAAGGCCGGGTTGCAGGAAAGGGTCCCCACGGCCGCCGCCTTCTGGGTTATCAGGAGAGCGCGGGCCCCCAGCCGGGCCGCGGCCAGGGCGGCCTCCAGGCCGGCGTGTCCGCCGCCGACCACAATCACGTCATATTTCATCGGCCCTCATCAATCCTTCCTTCGCCCGGGCCCTATTCCGTCAAATCCACGGCCAGCCGGTCGGCGATGAGGAGCCCTTTCTCCGTGGGGCGGATGCGGCCCGCCTCCCGCGTCAGGTGGCCGGACTGGATATAGTCCTCCAGCCGGGGCGTGGCGGGCACCAGGTTTTCCGGCAGACCCTCGGCCAGGCGCAGGCCCAGCATGACCCGCTCCAGGGTCACGGCGGCCTGGTCCAGGTCTTCCTCGAATTCGCGCGGAGCCGCGCCGGCGTTCAGGGCCGAAACCCAGCGGCGCACCGAGGCCAGGTTGGCCCAGCGCCGGTTCCCGTCAAAGGAATGGGCGGCCGGGCCGAGACCCAGATAGGGCTCCCGCCGCCAGTACTTGAGGTTGTGGCGCGACTCGTGCCCGGGGAGGGCGAAGCTGGAGACCTCGTAGCGATAAAACCCTTGGCCGGTCAAGGCCTGGCCGCTGATCAGGAACAGGTCGGCCACCTGTTCCGGGGGCGGCGGGGGGGGCAGGAAACGCGCGGCCACGGACCGGGCCAGGGGCGTGTCCGGATGGAGGGTCAGGCTGTAGGCGGAAATGTGGGCCGGCTTCAACTCGGCGGCCGCCAGGAGGTCCGCGCCCCAGTCCTCGGGCTTCTGGGCCGGTAGGCCGTACATGAGGTCGAAACACAAATCGTACGGCCGGCCCTGAAGGATCTCCACGGCGCGCAGGCTTTGCGCCCGGCTGTGGGTCCGGCCCAGGACGTCCCCCAGCCAGCGCTCGTCCAGGGTCTGGAGCCCCAGGGACAGGCGGGTGACCCCGACTTCGGCCCACAGTTCGGCCTGGGCCTCGGTGACGTCCTCGGGGTTGGCCTCCAGGGTGAACTCCTGGAGTCCGGAGAGGTCCAAAGGCGACAAGGCGGCCAAAAGGCCCCGCAGGCCTTCGCCATTAAGGAGGCTGGGGCTGCCGCCGCCGAGATACAGGGTATCGAAAGGCCCCGGCCAGCGGGGGGCGGCGGCCTCGGCCTCCCGGGCCAGGGCCCGGACATAGCGGGGAACCAGGCCCAGATCCGAGATGGAGTAGAAATCGCAATAAGGGCAGCGCCGGGCGCAGAACGGCACGTGGACATATAATCCGGGGCGGGCACTGGTCATGTTTTCCTCCTCTTGGTCGGACGATTGTCCTCCAGTCGGCCGGGCTTGTCAAGCCGAGGCGGGATCGTCCCGGCGCGGCATAATTTTTTGTGGGCCAAAGCCGCCGACCCGTCAAGCCCGGCCCCCGGGGTCGCTTCTCGGGAAATACTCGGTTTTTTTCTCAAAAAAGGCCGGAGGTAAAGCTGTCAAAAATTCCTCAACAGTGGTATGATACCCGATGCGCTGAAAAATGAAATCAAAAGCGCCTAACCGGAGGCCCCCCATATGTCGGAAACCAAGCGGCGGACGAAAAACCCTGAAACCACGGCGGATGACGCCGGCGAGCGGCCCGCGCGCCGCCAGACCAGGGTCACCCTGACCAAGGACGTCTCGTCCAAATATCGAAAAATCATGCCCAAAGGGCCGGCCAAGCCGGCCGCCGGCCGGAAAAAGCCCTGGACTGGCGAAGAGGATTCCGGTCCGGCCAAGCGTCCCTACCGCAAGTCCGGCGAAGAGGGGTCGGCCCCGGCCAAGCGCCCGTACCGCAAGTCCGGCGAAGAGGGGTCGGCCCCGGCCAAGCGCCCGTACCGCCAGTCCGGCGAGGAGGGGTAGGCCCCGGCCAAGCGCCCGTACCGCCAGTCCGGCGAGGAGGGGTTGGCCCCGGCCAAGCGACCCTACCGCAAGTCAGGCGAGGAAGGTTTCTCCCCCGACAAGCGTCCCTACCTCATCTCAAGAGCGGAGTGTTGGGCCACGGAGAACCGGGCGGAGAGGCAGTCCGGCGTGGAAGGGTGAGCACC
>JAVBQN010000037.1:0-39687 GCA_031549025.1 Candidatus Adiutrix sp. | reverse complement strand
CCCCGCCCGCCGCGGGCCCGCGCGCGCGGGGGGGTTGTGGGTTTGGGGCCGTTTGGGGGGGCCCCCCATCGCCTGGCCTCGTTGTGGGCCCCCGGGGTGGGGGGCGGGGTGTGGGGGCCCGACCTGACGGCCCTCCGGGCGGCCGTCTGGTCCTGACCCGGCGCTTCGTTTGAAATCGGATTTTTTTCTTTTTTCTCCGGGACCCCCGTGAGCTTGGAGCCCCCCGATCGGCCGTCGGGGGGCTTTGTTTTTCAAAGCCCGAGAAGGGAAGGGCCGGATTCGGGGCGCCGAGCGCAAGATGTCGCGAAAATACCGAAAATTGTCTTTGATGTACTGGATTTATCGGGAATTTTTGCTATACTGAACACACTTTTGAGAGAAGCGATTGCATAATGCGAGACAAATGGGGTTGCAGCCCCGATTCCGGCGAGTGATTGTTACAGGTTTCGGCTGTCGGACCGGGACGGCCGCTTTCGTTCGGGCCCGTGGCGTCGGTGGCTATCCTTATTTGCGTATATCACAGTTTGTTAATGGAAAGCCTGGTTTGGTTGTCGGGGTTCTGTATCCGGCGCTTCTTCGGCCGGCGGGAGTCGTCTCCCCGAAGCCGTTTCCCGTCCGGCCCGGCCCGCGGCGCTCCATTGACCTTTTTAAATATATAACCATTTGGATCTGTTTGCGTTTTTCGCGTTGAACCACAAGCCCCCCGCGTTTTTCGCGGCGGCCGAAAAATCCCCCGGGCCCCGGCAGCGGCCTGATTTATGGAGTGTGTGACATGGCTGATGTTTCGTATTTGAAGGATAAACCCATCGCGATGCTCGGCGGCGGCGCCGTGGCCAAGGCGGTCTCCGCCGACAGCGCCCTGGCCGGGGCCAAGGTGCGCATCTGCGATATGGAGCCCTTTTTCGCCAAAACCCTGTTCGGGGTGGAGAAGCAGGGCGTCAAGTTCTATGGCGACCAGTTGAACCTCTACGGCTTCACCCGCACCGGCCAGGCCAAATATGAGATGGTGACCAGCGACGTGGCCAAGGCCGTCAAGGGCGCCGGCATCATCATCATCGCCACCCCGGCCATCGGCCACCGGCCCTTTTTTGAAAAACTCATCCCCTGCCTGGAAGACGGGCAGGTCATCCATATCATTCCCGACAACTTCGGCTCCCTGGTTCTGCGGCGGATGATGCGCGAAGCGGGCTGCGCCAAGAAAGTCATCATCGGCGGCTGGTCCAGCTCTCCCTACGGCAGCCGGGTGGACATCAAGGGCGGGGTGATCCTGCCGAGCATCCGGGTTTACTACCGGGCCATCACCCTGCGCGGCG
Organism: Candidatus Adiutrix sp.; assembly: GCA_031549025.1. GTDB lineage: Bacteria > Desulfobacterota > Desulfarculia > Adiutricales > Adiutricaceae > Adiutrix. The sequence continues at coordinate 38,374 of JAVBQN010000037.1, read as the reverse complement.
CGGCCATGCCGGACAAGGACAACGAGGCCTTCCTGGCCAGCACCAAGTACATCGGCGCCTTTGACGGGATCAACAGCGGCGACGGCGTGGTCCCCGGCAACACCGTCATGGACACCGGCTTTTCCAACGTCAACCCGGTTCTCCACTGCCCCGGCGTCATCCTCGGGGTGGGCGTCATGGAAAACTACGGCCGCATTTTCGGCGAAGACCGCTTCCAGTTCTCCATCTATTCCCACGCCTACTGCCCCTCCATCAGCCGGGTGCAGTATCGGTTCTACGAGGAACAGTGCGAACTGGCCCAGGTCATGGGCGTGGGCATTCAGGATTACGAGAAGGAACACTTCTTCAGCCGCGAGAACGTCCTCGGCCAGGAATACATGGGCAAGGACTACGTCATCCCCTTTGACCAGCAGGATCCCATCCAGTTCGGCACCGGCCCCTTCGACATCCACAACCGCTATATCACCGAGGACATCCCGGTGGGCTGCCATGTGTACCACGAACTGGGCAAGAAGTTCGGCGTCAAGACCCCGGTGGTGGATTCCATGATCAACCTGGCCTGCGTCATGGCTGAGAAGGATTTCTACCAGACCGGCTATACCTTGGACTACCTGGGCCTCGGCCACATGAACAAAGAGGAGATGCTCAAATATCTCCATGAAGGCGTGTACACCGAAAAGAAGTAACCCCCGAAGCCGGCCGGAACCGCCGGTTCCGGCCGGCCTCCCTCGATACAGAAAGAGGAAATTGACATGTCTCTGGGCACTGTTCGTCACCTGGGATTTGAAGTCCTGGACGCCGGCAAGATCGCCAAAATCCATGAAGCGAGCCTCCACCTTCTGACCAAGAGCGGCATGAGAGTCGGGGGCGACCGGGCCCTCCGGCTCTTTAAGGAGCGCGGGGCCAGGGTCGACGGCGACATGGTCCATATCACCGAAAAAATGCTCACCGAGGCCCTGGCCACCGTGCCCGCCGAGCTCAACCTCCACAAGCGCGACGGCAGCCCCTATCTGAGCATCAACAAGACCGATCACCCCGTTTTCTACGGCACCCACGCCGACCAGCTGGAAATTCTGGACCCCTTCACCGGTAAGGTCCGGCCCTTCCTTCGGGCCGACAACAAACTCATGTGCCAGTTGGCCTCCTATCTGGAGAACATCAGCTTCGTCCTCTCGGTGGGCATGAGCGCGGACGTGAACCCCGCGGTCCAGACCCAGATCACCTTCCTGGATACCCTGCGCAATTTCGACAAGGTCATCAACTTCTCCACCAACGACATCGAATCGCTTCAGCAGTGCATCGACATGGCCGCCGTGGTGGCCGGGGGGCTGGAAAATCTTCAGAAGAAACCCTTCGTCTTCAACTACTGCGAGCCCATTCCCCCGCGCAGCCATCCGGTGGAATCCACCGAAAAGCTGTGGATCTCGGCCCAGAACCGCATTCCCGTGGTCTACATGCCCTATTCCATGATGGGCGGCACCGCGCCCATGAGCATGGCCGCGAGCCTGGCCCAGGGCAATGCCGAGTTCCTGTTCGGCCTGGTCCTGACCCAGCTGGTCAGCCCGGGCACGCCCATCATCTACGGCCACATGCCCTCCATCCTGGACATGAAGAGCACCGTGGGCAGCTACGGCGCCTATGAGTTCCACCTGGCCATCGCCGCCGCCTCCGACCTGGCCGCCTATTACAAGGTGCCCTTTTACGGCACGGCCGGCTGCTCCGACGCGAAATACCTCGATGAGCAGGGCGTGGCCGAAATCACCATGGAACTGATGTCCACGGCCCTTTCCAAGGCCAACCTCATCCACGACGTGGGGGTCATGGACCACTGCAACTCCGTGGCGCCCGAAACCGTGGTCCTGGCCAACGACATCATCGAGGGCCTGAAGGTCTTCGCCAAGGGCGTGGCCGTTGACGACCAGTCCCTGGCCCTGGACCTGATCGAAAAGGTGGGGGCCGGCGGAGCCTACGTGACCGAAGCCCACACGGCCAAGAACTATCGCGGAGTCTTCTATTCCAGCCTCTTCAGCCGGAAGATGAAGAACCCCGACCAGTCGGAAGTGCGCGACAAGATCCGCCGGACCATCAAGACCGCCGTGGAAGACCACCAGGTGCCGGCTCTGGACGCGGCGATTCTCAAGGAACTGGCCGTCTGGGAAAAGAAATACGTCTGACCCCCGTGCGCGGAGCCGTTCAATGCGGCTCCGCGTTTTTTACCAGTGATGGATATCGACATGCCGAACGTAGCGCGCGAAAAGCTGGAACGGATACACGCCGCCTCCATGCGGATACTGTCTGAAAACGGGATGCGGCTCCACAGCCCCCGGGCCGTGGACCTCTTCGCCCGGGCCGGCCAGAAAGTGGCCGGCGACCGCGTCTTCCCCGCCGAAGAATTCATTCTGGAGCGGCTGGCCCAGGCCCCGGCCAATTTTACCCTGGAAGCCCGCAACCCCGAGCACAACATGAGCCTCGGCGGGGGCGACAGCCGGCATTACGCGGCCGGTTACGGCTGCCCGGCGGTGATCGAGCCCGACGGCCGCCTCCGGGACGCGACCATGGCCGACTACATCACCTTCGCCAAGCTGGTGCACCAGAGCCCGCTCTTCAAGATCAACGGCGGCATCCTGGCCCAGCCGGGTGAGGTGGAGCCGCGCCTGGCCTCCCTGGCCATGGTCTACGCGGCCATGCTGTATTCGGACAAGTGCCTCTTCATCGTCCCCGGCGTGGAGGCGGAATACCGGCCGGTGCTGGAACTGGCCGCCGCGCCGTGGGGAGGCTTGGCCGAGTTCGCCCGGGCGCCCCGGTCCATGACCATGATCAGCACGCTCTCGCCTTTGCAGATGGACCGCATGGCCCTCGATTCCATCATGCTCTGCGCCGAGCACGGCCAGGCCATGATGATCTCGCCCGGGCCCATGGCCGGGGCCACCGGCCCGGTGACCCTGGCCGGGAACGTGGCCCTCGGGAACGCCGAGTGCCTGGTGGGCGTGGTTCTGGCCCAGATGGTCCGGCCAGGAGCCAAGGTGATGTACGGCCTTCAGGCCACCACTTCGGATCTGCGGACCGGCTCGATCGCCATCGGGACGCCCGGCTATCCGCTCCAGGCCAAGTACTGCAAAGCCATGGCCGAATTCTACCGCCTGCCCTGCCGCTGCGGGGGCGGGGTCAACGACGCCAAGGAAGTCTCGGCCCAGAGCGGCTACGAGGCGGTCTTGCCGATCTTCACCGCCGCCCAGAACGGGGTGGACCTCATCGTCCACTCGGCCGGCATCCTGGATTCCTGGGCGGCCATCAGCTATGAAAAATTCATGTGCGACCTGGACGTCATCTCCATGGTCGAATATTATTTAAACGATATCGACATCAACGACGACACCCTGGCCGTGGACCTCATCCGCGAGGTCGGGCCCGGCGGCATTTTTCTCAACCAGAAACACACCGTCAAGCGGGCCCGGTCCGTGCCCTGGTATCCCAAGGTGGCCGCGCGCGGCCCGGCCGGCGGCCGGCGCGCCGCCGACCGGCTGCTGGAAAACGCCCGGAAGGAAATGGACCGGCTTCTTTCCGCCTACCAGGCCCCGAAGTTGTCTGAAGAAACCCTGGCCCGGATGGACGCGGTGATGGCCGCGGCCGGCGCCCGGCCCGATTGGCTGGCGTCCGTCAAGCCCCAGTATTGATCAGCCCGAAGACCGTCAAGGAGGCTCAACATGTATTCCCGTCAACGTGATTATGGCATCAACCATATGATCACCCGCAAAAATCACACCTGCTACGGCATGGGCATCGGCATCATGGTGCTGGACGACGCCTACCCGGGCTTCCCCGGCGACGTGCGCAACGCCAGCGCCTGGGGCTTCCCCATCCAGTACGAAATCGCCGAGGGCGTCGACAACTACACCCTGGTCTGGGAACAGGACAAGAGCCCCTGCCGCGAACCCATCATCCGCGCGGCCAAGAAGCTGGAACGCATGGGCTGCCGGGCCATCGCGGCCGAGTGCGGCTATTTCGCCTATTTCCAGAAAGACGTGGCCGGGGCCGTGGACGTGCCGGTGTTCATGTCGAGCTTGCTCCAGGTGCCCTTCATCCAGCAGACCATCGGGCCCCGGAACGACGTGGGCATCGTCTGCGCCCAGAAGCGGTTCCTCAGCGAAAACCACCTGGCCAACGTGGGCATCGCCGTGGGTTCCAACTACAAGATCGCCGGGGCCCAGGACGAATACGGCTGCCCCGAGTTCGACCACCTGTGGGACCACGAAAACCGTCCGGCCGTGCCCGAGGCCTATTACGACAAAGCCGAAAAGGACATGATCCGCATCTGCCGGGAATTCGTGGCCAAGTATCCGACCATCAAAGCCATCATGCTGGAGTGCACGGGCATGCAGATGTTCGCCCGGGCCATTCAGCGCGATCTGGATCTCCCGGTCTGGAGCTGGGGCACGCTTCTGGACCACGCCTGGTCGGTGGTGGCGCACCGCGACTACTACGGCCACATCTGACGCTGGTCGTTCCGGCGGCAGGCCGCCGTCAGGCCGCCTGCCGCCGCCCCGCCGGCTGGTTTCTGCAAACCGCGCGGCTCGGGCGACGCGATCAAACTGGACCGAAATTGACTTAACCGGGCGACGGTATACGACATGGCCTTGCATTCCAGCACCATAAATTTTTGTCTGTGCCGCAACCACTGGGTTCCTTCAGTTCACCGGCGTCCGCCGTGCTGAATGACCATCCAGAGCGGAGCGACGACCGCGCCCCGCAGGGAGGTTTTTACGCATCATGGAGTTTTTCCAGGAAATTTGGGATTTCTGCTCCACCGCCATTCTCCGGGGCGGAATGTATTCGCTGATGGCCGTGGGTTTGACCCTGGTTTTTGGGGTCATGAATATCGCCAACTTCGCCCACGGTGAATTCTACATGCTCGGGGCCTATTTCGGCTTTTTCTCCCTTACCACCCTGAACGCCCTGGGCCTGCCCGGCTTCACCGCGCCGCTCCTGAGCATCGCCTTCGCGGGGGTGGGGGTTTTTTTGGTGGCCGGGGTGATCGAGCGCACCGTGTTCCGGGCTCTGCGCAGGCGAAGCAAGGGCCAGTGGCTCATGAACACCTTCCTTCTGACCCTGGGCATCTCCATCATTCTCCAGAACGGAGCCAAGCTTTTGTGGGGGGCCCGGTATCGCGGGGTCACCCAGATGTGGAAGGGCGAAAGCCTCAACTGGCTCTACGACTACGGGCTGCCCCCGGACCGGCTGATCGGCTTTCTGATCGCCGTCGGCTGTATCGTGGGCTTCATGCTGTTCCTCAACCGCACCAACACCGGCCGGGCCATCCGGGCCGTGAGCCAGGACGAGGTGGGGGCCAGCCTCGTGGGCATCAACCTCGGCTTCATCCACACCCTGGTCTTCGCCCTGTCGGGCTTGCTCGCCGGCATCGCCGGGGCCGCGCTTCTGTCCATCACCCCCGCCTTTCCCTTCATGGGGGTCATGCCGCTGTACAAAAGCTGGTTCGTGCTGATCCTGGTGGGCATGGGCAACATCGGGGGCAGCATCGTCGGCGGTTTGATCCTGGGTTTTCTGGAGGCCTTCGCCACCACCTATCTCAGCGGCTACCTGGGCAGCGGGTCGCAGGAATTCATCTGCCTTTCCGTCATCATCTTCATTCTTCTTCTGAAGCCCAACGGCATCTTCGGCAAAGCCGTCAAGAGCGCGGTGGAATAGGAGGCCGGCCATGACCAACGAAACCGCGGCGGCTTCCGCCACCCTCGCGCCCGCTCCCGCCGAACAATCCGGCGGCTTCCGCAAAGCCATCGGCACCCTGGGCCTCAGCCCGGCCGGCCTGGCGGTCATGATCGTCGGCATCGTCTGCCTGGGCCTGGTGGACAACGAGTATTATCTGCGCACCCTGACCACGGCCCTGATGTACGGGGCCCTGGCCATGGCCTTCGACTTCACCAGCGGCTACATCGGCATCGTCAACTTCGGCTTCGCCGCCTTCTGGGGCCTGGGCGCCTACACCACCGGCTGTCTGGCTTACCACCTGGGCTGGGGGCCGTGGCAGGGCCTGCCGTTCTCCATTCTGGCCGCGGCCGTGCTGGGCCTCCTTCTGGGCCTCCTGACCATCCGCCTCGGCGGCATCTTCGCCGCGTGTATGACCTGGTTCGTGGCCATGGCCATGCTGAGCGTGGCCTCCAACTGGGTGGACATGACCCGGGGGGCCACGGGGTTGACCATCCCCCTGTTGTACCAGAGCGCGGACAACTTCCCCTATCTGGTCACGATGATCGTCATGACCCTGATGACGTATTTCGTCTTGAGCCTCATCATCCGCTCCAAAGCCGGCCTGGCCTTCCAGGCCCTCGGCCAGGATCTGGAGGCCGCCTCCATCAGCGGCGTCAACGCCAACTACTACAAAGTGATCAACTTCACCATCAGCTGCGCCTTCGCCGGCTTCCTGGGCTGGTTCTACGCCCACTACGTCGGCGTCCTGACTCCGCCGGTCCTGCACACCAAGGCCACGGTGGAGATCATGGTCATTTCCTACATCGGCGGGCGGGGGAGCCTCTGGGGCGGCCTCTTGGCGGCCCTGATCATCGTTCCGGGCATGGAGCAGCTCAAGAGCGTCCAGGCGCTGTCGGATGTGCTGGAACTGCGGCTGCTGCTGTACGGTCTGCTGATGATCCTGGTCATGATTTATTATCCCGGCGGCCTGTCCGGCCTGTTGAAGACCGCTTTCCGCAGGCTGGGCCTCAAGGACTGGACCACCGCCGCCAAACACTGAATGCGACTGCCCAAGTATCAACCGGCGACCCCGCCGGCCAACCCCCGTTCCGAAGCTCCGGAACGTAAAAACCTGAAGGAGTCGAACATGAAATTGGTCAAACTGTTGTTAGGCGTCACCCTGATGGCCTTCCTGGCGGCCTCCCCGGCCGTGGCCCAGGAAAAAGTGCTGAAGGTCGGCTCCATGGGGCCCTTCACCGGCCCGGCCGCCCGCACCGGCGAGGAATTCAAGAAAGCCATCAACATGGTTTTTGAGGAAATCGACTACAAAGTCGGCGATTACAAGATTGAATTCATCTGGATCGATTCCGAATCCGACGCCGAAAAGGCCGCCCGGGCCTACGAACAGGCCGTGGTGAAGGACAAGATTCAGGTCGGTTACGGCGGCTGGCATTCCTGGTGTTCGCTGTCGGCCATGGAAGTGGCCGCCAAATACAAGATCCCGCACTTCTTCGCCTTCGGGGCCGGCAGCGAGGTCAATGACAAATACAAGGCCGATCCCGACAAGTACAAATACTGGGTGGGCAAAGGCTGGCCCACGGCCTACAAGCTCTCCATCGGCTATGTCGACGCCCTGGAAGACGCCATCAAAACGGGCCTCTGGAAGCCCGAGGCCAAGAAGGCCGCCATCTACGGCGTGGACAACGACTGGGGCCGCAACTTCGGCAACGCCCTCGGCCAGCAGCTGAAGGACGCCGGCTGGGACGTGGTCAGCTATGACTGGGTGCAGCTGGGCGAGACCGACTTCCATCCTCTCCTGAACAAGCTGAAACGCGAAAAGGTGGCCCTGGTGGCCGGCACCATGAGCGATCCTCCGTCCATCTCGGCCTTCACCAAGCAGACCCGCGAAGTGGGCCTCAAGAGCATGGTCATCGCCGACGGCCTGGGCTGGGTGGGCGAATGGTATGACCTCACCGGCGACTTCTCCGACTACATCATCGACATGATCCCCCAGTGGACCACCCCCAAGGCCAAGGCCTTCAAGGAAGCCTTCACCAAGAAATACGGCTTCGAACCCGGGCCCTCCACCGCCGGCCTCTGCTACGACACCGCCACCTTCTTCCGCAAGGTCTTGCAGACCACCCTGGAAAAATACGGCGACCTGACCACCGAGAACCTCGCCAAATGCGCCGAGGAACTGGTCATGACCGGCCAGCTCACCCTGACCGAGGGCATCATGATGAAGGAATGGAAGTACACCCCGGAAACCTTTCCGGATCTGGTGGTGGGCAACGACTTCTACATGTTCCCGGTCATCCAGTACATGAAGGGGCAGTCCGCCATGGTCTGGCCGCCCCACGTCAAGGACGGCGACCTGCAGATCCCGGCCTGGGCGAAATAAGCCGCCGGATTTTCCGGACCTGAAAACAGCCGGAGGAGGGGGCTGTCCTCTTTTCCGGCGAATTCCCGGGGGCCGCCCCGGTCCCCGGGAAGTGAAAAAGCGTATGTGACTCCACATCTCTCCGAATGCGGAACGGCCGCTGAAACGGCCGCCGCCGGAGACGCGGCGACGGCCGGCGAGGAAGACGATCATGAGCAAGAAAATCCTGGTTACCGAAAACCTCTCCAAACATTTCGGCGGTCTGAAGGCGGTCAACGACGTCTCCATCTACGTCGAGGAGGGCGATATTTTCGGCCTCATCGGACCCAACGGGGCCGGGAAGACCACCCTCCAGAACGCCATCGCCGGCACCTTCGCGCCCACCAGCGGCCGGGTCTTCTTCGAGGACAAGGAGATCACCGGCTTCAAGCCCCACCAGGTCTGCCGGGCCGGCATCAACCGGACCTACCAGATCGTCCGCTCCTTTCCCCGCATGACCGCGCGGGAAAACGTGATGATCGGCGGCATCTTCGGGGCGGGCCTTTCCGAGCGCCAGGCCCGGGAACGGGCGAAGGAGCTTCTGGAGTTCGTCGAGTTCCCCATCGACCCCGACACCCCGGCCAACGCCTTGAACACCATGCAGCTCAAGCGCGTTGAAATGGCCAAGGCCTTGGCCAGCGACTGCCGGCTGCTCTTTCTCGACGAGGTGGCCGCCGGCCTCACCCCGGGGGAATTGAACGACATCATCGTCCTGATCCGCCGCATCCGCGACCGGGGGGTGACCATCCTCATCGTCGAGCACCTGATGAAGCTCATCATGGAAGTCTGCAACCGCCTCGCCGTGCTCTGCTTCGGCGAACTCCTGGCCATGGACGTGCCCGAGGTGGTCACCTGCGACGAGCGGGTCTGCAAGGCCTACCTCGGCGACAGCCAGATTCTGAACGCCAACGCCTGAGAGGAAGAGAACAATGCTGAGAATTGAAAATCTCGACGTGGCCTACGGGCATCTGCAGGTGCTGCGCGGGGTGTCCATGGATATCAAGGTCGGGGAGATTGTGGCCATCCTGGGGCCCAACGGCGCGGGCAAGACCACGCTTTTGAAAAGCATCATGGGGCTGGTGCCGCCCATGTCCGGCCAGGTGTTTTTTCAGGGCCAGAACGTCACCGGGCACCCCACCTTCGAACTGGCCCGCCAGGGCATCGCCTTCGTGCCCGAGGAGCGCAACATCTTTCCGGCCATGACCGTGGAGGAGAATCTCCTCTTGGGCGCCTATTTCATCAAGGACCAGGAACTCGTCAAGCAGTATCTGGAGCATGTGTATGACATGTTCCCCCGCCTCCTGGAGCGCCGCAAACAGCTGGCCGGCACCATGAGCGGCGGGGAGCGGCAGATGCTGGCCATCGGCCGCGGCCTGATGTCCAACCCCCACCTGGTCATCCTCGACGAGCCCTCGATGGGTCTGTCCCCCACCAACGTCCTGGTGGTCTTCGACACCATCAAGAAGCTGGTGGCCCAGGACGTGACCATCATGATCGTCGAGCAGAACGTCCACACCACGCTTTCGGTGGCCTCCCGGGCTTACGTCATGGAGCAGGGGCGGGTGGTCATGCAGGGGCTCAGCGAAGAGCTGGCCAATAACGACTATGTGAAGAAGATGTATCTGGGCCTCACCGACTGAGCCTCCGGTCGGCCAGGCGGCGGGACGGGATCCGGAATTTTTCCGAATCCCGCCCCGCCGTTTTTTTATTCGCCGATCAGGCCGGCCAGGGCCCGCAGACCCAGGAAATAACTCTCGGCCCCGAAGCCGGCCACGGAACCGCGAACCACGGCCGACAGGACGGACACGCGCCGGAACTCCTCGCGGGCGTGGATGTTGGACAGGTGGACCTCCACCGCCGGCCGGTCCAGCGCGGCCAGGGCGTCGCGGACGGCGTAGCTGTAATGGCTCCAGGCCCCGGCGTTGACGAGGAGCCCTCGGGCGTCGCCGGCGCCGATCTCATGCAGCTTCTCGATGAAGCGGCCTTCGTCATTGGACTGGAAGCACTCGACCGCCAGGCCCAGTTCCCGGCCCAGCGAGATCAGCCGGCCCTCGATTTCGGCCAGGGTCATGGTTCCGTAACGGGCCGGGTCGCGCCGGCCGGTGAGATTCAGGTTGACGCCGTTCATCACCATCACGCGGGGGGCGGTCATTGTTCACACTCCTTTGCGGTTCAACGCTTTCCGGACCGCTTCCCGGGCCGCTTCGGGAAGCGCCCGCCCGGTCCAGAGGCGGAATTGGATTTCGGCCTGTCCGAGGAACATGGGGAGGCCGTTGACGGTTCGCCAGCCGGCAGCCCGGGCCTCGCGCAGAAAGCGGGTCGCGGCCGGGGTGTAGATCAGGTCGTAGGCCAGGCCGCGGCGGCCGGCGAACCCTTCGGCCGGAAAGGGCGTTTCGGATTCGAGGCGGCCGGCCAGGCCCACGGGGGTGGCGTTGACGACCAGGTCGGCCGGGATGTCGGCCCGCTCGGCCCAGGGCGCGGCGCGCAGCCCGAAATCCCGGGCCAGGCCCTCGGCCGCTTCCGGCCGGCGGGCGGTGACGGTGAGGTCGGCGAGGCCCAGTTCCCGGCAGCCGATGACCGCCGCCCGGGCCGCGCCGCCCGCGCCGAGAATCAGCGCCCGGTCGGAGGGCGCCGGCGGCGGGCCGCCGTCCCGCCAGGGGGCCTGGAAGCCGGCCACATCGGTGTTGTCGCCGGCCAGCCGGCCGTCGCCGCGCCAGAAGAGGGTGTTGACCGCGTTCGCCGTCCGGGCCCGCCCGGTGAGGTCGTCCAGGAAGGGAATGACCGCGCGCTTGTGGGGAACGGTCACGCCGGCGCCGCCGAAGTCCAGCAGGCGAAACGCCTCAAAGAAAAGGGGCAGCTCTTCCGCCGGAAGCGGCCAGGGCACCAGGACCGCCGGCATCCCCAGGGCCGCGAAGCCCGTGGTGTGGAGAAGCGGGCTGAGGCTGTGGTCCAGGGGCCGGCCGATGATGCCGTAAATTCGATGGGGGGTGAATTCGCGCATATAGCTCCGGCGGCTATTAACCCGGCAACTTTAGAAGTCTGTTCCCGGCCGCTGAAGTCCAGTGATTTCGGGCTTTGGCGAAATCACGGGGATGACTTATTCAGTTGCCGGAGTAATAACTGTATTCCTTCCCGGACGGCCCCGTCCCTGTGATTCGGGGCTTTGGCCGGATCACTCCGAATACGTTCAGCCGGCGGGGGAATGCTCCTTCTTCCGAAGTCGCCGGGTCACTATTGTACCGCGTTTTTTCCGGGAGTCAAACCCGGCTGTCGCGAATATACCCGAAACTGTCTTTTCCGTCATAGCTATCCGGGCTGGGGAGGGGTATACTTTGGTACGATGATGAGTGGTATGCTTCCGGCCGGAACGGATTTCGGCCGGGCCGTCGTTATCTCCCCCGACCGGGCCGCCTCCCGGCCCCGGCTCTCCCCGCGACAAGGAGCGAGCGTTTCATGGACATTAGGGACTTCTCTATGGATTACTTTTCCCTGAAAGGGAAAAACGCCATGGTCACCGGCGGCAACACCGGGCTGGGACAGAGCTTCTCCCTGGCCCTGGCCAAGGCCGGAGCCAACATCTTCATCCCCAACATCATCGAGGAGAGCGGCGAAACCCGCGATCTTCTGGAAGCCGAGGGCGTCAAGGCGGCCTTCATGACCGCCGACATCACCCGGAAAGGCACGCCCCGCCTCGTGGTGGAAAAATGCGTGGAAACCTTCGGCGCCCTCGATATTCTCGTCAACTGCGCCGGCATCTGCAACATCGCCGACGTCCAGGATTTCGGCCGCGACCAGTGGGACCCCATGATCAGCGTCAACCTCACCGCGGCCTTTGAGATGAGCCACGAGGCCGCGCTCCATATGATTCCCCGGCGCCAGGGCAAGATCATCAACATCTGCTCGGTCTTCACCTTCCTCGGCGGCTGGGGCTCCCCGGCCTACGCGGCCACCAAGCACGGCATCGCCGGCCTCACCAAGGCCTATTGCGACGATCTGGGCCAATACAACATCCAGGTCAACGGCCTGGCCCCCGGCTACTACGCCACCAACATCACCGCCCAGACCCGCAGCGACCCGGCCCGCAACAAGGCCGTCCTCGACCACATCCCGGCCGACCGCTGGGGTGAGCGCCTGGACCTCATGGGCACCGTGGTCTTCCTGGCCAGCCGGGCCTCCGACTATGTCAACGGCCACATCCTGGCCGTGGACGGCGGCTACCTGGTTCGCTGAATTTCCGGCGGCCACTTCATGAACATCGGAAACATATTGAAAGGAAAGAGTTCCATGAGCCTGTCCCGAGAAAATATTGTCCTGGGGCTGAAGAAGCTGGTGGCGGAAGGCCGGGTCATCACCGATCCCGAAGTGCTGAAGGATTCCAGCGTAGACCGCTTCCGCAAATATGAGAACATCTGCCGGGTCTTCACCCAACCCATCCCCGCGGCCGTCGTCTACGTCCAGTCCGCCGCGGAAGCCTCTGAAATATTGAAATTTGCGGACGCCAATCAGATCAACGTGGTGCCCCGTACGGGCTTTTCGGCCACCGAGGGCGGGCTGGAGACGGCGGTGGAAAATTCCATCGTGCTCGACGGTTCGCGGATGAACCAGATCATCAAGATCGATCCCGTCGACATGCAGGCCACGGCCCAGTGCGGGGTGCCCCTCCAGGTGCTGGAGGACCAGGCCCGGGCCATGGGCCTGACCACCGGCCACTCCCCCCAGTCCAAGCCCCTGGCCCAGATGGGCGGCCTGACGGCCACGCGCAGCATCGGCCAGTTCTCCACGCTCTACGGCGGCATCGAGGACATGGTGGTGGGGCTCGAAGCGGTTTTCCCCAACGGCCACATCGCCCGCATCAAGAACGTGCCCCGCCGCGCGGCCGGCCCGGATATCCGCCACATCGCCATCGGCAGCGAAGGCGCCCTGTGCTTCATCAGCGAAGTCACGGTCAAGCTCTTCCCTTTCTATCCCGACAACAACGTCTTCCTGGGCTACGTCCTCGACACCATGAAGCCGGGCTTTGAAATCCTGCGCGAGGTCATGGTCCAGGGCTACAAGCCCTCCATCGCCCGCCTCTACGATCCCGAGGACGGGGCCTACCATTTCTCCCACTTCGCGAACGGCAAGTGCGTCCTGATCTTCATGGCCGAGGGGCCCAAAGGCATCGCCGACGCCACGGCCGCGGCCATCCGCGAAATCGTGGCCCGGCATCCCGAATGCCGGGCCGTGGACCCCATGTACATCCAGCGCTGGTTCGAGCACCTCAACTGGGATCCGGCCAAGGTGGCCGAGGAGCGGGTGGAGATCGTCCAGACCCACAACATCGGCCACACCACCGAAGTCTCCATCGGCTGGAGCCGGATCAACGAATTGTATGAAAACTGCATGAAGCGGGTGCGGGCCGAGGCCCAGGTGGAACTGACCCTCTGGGGCGGCCATACCTCCCACAGCTACATCAACGGCACCAACATCTATTTCATGTATTACTACAACCTCGGCGATCTCAAGCCCGAGGAGGAAATCAACGCGCACCTGTCCATCAAGCGCATGATCGTCGAGGAGACCATCAAGCTCGGCGGCTCCATGTGCCACCACCACGGCGTGGGCAAGCACCGGGCCACCTGGATCAGGGAGGAATACGGCTCGTCCTTCCACATGCTGGAGACCCTGAAGAAAGCCTTCGATCCCAACGGCATCATGAACAAGGGGACTATCATTCCCAAAGGCGTCATCTGATCCCCGCCGGTTCCCCCCCGGGAATCGGGCTTTCAGCCATATCGTACCGATGACGGCCGGGGTCACCCCGGCCGTCGTTGCCTCACTGCGAGGATACCTATCATGACCAGAACCTCCTCCCGGGCCTTCGGCGGCCCGTTCCGCTACATCCAGGGCCCGGGCGAATTTGGCCGCCTCGAACAGTATGCCCGTGATTACGGCCGCCGGATTTTTTTCATCATCGACGGTTTCCTTTTTGACGGTCTGAATCGGGACCTGGCCCGGATTTTCGCCGGGTCGGAGGCCGCCTGTACGGCCGAGAAGTTCGGCGGCGAATGTTCCGAAGCGGAAGTCGGGCGCCTGACCGGCCTGGCCCGCGCCGCCGACGCCGACGTCATCGCCGGCGTCGGCGGCGGCAAGACCCTCGACGCGGCCAAGCTCGCGGCCGTGGCCCTGGGCCGGACCCTTTTCGTGATCCCCACCTCGGCCTCCACCGACGCGCCCACCAGTTCCATGTCGGTGCTGTATAAGCCCACGGGCGAGCACCTGCGCTGCGTTCAGCACCGGCGCGGGCCGGACCTGGTGCTGGTCGATTCCCGCCTCATCGCCCGGGCGCCCTTGCGGCTGTTCGTGGCCGGCATCGGCGACGCCTTGTCCACCTGGTTCGAGGCCCGGGCCAACGAGCGGTCCGACACGCCCAACTACATCGGCCGGGGCTACCGCCGCTGCCAGGCCGGGCTGGCCATTGCCCGCCGCTGCTACGAGGTGTTGCTGGAGGACGGCTTCGCGGCCAGGCTGGCCCTGGAACACGGCATCTTGAGCGAGGCCGTGGAAAACGTCATCGAGGCCAACATTCTTTTGAGCGGTCTGGGCTTTGAAAACACGGGCTGCGCGGGCGCCCACGCCCTCCACACGGGCTTTCACGAAATCCCCTCCACACACGGCTTTTACCACGGCGAGATCGTGGCCTTCGGCGTGATCTTCCAACTGGTGCTGGAAAACGCGCCCAAGGAGGAACTGGACACCATCCTCCGCTTCCTCGAAAAAGTGGGGCTTCCCACCACTCTCAAGCAGCTCGGCGTGGACCCCACCCCCGACAACCTCCGCCTCATCACCGGCCGGGTGGTGGACGGCCATTCCGGCGTCGAGGCCGAACCCTTCCTCGTCACCGCCGAATCCGTCCAGAACGCCCTGGCCGCGGCCGACGCCCTGGGCCGGCATTACCTGGCCGGCGGGCGGCTGTAAGAAAAGCCTCGTCACGAAAAAGCCGGGGCCGGTTCGGAATTTTCCGAGCCGGCCCCGGCCTTTTGGCGAAGACGTGGCGAAAATTTTACTTGTTCACCCAGGCATTCCAGAAACGGGTGATGGTCCAGGTGTAGGCCAACTGCACGCCTTCGAGGCGCTTGTTGATGCCGGCGCCGGATTCCTGCATGAAGGTGATCACGGCCGGGCCGCGTTCGATGAAGATTTCCTGGATTTGATGGTACAGTTCGACGCGTTTGGCCCGGTCCATCTCGGTGTCGATCCGGTGGACCAACTGGTCGAATTCGGGGTCGCTCCAGTGGGAGCCGTTCCAGGCCGCGTCGGAAACGTAGGCCAGCTTGAAATAGACCACCGGGGTGCCCCGGGTGCTCCAGTCGGTGACGCCGTAATCGCACTTGAGCCAACTGTCGTCGCCGTCCGCATAATAGACATCCTGGGGCATGGTCTTGATGGTGACCTTCACCCCGATCTTGGCCAGCTGTTGGGCCCAGACCGTGGCGATCTTGATCACCTCGTCCCAGTTCATGGCCACCAGTTCCAGATCCAGCCCCTTGGCGTAGCCGGCCTCGGCGAGCAAGGCCTTGGCTTTTTCCAGATTGTATTCGGGTTTCCGGTCCAGGTAATAGTCCCCATAGCTGGGGCCCACGGGGGTGCCGTTCCCGGCCACGGCCAGACCCGGGCGCACGGCGTTGATGAGCTCCTCATGATTGGTGGCCAATTTCAACGCCTGGCGGACCCGGGGATCGGCCGCCGGGCGCTGGCCGTCGCTGCGCATGTGGATCACCCAATGGAAGTTCTCGGCCTGGGTGATGATCCGGGTGTCGGGATATTCCTTCAGGCTGGCCAGAAGTTCCTGGGCCAGGCCGCCGACGAAATCCAGTTCGCCGGCTTTCAGGGATTCGGTCTGACCGACCATGTCGGGGGAAAAGAGGATCTGGATTTCATCGAGGTAGGGCAGGGGCTGGCCGTCCTGGTCTTTGCGGTTGAAGTGGGGATTCTTGACCAGGATGATGCGGTCTTCGGGATAATAGGCTTTGATCATGAAAGCCCCGGAGGTGACCTGTTCTTCGCCCGGCTTCTGGGAGCCGGCGGGAATGATGGCCGCGTGGTATTCGCCGGTGTCCACCGGGAATTCAGGGTTGGGTTCGGCCAGGGTGAAGATGACGGTCAGATCGTCCGGGGCCTTCACGGCTTTGATGGTGGAATAGAGTTTCACCACCGGGGTGCCCACTTCGGGATCGCGCAGGCGGTCGAAGGAATAGACCACGTCTTTGGCGGTGAGGGGCCGGCCGTCGCTGAACTTCTGGTCGGCCCGGATTTTGAACGTCCAGGTCAGGCCGTCGTCGGAACTCCAGCTTTCGGCCAGGTCGGGTATGGCCTGGTGCTTCTGGTCGATGTCCACCAGGCGCTGGTAGAGCTGGGAAGCCACCATCAGATCGGAAGGGCCGGTGGCGAAATGGGGATCGAGGTTGGACAGGACCCCCTGTCCCACCCGAATGGTGCCGCCGGGCTGGCCGGCCGCCGCGAGGGGAACGGTGAAGAGCAGGCACACCAAAGCGACGGCCAGCGGAATGAACTTTTTCATCGTGGTCTCCTTGTCGTTTCAGATCCAGGTGGGAGGGGCCGCCGGCCAATGCCGGCCGACGGCCTGATAAAGCCGCTCGATTATTTATAGCTGTAGACGAAATCCACATTTTTGGACTGGTCGCCGGTCCATTTCCGATAGGCCTCGGAGGCCCGTTCGACGGCGTCCATATTGAGCTTCAGCCCCAGGCCCGGGGTTTCGGGGAGAACGCCGAGTTTGCCCAGCTTGGGTTCCAGGCCGGCCCCCTCCAAGAGGTCCTCCTTGAGGAGCTGGTGCATGATCTGGTTGCCGTCGGTGAGGTTGGGCAACGTCAGGGCCAGGTGCTGGTGACAGAGATCGGTGATCCCGGAGGTGAACTGGCCGTGGAGGCAGATGGGGATGCCGGCGGCCTCGGCCACGGCGGCGGTTTTTTTGAAAGGCCCGATGCCCCCGGTTTCGTGGGGCGACAGGACCAGGA
This sequence comes from Candidatus Adiutrix sp., assembly GCA_031549025.1. Taxonomy (GTDB): domain Bacteria; phylum Desulfobacterota; class Desulfarculia; order Adiutricales; family Adiutricaceae; genus Adiutrix. Next base: position 21,235 of record JAVBQN010000037.1, on the reverse strand, counting down.
CGTCGGCCGCCTCCTGACGGCACAGGTCATAGGCTTCCTGGAGGCTGTAGACGCTCTGGTCCGCGGCGATGGCCACGGGGCTGTTGATCTTGACCTGGCGGAGCGCGGCGATGGTCCGGCAGGCCGTGGGCTGCTCGACGAACTCGAGGTCAAAGGCGCTCAGCTTCTTGATCATATTCTTGGCGGTGAAGACGTTCCAGGCCTCGTTCCCGTCCACGCGCAGCTTGTAGCGCTCGCCGATGGCTTTACGCACGGCGGCCGTGTTTTCCACGTCGCTCAGTTCGCCCCGGCCCACCTTCATGTAGATGACCCGGCCGCCGGTCTTCAAAAGTTCCTGGACCGATTCGACCATTTCCGCCGAAGTGTCGCCCTGGACAAAGGAAAAATAATCCACCTCGTCCCGGGCCCGGCCGCCCATCAGGTCATACAGGGGCCGGCCCAGGGCCTGGCCGATGATGTCCCACAGGGCCATGTCCACCCCGGCCAGGGCCAGGTTGGGAAAGCGGATGGCGTCGTTGATCAGGCCCAGGTGACGGGCCCGCCAGATGAGCCGGTCCACGTTGAAAGGCGATTCCCCCAGAAGGTAGGGCACGATGTTGCCCAGCAACTGCAAACTTCCCTCGGCCGGAAAGGCGGCGGTGGATTCACCGTATCCGGTGAGGCCTGCATCGGTCTTGACTTCCACCAGCACCACCGAGGCCCCGTAGTCGATGCGGCCCGACCAGTGGTAGGGCTGCTTGAAGGTCAGGAACAGGGGTTTGAGTTTGATCTGGGTGATTTTCATTGGACACTCCTTGGCGGCTGAAATGAAGTGGGCGCTGGCGCCCCGGCCGCGTTCTTAAAAAAGCAAAAGGCGCGCCAGGGGATGCCCGCAATTTAGGCAATAAAATAGAACTGTTGCCCGAATGCGTTTTTATGTATGTGGCTAAAATTTACCAAATATGATATAATATAATCACAAATGATTAATATTGGCCAATTATCCGGAGGCTTCCATGCTGCACCCCAAACACCGCCGCTTCCTCAGCCGCCTTTTCGCCGGCCCGGTCGACCTCAAAGCCGTCTTCGACCAACTCGGCCTGGGCGTGACCATCACCGACCGGGCCGGCGATATCGTCTATTACAACCAGGCCCAGGCCGAGATCGACGAACTGGATCCCGAGTTCGTTCTGGGCCGCCACCAGCTGGCGGTCTACGAGGCCACCTCCAAGGAGCCCTCGGTGGTCATGACCGTCCACGAAACCCTCCGGGCCGTCACCAATCTGCCTCGCACCTATTTCACCCGCAAGGGCAAATGCGTCAACTCCACCCACAGCGTGTACCCGCTTTTCGCCGGGGAGGAGTTTTTAGGCAGCTTCTGCCTGATCCAGAGCTTCCAGCCGGGCGTGTCCGAGACCATCATCCAGCGCCGGGCCGTGCCGGCCGATTCCGGCTTCGCCGGAATCGTCACCCGCAACCCCTTGGTTCTCAAGGCCCTGGAGTCGGCCCGGGCGGCCGCGGCCGGTTCCTCCCCGGTCCTGATCCACGGCCCCACCGGAAGCGGCAAGGAGCTTTTCGCCCGGGGCCTTCACGCCGAGTCGCCATGGCGGCGGGGCCGCTACGTCAGCGTCAACTGCGCGGCCATCCCGGGCAATCTTCTGGAGGGGGTTTTGTTCGGCACCACCCGGGGGGCCTTCACCGGGGCCGTGGATCAGGCCGGGCTGTTCGAGGAGGCCGAGGGCGGGGTGTTTTTCCTGGACGAGCTGGATTCCATGCCCCTGGCCTTGCAGCCCAAGCTTTTGCGGGTGCTGGAGGAGAAGAAGGTGCGGCGGCTGGGGGCCACCCGGGAGAAGACGGTCAATTTCAAGCTCATCGCCACGGTCAGCGACCGGCCCACCGAACTGGTGCGAAAAGAACGTCTGCGGGCCGATCTGTTCTATCGCCTGGGCGTGGTGGTGATCGCCCTGCCGCCCCTCCGGGAGCGGCCGGAAGACCTGGAGCCGCTGGTGCAGCATTTTCTGGACCGTTTCAACCAGCGGTTCCACAAGCATCTCAGCGGCCCGGCCCCGGAGGTCTGGGCCATGTTCCGCCGCCACGCCTGGCCGGGGAACGTGCGGGAGCTGGAACACCTGATCGAGGGCGCGGTCAACCTGGCCGGGGAGAGCGGGCTTTTGGGGCCGGAACTCTTGCCCGAGCACTTTCTGTTCGACCTGCAAGCCGGCCGGGCGGCCCCGGCCCCGCCCCGGGCCGGCCCGCCGACGGCCTCCCCGGCCCCGGACTGGTCCTGGCGGCCCGAAGATCTCCAGGCCCGGGAACGGGCCGCCCTGGGCGAGGCCCTGGCCGCCTCGCTGGGCAACGTCACCCTGGCCGCCCGCCTCCTGGGACTCAACCGCCAGGCCCTGACCTACCGGATGAAAAAATACGGCCTCAGCCGCCGGAATTTCCGGCCGGCCGAGACCGAGGAAAAAGTCTGATGCCCGCTTATTCTTTCATTCCGTCATTCCGGCCTTCGCCGGGATGACGGAATGGCCTGGGCGGCCCGCTCTCAATCATCGACAGCGCGGGTGTGGCCCGGGGAGTGGCCGAAGAATTCCTTATAGCGCTTGGCGAAGTGGGAGCTGTCGGAGAAGCCGCACTCCAGGGCGATGTCGGTGATGGAGCGGCGGGTGTTGTGGAGGAGCCAGTTGGCGTGGCGGAGGCGCAGCTTGCGGAAATAGCCGGCCGGGGATTCGCGCAAAAAGACCTGGAAGAGGCGCTCCAGCTGGCGGGTGCTGATGCCCACCTCGAGGGCCGCGTCCTCGGCCCGGACGTTGGAGGCGATATTCTGTTCCATGTAGAACACGGCCCGCCGCACCCGGGGGTCGACGATGTCCTGGTAGTCGTTCATGTACGGGGTCTGGGGATGCTCCACCGGCCGGTTCCAGTCCAGGATCATATGCCGGAGAATTTTTACCACCCGTTCGGGGCCGAAGTACTGCTGCACCAGGTGCAGGGCCAGATCGGTGGTGGCCGAGCCGCCGGGGCTGGTGATGATGCCCCGGTCCTCGACGAAGAGTTCGTCGATCACCGGCAGGGACTTTGGAAAGCGGTTCTTGAAGTCCTGGTAGTGATACCAGTGGACCCCGCAGCGGCGGCCGTCCAGAAGCCCGGCCCGGGCCAGGACAAAGCTGCCCGTGCACAGGCCGATGAGGGGCACGCCTTTTTTGACCGCCTGGGTCAGGTAGTCCACCAGGGCGGGCGAGACCTGGTCGAGGCTGCTGATGAGCCCGCCCACCAGGACCAGATAATCGAAATCGGTCGGGTCGCGGAAAGTCTCCCAGGGCTTGACCTCCAGGCCGCAGCTCGATTTGACGGGCTCGAGGTTGTGGTTCATGACCGACCAGGAGCACCAGATGGGCCGGGACAGATCACCCACGTCGGCCGCCTGCCGCAGGGTCTCGATGAACCCGGTGAAGGCCAGGAGCGTGAAGTCCGGGGTCAGGGTGAAACCGACCTTCAGATGGGTGTTTTTTTCAGGCACGTCGGCCATGGCGGCTCTCCAGAAAGCGGTCCCGCGGACGTCAATTTCTTTCGGGGATCATATTGTACAGAAATTCCGGTTTATTCGCAAGTGAGGCTCCCAGTGGCCGGCGGGCAGAGCCGCGTTCGGCGTCTTGCTTCGACAAATGTGTTTTTTAACTCGCACAATGCTCTAACTGTTGGCTTGCGGTCGTTTTTGTGATATATTCATACGATAAAGGTCATCGGAGGCCGTATCCTCAACGCCTCGCTCCTTGACCGCCGGGATGGAATATGCGCAAGTCTTTTCTGTACAATATTCGCGGGCGTCGGACGTCTCGCTCTCGGAGCGTGGCCAGGCTGCTGGCCGGGGTCCTGGTTCTGGGCATTGTCGCGGAATTGGGGGTGATGGCCCTGGAGCTCCGGGCCCGTCACCGGACCCCGCCCGAGGCTCCGGCGGTGGAGGTGGTCGAGGCTCGCTCCTCGCTCCTCGACCTGACCCCGGCCGTGCCGGAATTGGCCAAGAAGGACCTCGCGGGCCTCCTCGGCCCCCGCGATCTGGTCCCCGACGACACCCGCATAATTGAAGTCGTCGACCAGAACGGCCGTCCGCTGTACGTGCGCACCACCATCATCCCGGATTTGCAGATCCAGGCCGACGGCTGGGTCAAGGCCAGCCGGGCCCACCAGGCCGCCGTGGTGGCTCTGGAGCCCGATTCCGGGGAGGTGCTGGCCCTGGCCGGCTACCGCGACGACGGCCGGGAACGGAACGCGGCTCTGGACGGCTGCTTCCCGGCGGCCAGCCTCTTCAAGATCGTCACCGCCGCCGCGGCTGTGGAAAAGGCCGAACTCTCGGCCGATTCCAAGCTGGCCTATGACGGCGGCAAGCACACCCTGTATAAAGGCAACGTGGTCAAGGAGCCCGAGCAGGGCCGCCAGGCCACCACCCTTAAAGACAGCTTCGCCGACAGCATCAACTCCGTTTTCGGCAAACTCGGGGCCTCCACCCTGGGGCCCGAGGAACTGGCCGATTTCGCCAACCGCTTCGGCTTCAACCAGGACATCGACTTTGAGATGCCCGTGGAAGCCTCCAGCTTCAACGTCGACGGCGACGACACCTTCCACCTGGCCGAACTGGCTTCGGGCTACAACCGCTCCACCCGGGTCTCCCCTCTCCACGGGGCCCTGATGGCCGCGGCCGTGGCCGCCGGCGGCCGGGTGCCGGAGCCGTCCTTTGTGCGCGAGGTCTTTGACCGCGACAACCACATCTATTACCAATCCAACGCTTCGGGCGAGCCCCGGGAGGTCATCAGCCCCCGCGCGGCCGAGGAACTCTCCCGCATGATGCGCGCCGCCGTCGAGGACGGCACGGGCCGCCGCACCTTCCACGACGCCGGCGGCGACCCGGTCCTTTCCCGCCTCGACATCGGCGGCAAAAGCGGCACCATCAACAACGACGCCGGCCAGCGGGTGGATTGGTTCGTGGCCTGGGCCAAGCCCCGGCCGGGCTCCGGCTGCCGGGACACGCTGGCCGTGAGCGCCGTGGTGGTTCACAGCGGCCAGACCACCACCACCAGCCAGCGCCTGGTGCGCAACGCCTTGGTGGCCTATTACAAAGATCGCCTCACCGGCCGGCACGGAACCGCGCGGGCCGAAATTACCGCTCCCCGCCCCAATCTGAAGCCAAGGAGTGAATCATGACCGCCAAAACCGATGGCCTCTTCTGGCTGGGCCACGATAGCGTTTTGTTTCGCGGCAGCCGGACCGTCTATTTCGATCCCTGGGAAGTGAACGGGCCCACCGCCGACCTCATCTGCGTCACCCACGATCACTACGACCACTTGGATCCCGCCACTATCCAGGCCCTTTCCGGCCCCAGGACCAAAATCGTGGCCGATGCCTCCTCGGCGGCCAAACTCAAGGCCGAGGGGCTGGACAACGTCATAGCCATGGAGTCCGGGGACGTCATCGAGGTGCTGGGCGTCCGCATCCAGGCCGTGCCGTCCTATAACACCAACAAGGACTTCCATCCCAAGGCCAAGCACAACTTGGGCTATGTGGTCACCATGGACGACTTGAGCGTCTACCATGCCGGCGACACCGACTTTATTCCCGAGATGGCCGACCTCAAGGCCCAGGTGGCTTTTCTCCCGGTTTCCGGCACCTATGTCATGACCGCCGACGAGGCGGTGCGGGCGGCCTTGGCCATCAAACCCGAAGTGGCCGTGCCCATGCATTACGGCAAGATCGTCGGGGACGAAGGGATGGCCGAGAAGTTCGCCGCCGACCTCAAAGGCCGGGTGGCCGTGGAGATCAAGCCCCTGACCCGCGTGGTCCCGCCGGCCGTCTGAATCCGGCCCGGCCGCGCCCCATTTCCCGCCCCCCGAGAGGTGTCTCTATGGAAATGTTCGGATTGAACGCCATCCTGTTCTGGTTCCTCCTGGGGGTGGTGTTTCTGTTTCTGGAGGCTCTGACGCCGGGTGTTTTTCTGGTCTTCTTCGGGATAGGGGCCTGGGTGACCGGGACGGTGGTCTTTTTCGCCCCCCCGGGCCAGAGCACCCAATGGCTGATCTTCATGATCGTCTCGGTGGTGACCCTGGCGCTTTTGCGGCGTAAGCTCCAGACTCTGTTCCACGGCCGCCTGGCCAAAACCGACAACCTCGACGACCCGGTCTTCACCGACCGCTACGTGGGCCAGCGGGTGCTGGTGCTGGAGGAGACCGGGCCCGACCAGCCAGGTCTGGCCGAACTCAACGGCACCAACTGGGGCGCCCGCACCGAGGGCCCCACGCTCCCGGCCGGCGCCCGGGCCCGGGTGGTCCGGCTCGACGGACTGACGTTGATCATCGCGGCCGAGCGGCCGGAAGAAAAATAATCCAGGAGGCAACATGTTCGATTTCGATGTCGCCGGGTCCTCCATGATCGTTCTGGTCGTGGGCGCCGTTTTCCTCATCTTCCTGTTTGTCCAGTATGTGCGCGTGGTTCCCCAGAACCAGGCCTTCGTGGTGGAGCGGCTGGGCAAATACCACGCCACCCTGATCTCCGGGTTCCACCTGCTCTTGCCCTTTCTCGACAAGGTGGCCTACAAGCACACGCTGAAAGAGCAGGTCATCGACGTGCCCTCCCAGACCTGCATCACCCGCGACAACATCTCGGTGGAAGTGGACGGCGTTCTCTACATGACCGTCATGGATCCCAAGCGGGCCAGCTACGGCGTGGACAACTACCACTTCGCGGCCATCCAGATCGCCCAGACCACCATGCGCAGCGTCATCGGCAAGCTCGAACTAGACCGCACCTTCGAAGAGCGGGAAAGCATCAACGGCGACATCGTCAGCGCCGTGGACAAGGCCTCCGACCCCTGGGGCATCAAGGTCAACCGCTACGAGGTGCGCAACATCACCCCGCCCCAGAGCATCAAGGAAGCCATGGAGCGCTACATGAAGGCCGAGCGCGACAAGCGGGCCGAAATCGCCCGCTCCGAGGGCGAACGCCAGGCCGAAATCAACCGGGCCGAGGGCGAGAAGCTGGCCAAGATCAACATCTCCGAAGGCGAGCGCCAAAAACTCGTCAACGAGGCCGAAGGCCGGGCCGCGCAGATTCGCCTGGTGGCCGACGCCACGGCCCAGGGCCTGATGAAGGTGGCCGAGGCCATCGGCCACCCCGGCGGCGAGGACGCGGTGTCCCTCCGCATCGCCGAGGCTTACTTGGGCGAATTCGGCAAACTCGCCAAATCCGGCAACTCCATCATCATCCCGGCCAACGTGGCCGACATCGCCTCCTTCGTGGCCGTCGGCAAGCAGGTCCTCGACGGCAACCGCAAGGATCATCAGAAGTAAGGCGGGCGGCGATTTAAAGTAGCGGGGGCTCCGCGCCCCCCCACCCCCCGCCAGGGCGGAGCCCTGGACCCGCGGGCCCCCGGAGGAACCGGGGGTCCTTCTTTTTGGGGTATTGAAAGCAAGCCGCGGCCTGGTGTCTGCACCAACAGGAAAAGGTACGGTTCAGGGCAGACTGCGCTAGGGCGCTTTTGCGATGTTTGAGCGAAGCGAGTTCCGGCCCCCAAAACCGCGAGCGAACGGAGGGCACTTTCCCCGCCCTCCGGCCGGTCCGGCTCTCTGCCGCCTCACAACTTTTCCAAGGCGGTCATGGCTTCTTCCCAGCTTTGCTCCACGGCCGTCGCCTCTTCATTCAGGGCCGCGAATTCCAGGTTCAGCTCTTTGGCCCGTTCCCCGTCCTGATAGGTGGAAGGATCGGCCAGGAGGGCGGAAAGTTCGGCCTTGCGTCCGGCGATCTCGGCCAGGCGCTTTTCAGCCGCGTTCACTTGGTCTTGCATGGGCTTGCGGCGGGCGGCCAGTTCGCGGCGGGCCTGGGCTTCCCGCTGGCGGGTTTCCTTGCGGCCGCCTTCGGCTTTGGGCGCGGCCCCGCTTTCGCCGCCGTTTTCAGGGGCGAGGTCGGGGCCGGGGGTTTTGCGGCCCGGGGTTTCGGCTTCGCCTTTGCGCCACAGGGTTTGGTAATCGTCATAATTGCCGGGCAGGACTTCCAGCCGGCCCTCCTCGATGATCCCCACGGACTGGCAGAGGCTGTTGATGAAGTGCCGGTCGTGACTGATCAAGACCAGGGTGCCGGGATAGTCGGCCAGGGCGTCTTCGAGCATCTGGCGGCCGGGGATGTCCAGGTGGTTGGTGGGCTCGTCGAGGAGGAGGAAGTTGGGGGCCCGGAGCATGATCTTGGCCAGGGTCAGGCGGGCCTTTTCCCCGCCGGAGAGCACGGTCACCTTCTTGAACACGTCCTCCCCGGAAAAGAGGAAACCGCCCAGGACGGAGCGGAGGGAGCCCTGGGTCAGGTCCCCGGCCACGGTGGCGATTTCCTCCAGCACGGTGTGGGTGGGGTTCAGGCTGTCCATCTGGAACTGGGCGAAGTAGCCCACATTCACGCCCTGGCCCAGACGCCGCACGCCGGAGGAGGGCGGCTCCAGCCCGGCCAGCATTTTCAGGAGCGTGGATTTGCCCCGGCCGTTGGGGCCGATGAGGGCCAGCCGGTCCCCGCGCCGCAGGAGAAGGTTGAGGTCGCGGTAGACTTCGACCGCGCCGTAGCGCTTGGTCACGCCCGCCAGTTCGGCCACCTGGTCCGGCCCCCGGGCCGGGACGGGCAGGCGGAAGTGAAAATTCTGGTCGTCCAGGCTTTCCGGGGCGGGCAGGCGGTCCATCTTTTCCAGCATCTTGATGCGGCTCTGCGCCCGGCGGGCCGTGGTGGCCCGGACCCGGTTGCGCTCGATGAACTTTTCGATCTGCTTGATGCGTTCCCGCTGGTTTTCAAAGGCCGCGGCCTCGGTGGCCAGGCGCTGCTCCTTTTCCGCCAGAAACTGTTCGTAATTGCCCTGGTAGGTGTGCACCCGGCCCTGGCGCACTTCGACGATCTTCTGAGCCACGTTGTTGAGAAACACCCGGTCGTGGGAGACCAGGAGCAGGGCCGATTCGGAGCCCTTCAGATAGCTTTCCAGCCAGATGAGACTGTCGAGGTCCAGGTGGTTGGTGGGTTCGTCGAGAATCAGGAGGTCCGGCGAGGCCAGAAGGAGGCGGGCCAAGAGGGCCCGCATGATCCAGCCGCCCGAGAATTCGCTGAGGTCGCGGATGAAGTCGCTTTCGCCGAAGCCCAGGCCCGACAGGATCTTCTTGGCTTCAGCCTCTTTTTCCCAGCCGCCCAGGGATTCGAACAGGTGCATCAGGTGCCCCTGACGGCCGGCCAGTTCCATCAGTTCCGCCGGATCGGCCCCGGCCTCGCTCTTTTCCGCCAGTTCCGCGCCCACCAGGGCCAGTTCCGCCTCCACCCGCCGAAACTCCTCGGCCGTGTCCATCACCAGGTCCAGGAGTTTTATCCCCCGCCGGCCCAGGATTTCCTGGGGCAGGTAGCCCAGCCGGAGGCCCCGGGCCCGGGTCACCTGGCCCGCGTCCGGGTTTTCCTCTTCCATGATGAGGCGGATGAGGGTGGTCTTGCCGGCCCCGTTGCGGCCCACCAGGCCCACCCGCTCGCCGGGGTTCAGGGCCAGGGTCACCCCGGTCAGCACATCCTGCCGGCCGTAGTAGCGGTCGACCTCCGAAAACGTCACCAAAGACATTGTTGCTCCGTCATATCGCAGAAAACCCCGGGCCGGCCGGGGCGGCATTTTTCCAGGCAAAAACAGCGCCGATCTGGTAGAATAGTACATCGCGCGCCAAAACTCAAGGCGCCGGACAGTTTGATGCGGCGGAAAGGTGATTCCCCATGCTCAACAGCGCTTCCATCCCCTGGCATAAGAGGAAGAAGATCCAGGCGCCTCTGGCCGTTCTGGCGGTTCTGGTTTTGTTCAGCCTCTTCGTTATGGTCGTCAACTACAGCTTCCCGAGTTTTTTCCAGCTCGTCCCCGGCGCCGACGGCCGGGTGTCGGTCCAGGAACTGGAACCCCTGGACGCCCTGGCGGCCGACACGGCCCCGGAGCCGCCCCCCCGGCCGGAGTGGCGCAAGGGCCTGACCCTGGCCAACACCCTGGTGGTCATCGGGGACGACCTGTTTGCCAACTGGCTGCCCAACGATAAAATCTGGCCCACCATTTTGCTGGACAATCCCCAGAATTTCCAGCTGGGGGAACTGGAAATGCTGCGCTACACCACCCGGGTGATGCGCGACAAGCTCACCCGCCTCCGTACCACCGACAAGATCGACGAGGACTGCGACGAGGCGTTTACCCTTTTCTCCAACGACGCTTTCAAATGGGTGCTGCCCTCGGCCGAATCGCGTTTCCAGGCGGCCACCGAACGGCTGCGGTCCTACCGCGACCGCCTGGCCGCCGGTCAGGCCGAGTTCTATCCCCGGGGGGACAATCTGAGCGAACTTCTGGATCAGTACGTCTCGCTCCTCGGCGGGATCAACACCCGCCTGGCCAACGCCCCGGCCCGCCAGCGCTACAAGATCAGCCAGGAATCGGCCGGCGAGGTGGACGCCTCCCGCGAGGAACAGCGCGTCGACACCCACGTGCCCTGGAACCGGCTGGACGACAACTTCTATTTCGCCCAGGGCGCGGCCTACGTGCTCCGTCAGGTCATGGTGGCCATCCGGGACGATTTTTCCGAAATTCTGGAAACCCGCAAGGCCCGGCCCCAGGTGGACAGCATCATCGAAGTGCTGGACCAGGCCCAGTTCGAACCCCTGGTGGTCTTGAACGGGGACGTGGGCAGCGTCCTGGCCAACCACTCCATGGAACTCCACTCGCTTCTGGAAAACGCGCGCCAAAAGATACGCAACCTCAACGACATGCTGCGCCAATAGACGCGCGGCCGGGCTGTGTCATTTCGGCCACGCCGCTGTGGCCGCCCGGCTACAATTGATCCCCTCCGGGGGCGAGCCGGACGGGGCCTCGGCCCCAGGGCTTGTATTTGGGCGCTTTGGAAACCCCTGGTTTTGGGCATGAATATTGCTGAGCCAAGGGAGGGCGGTCCGTCTCCGGGCGGCCGCCTCCGAAGGGGCCTCATATCCATTCGCGGCTCCCTCAGGACTCCGGAGGTGCGCGTGTGACCAAATCGTATTGGGTTCTTCTGTTGCTGATTTTGGGGGTGGCCTTCTTCGGCGCCCCGGTTCAGGCCAAAAAAACCGCGGATCCGCCCAACGAGGTGCTGGTGGGCCAAGTCCCCGTGGTTCTGGCCGCTCCGGCGGGACTGACCCGGGTCGACGGGCAGGACCAGAAGGTCGACGAATACGTCAAAACCCTGGAGCCGAAGTTTAAATTGACGGTCCTGGCCCTCTATGCCGAGCCGGCCCAATGGAAGAAGTTTGTCGACGCGGTGGCCGCCCGTCAGCCGGCCTCCATCCCCAGGATGGCCATGATCTGCATGCCTTCCAAAATGCCTAAAAAAAGTTTCGACGCCATGGCCATGCGCAAGGAACAGCGGAGCTATGCCAGCTGGTTCAGCCTGGCCGCCAACAACCGGCCCATGGCCGCCCTCCTGACCAGCCAGGGCAACGCCAAGCTGAAGGAAAAGCTGGGCGTGGACCTCGACTTCAAATTCAAGACCGACGATTTTACCCAAAAATTCGCCGAGACCAGCAATTCCATCTCCTTCGGGTCCCAGGTCTCCTTCAAGGTCTTCGGTCAGGTTTCCCAGGTCTTCCTCACCACCACCTCCCTGGGGGTGAGTGACAAGATGATTTATCTGGCCTATTTTGAAGAGAGCGGCCCGGCGGACGCGCTCCGGGGCATCCAGAGCAAAAGCCTGACCTGGCGGGATGACCTGTCCAGCCGCAACTCCCGGTGACGCTTCCCTCCGGAGAGATTTCCCCTGGCTAAATTCAGAATATAACGGTAAGATGCTCCTGAGATTTTCGGCGGGCTCGGCCGTTCTTTCCGGTTCGGCCGCGGCCCGTATTATTCGGCAACTTTAGAAGTCCGTTCCCGGCCGCTGAAGTCCAGTGATTTCGGGCTTTGGCGAAATCACGGGGATGACTTATCTAGTTGCCGGAGTAATATTTGCGCGAAAGAAGGCAGGGGGGCCCGGAGATGCCGCGTTTGACCGAAACCACCGCCGCCGTTCTGGTGGCCGTCTTCACCTATGGCCTGTGGGGTGTGCTGCCGGTCTACTGGAAGCTGTTCGGCGGGTTGCCGGCCTATGAGGTGCTGGCCCACCGGGTGGTGTGGTCGTTCGTCTTTCTGGTCCTGCTGGTCCTGGCCACCGGCCGGGCCCGGGGCCTGACCGGGGAGGTCCGGCAGCTTCTGGGACGCCGCCGCCGTCTCCTCTATTTGCTGGCGGCCGCGGTCCTGGTCAGCCTCAATTGGCTGACCTTCATTTGGGCGGTGAACCACGACCTGGTGGTGGAATGCGGGCTGGGTTATTATATCTGCCCCATTTTCAACGTCCTGGCGGGGGTGGTGATCCTGCGGGAGCGGCTCTCCGGCTGGCAGTGGGCGGCCGTGTTTCTGACCGCGCTGGGGGTTCTGGTCCTCGCCCTGCACCACGGCTCCTTTCCGGCGGTGGCCTTTGTTTTGGCCAGCTCATTCGCCCTTTATTCCCTGTGCAAGAAAATGGTGGGCCTCACCGCCGTCAACGGCCTGACCCTGGAGACGGGCCTCATCTCGCCGGCGGCCCTGGGTTTTCTGCTCTATTTCTCCCATAACGGGCAGGCCTTGCCGCCGAGCCTCTCCCCCACGTTTCTCCTCCTGATGGGGGCCGGGCTGATTACGTCCGTGCCGCTGGTCATGTTCGCCTACAGCGTCAACCGCCTGCCTCTGAGCACCATAGGCTTGATCCAGTATCTCAGCCCCACCCTGACCGTGCTGCTGGGCGTCCTGGTCTACGGGGAGCCCTTCACCCGCGCCCACCTCGTATCCTTCGGCCTCATCTGGGCCGGCCTGGCGGTCTTCTCCCTGGCCCCCCGCCTCCGCCGCTGATTTTTCCCAAATAAGCCGCCCGACGCGCCCCCGGTCAAGTCGGGCCCCTGTCTATCACCCCTGGGCGTACGCCAAGCTTTCGATGCGCGCCCTTTCCCGGGCCGCATAGGCCCGCCCCCGATGCCACGGCCGTTCCCATCCCGGCCGGCCACGCCGCTGCCGCTCTCCCCCGCGCTCGGAGATGGGTCCCAATCGCCTGGCCAGGCGATAAAGCTGCGATTGCCTGAAGGCAATGAGGCGACGCCCCGGTTGACGGGGAAGGTTTACTTTGATAAAGTATATTGCTGTAGTGGAAGGAGTGTTTGGTGAGGCTGGAAGTAGGAGATTTGGCGGTCTACCCCGCCCATGGCGTCGGACGCATCGAGGCCGTGGAGCAGAAGGTGATCGGGGATACGTCGTATGACTTCTTCGTCATGCGTATCCTGGAAAACGACATGAAGATCATGATCCCGGTTCAGAACGTCGGGGAGATCGGTCTCCGGCCCCTTATCGGCAAGAAAGATGTGTCCAAAATCTACCAGGTGTTCAAAAATCCGCCGAGGACCGGGGAGACGGTCAACTGGAACCGCCGGCATCGGGAGTATCTGGAACGGATCAAAACCGGCTCGCCCTTCGAGGTGGCGGCGGTGATGGGCGAATTGTTGGCCATGCGGGCGGGCAAGGAACTTTCCTTTGGCGAGCGCAAGCTGCTCGACACGGTGCGGGTCCTCTTGGTCACGGAAATGGCCCTGGCCACGGGCCAGTCGGAAGCCGAGATCGAAGATGCCATCAACGGATTCTTCCCGCCGGCCAAAAACAACGGGCCCCGGCCGTGAAGAAACGCTTTTCCCGCGACCGGCGGAAGGCGGCCCCGGGTCCGGCCGAGGCTGAGGAATTACAGACGGCCGGGGCGGGCGATGAACCCGCCCCGGACTTTGACGAGGCCGAGGATTGGGAGCCGGAAGAGGCCGGGGAGGCCCCGGTTGCCGGCGGCCCGGACCCGGCCGCCGGCCTGGTTACCCTCACCGTGATTCCCGAGGAAAGCGGGCGGCGCCTGGACCAGGTGCTGGCCGCCCGCCACCCCGAATATTCCCGCTCCCAGTTGGCCCGCCTGGCCAAGGAGGGTCTGATCCTCGCGGCCGGCCGTCCGGCCAAGGCCTCGGCCCCGGTCGCGGCCGGTCAGATCCTCTCTTTTCCTCCCCCGGAAGCGCCTCCCACCGACCTGACGCCCAACCCCGAAGTGGTTCTCCGGGTTCTTTTCGAAGACGAGCACCTTCTGGCCGTGGACAAGCCCTGGGGCTTGGTGGTGCATCCCGCGCCCGGGCACCGGGGGCCCACTCTGGCCGGAGGCCTTCTGGCCCGGGACACCCGCCTGTCGGCCGTGGGGGAGCCGTTCCGGCCCGGCCTGGTCCACCGCCTGGACCGGGACACCAGCGGCGTCCTGGTGGTGGCCAAGACGGAACCCGCCCTGCGCGCCCTGGCCGCCTCCTTCAGCCAGCGCCAGACCGTCAAGCGCTATCTGGCCTGGGTCAAAGGCCGCCCCCAGGCGCTCCGGGGCGTGATAGACCTTCCCCTCGGCCGCCACCCCACCCAGCGGCACAAGATGGCCGCCGGCGTGGCCGGGGGCCGACCGGCCCGAACTTTCTACCGGGTGGCGCGCTTCTTCCCCGAGGCCGGCCTCAGCCTGGTTCTCCTGACCCTGGTGACGGGCCGCACCCACCAGGCCCGGGTGCATCTCCAGAGCCTGGGCACCCCGGTGCTGGCCGACCCGGTCTACAGCCGGGGCGCGGCCGACCTGGTCCAGCGCTTCCCCCAGCTGGCCCCCTACCTCCAGCGCCAACTGCTCCACGCCCGGCGCCTGACCGTGGCCCACCCGGCCACCGGCCTCCCCGTCACCTTCCGCGCCCCCTGGCCGGAGGACTTCCTCGGTCTCTGGCGGGAATTGCTGCGGCTGGAAAGGGCCGGGCGCTCAATCTAAAAGCAAAAAGGGGGGGGCGGCTGGAAACGAATGTTTCCGCCGCCCCCCCCTCAAGCGCTCATCAGCCCCACGACGCGCCGCCGGTCAAGTCGGGCCACTGCCGGCCGCCCCTGGGCGCCCGTCAAGCTTTCGATACGCGCCATTCCCCGGGCCGTTTAGGCCCGCCCCCGATTCCACGGCCGTCACCCGCCCGGCCGACCAGCCCCCGGCCGCTCTCCCCCCCGCTCGGAGTTGTCCCGTGCGGACCACGCACTCAGTAGGCGGGGCCGAGGCGGCCGTCGGTGGATTGGGTGACGGTGGGCTGCCAGGCCGGCATTCTGCGGAAATCATAACACTGGCCTTCGGCGGTGGAATCCACCACCACGTCGCCCGGGCCGACGATGAACATGGCCAGACAGGAAGCGGTGCTGGCCCCCCTGGACGAGGCCGGGGCGACTTCACCCTTGGGGGTGGTGATCTTGGCGGTTTGGCGCCACTGGTAGACGGTCAGGTCGCCGCGCTTCAGGCCGGGCTCCAGTCGGCCCCAGTCCTTGCGGACCTCGGCCAGGGAGCGGCCCTGGGCGTTTTGCAGTTTCTGGTCGAAGGACGCGCGGGCGTCGTTCAACTGCTGTTTGGGCGAGGAGGCCGTGGAACGGCCGGACTGGCCGGAGGAACCGCCGCCGATCTGGTCGAACCAACCCCGGACGTCGCCGCAGCCCGCGGTCAGAAGCATCATCAGGAAAACCGGGATAAACTTTTTCATGCCGTCACCCCCGCCAGGGCGGATTTAGGGCTGTCGCCGATTCACGGCCCGGGCCCTGGAAAATAGTGAAACTTCGGTACGCTCAAGGTCATCGGTCAAATTTCAAGACGTATCCATAATACCTAAGAAACGGCTAAAGGGCAAGATCGGCGCGGCCGGAATGCGCCACTTGACAGAAATCCTCCTATCCATAATAATTATAAGATTACAGAGCGACCGCCCTGGAAAGGAAAAGGAGGAGTCTGACGATCATGCCCGCTGTGGAACATCAGGGCCGGAGCTTTCCGGTCAATGACGAGGGCTTTCTGGCCGACCCGGAGATGTGGGGGCCGGAGTGGGTTGACTACGTCCGCCTTCAGGAAGATATCGATGAACTGACCGAGGACCATTGGGCGGTTCTGGAGGCCCTCCGGGAGTATTACCGGGAAAACGGCCTGGCCCCCATGGTCCGTATTCTGGCCGGGGTCACGGGCTTCAAACTGAAATACATTTATGAACTCTTTCCCTCCGGCCCGGGCAAGGGCGCCTGCAAAATGGCGGGCCTCCCGAAGCCGGAAGGGTGCGTCTGATGGGGGCGGCGATGCTTGGCAAGCGGCGTGGCGCGCGATTGACCGCGGCTGATTGGGAACGGTTCGGCCCGAAATTTCTGCAGGACCTGGAGGCCCTCTGGCCCGACTGGCGGTTCCGCCTGGCGGACCTGACCCCGGACGCGGCGGAGCCCGACGAGCTGGAGCTGCTCTTGCAATACAAGGGCCGGCTGCTGGGCCGCCTGTTTGTGACCGGCCCGGATCAGGCCCGCCGGCCGGAGGAGGAAGCCCGCCTGTACGGGGTGATCCGACTGGCCCTGGACAACATGAGCCTGCGGAAAGCCCTGTTGACCGACCGGGAGACCGGGCTGTACAGCCGGGAATATTTCCGGAACCGGCTGTGGAAGGCCCTGCGGAAGCGGCGGCGGGAAGGCGCGGCCCGCAGCCTGAGCATGGACGGCGAGCCGGCCCCGGAACTGCTGCTCGGGCTGGTCGAACTGCGGGAGGCGGCCGACCCCTCGTCGGCCCTGGCCGCCCTGGCCGGCCGCCTGGCCGAATGCCTGCCCGCCCGGCATCTCAGCCGCCTGGGCACCCGCCGGCTGGGCTTCCTGGCGGAAGCCCGGCCCGAGGAGTTCCGCCTGGGGCTGGAAAACGTTCTGGACGGCCAGTTGGCCGCCGAGCCCGACTCGCGGCCCGTGGCCGCCTGGGTGCGCTATCCCCACGATCTGGGCGAGGATGAGGGCGGCCCGGACGCGGGGCCGGATTGGGCCCGGAGCCAGGCCGACGACCTGGAGGAACGGGCGCGCACCGCGCTCTTCCAGGCCCGCCAGAGCCGGGCGGCGGGCCAGGCCGTGGCCTTCGGCGACCTGTTGGAAAATCACGGCCAGGTGGTCCAGGTGCTGCCCCAGGACCGGGTGGTGGTCAACCTCGGCCGCTCCATGGGCGCGGCCGCCGGCCAGGTCTTCCTGGTCTCCTCCCCGCCGGACCGGCCGGGCGTGGAGCCGGAATACAAGGGCGAGGTGACCCTCTTCGAGGCCGCCGACAACTATTCCTTCGGCTACCTCAGCGGCCTGAAGCCCGCCCGCCGCATCGTGGCCGGGGACCTTCTGACTTTTTCCCGCCACCTCAGCGAACCGGCCGACCCCGGCGAGCGCCGCCGGCCGCCCGCGCTCGGCTTTATGGCGGACCTGCCCGGCCGCGAGGACTTTTTGGCGGGTTTGGCCAAAATCAGCTCCCAACCTTTGGCCCTGGCCCTGGCCCGCCTCGACGGCTTTGAAAAAAGCCTGGCCGTGCTGGGCCGGGAAGAGGGCGAACGCCTGGCCGCCGTGGTGCTGGAAAAAGTGGCCGAGGGCCTCCCGGCCGCGCCGCTCCGGACCCTGTGGCAGGCCGACATCCTGGCCCTGGCCTGGCCGGGCGGGGCCCAGGCCGAGCTCGGGCCCCTGGCCCACCGGCTGGCCGCCGAACTGAAGGAGGCCGGCCCGGTCTCCTTCGGCCTGGTCTTCAGCCCCGGCTGGTCCGGCCCGCCCGAAGGGCTGATGGAGGACGGCCGCAAGGCCCTGAACGAGGCCTCCTTTTCCGGCTATGGCCAGGTGGCCGTGTTCGGGCCTCTGGCCCTCAATATCAGCGGCGACCGGCTTTTCGAGGGCGGGGACCTCACCGCCGCGGTGCGGGAATACGAGCGCGGTCTGGCCCTGGCCCCGGACCACCTGAACCTTCTGAACAGTCTGGGCGTCTGCCACGGCCGCCTGGGCGACTCGGGCCGGGCCCAGGAACTGTTCGCCCGGATCATCGAACTGGAGCCGGACCACATGATGGCCCATTACAACCTCGGCTACACCCACCTCCTGTCCGGCCGGCTGCCGGAGGCCGAGGAGGCCCTGGCCCGGGCCGCCGAACTGGCCCCGGACAACTTCGAAACCCTTTTCCATCTGGGCCGCACCGCCCTGGAACTGGGGCACGTGGATCGGGCCCTGGCCGCCCTGAAAACGGCCGGGGATCTTCCCGACTGCCGGCCGACGGTCTATCGCCTGCTGGGCGAGGCGCTTTTGCTGGCCCACGACCACCAGGGCGCGGCCAAGGCCTTCAAGAAGGCGGTCAAGACCTCGCCCAACGACGCCTATGCCCTGTCGGCCCTGGGGGCCCTGTTCGTGGACCTGGCCAACGATCTGGAGGTGGCCAGGTCCCTGTTCCAGAAGAGCGTGGAGATCGACCCCACCAACAGCCTATATCGCCAGCGGCTCGGCCGCCTTCTGTTCAACCTGGGCGATTTCGACGGGGCCGAGCACCACCTGACCATGGCTATGGAATACGGCAGCCGGGCTCCGGAAGTTCATTTTCACCTGGGCCGGGTGGCCGAAGAGGCCGGCCGCCGGGAGGAGGCCCTGAACCACTTCAAGGCCGCCTTGAAGCAGGACCCGGCCTACCAGCCGGCCCTGGAGCGGCTCCACTCGCCCGAATACGACCCCGAAGCGGGCTGGTCCTGATTGACGCGTATGGCCAACGGCAAGAACGGCAAAAAAGCGAACAAAACCAACGGCCGGGGCGGCGTCACCGGCCCGGCGGCCCGTTTCCGGGCGCCGGCCTGGGCGCCGTCCGCCCTGGCGGGGCTGGCCGGGGTGTTCATTCTGGCGGCTCTGACGCTTTCCGGGCCGGACAGCGTGTCCATCATCGGGCGCGCCGGGACCGCCGTATCGGCCTGGCTGGTGAAAAATTTCGGCCTGGGGGCCTTCTGGCCGGCCCCGGCCCTGGCCGGCCTGGCCTGGATGCTTTTCCGCCGCCCCGTGTACACTCCGGATCGGATGGTGAAAACTTTCGGCTGGGTGCTTTTTCTTTTCGCCGCCCTGGCCTTTCTGTCCGTGGTCAACCCCCGGCTCGGCGGCGCTTCCCCGGGCCACAGCGGGGGCGGGGTGTTCGGCCTCTTTCTGGCCGGCGCGGTCACCGAACTGCTGGGGCGGGGCGGAGCGGCCGTCTCCCTGCCGCTCTTGGCCCTGGCCGGCTTTTTCGTGGCCGCGCCTTCCCTGTGGCGCCGCCTGTCCTCCCTGGTAGTGGTGACCTGGCCGTGGAAGGGCGGCGGCGAGGAGACTCCGGCCGCTCCCGCCCCCGCCCCCAAAGCCGCCCGGCCGTCCGACCTGGGCCTTTCCGCCGAACCGGCGACCACCCCGCCGCCCCAGCCCGTGATCGTGGAAAAGACGGCTCCGCCGCCCCCGCCCCCCAAACCGACTCCGCCCCCGGAGCCGCCCCGGCCGGCCCCCCGCGAGCCGGGCGGACCGTACCGCCTGCCGAGCCCGGACCTTCTGGACGACCCGCCGCCGGCGCGGGCCGGCCACGCCTCGGGCCTTTCCAAGGACGAGCTGATGGCCAATGCCCACCTCCTGGAGGACAAGCTCCGCGACTTCGGGGTGGAGGGCCGGGTGCTGGAGGTTTCGGGCGGGCCGGTCATCACCATGTACGAATACCAGCCCGCGCCGGGCATCAAGATCTCCAAGGTGGCGGGCCTGTCGGACGACCTGACCATGGCCATGCGGGCCATCTCCATCCGCGTGGTGGCGCCCCTGCCGGGCAAGGCCGCCATCGGCATCGAGATCCCCAATCCCCAGCGCCGCCTGGTGGCTTTCAAAGAGGTGGTGGAGAGTCCGGCCTTCCAGGGCAGCCGCTCGGTCCTCAGCCTGGTTCTGGGCGTGGACATCATGGGCGCGCCGGTGGTGGCCGATCTGGCCAAGATGCCCCATCTCCTCATCGCCGGGGCCACCGGGAGCGGCAAGTCCGTGGGCCTGGGTTCCATGATCATGTCCATCCTCTGCAAGGCCTCGCCCGAGCAGGTGCGTTTTCTCATGATCGACCCCAAGTGCGTGGAACTGACCCTTTACAAGGACATCCCGCACCTGATCTATCCCGTGCTCTCCGACCCCTCGGAGGCCACCTTGGGCCTGAAGTGGGCCGTGGCCGAGATGGACCTGCGCTACAAGCTCCTGGCCGAAAAGGGCGTGCGCAACATCGAGGGCTACAATGAAAAAATCCGGGCCGAACTCAAGACCTGGAAAAAGCCCGCGCCCAAGGGCGGCGATTCCGCTGATGACCAGGATTCAGCCCAGGAGCCGCCCAAGGAAATGCCCTTCCTGGTCATCATCATCGACGAATTGGCCGACCTCATGATGGTCTCGGCCAAGGAGGTGGAAGTCTACATCACCCGTCTGGCCCAGAAGGCCCGGGCCTGCGGCATCCACCTGATCCTGGCCACCCAGCGGCCCTCGGTGGACGTCCTGACCGGCATCATCAAGGCCAACCTGCCGACGCGCATCTCCTTCCAGGTTTCCTCGCGCATCGATTCCCGCACCATCCTCGACCAGATGGGCGCGGAAAAGCTCCTCGGCGCGGGCGACATGCTCTTTCTCCCGCCGGGCGTGGCCAAGCTCCGCCGCCTCCACGGGGCCTACGTGTCCGACGACGAAATCAAAAGGGTCACGGACTTTATCCGCGACTGGGGCCCCCCCGACTACCTCGAAGACCTGGCCCTCCCCGACGCCGAAAACGGCGAAGACGGCGACGGCGAAAAAGACGAAAAATACGACGAGGCCGTGGAACTCGTCCGCCGCACCCAGAAGGCCACCATCTCCCACGTCCAGCGGCACCTGCGCATCGGCTACAACCGCGCGGCCCGCATCATCGAAGACATGGAACGCGAGGGCATCATCGGCCCCCAGGACGGCACCCGCCCCCGGGCGATTTTTTAGCGACAAAGGCCTTGAAGAGGGGGCTCCGCCCCTCCACCCCGCCAGGGGGCTCGCCCCCTGGACCCCTCCGAAAGCGGCGGTCCGGGAGGGTCGCGAAGCCGGGCGCCAGCCCGCGGCTTCGCGACCCTCCCGGACCGCCGCTTTCGGCTTGGCGCAGGTGGTCGAAGTCTCCCGGCCGGGGTGTGGGGACGGCGGCCCCCCGCTTTCAAAAGCCCTTTGCCGCTTAAAACCACCCGACTCGTTCCTCGTTGGCTCTTGATTTTTTACGGAACACCGGCGGATGGCGAGGCCGGAGGGCGGGGAAAATTCTCGGAGAGAGCCGCGATTTGAGGGGTCACTGTTTGAGCGAAGCGAGTTGTGACCCCTCAAATCGCGAGCGAACGGAGA
>JAVBQN010000083.1:0-59395 GCA_031549025.1 Candidatus Adiutrix sp. | reverse complement strand
GGGGGAAGGGGGGAGGCCCTTTTTTCCCCAAAAATGGCCAACCCCCGTCCCCCCGGCGCTTCTAAGCCAGCTCGGGCACGCCCCCGCGGACGCCCCACACCGGGCACTGGCCGAGGCGGACCCGGCGGGGGGTGGGGGCGTCCCCTTTCCCCACCCACCCGCGCCCCCCCCCCCCCCCCCCCGGCTCTTCTACGCCTGCTCGGGCAGGCCCGCGCGGACGGCCATGACGGGGAACTGGCCGAGGCGGACCAGGCGGTCGGTGGTGGAGCCGACGAGGAGGTTTTCGATCAGTCCGCGGCCGTGGACGCCCATGACGATGAGGTCCACGTGGTTGAGGATGGCGAACTTGTTGAGTTCCTCGTGGGGCTGGCCGGCCAGGATCACGGTTTCCGGCTTGATGGTTTCGCGGTATTCGGCCGGCACGGTTTCGATGAGTTTCTGGCGGAGATCTTTTTGGAGTTTCTCGGCCATGCCGTGCTCTTTTTGCGGATCGAGCTTGAGGAGCTGGGAGAGCTGGGTGGGCTCGATGACCGTGGCCATGGTCAGCTTGGCGCCGAAAGCCTGGGCGAAGTCGATGCCCCAGCGCACGGCGTTGCCCGAATCCGGGGAAAAATCGCAGGCGATGAGGACCGATTCGAGCGGCCGGTCAAGCTGCTCCTGGGGCATGTCGCCGGGGACGATGAGGAAGGGCACGGCCAGGGTGTGCATGAGCTTGCGGCTGACCGAACCGAGGAGCAGCCGTTCGATGCCGCTGCGGGTGTGGGTGGCGGCCACCACCAGGTCGGCCTTGGTGTCCTCGACCATCTGGAGGATTTCCTTGGCCGGGTAGCCGATGGCGATGTTCAGTTCCCACTCCACCTCTTCATAGTGGGACAGGATGTCGGTGACCTGGGCTTTGGCCGACTGCTCCACCCGGCCCCGCAGTTCCTGGGGGTCGACCATGGTTTCCCCGTAAGGGGTGACGGCCGGCAGATCGATGATGTGGGCGATGATGAGCTTCGCTCCGTGGTGCCGGGCCATCGAGGCGGCGATGGGCAGGGCCTTGTTCGAGCCTTCCGACAGATCGGTGGCGCAGACCACGGCGGATAATCTAAACATGGCGACCTCCTTTTGGAGTTAAGGAAGAGTAATAACTACCGTCAAGGCTTTTAAAGCCTGATTTTTATTGTCTATTATATCGCAAAACCGGACGCTCGGGAAGAAAAAAACACAGCCCCCGGACAATCAGCCGAAGACCAGCCTGGGGGCCTCTTCGGTCATGGCTTTCCAGGTTTCCGGGCCGCTGAAACTTTCGGCATAGAGCTTCAGCTTGGGCTCGGTGCCGCTGGGCCGGAGGGCGAACCAGGAGCCGTCGTCGAGCGACACCTTGAGGCCGCCGATGGAGGCGCCGTTGCCGGGGGCCTTGGTGAAAGCGGCGGCGACCTTGCGGCCGGCCACGGACGCGCCGAGGAAGCGGCCGGGATCGACGGTTTTCAGGGCGGCCTTTTCGCTGTCCTTGACGGCGGTGTCGAGGCGGCCGTAGTGGCTGTGGCCGAAGCGGTCGGTCAGGGCCTGGTGGCGCTCCCTGGGGGAGCGGCCGGTCTTGGCCATGATTTCGGCGGCCAGGAGGGCCATGCAGAAGCCGTCTTTGTCGGTGGTCCAGGTTTGGCCGTCCATCCGGAGAAAGCTGGCCCCGGCGCTCTCTTCGCCGCCGAAGACCAGGTCGCCCCGGGCCAGTCCCTCGACAAACCATTTGAAGCCCACCGGGGTTTCGTAAACCCGGCGGCCGGCCGCCGCCGCCACCCGGTCGATGATGGAGGAGGAAACCAGGGTCTTCCCCACCCGGGACCCCACGGACCAGCCCGGCCGGTGAGCCAGGAGATATTCGATGGCCACGGCCAGGTAGTGGTTGGGATTCATCAGCTCCCCGCCGGAGACGATGCCGTGGCGGTCGAAGTCGGGGTCGTTGCCGAAGGCCAGGTCATAGGCGCCGCCGGCTTCGATGAGGGAGGCCATGGCGTAGGGCGACGAGCAGTCCATACGGATGACGCCGTCGCTGTCGAGGGTCATGAAGGAAAAGGAGGCGTCCACCCTCCGGTTGACCACGGTCAGGTTCAGGCCCCACTCCTCGGCGATGGGCTCCCAGAAATGGACGCCCGAACCGCCCAAGGGGTCGGCGGCCAGCTTCAGGCCCGCGGCCTTGACGGCCGGCAGATCCACCACCCCGCCCAGGGCCTTGATGAAGGGGCGGATAAAATCCTGAGGTTTGGTGGTGTCGGCCGCGATGGCCCGGCGGTACGGCATCCGGCGGACGAGGCCGGGCTCGGCCATGAGTTCGCCGGCCCGTTTTTCGATCCAGTCCGTGACCTCCACGTCGGCCGGGCCGCCGTGGGGCGGGTTGTACTTGATGCCGCCGTCCGGGGGCGGGTTGTGGCTGGGGGTGATGATGAGGCCGTCGGCCGGGGCCTCGGGGCGGCGGCGGTTATGGTCGATGATGAGGAAGGAGACCACGGGCGTGGGGGTGTATTCCCCGCCCTGGTGGATGTGGGTGACGACCCCGCCCGCCGCCAGCACCTCGAGCGCGGTGCGGAAGGCCGCCTCGGACAGGGCGTGGGTGTCGCAGCCCAGAAACAGGGGCCCGGTGTACTTCTGACGGGCGCGATATTCCACCACGGCCTGGGCCACGGCGGCCACATGGGCCTCGTTGAAGGAGCCGGCGAAAGCCGAGCCCCGGTGACCGGACGTGCCGAAGGCCACGGGGGCCGTCACCGGTCCGGTGTAGTAATCGGCCATGAGCCGGGGCAGATTGACGAGTTGATCGGCCGGGGCCCGGTGGCCCGCGAGGGGATGCGCCATGATTCGTCCTCCTTCTTCTTCTCCCGGGCGGCCCGGGGCTGCTCAGCCGTTGGTGCCGGACCGGACCGCGCCCTTGGCGGTCAGGCTCCGCAAAAGGGCCGCCGCGCCGGCCAGGGGGGCGTCGTCGCCGAGCTGGCCTTTCAGGACCTGGATGCGGTCCGGCGTGGTGACGATGAGGCGTTCGACCAGGACTTCCCACAGGCTCGGCCGGATGAACTCCAGGGCCCCGGCCGCGCCGCCGCCGATGGCCACGCCCTCCAGGCCCAACAGGTTGAAGACCCCGGACAGAATCTGGCCCAGGGTGCGGCCGGCCTCGTGAAACACGGCCAGGGCCATGGGATCGCCCTGGCGGGCCAGGCCGTACATGACCTCGGGCTGGAGATCCTCGGGCCGGCCCGCATAGGCGGTGGGCCGGCCGGCCTCCAGCCACTCGCGGCCCAAACGGCTCATGCCCGTGGCCGAGGAGACCGTCTCCAGGCAGCCCCGGCGGCCGCAGCCGCACAGGGCGCCGTTCAGGTCGACCGGGATGTGGCCGATTTCGGCCGCGCTGGCAAAGGAGCCGTTCCACAGCCGGCCGTCCAGGATCAGGCCGCCGCCCACACCCGTGCCCAGGGTGATGGCCATGAAGTTGGTCAGGCCCCGGCCCGCGCCGTAGGCCCACTCCCCGAGGGTGTAGAGGTTGGTGTCGTTTTCCAGAAAAACGGGCAGATCCAGGGCCCGGCTCAACAGGCCGGTCACGGGCACGTCGAGCCAGCCGGGCATGTTGGGGGCCTGGATGAGGAAGCCCTCGGCCTGGTTGAGCCAGCCGGGCATGCCCACGGCCAGGGCCTCGGGCCGGCGGCCGTCCGGGATTTCGGCGATCAGCTCCTTGAGGTTGGCGGCCATGCCGCCGATGACCTCGGCCACGGGCCGGCCCGGGCCGGTGGGAAAGCGGCGCCGGGCCCGCACCCGGCCCGATCCGTCCACCAGGCCGGCCTTGATGTTGGTGCCCCCCACGTCCAGGGCCAGATACCATTGCGAAGGCGACATATGTCCTCGTTATTTCGGGCCCCGGGACGGCTTGGGGCTGAAGGCCCGGCACTCCTCCCCGGAACTCTGGAAGACCAGGGTCGCGGGCAGGAACCGGGACTTGAAGCCCATCAGCCGGCAGCCGTGGGGCGTCCGGGGTTCCCAGGTCAGAAAATAGTGCCGGCACTGACGGCAGTTGATATTAGTGTTCATGGTCGTGATGCTGCAAGTTCAGGCGGTAGAATCCGGCGGCGGCCGCGGTGAGCCACCACAGGACCGCGCCTTTGAAAGCGATGAGGAGCCCCTCGACAGCGGCCCGGCCGGCGAAGAGCCAGGCCGGCAGTTCCGACTTGAAGAGGACGAAGCCGCAATCCAGGGCGTACAGCCCCACCACGATGGCCAGGACCAGGAACAGCGAGGGCCGAAGGCGGTCCGCGGCCAGGGCCCGCTCCAGCCGGGGCAGGCGCCGGCGGATCAGCCAGGGCAGATACGGCCCCTCGCCCGGCTCGGGCGACCCGAGGCGGCCCTCGAGGTGGCGGAAGGCGGCCACCGGGTAGAACAGGGTGAACACCCGGAGAAGCCTCCCCCCCAACAGACGGCGCCACAGCCACAGCGTGGCCAGGCCCAGCGCCGCCCAGACGGCCAGAAACGCGGCCAGCTTAAGGCCCGCGGCGCCCCAGAAGACCAGCCGGGTCAGGAGCCCGCCCAGGGCCAGCCCGGGCAGGGACAGGAGCATCAGGCCCGTAATCACGGCCAGGGCCTGGACGAACCAGGCCAGATACAGGCCCAGGGCCCGGCCGTAGTGCCGGACCGCGTAGCCCAGGGGCTCCAGGCCCACGGGCCCGTGGTCCCACACCCGAAGGCTCAGGCGGGCCGTGGCCAGGGCCGTCACCGGCGAGATCAGCAAGAGGTCCGCCGCGAGCAAGGCCCCCCAGCCCGGCAGGAGCACGCCCACATCAAAACCGAACACCCAGGCGGTGAGGCCGGCCAGGGCCAGGCGCGGCCCCAGCCAGATGGCCAGAAAAGGCCCGGCCAGCCGCCGGTCCTGGAGGAGGCGGGCGGAGCGGCGCAGGAGTTCCCGCATCGGGACCGGCGGCTGGGCCTCCGCCGCCTGGCTCCGCCCCGGCTCCCCGGCCGGGCGCGGAGGCCGGGCCGCCTGGGGGGCGGTCATCTATTCCCGGCCTGGGCCAGATAGTCCTCCACGAAAATCAGGGTCTGGCGGTAGCCGTTGAAGGTGGCGATGAGGTCCTCGTGATCGTGGTAGCGCGGCACCAGGAGGATCAGGAGGAGCATCCGGGTCAGCAGCTGGATGTTCCCCAGAAGGCTCCCCAGGGCCAGGATTTCCCGCTCGGGCAATTCCCCGGGGAGGTGCTTGCGCATCAGGGCCATCAGGTCCGGGATATAGCCGCCGAAAGCCTTGGCGTCGCGGAAAACCATGTCCAGGGCCTGCTGCTCGTCGGGCAGGGCCGCCGGGGGCTTGATGTCGTGCATCATTTGCCGCCAGAGATCGCCGTCGAGGCCGGCCAGCAGGTTCCGCAGCCGGGCTTCCAACTCCACAAAGTTTTTCATGATCATCACCTCTATGTTTTTCAATACGTCAGCAGGTTGGGATGGGCGCAGTGGTCGCGGCCGGCCAGGGCCGAGAGCTCGGCCAGCCGGTCGGCCAGCCGGCCGGAGAGCGGTTCGGGGCCGGTGAGCCGCCAGCCCCAGTTGCCGCTGGCCGTGCCCGGAGTGTTCAGGCGGGCCCGTTCGTCGAGGTTCAGCAGATCCTGAAGCGGGGCCACGGCCAGGGCGCCGGGCGAAAGCCAGGCCAGCCGGGTCAGGGCCCAGGCCGCGTTTTCCTCATTCACTTCGAAACCGGAGAGGTCGGACATCTGCGACCGGATCAGGGGCGTGGTTTCGCGGCGGAACCAGCCCCGGGTGGTATTGTTGTCGTGGGTGGCGGAATAGACCACGTTGTCCGGCTCGATGCGGTAGGGCGCGTGGGTGCAGGCGCCCATGTCCGGCCCGAAGGCGAACTGGAGGACGCGCATGCCCGGGTAGCCGAAGCGCCGCCGGAGCGCGGTGACGTCCGGGGTGATGACGCCCAGATCCTCGGCGATGATGGCCAGGGGACAGTCGCCGGCGGCGGCCTGGAACAGATCGGCCCCGGGCCCGGGCCGCCAGTCCCCGTGGGCCGCGGTGGGCGCCCCGGCCGGGACCGACCAGTAGGCGGCGAAGGCCCGGAAGTGGTCCAGCCGCACCCAGTCGTATTGGCGCAGCATGTGCCACAGCCGGTGCTTCCACCAGTCGAAACAGGTGGCCCGGTGGGCGTCCCAGTGGAAGAGGGGATTGCCCCAGAGCTGGCCGTCCCGGGCGAAATAGTCGGGCGGGACCCCGGCCACGGCCGTGGGCCGGCCCTCGCAGTCGAGGTGGAAGAGCTGCGGCTGGGACCAGACGTCGGAGGAATCGTGGTTGACGTAGATGGCCGCGTCCCCGATCAGGCCCAGGCCCTCGGCCCGCATGAGGCCCGCCAGTTCATGCAGCTGGCTGAAGAAGAGGAACTGGGCGAATTTTTCGCGCAGAATGGGCCGGGCCAGCATGGTGCCGTAGTGGCACAGGGCGGACTCGTCGCGCCGGCGGAGCGGTTCGGGCCAGGTCAGCCAGCCCCCGCCCCCGAAATAGTCCTTGGCGGCCATGAAAAAAGAAAAATCGTTCAGCCAGGCCCCATGGTGCCAGGCGAACTCCTGAAAGGGGCCGTGGCCCAGAATCCGCCCCTCGGCCCGCTCGAAGGCCCGGTCGAGCAGCCGGTTCTTGATCGCCACGGCCCGGGGAAAATCCGCCTGGTCCGCGGGCGGGACCTGAGCGGCCCGGGCCTCGGATTCGGCCAGCCAGCCGTCCCGGACCATCAGGTCCGGACTGATGAGAAGGGGGTTGCCGGCAAAGGCGGAAAAGGCCGAATAGGGGGAGTTGCCCAGCCCCGGGCTGGTGGGGGACAGGGGCAGCATCTGCCAGAAATGGAGCCCGGCCCGCCGGAGGAACGGGATCAGCCGGTGGGCCGCCGGGCCCAGGTCGCCGACGCCGTAGGGGGAATACAGGGAACTGGGGTGCAGCAAGAGGGCCGCGGCCCGCCAGCCTTCAGCTATCGGCGTCATTGGGGGTGATCCTCGTCTCCGCCGGTCGGCGGGTCGGTGTTCCGGGGAGCGTCGGCCGGAGTGTCGGCCGGGGCTTCGGCCGAAGCCTGGGCTTCGATCTGGGTCCCGGTCCGGCCGGCCTTCACCAGCCGCAGCCGGGGCCGGCGGCGGGGACCGGCCGGTTCGCCGTTCGAATCGGTGACCAGATAGTCCTTGATCTTGTCGTTGAACATGGAATTCTTGGTGCGCAGGCCGTTGATGAGAAAATAGATGATGACCGACTCCTCCCATTCCCGGGTGGGGGCGAAATTCATCATCCGCTCTTTATAGCGGGGCACCAGGGCCGTCAGGGTCTCTTCGCTCAGGGCCATGATCTGGCGGGCTATTTTGCTGAGGGATTCTTCAATCATGATCCGGTCTCGTCGGCTTCCTCTGGAACATCGGTTAAAAAAATGGTATAGTTATCCAATGATAATGTCAACCGCCGGCTATGGCAAGGCGAATTTTTTCGTTTGCGGGCCAGGAGGCGGAAGCCGGCCGATCACAGCCGGCCTAAATACGCGACGAGGTGCCCCGACATGAAGAAAACCGACGAGTCCAAATCGAACGGCCGGGCGGCCGCCGCCCCCCTGACCCTGGATTACAACAACCTCATGGCCGAGGCCGTCGGCGAGGGAGGCCTGACCGCCGCCGACCTCACGGCCATGCGCGAGGCCCTCGTTATCGCCGCCAAAAATGTGGACAGCCAGTATAAAAAAGGGGGGCTCCCGTTCATGGACCTGCCCTTCCAGGCCGAGGACGCCAGAAAATACCTGGCCCTGGCCGACAATCTCAAGAAATTCGAGAACATCGTGGTTCTGGGCATCGGCGGCAGCGCTCTCGGCACCAAGGCGGTCTTCAGCGCCCTCCGGCCCCTGAACCACAACAGCCTCCCCCAGTCCAAGCGGGGCTGGCCCCGCCTCTTCGTGGCCGACAACATCGATCCCGAGGGGTTCGCCGCCCTTCTCGACGGGCTGGACATCCGCAAGACGGCCTTCAACGTCATCTCCAAAAGCGGGGCCACGGCCGAGACCATGAGCCAGTTCCTCATCGTCTATGACCGCCTGAAGCGCGACCTGGGCAAGACCGCTTTGCGGGACCACCTCATCATCACCACCGACCCGGCCGGGGGCGTCCTGCGGAAAATCGTGGACGGCCTGGACCTGATGTCGCTCCCCGTGCCGCCGGGCGTGGGCGGCCGCTTTTCGGTCATGACCGCCGTGGGCCTGGCCCCCCTGGCCGGGGCCGGGGTCAACATCACCGATTTCCTGGCCGGGGCCGCCCTCTGCCAGAACGAAGCCGCGGCCGTGTCCCAGGCCGATCCCAAAACCGATCCGCTGTCCAACCCGGCCTATCTCTTCGCCGGCCTCAACTGGTTTCTCACCGCCCGCAGGAAGCGGGGCTCCCTGGTCATGATGCCTTACGCCGAGAGCCTCGGCCAGGTGGCCGACTGGTTCGGCCAACTGTGGAACGAATCCCTCGGCAAGGGCAAGCTCTTGAGCGGCAAGGACGCGGCCACGGGCCAGACGGCCATCAAGGCCGTGGGGGCCACGGACCAGCACAGCCAGCTCCAGCTCTACATGGAAGGTCCGCGCGACAAGACCATCTGCTTTTTGCGCACCGAGAGCTTCCGCCAGAACCTGCCCATCCCCAAGCTGTTCGAGGAACACCCGGAACTGGCCTACCTCGGCGGCAGCTCCTTAGGCGAACTCATCAACTTCGAGCAGCGGGGCACGGCCCGGGCCCTGGCCGAAAGCGGCCGCCCCAACTTCACCCTGTCCATGCCCCAGGTCACCCCCCTGTCCCTGGGCTACCTGATGCACATGCTGGAAGTGGCCACCGTGGTCTCGGGCGTGCTGTACAAGATCGACCCCCTGGACCAGCCCGGGGTGGAACTGGGCAAGAAATTCACTTACGGACTGATGGGCCGCGCCGGTTTTGAAAAATTCAAGTCCGCCTATGACAAGGGCCACCGCGAAAGCCCCAAATACATCGTTCCGTGAGCCGGGCTTCCTCCCATAGCGAACCGCGTCCCCAGAACGGTCCGGCCGCCCCGGCGGCCGGACCGTCTTTGGACGAAAAACCCTTCCGGCTGGCGAAGTCTTTTTCCCTCATCGCCATCGTCATGATTTTCGCGGCGGTCCTGACCCTGGTGACCGTGGTCTCGCGCCAGGCCGAGATCATCATCACCAAGCGGGTGGAGGACGACACCATCAAGCTGATGGAAAACCTCAACCATCAGATGTATGAAAACTTCCTCACCAAGGTCAGCGACACCGAAGGCCGGTCCCGGCTGCGCGACCCGGCCCAGCAGGTCCTCCTCCACCAGGTCATCACCAACACCATCTACGGCTTCGACCTCAAGCGGGTCCTGATCTACAACCTTGACGGCGAGGTGGTCTACGCCACGGACGAAACCCGGCCCACCTCCCCGGCCGAGGACCCCGGGGCCTTCCAGGAGGCCATCGCGCGATACGAGGCCTCGCCCCGGCTCCAGTACACCCTGCCCCTGGCCCTGCCCCGCTGGCTGACCCGGGACGGCGAACCCTTCCAAGCGGACGGACGGACGCTTTCCGGACCGCGCCCGGATTTCTTCCAGCCCGGGGCCGAGGTGACCGCGCCGGCCGCCCCCCCCCCGGAAGCGGCCGCCCCGGCCGAGCCGGCGCCCGAAGCCTTTTCCCCGATCCCGGCCCCGCCCGCGCACCCCGAGGCGCCCGTGCCGCCGGCCCCGGCCGCGCCCGGCGAAGCGGCCGGGGCCCAGGGCTTTCCTCCGGAACCCGAGCCCGGCCTCCGGCCCGAGGCCGGGATAGCCGACCGGGAGGTCTTCCATCCCAAGCCCGAATATGCGGCCCCCAACGGCGAACTGCCGTCCGATCTGCCGTCCGACCTGAACCCCGACCTGGCCCCCCTGCGGCCGGGCCCGGAATACACCCTGCCCGACCTCTATACTTACGTGGAGCGCGGTTCGCCCGGCGCCCGGGCGGACGACGGGAATCCCCCGCGCCGGTCCGGGGGCGCGGATTCCGAGGACGAATACCTGGAATACCAGCGGTCCCAGACCGTGTTCCGCTATGAGGGCGGGGGGTATCTGCTGTTCAACCTCCTGCCCCGGGGCGACTTTGTGCTGAAGTGCTACAAGGCCATGGAGAGCTACAACAACCAGAGCCTCTCGGGCGTGTTGGAGATCAACCGCGACCTGACCCCGGAATACCGCCAGATCGCCAAGCTCCAGTATTTCGCCCTGGGCGTGGCCGTGTTCCTGGCCTTCATCCTGACGATCGTCCTCAGGTGGGTGGTGAGCCGGGGCGAGGCCATCATCACCAAGCGCAACCTCGAGCGCCAGGCCCTGCGCGAACGGCTGGACCAGGCCGAACGCCTGGCCGGCCTGGGCAGCATGGTGGCCACCGTGGCCCACGAAATCAGGAACCCCTTGGGCATCATCCATTCCACGGCCGACGTCCTGAACCGCTTCCTCTCCACCAACCCCGACCAGGCCCGCCTGGCCCAGGCCATCGTGGAGGAGGCCAACCGCCTCTCGGACGTGGTCACCGAGTTCCTCGACTTCGCCCGGCCGCCCACCCCGCGCCTGGCCCCCCTGGTGGTGGAAGACCTCCTGGAGGAGATCCTGGCCTTCCTGGAAGTGACCCTGGCCCGGGCCGGGGTGGAGGTGCGCACCAATTTCCGCCTCGACCCCGCCCCCATTTCCGGGGACGAGTCCATGCTCCACCGGGTGTTTCTGAACATCCTGATCAACGCCATCCAGGCCATGGACGACGGGGGCCTCATCACCGTCACCACCCGGGCGGAGACCGGCGAACCCCACGGCCAGCGCCTTCTGGTGGCCATCTCCGACACGGGCCCGGGCCTGACGGAGGAGGCGGCCAAGAAGCTCTTCAACCCCTTCTATACCACCAAGGCCAAGGGTACGGGCCTGGGCCTGGTGATCGTGCGCAATATCGTGGAGAGCCACGGAGGCGAGATCGAACTGATCAACGGGCAGCCGGACGGACGGCCGAACGGGTCGCCCGAGGACGGAGCCGGGCCGGGCCTGACCGTGCTGATCCACTTGAAAATATGAGCCCGACGGCTTAATATAGAAAGATACGCACAACGGAAGGCGCCGGACCGGACTCATAATGGAAACCATACTCATCGTCGACGACGAAAAGAACTATCACCTGCCCCTGACCACCCTGTTCCAGCACGAGGGTTACGAGACCATCAGCGCCTACAGCGGCAACGAAGCCTGGTCCATCATCCTGGAGCGGGACGTGGACCTGATTTTGAGCGACATGACCATGCCCGACGGCGACGGCCTGGAGCTCCTGGACCGG
The DNA here is from genome assembly GCA_031549025.1 of Candidatus Adiutrix sp. Lineage (GTDB taxonomy): Bacteria > Desulfobacterota > Desulfarculia > Adiutricales > Adiutricaceae > Adiutrix. The sequence continues at coordinate 48,066 of JAVBQN010000083.1, read as the reverse complement.
GTGAAGACCACTAAGCCCGAGATCCCCGTCATCCTCCTCACCGCCTTCGGCACCGTGGAACTGGCCGTGGACGCCATGAAGCGCGGGGCCTACGACTACCTCACCAAGCCCTGTCCCAACGACGAAATCCTCCGCAAGGTCGACAAGGCCCTGGAGGTCGGCCGCCTGGGCCGGGAAAACAAAGAGCTCCGCTCGGCCCTGGGCCGGCGCTACAGCTTCGGCAACATCATCGGCAAATCCAAGCCCATGCTGGAACTGTACCAGATGCTGGAAAAAGTGGCCCCCACCAAGGCCAACGTCCTGGTCACCGGCGAGAGCGGCACCGGCAAGGAACTCGTGGCCCAGGCCCTCCATTACAACGGCCCCCGGGCCGAGGGGCCCTTTGTGGCCGTCAACTGCTCGGCCCTGTCCCCCACGCTTCTGGAAAGCGAACTCTTCGGCCATGAAAAAGGGGCCTTCACCGACGCCCGGGCCAGCCGGGCCGGCCGCTTCGAAATGGCCGACGGCGGCTCCCTGTTCCTCGACGAGATCGGGGAGATGGACCCGGGCCTCCAGGTGAAACTGTTGCGCGTCCTTCAGGAACGCCGCTTCGAGCGCGTGGGCGGGGGCCGCTCCATCCAGGTGGACGTGCGCCTCATCGCGGCCACCAACCGCGATCTGAAAAAGGAAGTCTCCCTCGGCCACTTCCGCGAGGACCTCTTCTACCGCCTCAACGTGGTCCACCTGAACCTGCCCCCCTTGCGGGAGCGGCTGGACGACCTGCCCCTCTTGACCGACCATTTTCTGAAAATGTACGCCGAGGAAAGCGGGGAACCGGCCAAGACCCTCAGCCCCGAGGCCCGGCGGCTCCTGTTCGCCTACGGCTGGCCCGGGAACATCCGCGAACTGGGGAACGTGGTCGAGCGGGGCGTGGTCCTGTCCTCGGGCCCGGAAATCCGGCCCGAGGATCTGCCCGAGGAAATCCGCTACCCGGCCGCGCCCGCGGCCCCGGAAAACGCCGCCTCCCCTCCCCTGACCCCGCCCCGCCAGGCCAGCGGCCCCCGGGGCGACGGCTTCCCCCGCACGGCCGTGGATCGGGCCAGCCCCCCGCCGCGCGCCGGGGAGGACGCGGGCGCGCCCTGGCTGGCCGAGGTCCTGGCCATTCTCCCGCCGGATATCGCTCTCGACGACGCCGTCTCGGCCCTCGAGGAGGGCCTCTTGCGTTCCGCCCTGGCGGTCCGGGGAGGCGTCCAGGCCCACGCCGCCGACGACCTGGGCCTGAAGAAGAACGTCTTCAAATATAAATGGGACAAATATGTGGGCCAGCCCCCCTCGCCCCTGGCCGAGGTCCTGGCCGGGGAGACGCCCCCGGGCCTGAGCCTGGTGGAGGCCCTGGAAACCCTGGAGGAGGCCTTGCTCCGCGACGCTCTGGAGCGCACCGGCGGGGTGCAGAGCCAGGCCGCCGAGTCCCTGGGCATCAAGAAGAACCTGATGCAGTACAAACTCAAGAAATTCAACATCGACCCCCGGAACCTGGAGTCGTGACCATGCTCCCCGCCGCCTTTGTCCGGGAGATCGGAGGGCCGGGCCGGAAGCCCCTGTATGTCCTGGCCGGGGGCGAGCCCTCGGCCGTGGCCCGCTGCCTTTCGGCGGCCCGGGAGGCGGTGGACGAGAATTTCCGCGACTTCAACTACCAGGTCCTGGACCTGGCCGCCGGCGAGGCCGGCCGCCTCATCGGCGAGGCCTCCACCGGGGCCTTTTTCACCCCGCCCCGGGTGGTGGTGGCCAAGAACCCGGCCTTCCTGGCCGACGACTGGGCCGCCCTGGCCGACTATCTCGACGACCCCTCGGAAAATTCCATCATCCTGATCCTGGACAAGGTCGACGCCCGGCTGCGGTTCACGAGGAAGATCCAGGCCGGGGACATGGACGTGGACTGCCAGCCGCCCAAAGGCGCGGGCCTGGTCAAGTGGCTGAGCGAAGAATTCCGGGCGCGCGGGGTCGCGGCCCCGCCGGCGGTGTGTTCGCTCATCATCGAGCGGGCCGGGAGCGACCTGGGCGTGTTGGGCGGCGAGGCCGAAAAGCTGAGCCTGTACCTGGGCGACGGGGGACGGCTGACCGCCGAAGTGGTGCGCGACCTGGTGGGTCTGGCGCCGGGCGGCAACATCTTCGAACTGGGCGACGCCCTGGGCCGCCGCGACGCCCGGGCGGCCCTGCCGATTCTCCTGAACCTCCTGGCCACGGAGCACCACCTGCCCGTTCTGGCCATGATGGCGCGCCACTTCCGCATCCTGATGCTCGTCAAGACCCGCCAGGCCAGCCGGGGCACGGCCCGCCTGGCCCGCGAGGAGGCCCCGTCCCTGGGCCTGGCCCCCTTTGTCCTGGAAAAGACCCAAGGCCAGGCCGCCGCCTGGGCCTGGCCCGACCTGATCCGGGCCCTGGCCGCCCTGGAGGACGCCCACCGCACCCTGGTGACTACGGCCACCGATCCGCGATCGGTGCTGGAAAATCTGGCCCTGGCCCTGACCAATAGAAGCGCCTGACCGTGACTCGGCAAAATGAAACCGCCGGCCGCCCGGCGGTTTCATTTTGGCCGATGTCCGGACGTTCAGCCGAACTGGTGAAAATGCGTATCACGGTTGAGGACTTCGGCCCCTTTTTCGGTGACCAGGACCAACTGCTCCAGCCGCACCCCGCCCCGGCCGGGCAGGTAGACGCCGGGCTCCACGGTGACGATCTCGCCGGGCTGGAGCGGCCGGTCGTTCCGGGGCGAGAGGGACGGGGCCTCGTGGATGGCCAGGCCCACCCCGTGGCCCAGGCCGTGGCCGAAGAAGTCGCCATAGCCGCGGGCCGCGATGTGGTCCCGGGCCGCGCGGTCCACTTCGCGGCCGGTGCGGCCCGGGGCCAGGGCGGCGACGGCCAGGTTCTGGGCCTCGCGGACGATGGCATAAATTTCCTTTTGCCAGGGCTTGGGCGGGTCCAGTATGCGGGTGCGGGTGATGTCCGCGCAGTAGCCCCGATACCTGGCCCCGCAGTCCACGATGACCGTGTCCCCGGCCCGCATTTTGCGGCTTCCGGGCACGGCGTGGGGCAGGGCCGCGTTGGGGCCCGAGGCCACGATGGTCTCGAAGCTGGGGCCCTCGGCGCCCAGGCGGCGGAACTCGGCCTCCAGAAAGAAAGCCGCCTCGCGTTCGGTCAGGCCCGGCGCCAGCCGGTCCCACAGGGCGCCCACGGCGGCCTCGGTGATGGCCAGGGCCTTGGCCACCAGCTTGATCTCGTCCGCCGACTTGACCGAGCGGAAGGCGTCGAGGCTGAAAGGCGCGGCCGCGAGTTCCCGGCCGGGCAGTTCCCGGTTCAGGCGTTCCAGCTCGCCCACGCTGAGGAATTCGGGCTCGAAGGCCAGGCCGCGCGCTTTTTTCATGGCCGGCAGCCCGCCCAGGCTCGGGGCCAACCCGCCCCGGGTCTGGACCACCTGGAAAAGCGGAGCCTCGCGGCCGGCCGCCTCGGTGTAGCGCGAATCGGTCAGGAGGTACTGAGCCCGGGCCGTGATGAGCAGGGCCCCGCTGGACTCGTTCAGCGAGACGTCCCCGGCCTCGAAGCCGGAAAAATAGCGGCGGTTGGCCGGCGAGGTGACGACAACGGCCTCCACCCGGTGCTCGCGCAGGGCGAGGCGCAGGCGGGCCAGGCGGGCGGCCTCGGGGCGGTCCGGAGGGGCGGCGGCGGATTTGGCGGCGGTCATAGGCTTGATTAATCCTCCGAGGTGAAATACAATGCTTCCGTTAAAAGGAAGCTTCCGATGATGTTGATTATAGCAGACCGTCACCATAAATTCATGGAAAAACGGCATTTCCCGCAACCGGCCCCGGCCGGCGCCGAAAGGGCCGCGCATGCGCTATCGTCCGGAAATTGACGGTCTCCGGGCCCTGGCCATCGCCCCGGTGGCGCTGTACCACGCCGGCTTTTCGGCTGTGTCCGGCGGCTATATCGGAGTGGACGTCTTTTTCGTCATCTCCGGTTTCCTGATCACCGGCCTGTTGTTGCAGGACCTCAAGGCCGGCGAATTCAGCCTGGTGAAATTCTACGAACGGCGCTGCCGCCGCATCGTGCCGCCCCTGGTGGTGATGAGCCTGGTGGTGGGCGCCCTGGCCTGGGTGTACCTCATCCCGCCGGACTTCACCAAGTTCGGCCGTTCCCTGGCCGCCATGGCCTCCTTGTGGGCCAACGTCTTTTTTTACAAGACCAGCGACTATTTCGACGCCGAATCCCTGACCAAGCCGCTTCTCCACACCTGGTCGCTGTCGGTGGAGGAGCAGTTCTACCTGGCCTTTCCGCTCCTCCTGGCCCTCATCTGGAAAAAGGCCCGGGCCTTTCTCCCGTTGGTTCTGGGCCTCCTGGCCGGGCTTTCGCTGATCTTGAGCGCGGTGATGCTGGCCCGCGACCCGGAAGGCGTGTTCTACCTTTTGCAGTACCGGGCCTGGGAACTGCTGGTGGGCGCGGCGGTCGCCGCCCTGCCGGACATCCGCCCCTGGAGCCGCCCGGCCGCCACGGCCGCTTCCCTGGCCGGGCTGGGGCTCCTTTTGATCCCGGCCGTGACCTATGACAGCCTGACCGCCTTTCCCGGCCCGGCCGCCCTCCCCCCTTGCCTGGGCACGGCTCTTTTGATTTTTATCCACGGACCGGGCTTCGCCGTCAGTCCCGTGGGGCGCCTGCTGGCCAGCCGGCCGTTGGTGGGTTTGGGGAAAATTTCCTATTCCCTCTATCTCTGGCACTGGCCGCTCCTGGTCCTGCCGCAATACGTCCAGGGCCGCCCCCTGACCGGGGCGGAGAGCCTCGGCTGGCTGGCCTTGGCCGTGGCCCTCTCTATTCTCTCCTGGCGCCTGGTGGAACGGCCGGTGCGGGAGAAAAAAGTTCTGGCCTGCCGACGCCCGCTGTTCGCGGTCACGGTGGCGGCCCTGATCATGCTGGCCGTGGCCGGGCGGGTCGTCAAAACCAACGACGGCTTTCCCGAGCGCCTGACGCCCCAGGCCCGCTTCTTCGCCGAGGCGGCCCGGGACTTTGACGCCGAGCGGGAGAAGAAGCGCTACAGCATCAAGTCCGCGCCTAAGCTGGTCGCGCTGGCTGCGGAAAACCCTCACTACTCCCTCTTGCATCTGGGCGTGCCCGGCGCCTGGCCGCCGGATTTTTTGCTGCTGGGGGACAGCCACTCCCGGGCCTGGGTGCCCGCCCTGGACGCCCTGTCCCGTCAATATGGCGTGAGCGGGGCTTTTTTCAACGTGCCCGGCCTGCCGCTCCTCGGCACCTGGGACACCTGCCGCAGTAAAGCCGGCGAGCGGCCGGGCGGCCAGTTCGCGGCCCGGGCCCTGGCTTTCACGGAACAGGAAAACATCAGGCACGTGATCATCGGCAGCTATTACAACTTGAAAGTGGGCCGAATCACCTGGACCACGGACAAACAAAGCGTGATCTCCCCCTGCATCAGCGATGACGGAACGCCGAAAGCGCCGTCCGAAGTCTGGGGCATTTTCGACCGCCAGTTTCAACACACCGCCCGGACCATGCGGGAACAGGGCTTGGCCGTCTGGGCGCTGGAGGATGTGCCGTCATATGATGAAGCGGTGCCGCGTATGCTGGCCAAAGCGGCCCAGTTCGGGCGGCCCCTGGAAAAGCTGGGCTATGACCATCGCGTTTACGAACAGAGGCAGGCCGCGGCCAACCAGAGCCTGGCCCATCTGGTCCCCTTGGGAGTCCGGGTCGTCAAGGTTTCCGAGACCATCTGCCCGGACGGAGGCCCCTGCCTGCTTTTCGATCGGGAAGGATCGTTCTACCAGGACAAAAACCATCTGACCACACACGGGGCCCTGAGGTTCAAAGACGCGCTGCGGCCGATGATCGAGGCCATCGCCCGGGAGAAAGCCTCGGCCCCCCGGCTGGAAGCGCTCTCCCCAACCAAAGGGAGCGGTGGTTGACTATCATGTCCGGATTGCTCCTCAACCTCCCCTACACGGCCGCCGGCGCGCCCGAGGCGGTGGTCAGGCGTCTGCCCCTGAAGCCGGATGACTGGCGGCTGGAACATTGGCGGCTCATCGATCCGCCGCTGGGCGAGATCGTCCGGGAGGCGGCCCGCTTCAAACGGTCCGGAGGCCCGGCGGAGCGTCCGGTGGTGGCGTATCCGTGGAGCCCCCTGGTGGCCGACCCCTGGGGCCTGTGGGCGGCCGAACTGGCGCGCGACGGGGATGCGGACCGACCCCGCCCCCCGGAGCCGGCGCTGTTGCCGCGCACCACGGCCGGCGCGGCCCTGGCCCGGGGCCCCCGGGACGCGGAAATCATCTTCGGCCGGGCGGTGCGGCCCTATTACCAGGCCCTGGAAGAAGCCCTCGGGGCCGTCCTGGCCGAGCGTCCCCTGGCCCTTTTGGTCACGGTGCGGTCCTTTGCCCCCCGGCCGCTGCCGTTTGAAAAGAACCAGAAGCGGCCCCGGCCCCAGGCGGCCGTGAGCGCGGCCGAGGGCCGCACCCCGGCCGGACTGGCCGACCTGGCCGGCGGCCTCTTCCGGGCCTTCGGCTGGTGGCCGGAACAGAATTGGCCCCAGCGCGGAAACGCGGTGCTGCCCCCGGGGATGGCCGGCCACCCCCGGGTGCGGGCCCTGGGCCTGTCTCTCAACCGGGATCTGTATCTCGACGAGGCCAGCGGCCGAAAAAAATCTTCGGCTCCGGGCGCGGTGCGGGTGCTGCGTACCCTCTTCAGCCTCCTGGACCAGGAGCTGGACCGGGTGGCCCGGCTCCGGCTGGACCGGGCCCTGAAACCCGAGGAGTCCCCCATCATCAAGGCGGCCAAGTGATCATCCTCACCATCGACACCGACTGGGCCCCGGATCGGGCCACGGCCGCCGTGCTGGAAAAAGTGAACGCCCTGGGCGTCAAGGTCACGGTCTTCTTCTCCACGCCCAGCCCCGGGCCGGCCTGGCCGCTTCTGGAAGTCGGCGCCCACCCCGACCTCTCCCGCCGGGTGGCCACGGAGCGCCAGGGCGACGGCCTGGCCGTGGCCCACCCCGAGCACCAGGCCGCGGCCGAGGCCGCCGAGGAGCGCATCCTCACGGACTACCGCCGGGCCTTTCCCGAGGCCCGGGCCGTGCGGACCCACCGCTTCCACTGGCATTCGGACCTGTCCCGGGTCATGGTCCGGACCGGTTTTGCCCATGACAGTTCCATGATCCTCCCGTACCACCCGGGGCTGAAAGGCTTTCGCGTCGGCCGCCTGACCCGTTGGCCGGTCTGGGCCAGCGACCACCTGCACCTGGCCCGCCGCCTGCCCCTCGACCACCTGGCCTTCCCCAACGGAAACCAGCCGGGCCTGAAAATCTTCTGTTTCCACGTGGCCTATCTCCACCTCAACGCGGCCGGGCTGGACGACTTCAACATGATCAGCCACCGCCTGGAGTCCGCCGCCCCGGCCCCCGCCCGCCCCCAGGCCCGGCCCGGCGTCTGGGACCTATTCCAAAGGCTGGCCGAAAAAATCCACCGGGAGCAAAACGGCGGCTCCTGGCTGGACGAGATCCCGCCTGAATACCTGGTCGACACCGAAATTGCGGAGGTTGTATGAAAATCGTCAGCCCGGAACTCGAAATCCTGACCCCCCTGGACCCGCCGACCGTCCTGGCCCGCCTGGAGCGGGCCGGCCGCACCTGCTACCGCTCGGAAAACCGCATCACCGAAGATTCGGCCGGAGCGTTCGTCCGCGCCATCATCAAGAGCGGCCACCACTCGGTCATCGAGCACGAGAGCATCTCGGTCCGCCTGGTGTGCGACCGGGGCGTGACCCACGAACTGGTGCGCCACCGCCTGGCCTCCTTCAGCCAGGAGAGCACCCGCTACGTCAACTACGGCCGGGGGCCCGAAGGCCGGGGCCTGGTGGTGGTGCGCCCCCTGTTCTTCGAGGAGGGCTCGGAAAAATACCGGCTGTGGCTTACGGCCATGGAGGCGGCCGAGGCGGCCTACCTGACCCTGGTGGCCGCCGGGGCCACGGCCCAGGAGGCCCGGACCGTTTTGCCCAACAGCCTGAAAACCGAAATCGTCATGACCGCCAACCTCCGCGAGTGGCGCCACGTGCTGGCCCTGCGCTGCGCCCCGGCCTCCCATCCCCAGATGCGGGAAATCATGAAAATGGTCCTGACCCGCTTCAAAGACTTGCTGCCGGATGTTTTCCAGGATGTCCAAGGGTAGCCGGAGCGGAAGATGGGAGTCGTTTTTTCTCCGTCACTCCGGCGCGGGCCGGAATCCGGGCCTTTGTTTTTTCTCGCGGCGGTTTGAAGAGAAAAGCCTGGATCCCGGCCTCCGCCGGGATGGCGGAAGGCCGGACAGCCATACCGCCTCTCCGGCCAAACATACGCCGCCGCGCCGCTTGATATTTTTCGACAAACGCGATACAGTTATATTTGTTGTTCAAGGTTTTCCCAACTTTCTGGACGGCCGGCCCCCAGGCCGGGCCGGGCCGGGCGGCCGGAGGAGCCGCGGAAAGGAACGCCGTGTCGAAAAAGATTCAGGTTCTGATCGCCTCCCCGGAGGTCCGGCCCCTGGCCCAAACCGGCGGCCTGGCCGACGTGGCCGGGAGCCTGCCCCAGGCCCTGGCCCGCCAGGGCGCGGGCGCGGCGGTGATCCTGCCCGCCTACCAGTCCATTCTCGACAACCCGGCCCTCCGCTTCACGGACACCGGGGTTCGCTTTACTGTGGATCAGGCCGGCGAGGAAGTGCCCGGGTCCCTGTGGCGCGGACAGCTGACCCCGGAGGTCCCGGCCTACCTGATCCGCTGCGACCGCTATTTTTACCGGCCCGGTTTCTACGGTTACCAGGGCGTGGAACATCCCGACAACCCCGAGCGCTTCGCCTTCTTCTGCAAGGCCATCCTCAAGGTCCTGCCCAAGCTTCAGGATTTCCCGGACATCCTCCTGGCCAACGACTGGCAGACGGGCCTGCTGATGCCGCTTCTGGTCCGCTCGGGCCTTTCGCGGCCCCGGGGCGTCTTCGTCATTCACAACCAGGGCTATCTGGGCCTGGTGCCGCCGTCCAAGTGGGGCTTTCTGGAGTTGCCGGATTCCTATTTCACCATTGACGGGGTGGAGTATTTCAGCCAGTCGAGTTTATTGAAGGCCGGCATCGTCTACAGCCGGGCCATGATCACCGTCTCCCCCACCTACGCCAAAGAGGTCCAGACCCCGGAGGGCGGCCAGGGCCTCGACGGGGCCATGCGCCACCACGCCCGCAAGCTCACCGGCATTTTGAACGGGGTGGATTACGAGGTCTGGAACCCGGAGACCGACCCCATGATCCCGGCCCACTACAGCCTCCGGGATCTGTCGGGCAAGAAGAAGTGCAAACAGGCCCTCTGGGCCGAGTTCGGCCTCACCGCCCAGGCCGACCGGCCCCTGGTGGGCCTGGTGGGCCGGCTGACCGCCCAGAAGGGCTTCAGCCTGGTGGCCGAAGCGGCCGACGATATCTTCAAGTGGGTCAACTTCGTGGGCCTGGGCTCGGGCGAACCCTTCTACGAAGAGATGGCCCGGAGCCTGGAAACCCGCTTCCCGGACCGCTGCAAGTTCTTCCTCGGTTACGACGAGGCTCTCTCCCACCGCATCATCGCCGGCGCGGACATGGTGCTCATCCCTTCGATGTACGAGCCCTGCGGCCTGGTGCAGATGTACGGCCTGAAATACGGCACGATCCCCGTGGTGCGGGCCGTGGGGGGCCTGAACGACACCATTCGCGACTTTGCCGGCGGCAACCCCGAAGGCCTGTGGGACACGGGCTTCAAATTCTCCCAGTTCCAGTCCAAGGCCCTGGTCCTGGCCGTGCGGCGGGCGGTGGAACTCTATGGCCGGCCCGAAGCCTTCCAGGACATGGTCCGGGCCGGCATGAAAGAGGACTTTTCCTGGGACAATTCGGCCCGGCAGTATCTCGGTCTTTTCGACCGGGTGCTGGGCTGACAAACTACCCCGCCGAAGCCCCCGGTCTTCGGCTCTCGGAGCGGATGGTGTCGCAGCGTTATCTGGTTATCCACGGTCACTTTTACCAGCCCCCCCGGGAAAACCCGTGGATGCTGGCCATCGAACCCCAGGAATCGGCGGCGCCCTTCGCCGACTGGAACCTGCGCATCGACCGCGAGTGCTACGCCCCCAACTGCCGCTCGCGCCTGATGGCCGCCGACGGCCGCATCGCCAGGCTCCTCAACAACTACCGGCGCCTGAGCTTCAACTTCGGCCCCACCCTCCTGCGCTGGCTGGCCAAGGCCGACCCCGACACCTACGCCCAGATCATCCGCGCCGACCGGGAGGCGGCCCAGGCCCAGGACGGCCACGGCCCGGCCCTGGCCCAGGTCTACAACCACCTCATCATGCCGCTCGCCAACGAACGCGACCGGCAGACCCAGATCCGCTGGGGCCTGGCCGATTTCGAAACCCGCTTCGGCCGCCGGCCCGAGGGCCTGTGGCTGGCCGAGACCGCTGCGGACCTCGGCACTCTGAAGCTCCTGGCCCGGGAGGGGCTTAAATTCACCATCCTGGCCCAGGGGCAGGCCGCGGCCGTCCGGCCCCGGCCCACCCCGGGCGCGCCCGAGCCCCCCTGGTGCGACGTCGCCGGCGGCCGCGTCGACCCCCGGGAACCATATCGGGTGGTCTGGGGGCCGGGGCCCGGGGACGGGATCGACGTGTTTTTCTACGACGGCCCGGTGTCCCGGTCCATCGCCTTTGAAAAACTGTTGAGCAACGGCGAGGGGCTCCTTCAGCGCGTGGAACAGGCCTTTGGCCAGCCCCGGGCGGACGGGGGGCCCCGTCTGGTCAACCTGGCCACGGACGGCGAATCCTACGGCCACCATTTCGTGTTCGGCGACATGGCCCTGTCCTGGCTCTTCGACCACCTGGAAAAATCCGCGAACAATCCCGAGGCCATCCGCCTGACCAATTACGGCCAATACCTGGCCTGGTTCCCGCCCGCCAGGGAAGTCAAGATTTTCGACAACACCTCCTGGAGCTGCGCCCACGGGGTGGAACGCTGGCGCTCGGACTGCGGCTGCAACACCGGCGGCGGGGGCGGGACCTGGAACCAGAAGTGGCGCGCCCCCTTGCGCGGCGGCCTCAACTGGCTGCGCGACCGCCTGGCCGACATCTTCCAGACCGAGGGCGCCGCGTACCTGAAGGACCCCTGGGCGGCCCGGGACGAATACATCCGGGTCATCATCGCCGACTACGACGAGGATGTCCGCGGGCGCTTCCTCGAAGCCCACCAGGTCCGCCCCCTGTCCCCGGACGAGACCAGCCGGGCCCTGGCCCTCCTGGAAGCCCAGCTGATGGGCCTGTACATGTTCACCAGCTGCGGGTGGTTCTTCGACGACATCTCGGGCCTGGAGCCGGTGCAGAACCTGCGCTACGCCCTCCGGGCCATCGAACTGGCCGGCGACGGCGGCGCGGGCGAAGCGGAACTGACCCGGGGGCTGATGAGCTACCTGGAGACCATCCGGCCCAACGACCCGGAATACGCTTCAGGCAGGGACATCTGGAAGGAACTGGTGGCCCCCGACAGCCTCGGCGGCCGGGCCCTGGCCGCCCACTGGGCCGCGGCCGAGATCCTGGACGTCCCGGAAATGCTGGACGGGTTTTTGACCCCCACCTTCCGGGAAGTGAAAAAAGTCCGTCTCGACCGCCAGGATCTGACCGTGCTGGCGGGCCTGGTGGATTTGTACCACCGCCCTCTGGCCCGCTGCGAGCGGCTTCTGACCCTGGCCGTCTACTCCGGCGGCACCCACCTGGCCTTCCTGGTGGACGAGGCCGGGAACGAAATCCCGGCCTGGATGGACAGGGACCGGTTGTCCGACCTCCTGGGGCCGGACCTCCAGCCCCCGGCTCCGCTGAAGATCTGGGAGCGTCTGGTCCAGATCCGGCCCGGGGCCGGCCGCTCCACCCTGGAGGACCTCCTGCCCTGGAGCCGGAGCCGGCTCCTGCGCACCCTCGTCAAGGACGTCTACGAGGACATCAAGGACCACAGCCGGGAAATGTTTGTCCGTCACCAGCACCTTTTGATGATGAACCGCTCGGTGGGCCAGTCCATCACCTGGATGGAGCGCTTCCTTTTCCGGGTCATGGGCGAGGCCGAACTCAAACGGCTTCTGGGCCCGGCCGATCGGGGCCGGCCCATCAACCTGGTGGCCCTGGGGAATCTTCTCCACCGGCGGGGCCTGGTGGGCCTGGCCAAAGACGAACCCACCCTGTCCGGCCCGGCCCGGGATTATCTCCAGAAAGCCTTGCGGGGCCTGGCCGCCATCGAGTCGGCCGCCCCGCCCCGTCGCCTTTTGACCGAAATCCTGGGCTTCCTGAAGCTGATCACCGACGACGGCTACAACCTGGACCTCTGGGAAAGCCAGAATCAGTGGTATGACCTCAAGACCGACCCGGCCTGGACCGCCCGCCTCACCGCCGAGGAGGCGGATCTGATGCGCCGGCTGGGCCTGGCCCTGGGCTTCTCCGGACAGGGTGCCGCCGTATGACGCCTTCGCCGCTGATCCTGGTGGTGGACGACGATCCCCACATCGCGGAAATCCTCGAATTCGCCCTCAAGGCGGCCGGCTTCGGCGTGGCCGTGGCCGCCACCGGCCAGGAGGCCCTGACGGTCTTCCGGGACCGCGCCCCGGCCCTGGTGGTGCTGGACATCAACCTGCCGGACCGGGACGGCCTGTGGGTCTGCCAACGCATCCGCGAGACCAGCCAGGCGCCGATCCTTTTTCTCTCGGCCCGGGACGAGGAGGTGGACCGGGTCATGGGCCTGACCATCGGCGGGGACGACTACGTGACCAAGCCCTTCAGCCCCCGGGAGCTGACCGCGCGGGTGCGGGCCATCCTCCGGCGCGGCGGCCCGTCCGCGCCCCAGGCCGCGCCCGAGCCCAAATGGCGGGCCGGCGGCCTGCGCCTGGACCCGGAATCCCACACCGCCTATTTCCAGGAGGAGCCCGTGGACCTCACGGCCACCGAGTTCCAGCTGTTGAAGACGCTTTTGATGCGGCCCAGCAAGGTCTTCACCCGCGACGAGCTGCTGGACCTGGTCTACCAGGACACGGTGGTCAGCGACCGCACCATTGACAGCCACATCCTCCACATCCGCAAGAAATTCGGAGCCAAGGGGGGCAAGGACGTCATCCAGACCCAGCACGGGGTGGGCTACAAGCTGGGCCCGGGGAACTGAGCGGCGCGGGAGAGCCCGCCCCGGCGCGGCCCCGCAAAAAAGTCTTGACAATACCCGTGAAATATATAGAATAGCCCAAGTGTGCCACCGACCACACGCCACACGATCCTCAGTAGCTCAGTCGGTAGAGCAGGTGGCTGTTAACCACCGGGTCGGCGGTTCGAGTCCGTCCTGAGGAGCCAAATTACATTCCGATACGGTTCGGATAAGAACAAAAGCCCTTGAGTATCAAGGGCTTTTGTTTTATATGGGGTTCTCCGAAGTTCGGGGAGAGTCCTTGACTTCCGGGGCAATATAGGGGCAATATTAGGAGCAAGATCACAGGAGGTCATCACCTTGCCCCTTACAGCCACCCCCCTCACCGACGCCAAGGTCCGGAGCCTCGTCCCGCGCGAACGATCCTACAAAGTCTTCGACGGCCATGGGCTGTACCTCGAAGTCTATCCCCACGGTTCTAAACTTTGGCGGATCAAGTATCGGTTCGACGGGAAAGACCGGCGCCTCAGCCTGGGCCCCTATCCCGAGGTCGGCCTCAAAGATGCCCGGGCCGAAGCTTCCAAGGTCCGCCTCAAGCTGCGCGACGGAGTTGACCCCGCGACACCTAAAGCCGGCTCTACCCTTCAGACCTCCGAACCCACTTTCCGGGACGTGGCCGAGGATTGGGCCGGGCGCTTCCTGGCCCAATCCGAACCGGCCACCGTCAAGAAAAAGCGGCTCTTCCTCGATAAACATATTCTGCCCACCATCGGGGAAATGTCTATCAGGAAGATCGACCCGCCGACCATTCTGAATCTCCTGATGCGCCCTCTCGAAGACCGGGGGCAGTTGGAGACCGCCCACCGCCTCAAATTTCTTTGCGGCCAGATTTTTCGCTACGCCATAGCCACCGGCCAAGCGGATCGGGACCCCACCCAGGACTTGCGCGGCGCCGTTCCACCCCCCATGGTCACCCACCGGGCGACCATGGTTGATCCGAAAAAAATAGGCCCCCTTTTGCGGGATCTGTATAATTATGATGGGCACGTTGTCGTCCAGCACGCCCTGATGCTCCTGCCCCTGGTCTTCGTCCGGCCCGGGGAACTTCGTCACGCTGAGTGGGGGGAGATCGACTGGGCGGACCGGCTGTGGCGTATCCCGGCCGGTAAAATGAAAAAGGTCAAGTTCGGCCTCCCCCACCTGGTGCCCCTGGCCCGCCAGTCCATCGAAATATTGGAAAACCTGAAAAGGTACACCGGCGGCCGCAAGTATCTGTTCCCAGGGCAACGGGGCAATGATCGACCCATGAGTGACATGGCCGTCAATGCGGCTCTGCGATACCTGGGGTACACGGGGAATGAGATCACCGGCCACGGCTTTCGGGCCATGGCTTCGACCATCCTGAATGAAAAGGGGTACAACCGGGACTGGATAGAAAGGCAGCTCGCCCACGTCGAACGCGACAATGTGCGAGCCGCTTACAATTACGCCGAATATTTGCCAGAGCGCCGGAGGATGATGCAGGACTGGGCCGACTACCTCGAATCACTCCGCCTGACCGGATAGGGGTTTTCCCTCCAGGCGGTCCGCCACCCACCGGTTGACCGCCGACTCCGGCCAGGCCACGGCCCGGGGGCCGATCTTGACTCCCTTGGGGAACATCCCGGCCTTCATGTAGCCGTACAGGCTGGTTTTTCCCAAGCCCACGATTTTCATCACTTCCTTGGCCCGGAGCAGTTTGTCGGTCATGCGGCACCTCCCCGCTTGCTATCGGCCTCGGGGCTCCCATCCGTTGCCGGCGTGATTTCGCTGAGCATTGACATGGCCCGCTCAAGTCCGAATTTCATCAACATAAAATGCCCCTGGTACATGCCGTTGCCGCAATGCATTTCGATGAAGTCGTCGATGTTGTCCCGGCAAGCGAATACGATATCGCAAATCATATCCAGGCTATCCCGAAGCGCGGTCAACTCGACGCCCTGGCCTTTATCGTTGAGATAAGCAGGGCTGCCGTTGTCTTTTTTCGTGCTCACGGCTGAACTCCTTTCGGGGACAGGTCGACCATGTAGTCGTCGCTGTCCGGGCAGACGCGGTCAAGCTTCTCGCGCATGTCCCGCATGGCGGTGACGATGTGGCCCAGAAATTCTTGCTCTTCTATCGTCAGGTCGAATTCAGCCTTCCGGAGCGGATAATCCAGGGCCCAGGCCAGGCCGGTAAGGCTTTCCCGAACCTGCATCAGGACATCTCCATTGGCCGACAGGTCGACCGTTTCCCCGTCCAAATTCCTGTAGCGGATCGTAGCGCCATCGCATTCAATCTGATTCCGGGGTTCCGGCGGGAGAGATTGGGCCTTGGTCATTCCGCACCTCTCTTCTCGAAGGTGATGGTCATGGGCCCATGGGCATGCCTTTCGCAGCGGAATTCACGCTGGCCCTGGTCGGCGAAGGGGTACAGATCGCCCTGGCATTTGATGATGTGTTCCAAGCCCAACTTGACCAGGAGCAGCCGACTGCCGTATTCCGAGGGCATGTCCGGCTGGTCTTGTACGCCGGCGACCAGTTCCAGGGAAGCCTCGGCCGCGTCCAGAATTTCCGCCAGGCCAAAATAGAGGACGCCTAGGGAGACGCCCTGATCGTCAATGTTGAAATAGAGGGGCCGGTTGCCCTGGCTTTCGCGCTTCACATCTGTTAAACTTTTCATAGCTCAAATCCTTTCCTTATCGAGGGGTTTCGGGTGTGGCCCGGCGGGGAGTTGCGACCTTCCCGCCGGGCTGTTTGGTTTCCAGTTCCTGTATTTCCACTTCCCAACGCGCGCCCCGGCCGTCGTTGTAGCGTTTGGCCGCGACGAGATCCACCACCTGCTTGTCGTCGCCCCAGAAGCCGGCGGCGGTCAGGCAATCCTTGAGGTGCTTGACCAGGTTGTCCAGGTCGGGCTTGATGGCGGGCTTGAGGACGCCTGTTTCGGCCTGGGCGATCTTGCGCCCGGACCAGGACATGGGGACCGGGAGGTAGGCCGTCACCGTGAGGCTGAGCGCCCCCGCGAGCGGCGTCTCCGGCCGGTGCGGAACCAGAAGGCCGATCAGGCTGGCCTCGGCCTGGCGCTGACCCGGGGCCTTGTAGGTCACGCTGAGGCCCGTCCTGGTTCGGCCGTGGCGGGCCCGCATCTGGGGCTGCGGGGCGATGGGGAGGGTAAATTTCATTCTTCGTCGTCTCCTTTCTGCGGCCGGGTCCAGACCAGAGTGACCCGCCCATTGTCTTTGGCGATTTGCGCTGGCACCAGGTCGCCGGATTCTTGCAGCACTTTAAGGGCTTCCTCGGCCATTCGCGGGGTGCATCCATTAAGATTTTTGTATACGTCTCTTTTGGTCACTGAGCCTCTCTTGCTGACGATCCTCATGATTCTTTTTCGCAGGTCGTCGAACTCGCCGGCGGAAATGTTCTCGGCGATGTGGCCGATCATCCGGGGGACATACCACTCCACCAAGGCCACGGCGTAACGGACCGACTCCAGGCCCACCGCGTCGGGGATGCCGCCGGCCAGGCTCACGGCGTGGATCAGGGCGATTTTGTGCACCTGCTCGGCGGCCCGGTTGTAAATCTCGCCCCGGCCGTCCTCGGCGCCGCGAAAACGGTTTTGTAATTTCAGCAGCTCGTCGTCCCACAGATCGAAAAGGGTTTCCGCCTCCGGCGTCTTGGCCACCACTTGGGGGCGGGGAGTGCATTCCATGTTCCCCACGTATTTTGACGAGGCCTGGGCCAGGGCCCGGATCGCCTGGATCAGCGATTCCGGCGGCTCGATTTGCGAGGGTTTACGTTTCTTCTGAATCGGGATATCCACGCTGAACACCAGGGCCCGGGGCAGGAAACCGTCCGCGATGTCGCCGGAGGTCAGGTTTTCCCAGAAGCGCCGGGGGACGCCGGTGGCGTAGAACGACAGGTGCGGGTTGTGGATCTTTAAATCGTATTTGTTGTCCGCATAACTTTTGGAATAGATGCCGTCGGTGGCGCTGTGGAGTTCCTTCAGCGTTTGAATCAATTCGCTTTTGGCCAAATTGTTTTTGTTCTTGGCCGCGCCGATCAGGTCGCCGATTTCGTCGATCAGGAGGACCATGCTTCTGGAACGGCTGTGCTCTTCCCGGTCGTGCAGTTCGCGCACCAGGGCCGCGGCGCTGGCCAGGTGGTTCGGGCCCAGGTGCCCTTCGGCCTCCCCGCTCTCCAGGAAGAGCCGGCGGCCGGCGGTGATGGGCGCGTTTTTGCCGGTGCCGGACGGGGCCAGGGCGAAGACGTAGAGGTTGGTGCGGAGGCCGGTCTCGGTCATGACCTTCTGCCCCGCCAGCGTCCCCACCAGAACCAGGGCCGCGCCGAGGGAAAAGAGCGGGAAGCTGGCCACCGTCGACCGCTCAATGTGGTCCATAATCATTTCCAGGACACCGCCGGGCTTGAGCAAGCCTTTCGGAATATCACCCACCTCGGCCGGCGGGCAAATCACGGGGGGCTCGGGCAGAACGGCCGGAGGCGCGGGGAGGGACCCGTGATTGCGAAGGTGGCCCCGGGCGATGCTTTCCACGGTCCGGCGGACTTCCGCCTCCGGCATGGGCGGGCGGTTGGCCAGGTTCCACCCCTGGGCCCAGATGAGGACCTCTTCCGGGGACAGCCCCCGGGCAATCATGCCGCCGGCTATTTGAGCCAGGGCGTTGTTGCGTTCACCCTCGCCGCGTGGGGTGCAATCCGGCGGCCCCAGGTGGACGCCGGAAAGGTCCAGGTTGAGGTTGCCTTGGCCGGACGGGAGAGCCGGCGACGAGGCCGCGACCGGCGGACGCCATACCGTCAGGGCCTCCCACCCGCCCTCCCGGATGTCCCAACTGTAGGCCCCGCCGGTGAAGTTCGACGGCGGGACCACGACGTAGCCGCCTTCGCCCCGGACGTCGAGCTGGTGGCCGGTACTTTTCTTCAGGTCGGGGATGATGTTGTTCCCGTTGCGGATCGCTTCCCCGGGCGGCATCCGGTAGTAGGCGTGGCGTCCGCGCTTGGTGCGGGCGTACACCGTGGTGGGCGGGGCGTTGCGCTCCATCCAGTCCACGGCGGCGAAGCCGTCAGCGTCCATCACCCAGATGCCGCCGGAGATTTGGCCCACGATCATGGCCAGTTGGCTCGGCCCGCCCCGGCCGGCGAACCAGGACCGGGCTTCCTCCAGTGTGGCCAGGCGGTTTTGCAAGTCTTTCCACTTGACCGTGGGCTTCTTGTTGGCCAAGGGGATGACGGATCGCCCGGCGGCCAGGTATTCCAGCGCGGCTTTCAGGAGCGGGTTTTCCCAGGCCATTAAAACGGGACCTCCGTCTCGGCCCAATCGGGGCAGCCCATAGGGGTATGAACCCGGGCTTTGTGGCCAGGGTGACCGCACCAGTCACCGGCCGCCGCCGTGCCGGTGAAACGGCAGTTCAGCAAATCGTCGCCCATGAAGAGGGAGGTGCGCTCCACCCAGCCGTTGGCCGGAGCCAGAACGTATTCCAGAAATTCGCGGAACTGTTTCTCCAAGCTTTCGGCGCGGCGGTGGTAGAGCGCCATGGGGAAACTCAGGTCGGGCCGGTAGGCCAGCGCCTGGTTGAAGTAATTGAAAAACGTTTTGCGCTCCGTATCCTGCTTGGCCGGGTCCAGGTTGCGGGCCCCGCCGACGAGGGCCCGGAGAGTGGTGACCACTTCGCGGGTCCCGTCCGGCGCGGCGTCGGACGGGTAGAACCAAAAGCAGCCGGCGCAACCAGTTTTTGGCGCCGGTGGTTCAGGGGCTTGGACTTGGGGCGGGTTGGCACAGGCCAAATTATAGGAGCAACCGTAACGGCACTCACTTTCGTCGCTGGTTTTTTTCGGCGGCTCAGGTGCGTCCAGGATGCGCTTGGCTTTGGCTTTCAAGGCCTCGAAGGCCGCGCGGTCGAAACAGACGCGCTCGGTATAGAGTTCCTGGTTGTTCTTGTTTTCGACCACGAAGAGCCCGCGCTCGTGGCCGCCGTAGCCCATGTAGCACTGCATCTGGGCCTCGTAAACCGGTTTGGATTTGAGGCCGTGGCGCTGAAAGTTTTTGAAGCTGGCGTCATTGGCCGATTTGATTTCCAGCAAACGTTCCGGGTGGGATTTCGATAGGCCATGGATGATGCCATCACAGTGACCCCGGAATCGGCCGTCGAAGTCGGAGAACTCGCCCTGCTCGCCGGTGATGGTGTAGCCGGCCGCGCGGAGGTCGGCGAGGACGCGGGTCTCGGTGGCGTGGCCGCAGTCGAAGCGCCGGGCCAGTTGCCCGTCGATGGGATCCCGGTCGGCCCCGTGGCACTGGAGCCACAGGGACCGCTCGCAGGGCTTGCCGATGGAGCTCATGCCCAGGTAGCCGCGATGCGGCTCGGCCATGGCCCGGCGGGCGCAGGCTTCGTACACTTCCAGGGCGATGCGGTCGGGCTGGTATTCCTTCAAACTGGCCATATGTTCTCTCCTTGCCAACAGGCGCGCGGCGTGGTAGGATTTTGGTAAAAATTGGTGAGGCGTATGATGAAATGGATGTTTGAATGTCTTGCCGTTCTCGTCTCTGTGGCAGTCATCAACATATTCATCTTGGCATTTACAAAGGGTTATTTTCCATATAGCGGTGAAGATTTATCTTTATGGCTACTACTGTGGCCATTGACAAACTGCATATACCTGCTGATTAAAACCAATTGGCTTACTACCTTTTTCATTTTTATAGCAGGATCGCTTGGCGTGGGGGTCGCGTGCCTGGCTATTAATTTAATCAGCATTCCTTTGGACTTGGGGTCCCAATCATTTAGAACTATAGTAGCCAAAGTCGGGGGGCATAGCGCTGCGGTTGGCGGTGTGTCTATAGTGTTTTTTGCGATTTTAGGCTCAATCTTTAATGACAAAATTGGAATATTGCCAAAGAAGAAATAATTGCTTGACATCCGCTTCACTCTGTGCTTTACTTTTTGCCAGGTGCTGAAAACACCTTTAGAGGCGGTCGCACACCCGCAGTTCGTGCTTTTTTTGTGTCCTGAATCTGCCGATAAGTTTCTTATGGGCCGGGTGTGGGCGATATACAATACCTTCGGGAAAGTAGCCCGCAGCTCCTCTAAGCTGTTTTCAGCACCCGGCCCTTTTTTACGAGGGTCACTGAAAAAAATTAGAGGTGCCTTATGTCCGACAACTTCCAACTCATTCCCGTCTCCACGTCCACCATCAACAACCAATCGACCCTCACTTGCGACGCCCGAGAACTTCATGTTTTTCTCGAAGTTGGCCGCGACTTTTCCAACTGGATTAAAGACCGCATCGAGAAATACGGATTCACCGAAGGTGTTGATTTTATTCTTTTCGCCAAATCTGGCGAAAAGCTCGGACATCGCCATCCGGCCACTTACACCCTGACCATCGACATGGCCAAGCAGTTGGCCATGGTCGAAAACAACGAGAAGGGCCTTCAGGTGCGGCGCTATTTCATCGAGTGCGAACGCATCGCCAAGGAGGCCGTGCGGGCCGTGGTCCCCATGACGCCGACCGGGCGGGAGCCCAAATCTTTGCGGGAACGCATTCTGTATCAACTGTGCAAGCACGGCGGCACGGCCTCGCTTCGGGACATTTACAAAAACATCAACGATTGCTCGGCCGGGGCGGCGAAAAATTCCCTGATGAAAATGCGGGCGGAAGGGCTGGTCAGCTTCCGCTACCCCCGCACGTGGACGCTGATCGACCGGGCCCTGCCCGCCGGGCGGGACCTGCCCGCCCCGGAAGCCGCAACCTTCGTCTGCCCGTATCAGCATCAGCACCCCGCGCCCCATCCTCTTTCCGCCTTTCTGCCTAAAAACGCCGAGATCATGACCAGAGCCGAGCTGAAGCGCTTCGAGGCCCAGGGGCTCATCGCCCAGTTGAAATGCGAGGAAGCGAACCAGGCGGTGAAAGCCTTTTTGGCGGCGGTCGTCACCAAGATTCACGCCCTGGAAGACCAGTGCGGCCCCGACTTCGACCTGCTGCTGAAAGCCACCAAATCCAGCAACGTCTACCGCGATCACGAAGGCATGTTCCGATGGATCGACCATATGATCACCCAATCCCGCGCGGCCATGGACCTCTTGTTCAAAATCCAGGCGGGCGTCAAGGCGGCCTGATCTTTTCCCGGCGGCCGGCGCCCGTCGCCGGCCGTCAGCCGAATTCCTTGATTCTCTTATATCCATTGTCCTTGACCACGGTGACGAATTCGGGCATTCGCAGTTCGCCCTGCCGGGCCAGGGCTTCGCGCACGCTTTCGGGGGGAATGCCGCCGCCGGTCAACTGCCACCACAGAATCCGCGCCTTTTTCCGGCCGAAGGCCGACGCGGTTCCGTCGAAATCCAGGAAATGCCAGACCTGGTTGCCGGGGCGGCATTTCACCACCAGGCGCATCAGGTAATTGCCCTTTTGGGAGACGTGGTCTTCAGCCCACCAGCTTTCCACCCGACTGGCACCCGGCGGCAGAGGCCGGATTTCAACCATCTCCGGGGACTCGGTCTTTTCGGTCAATTCGATTTGCCAGACGTGGCCGCAGGACCAGCAGCGATTTTGATTGACCGGGACGATGGCCTGGCAGATCGGGCAGACCCGGGGCTCCGGCTTTTTTTCTTTCCGGGAACCGCCGCTTCCGAACTCGACTTCCGGATCGGACGGGTCGCCGTGGGTGCGAAAGTTGTTGGCCAGGTCCAGGACCAGGAGGTCCGTTTTGCCGGGATGCAGCCGGGTGCCGCGGCCGATCATCTGGACGAACAGGGCCGGGGCCTTGGTGGGGCGGCACATGAGGATGCAGTTGACGCGGGGGCTGTCCCACCCCTCGGTGAGGATGCCGACGTTGACCAGGACCTTCAAGCCGCCGTGGTCGAAACTCGCGAGGATGCGCTGGCGGTCCCGGCCGTGCAGATTGGAGTGGACGGCCTCCGCCGGATGGCCGGCGCGGGCGAAGGCCTCGGCCAGCTTGACGGCGTGCTCGATGGTGACGGCGAAGGCCAGGACCTTGTCGCGGCCCTCGCCGTATTTTTCATAAGCCTCGACGGCCGACTGGATATGGACTTCGCGGGACAGGAGGTCGCCCAGCTGCCCCTGGTCATATTCCCCTTTGGCGAGCCGCACCCCGGCCAGGGATTCGCCCATGTCCACCGCCTCTTTGGCGCGGATGGGCGACAGGTGCCCGCCGGCGACGAGGTCATCGAGGGTGATTTGATAGTTGAGCCGGGGCCACAGGTTGCTGTGGCCCGGCTTACACTCATTGCCGTAAATGTAGCCGTGGCTCAGGCGGAACGGTGTGGCCGTGACGCCCAGGACGCGGAGGCCCGGATTGATCGCCGAGAGCCGATCAACCAGGTCGTGGTATTGCCCGCCGGCCGGGTGGGACCCGGGGCCAACTCCGTCCACCGGCCGTTCCCCGCCCATGTCCGTGTCCGGGTAGCGGACATCCGTCTTCAAGGCCGGCACCCGGTGGGCTTCGTCGATGATCAATAAATGGATAGGGCGGCGGAGGGCCCGGCGGGCCAGGGTCTGCACCGAGCCGATGACCACGGGCTGGTTGACGTCCACCCGCCCGACGCCCGCGCAGGCCAGGCCGATGTGGCGGCGCCCCTCGGGCCAGACCGTGACCAGCTTATCCCGGGCCTGGGTGATGAGTTCCTGGCGGTGGGCCGCGATGCCGATGCGCATGGCCGGATACTCGGTCATCCATTGCCGGATCAGTTCCGAAAAAATGATGGTCTTGCCGGCCCCGGTGGCCGCCTGGAGAAGCGCGAACCGCTCTTCCCGCAGGTCGGCCATGACGGTTTGCAAGGCCTCGATTTGGTAGGGCCGGAGTTCGATCATGGGTCAGGCCTGGTGCCGGGCGGCGGTCTGGAGCCGAAGCTCGCGCTTCAGATCCTCGATTTCGGCCCGCAGGATTTCGTTGCGCAGGGACATGTCGCCGAGCATGGTGAAAAGGTCGACGACCATTTCGTCCTCAACCTCGTTCGGCAGCCCTTCCAGGTAGCGGCGGCGGATTTCTTCCAGATGATTCAGGCGCGCGGTGGTGATCATACGTCGCCTCCGGCCGGGGGATCGAACGGGGTTTGCGGGCGGGCCTGGCCCTGGCGGGGCGGCGGCGGGGTGGCCCCAGTTTTGGGGGGAGCAGGGGGCGGCGGCATTCTAGTCGCGGGGGGAGCGGGGGCTTGCGCTTGGGCGGGAGGAGCGGCCGGAACCTGGGGCTGCGGCGCGGTGAGGGGCTTGTAGTTTTTGACTTCGTTGCGGTTTTCGCCGTTCCATTCGCGGATGGCCACGGTGATGAGGCAGGGGAGCCCGTGGAGTTCCTCGGAATCCTCGACGCGGTTGGGATTGGGGTGACCCACGGCCGTGGCTATGGTTTTAACCTTGCGCTTGCCGAAGGCCACGGCCTTATCGGAACCGGAAAGCATGACCCGGTCGAACACCAGGCGTTCGGCGTGGTCGCCTTCCATGATGAGCCAGGACATGCTGAGCATCAGTTCTTCGGCTTTGGAATGGGCGATTTCGGTATCGACGATCTGGGCCGTATAGTCGCCGGCCGGGATGGGATCGAAGCCCAGGGTATCGGGGGTGTCGTGCAAATCCATGTTGAGCAAGGTCATGGTCAGTCTCCTAAAATTTTGGCCTTGATGTGGGCCAGGTCGGGGTTTTCGATTTCGTCGAGCCGGCCGCTGCGGTCTTTGCCGGGCTGGCCGGGGCGGGGCTGGGTATACAGGACGCGCCGCTCGTCGCCGTTCGCGCCCGGCATGGAGGTCATGTAAAAGACTTCGTCGAAATAGCTGGTGAGGCGTTCCTTGAGCTGCCGGCCGGAGATGTCCGGCCCGATGTGGCGGCGCTTGACTTCGTCATACTCCACCGATTCCAGGCAGGTGAAGACCACGTTGTAGCTGGTGAGGTCGCGAAAGGCTTTGATGAGGCCGGTCATGGTGTCGAGATAGCCGCCCCAGAGGTTGAAGGAGTCCTTCTTGTCGGGGTAGCGGCGCTGGTAATCCTCGACGCAGCGGGCGGCGATTTCCGTTAAACTGTCGATGAAGACCCAGCGGTAGGCCGCCCGCCATTCCTCAGTTTTAAGCGCGGCCAGGGCTTCCTGAAACTCGGCCAGGGACCGGATCTCCACGCCCGTGACCCGGCCGGCCGTGACCAGGTCACGAACGCAGAGGAGCCCGGCCTCGGCCGACAGGGTGCAGACCGGCTCGTCCTCGGGGATGGTCCGCAGGAGCGAAGTCTTGCCGATGCCGGCCCGGCCGATGACCAGGGCCGTCAGGCGGTCGGCGCTCTGGGGGGTGATGAATTGCAGGGCCATCAGCAGGACTCCAGCTTCTCGAAGGACACCTGGGGCGCGCCTTCGGTGATGGTGCGGGCCGCGGCGATGAGGTGCCCGTGCTGGCCGAATTCCAGGGCGCCAGCCAGGACTTTTTCACTGGCGGGCTTGAATTCCCACTTGAAGACGCGGAAGAATTCCGCATCGCCCATGGCCTGACGGACGTTCGCCAGGACGTCCTGGTCCCACTTGACGTTTTCGCGCAGTGAGACTTTGGCCGCGAAGTGACGGCCGGCCAGGTGGCCGGTTTTGGAGCCGGGTTTGAAGGCGGCCTTCTCGGCCAGGACCTGGTTGATCCGGCGGAGGTCCTCGGTCATTTCGGCAATACTCTCTTTGATGCTGGCGGCCAAATCCACCAGGGACGCGGGGTCTTCGGTCGCTCCCGACAGTGGGGGCGGGCATGGAGAGACGTTGGCGGGGTTGGGCATGTGAAGGATCCTTTCCTAATTTAGGGACAGAGGTTTCCAGGCCCCGGGAAAGCCGGACTTCAAGCCGGGCCTTCGGGGTGATGAGTACAGCTTCGCTGTGACGCGAAAGCGCGTTGTTTTCAAAAGCCTTCTATTGTGAAAACCATGGTGGCCGTCGAACGGTTAACCACCAAATCGCCGCCCTTGGCGATGCCAGGGCCGTCAGAACGGTTAACCCTGGCGAAATCGCGCGGCCGTCAAAACGGTTAACCGCGAGAAACTTTTTGGCCGAGAGCGGGGGGGGGGGGGCGAAACCATTTATTAAGGGTTCCTTTCCGCCCAAGTCTGGAAGGCCGCCTGACGAGCTGCAATCATTTGGATTTTTTCTTCAGGGGTCCGGGGGCGCCACCAAATTTCTACCGAAGAAGAAGTCGCTTTGGAAATATCCACGGCGGTTCGCCCGGAAGCGTTTCTGACGCCGTTTAATAAATGATAAATCATTGAAATTTTTATATTAATCATTTCGGCCAATCTTTGTTTAGCGTTCATGCCCGGCACCTCCGATGAACATGATTCAATGCTACCCGGGTAGAAAGAAAAAGTCAAGCCTAAAATATACCCGGGTATAGATTTTTTATTTCAGACATGATATTATAATACTCACGTAGAAAGGATGGATCCGAGCCATGGCCTTGCTGTTCACAAAAGATGAATTGAATCACGCTTTTAAGGTGTGGTTGGCGCAATATCTGAAAACCAATGGATTGACCTACCAGGAAGCGGCCAAACGGCTGAAGATGTCGGTAGCTTCCGTCGGGCACATTTTGACCGGCCGCCGCAACGCGACCCTGGACCTGGTGGCCAACACCATGGCCAATATCGGCCTGGACTACAATCAGGAACTTCGCGGTTTAGTTCCCGGGCTGCACCTTGGCAACGCTCCGGATGTGCCGGATTCGTATGAGTCGGAGGATGACAATGGGTACGCTCCCTATATGTCATCCGACGAAATGACGGAGCGGGGCTTCTTCACCGTGCCGTTCAGCGACGACATGCGGTTGGCGGCCGGGTCGCAACACGCCGTTCCCTTCACCCGCACGGCGGAGGACAGCCACATCGTGGTGCACGGGCCTTCCCTGGGGCGGCGCAATGCCAAGAATCTCCAGGCTTTTCGGGTGGGCGGCTCGTCCATGGAGCCGCTGATCGCCGACGGCGGGATCGTTTTGGCCGATACCAGCCACAATGACTTGCGGCACCTCAAAGAGGGGCGGATTTATGTGCTGTGTTGGGATCTCTATGACGGCGAGTGTGCGATAAAGTATCTGCGTTGGGCCGACAAAGGCAAAATTTTATCCATCGAGTCGGAGAATCCCTTGAACAAGCCGGTTTTCAAGCGGGTGGACGAGGTGATCCTGGTCGGCAAGGTCATCTGGGCCTGGCGGGAGTTTGAGGATTGATGGAGGGGCCTGGAGTTGGCGGGAGTATTGAGGCGCTGCATTCGCTTCAAAAATTAGATAAATAACGCAGAGGTATCAACGTGGACCAGATGACTGAAAAAGAAAATAAGGAATACTATTGTAATGAAGGCCTTGATTTGTTGTGCCAATTATCCGGGGCCGCCGCGTATGGCCCCCTTGACGCGATCAACCCCGCGAACACGACCCCATTTTTTCCGGATTTAGCGGACCTGGTACGGCTTCATAAAACCATTCGCCAACGAAAAGTTTTGACCGCCCTGGAATTTGGAGTCGGGTTCTCCACCTTGATCATGGCTGACGCCCTGGCCAAGAATAAAAAAGATTATGAAGCCGGCATACAGGATCTTCGATGTCTCCACCCCTTCAAGCTTTTTGCCGTCGATGCTGACCAGGATTGGATCGAAATCGCACGGCGAAGAATTCCTTCACATCTTCACGAACATGTGGTGATAAGCCATAGCGAAGTGCATATCGGTACTTTCCACGACAGATTATGCCACTATTTCTCAAAAATACCAAATGTTTGCCCTGATTTCATCTATCTCGACGGCCCGGCCGGCCATCAGGTTCAAGGTGAAATAGACGGCAGCGATTTCGCGACCAACCTTGAGCGCACGGTCATGTCGGGCGACCTGCTACGTCTGGAACCCACCTTTGTCCCGGGGTTAATGATCATTGTGGATGGCAGAACGAATAACGCCCGTTTTCTGAAGAACAATTTTCAGAGGAACTGGACTGTTACTGAAGATAGCGATGCGGATATAACCGTTTTTGAATTGTGCGAAGCACCTTTGGGCCCCTACAATCGGGCGCGTTTGAGTTTTCATAATATACTGTAGTTCCGGTGGGCGCCTTTTGGGCTTGACAGGAGATTGAGGATTGATGGAACAATTGTGCCCTCATTGTTTTTGGGTGGATATTCGTGAAGCCGGCCGGTGCATTTGCAATTATGAGCCCCCGCTGCCGCCGGAAATTCCCGGGGTGAAGGCCGCGTTGAAACGGAAAAACAAGGCCCGGTCCGAAAAAGATACCCGGTTGCTGGAGTGCGAAGTTCAGCGTTTGAAAAGGTGCAATGAAATTCTGGAGGAGTTCCGCCGCTGGCGGGAAAAGTTGAACGCCATGATGGACCAGGCCATGGCGGAAATAGAGTCCAGTGGCGTTTCCTATCATCCGTGCTATGGGTGCGCGATGTGGGGGAAGTGGAATAAATCATAAGCCCGGCTTCGGCCGGGTTTTTTACTTGCCGGCAACCCCACTGTTTTTTCAACCCCACGTGTTTATCGAATAATTTCATCTATATGACATAGTGTCGGTGGTGGGGTTGGGGTCTGCGGCGGGGAGGCAAATGGAGGGATCATCTCACATGGCGACACGAAGAAAGACAAAACCGCTAAAAGCTACATCTCGTATTGCGAGATAAAAATGGAGGAAGGTGCAACCCCACAACCCCACTGTAAGAGATAGAGAGATAATATATTAATTTTATTATTATTTTTATTATCATAAAACATATAACAATATTTCACTAGTGTAATTTTTAATAATAATTTCAATAATATGACTAAATTGTCCGTATCTGCCAACCCCACCAACCCCAAATACCCCCACTGTTTTTTCCCACGATCCTGCGCCCCCTTGATTTCCCCAAATTGGGGCGTCCTCCGCTTCATTCTATCCTGAAATTTTTCAAATAATGCAACATATTGATTTTATTTGTCAATGTGTCAAATCCCCTGTTCTCTCGTCCCGCCGCGAAGCCCCGAAATTGTAGCACTTTTTCCAGGTGCATATTGTAACTGCCAATAATCATTGATATAAATTTTTGCCATTTTTGAATTTTTCACACATGCCGCTTGACTTATGGCAAAAATTGGTCATGAGCACGCTGACCCCCAAACAGAAAGCTTTCGCGGAACTCTACGACGGGAATGGCACCGAGGCGGCCATCAAGGCCGGGTACAGCCCGAAAACGGCCGCCTTCCAGGCTTCGCGGCTGTTAAAGAATGTCAACATTCAGAACGCCATCAAAAATCGTGAGCAAAAGGAATCCCGGGGGCGAATCGCCAACCGTCAGCAGCGGCAGGAGTTTTGGACCGGCATCATGGGTAACGGTGACGTCGAGGTGAAAGATCGCCTCAGGGCCTCCGAACTGCTCGGGAAGTCCGAGGGCGACTTTATCGACAAGGTCGACGCCACACTTCAAGGTGAGATGGTGCTGTCATGGAAGTGACCATCGACTACCGGCCGCGCCAGGTGCAGCGCGAAGTTCATGCTCTGCTGGATCGCCACCGTTTCGCCGTGGTGGTGGCCCACCGGCGCATGGGCAAGACCGTGGCCATGATCAACCAGCTTATCAAGCGGGCGGTGACCGACGGCAAGGATCGCGGTTTCTACGGCTATGTGGCCCCGCTCCTGAAGCAGGGCAAGGCCATCGCCTGGGAATATCTCAAACATTTCACCGCGCCTATTCCCGGCCGCAAGGCCAACGAACAGGACCTCTTTGTCGAGCTTCCGAACCGGGCCCGCATCCGCATCTTCGGCGCCGACAACCCCGACTCCCTGCGGGGGCTCTACTTTGACGGCGTGATCATGGACGAGGTGGCCCAGATGAAGCCGGAGGTCTGGGAGGAAATCATCCGCCCGGCCCTGGCGGACCGGCAAGGGTGGGCCGTCTTCATCGGGACGCCCAAGGGCGTCAACGCTTTTTACAACCTGTACGAGAAGGCCTCCAAAGATGAGAGCGGCGCCTGGGTGGCTAAGCTCTATCCTCTGGACTACACCATGGCCACGGCCGATCCGCCGCTGAGCCTGGACGAGGCCCGGGACGTGAAGGCCGAGTCGTCGGAGTCCGTTTACCGCCAGGAGTTTCTGTGCGACTTCACCGCGGACGCGGTGGGCATCTTCATCGACTTTTCGGCCGTCCACGAAGCCATGGGCCGGGAACGGCCCTTCGTCAACACTCGCCCCCTGGTCTTCGGCCTGGACGTCGCCCGGTACGGCGATGACCGCACGGTGCTGGTCATGCGGCGCGGGTTGGCGGTGGAACGCGTTCTGATCTGGCAGGGGCAGGACCTGATGCGAACCGCCGACGGGACCAGCACGGCCATCAACCAATATCAGCCCCGGGCGGTGTTCGTCGACGTGGTGGGCCTGGGCAGCGGTCCCTTGGACCGTCTGCGGCAGCTGGGACACCAGGCCATCGGCGTCAATGCCGGGGCCCGGGCCAGCAATCCCGACAAGTTCGTCAACCTCAAAGCCGAAATGTGGAACCGCATGAGGGAATGGATCACCGAGGGCGCGGTGTTGCCGCCCCGGGAAGACCTGCGGGTGGACCTCCTGGCCCCCAAATATGAATTCGATTCCTCCGGCCGCTTGAAAATCGAAAGCAAAGAAAGTTTGAAAAAACGCGGCCTGGCCTCTACCGATATCGCCGACGCCCTGGCCCTGACCTTCGCCTATCCGGTGTCCTCGGAAGATCGGCGGGCGAGCCGGCCGAAATTCGCGGAGATGGATTGATGCTCGTCAAAGTGTATTGCCCGGAAAGCGGCGCGAAGGATTCGGCGTTGACGGCCAAGGATTTGGCGGCGCTCTACGAATGCGCCGGGCGGGAGCGGCAGCTGGCCGTCATCGGCCGGGAGGCGGAGGCCGTAAACTGGACCGCCTTCCTGGACGTGGTCAGGCTGTCGCCGCTGTTCTTCGCCGGGTATCGGATCGAGGACGGGGCGCCGCTGGGATTCGCTTACCTTTCGCATTGCGAGGGCGACACGGCGCGCATCCACTTCGCGATGTTCCGCGCGGGGCGGGCGGACCGGGTTCGGCTCGGGCGCGAGGCGCTGGGTCTCTGTTTCAAGTCGCATCCCTGGGCCTGCCTGATCGGTCTGATCCCGGTTACGTTCGCCGGGGCCGTTCAGTATGCCCGGGAGTTGGGCGGGCTGGAGATGGGCGAAATCCCCGGGGCCTGCTGGATGGCCCGGCTGGGGCGATCCGTATCCGGGACGATGTTTCTATTTTTTCCAAAGGAAGGTGACGCATGAGCAGTCTATTCGGCAAACCGCCGACCCCGAAGGTCGACAAGTCCGCCCTGGTCGCGGCCGAGGAACAGAAGCGCAAGGCCAATGAGGCGGCCCAGGCGGCCGAGGCCAAGAAGCTGGCCATTGACGAGGATAACAAGCGGAAGAAGAAAAACGTGAGCGCCAGCGGCCGGGAGTCCACCATTCTGGCCGGGGAGACCGGCGAGCGGAAGACGATGCTGGGGAGTTAAATGAAGATCGCCGCGCACATAAACCGCTTCACCTTCGGCGAGACGTCGCCCCTGCTGGGCTCGCGGACCGACGTGGCCAAGTATCCGGCCGGGTGCAAGACCATGGTGAACTTCCTGCCATTGCTCCAGGGCGCGGCCCGGCGGCGCGGGGGGACACGGTTCGTGGCCAAGGCCGACAACGGCGCAAAGCCCGTGGCCCTGTTGGACTTCGTGTATTCGGACACCACGTCGTACATCGTCGAGGCCGGGGACAAGTACATGCGGTTCTACACCGACGGCGCGCCGGTCATGAACGGGGCGACGCCGTACCAGATCGCCACGCCGTGGACCCAGGCCGACTTGTTTTATGCCAGCGGCATCTGCGCGCTGAAGTATGTGCAGAGCGGGGACGTGATGTACATCGTCTGCCCGGGAAAGCCGCCGCAGAAGCTCATGCGGTACGGCGTCACGGATTGGCGGATCGCGGCGTTGCCGGGCTGGGGAACGCGGCCCAACGCCACGGCCGTGGCCCTGTGGCGCGAGCGGCTGTGCCTGGCGGCCGGGCAGAAAGTGCATATCAGCCAGGCCGGGGCGTTCGAA
This sequence comes from Candidatus Adiutrix sp., assembly GCA_031549025.1. Lineage (GTDB taxonomy): Bacteria > Desulfobacterota > Desulfarculia > Adiutricales > Adiutricaceae > Adiutrix. Next base: position 16,823 of record JAVBQN010000083.1, on the reverse strand, counting down.
AATTTCGAACTGACCAGCCGGGCCCTGCCGGGGGCCACGGTGACCCTGCTGAGTTCCAGCTGGTCCATATCCGCCAGCCAGAGCGCGGGCACGGTCGTGGTGGGCCTGGTGTGGGAAGGCAAAGCCTACTCCGTGACCACTTCCTTCGACCCGGAGGAGGCCACGGTCTCTCTCGTCGGGAGCACAGCCACCATCACGGCCCGCGACATCAAAAAGGGGCTCACGCGGCTGGGCTTCGTGGCCGTGGGCACGGCCAACTATTTCGCCATTTCGGCCAACTCGCTCTTGGGCACGCTCACCGCCAAGCGGGTGTCGAGCCCGATGGATGTGGCCAGGCTGACCGTGGATCCGAAGTATTCCTCCATGACCACGGACCCGGCCGTGGATTTGGGCGACAACACTTCCGTGGGCTATATCGTGCGCGGCTCGGACGTGCCCATCGCGGCGGACGATCCGCTGGAAGTGGCCGTGTATTCCGAGCAGATGGACCGCATCGAGTGGCTGTGCTCGGCCGGGGACCTGTTGGTGGGCACCACCGGCGGCGAATTCACCATCGGCGAAACCACCACCGTGGATCCCTTCGGGCCGGAGAACAGCAAATGCGTGCCCGAGACCGCCTACGGCAGTTCCGCCATTCAGCCGCTGCGGGTGGGGCCGGTGGTGCTGTTCGCCCAGCGGGCCGGCCGCAAGCTGCGCGAATTCATTTTCGATTCTTTAGGCGAAAATTACAAGGCCAGCGACGTGGCCGTGGCCGCCGAGCACATCACCAAAGGCGGGCTCACGGGGCTGGCCTGGCAGTCGGAACCCATCGAGACCCTGTGGGCCACGCGGCCCGACGGGCAGTTGATCGGCCTGACCTATTCCCCGGACCAGGAAATGGCCGCCTGGCATCGCCATATTCTGGGCGGCGAAGGGGCGGTTTCGCAGCTGGCCGTGGTCCCGGCCCGGCACGGCGGGCGGGACGAATTGTGGTTGTCGGTCCAGCGGGAAATTCTTGGCCAGACGGTCTATTACATCGAGACCCTGGACCACGGGCTCGACCTGGGCGAGGCGGCGTCCGAGGCCTTCTTTGTGGATTCGGGAATCACCGTGCGGGGCAAGGGCCTCACTGAAATCACCGGACTGGGTCACCTGGAGCGATGCGAAGTGGCCATTCTGGGCGACGGCGGGGTGCAGCCCCCGAAAGTGGTTTCCGGCGGCAAGATCATCCTGGACCGGCCGGCGGACGTGGTGCAGGTGGGCCTCCCGTACACTTCCACTCTGACCACGCTGAATTTCGAGGCCAGCCTCGCGGACGGCACGGCCCAGGGCCGGATCAAGCGCATCGTGTCGGTGATTCTGCGACTGTTGGAATCGGGCGGCGGCGCGGCCGGCCCGGGGTTGGGCCAGATGGACGAACTGGAATACCGCCTGGGAAGCGATGATCTGGACCGGGCCGTGCCGCTCTTCACCGGCGATAAGCGGCTGGCCTGGCCCGGCGGCTACGAAACCGGCGGGACCATCACCGTGATCCAGACGTATCCTTTGCCGTTCACCCTGCTCGCTTTGATCGCGAGCATTGACATCGGAGGCCAGGAATGACAGCGGACGCCGACAAAATTCTGAAACGCTTCGACAGCCTGGAATCCCGGCGGAGCGAATGGGAGGGCGCGTGGCAGAAGTGCGCCGACTACGTGATGCCGCGCCTGGGCCGGAACAACCGCCAGCCCGTCCACATCTTCGACTCGACCGCGCCCCTGGCCCTGTCGCGCTTCGCGGCGGCCCTGGAGGCCATTTTGGTGCCGCGCACCCAGAAGTGGCATTCGCTGGTGAGCGGTCAGGGCTTTCTCGATCAGGCCCCGGACGTGGCCCGCTATCTGTCGATGGTACGGGACCTTCTGTTCAGCGCCCGCTACGCGCCCGAGGCCAATTTCGCCAACCAGATGACCGAGGCCTTCATTTCGCTGGGCGTGTGCGGCACGGCGGTGATCTTCGTCGATGACCGGCTGGGGGAAGGCCTGCGCTATCAATGCATCCCCGTGCACGAGGTCTATCTGGCCGAGGACGCGGCCGGGCGGGTGGACACGGTCTTCCGGTGGTACAAGCTCACCGCCCGCCAGGCCCTGGCCGAGTTCGGCGACGAATTGCCCGAAGACATCCGGCGCAACGCCGAGGACGCCCGCCGCATGGAAACCGAACACGAATTCATCCACGGCGTCTTCCCCCGCAAAGATTTTATCATTGCGAAGGCTGATGCGGGGAACATGCCGATAGCTTCCATCCACATCGCGCGGGCGGCGCGGAAGGTGGTGCGGGAGAGCGGCTACCGCACCATGCCGTACGCCGTGTCGCGCTACACCGTGTCGCCCGGCGAGGTTTATGGCCGCTCCCCGGCCATGGAGGTGATGCCCGACATCGTCCAGGTCAACGAAATGAAAAAGACGCTCTTGCGGGCCGGTCAGAAGATGGTGGACCCGCCGCTGTTGATGGCCGAGAGCGACATCCTTTCCGGCTTCAATCTGAAAAGCGGCGCCCTGAATTTCGGCGGCCTCGACGAGCAGGGCCGGCCCCGGGTGCAGCCTTTGCAGCTGGGCGGGAACCTGCCGCTGGGCCTGGAAATGATCGACCAGGCCCGCCAGGTCATCAACGAGGCCTTTCACAACAACCTCTTCCAGATTCTGGTGGAGACGCCCCAGAAGACGGCCACCGAGGTCATCGAGCGGGCCCAGGAAAAAGCCCAACTGCTGGCCCCGGTCATGGGCCGCCAGCAGTCGGAACTTTTGCGGCCGATCATCGACCGCGAGATCGACGTTCTCATCGCGGCCGGGGCCATTCCCCCGGCGCCCGACGAACTGGCCGAGGCCGGGGCCGAAGTGCATCCCAAATACGACACCCCCATGGCCGCGGCCCTGGACAGCCGCGACGGCACGGCCATCCTCAACGCCATCCGCGGGCTGACCGAAATGGCCCAGCTCGACCCCACGGTGGTGGACATGGTCAACACGGCCGAAGCCGGGCGCAAGGTCTGGGAAGGGTTCGGCGCCACCCCCGCCGCTCTGCGGACCCCGGAAGAGGTGGAGGCGATCCGCGAGGATCGGGCCGCCAGGGAACAGCAGGCGGCGGCCATGCAGGAAGCCCAGGCGGCCCTGGGTGGGATCGAAAGCCTGGCCAACGCGGAAAGCAAGCTGCGGCCTACCCCGGGAGGTATCAGTGGAACTGCCTGACATCATCTTTCGCCGGTTCGCCCGGGTCCGGGCCTACCGGAAGCTCTTTCTGGACGACTATGGCCGTCTGAAGCCCGAGGCCGAAACCGTGCTGGATGATCTTCACGACTTCGCCCGCTTTTTCAAAGACGCGCCCCCGGACCCTCAGGCCCTGGCCCTCACCGAGGGCGGCCGCCGGGTGGTGCGGCACCTTCTTAAAAACATCGGCGCCACTTCGACCGAGCTGGCGCGGCACCTCAAAGGAGAGATTTATCATGACGAGTGAAGCGACGAACACGCCGCCGGCCGAAACTCCCGCCGCTGAAAACGATTGGCTGGCCGGGGTTCCCGACGATCTGCGCGGGATGGCCGAGGAAAAAGGCTGGAAGGAACCGGCCGACGCCCTGCGCACCGCGCGCCAGATGGAGGAGTTTTTAGGCGCGGACAAGGCCGGGCGCGGCCTGGTGCTGCCCAGCGGAGACGACGACAAGGAGGGCTACGAGCGCGTGTACCAGGCCCTGGGCCGGCCCGACGCGCCGGACGGCTATGAGCTGAACAGCCTCATCAAGGACCCCGACGCGGACCAGGCCTTCATGGGCGGCATGAGCCAGGCCATGCACGAGGCCGGGCTTTCCAAGGCCCAGGCCCACAAGCTGGCCGGGGCTTACCAGGCGTTCGCCGAAGGCGTCATGGAAGAAAACGCGCGGCGGTATCAGGCCGAACTGGCCGAAATGGAAAAGACCTTCCCCAAGGAAACCCTGGAGCAGGCCCGGCGCGCGTTCCGGCTGTTCGGTCTCCCCGAGGACGAGGGTAAGCAGGTGAGCCTGGCCATCGAAAGCGCCCTGGGCGTGAAGGCCGCCACCGAGCTCTTCGCCCGGTTGGGGCGGTCCCTGGCCGAGGACCAGCCCGTGGACGGCGCCCAGTCGCTGGGGTTCTCCGGCTCCCCGGACGCGGCCCTGCGCCGGCTGGACCGGCTGAAGCACGACGAGGCTTTTACCAAACGATATCTGGCCGGCGAAAAGGAAGCCCTGGCCGAAGTGGCCGAGCTGACCCGCCGGGCCACCGCGAAATAACCAACCAGCAAGGAGAAAAACATGGCTACCGATTTTTCCGTACAGGACCACCACGTTCTTCATTTCACCACCAACGTCGAGCTGCTTTTGCAGCAGAAGCAGCCGCGCCTGGCCGGGGCCACCACCCTGGCCAACTATCAGGGCGAGAAGGCCCAAGTCATCAAGCAGTTCGGCGAGGTTGAGTTCGAGCCTTTCGCCGCGGGCACCGGGGCCGGCCAGTGGAAGGGCGACACCGTGTGGGGCGACATCGAGCATCATCAGCGCTGGGTCTTCCCCGGCGACTACGCCCTGTCGCTCCCGGCCGCCAAAGGCGACGACATTCGGATGTTGGGCGACCCCCGCTCCACCTACGCCGAGGCCATGCGGGCGGCCTACGCCCGGCGCTACGACGATATCGTCATCGCCGCCGCTCTCGGCGTGGCCAAGACCGGCCGTTATGACGACCTGAAGGACACGGCTCTCCCGGCCGGGCAGATCATCGACGAAACCGGCGGGTTGACCCTGGGCAAGCTCACCAAGGCCCGGGAGATGATCCTCGCGGCGGAAAACGATCCGGGCGATGAGCGGTTCCTGGCCTGCTCCCAGAAGCAGATCACCGATATGCTCAATGAACCCAAGATCACCAGCGCGGACTACGCGGCGATCAAGGCCCTGGTTCGCGGCGAGGTGGACAGCTTCATGGGTTTCAAATTCATCGCCACCGAGCGGCTGGCCCTGGACGCCGGCAAGCGGAAGTGCTTCGCCTGGGTCAAGAGCGGCTTGCACGTCGGCACCTGGAACGGCCTCGAGACCCACATCGACCGCCGGCCCGACAAGAACTACGCCTGGCAGGTCTGGATGAGCTTCGTTATGGGCGCCACCCGCACCCAGGAAAAGAAGCTCGTCCAGATCAACTGCGTCGAAGCCTAAGCGCGTGGTCCGACCATCGCCTTACCAGGCGATAAACAGAGATTGCTCGCAGAGCAATGATCGGGACAACTCCGGGCGGCCTGGTCGTTTTCAGGGGCTTGGCCGTCCGGGGAAGTGACGAAACGTATCAGAGAAAAGGCCGCATGACGGCCTGGAAAGAAAGGAAAAAACATGCTTTCGAATTTTCACAAGACGGTGCACAGCACCGAAACCGACCGCACCGACTACCGCTTCCCGTTCAAAGTGCTGGACGCGCACGATCTGCGCGTGTCGCTGGTGGACCCGGCCGACCATGAACAGGTGCCCCTGTTTCTGGGCGCCGATTACCAGGTCACCGGCGTGGGCGACGATGCCGGCGGTCAGGTGGAACTGACCCTTCTGGGCGTGAAGAAAGCCGAGGAAGGGCTGAAGATCGTGCTTAAGCGCGGCCAGGCTTACGAATGTACGGGCGGCGGGAGTACGCCGGTCTTTGCTGGCGGTAATCTCAGTGAAAGCGAAGAAACGGTCGGTATTGACTATACTGACGGTAATCGAGTCATCTATCAGAAAACCATCGCTTTTGGCGCGCTTCCTACCGCCGGACCGAGCAAAATGGTTCCCCACAATACTCCGAATATGCGTCGCTACTGGGTTGAACGATCTTGGGCAGTTTCTCCCAATGTCAGTAACGGTAACTGCCACCTGATTCCGATAGCGAATGGCGCACCCAACCAGCAAGTGGCTATAGCTATGAATCGAGAAACCGTCCATATGCAGGCTTGGACTGACTATTGGGCGGCCAATTACCCTAAGTCGTGGGTGACCATCCGTTACACCAAGGACTGATCACTGTTTCAGCCGGGGCTTCGGCCCCGGCCTTCACCGAAAGGAGGACAACATGGCGGCGCCGGTCGATATCGTGAATCGGGCTCTGGTGAAACTGGGCGAGGCCATGATCTCGTCCCTGGAGGGCCCGTCCAAGCCCGCCCGGCTGGCGTCGTCCATGTTCGAAACGGTCCGGGACGCGGTCATCTCCACCCACGCCTGGAATTTTGCCAAGGACCGGAAGATGTTGACCAGCCTGGCCGACAAGCCGGCCTTCGGCTGGGCGCATCAATACCTTTTGCCGGCCGACTGCCTGCGGGTGCTGGAGGCGGGATCCTGGCCTCAGGCGGTGATGGCCGACTACATCGGCGGCAACACCCAGGCCTATGTTCTGGAAGGGCGGAACATCCTCACCAACCTGGGCCCCACCCTCAACCTGACCTATCTGCGGCGGATAGAGGACGCGGGGTATTTCCCGCCTTCCTTTGTCGACGCGTTGGCCTGTAAGCTCGCCGTGGAAATGGCCGAGGGTCTTTCGGCCTCCGGCTCCAAACGGGAACTGGCCTGGAAGGAATACGATCAGGCCGTCCGGGAAGCCCGGCGGGTCAACGCCATCCAGCTCCCGCCCCAGTCGGTGCAGGACGACACGTGGGTCGCGGCCCACCAGATGGGGGTGATCTGATGAGCACTATTTTGATGGTCGCCGGCGGCGTCCTGGGGGCCATCGGGCAGATACAGCAGGGCCGGGCCCAGTCGGCGGCCTACACGGCCCAGGCCGAGGCCGAGCGGATGAACGCGCAAATCGCGGGCATCAACGCCGACATGGCCCGCAGCGACGCGAAGGTGCAGCAGTCCCAGGCGGCGGAAGACGCCCACAAGGCCATGGGCCGCCAGCGGGCCGCGCTGGCCCAGGGCGGGATGCTCTACGGCGCCACGGGGAACTTGCTTCAGGAAGAGAGCCAGCGCAACGCCGACGAGCAGCAGTTGGCCATCAGCCGGCAGGGCGAAATCGAGGCCTTGAATTACAAGATCCAGCGGTCGAACGCCCTGAGCAGTTCCAACGTCATGAAGGCGAACGCCAAGACTTCCAAGACCGGGAGCTATCTCGGCGCGGCCGGAGGCCTCTTGAGCGGTGTCTCCAAGGCCTATGAGTATCACAGTCAAACCGGGAAATGGATGTGACCCATGGCCGGCGGCATTAAATTACCGACTCCGCAACAGAGCATCTACGGCGAGCGCGGCCCCTTAGGCGGCCGCATCACGGCCCGCGTCGACAGCCACGCCGCCGGGGCGGTGGATACGTCCAGCATCGGCCGGGGTTTGGGAGCCCTGGCGGGCGGGATAAACGACCTGGCCGGGGTGCTGGAGCGGCAGGAGTATCAGGCCCAGACCCTGGAAGCCATGGACCAGGTGCAGTCCTTCCAGGACCGGGAGCGGGAAGCCCTGGCCCAGATGAAGGCCATGGAGGGGGAGATCGGCTACAGAGGCGCCGTGGACCACATGGAAGCCTTCTACGCCAAGGAGGGCGAAGCCCTGAAGGGCCAGGCCAAGGGCGACTTCCAGAAAATGTATTACGAAAAATCCCTGGCCACGGCCCGGGATTCGGGGCTGAATCTGGCCTTCGGGCACCGGACCGCGCAGCTCGACGCCTGGCAGAAATCTTCGGTGGATGGGGAGATGACGAATCTCTTTCTTGAAGCCGACCACCTGCCCGGCAACTGGGAATCCATCGAGGCCCGGGGTATCAACGCCATTCGCCTGGCCAACCCCGGCTTGGACACCACGGCCAAGGAACAGGAATTCCGGGCCAAGCTGGCCGAAGTCGGGGCCGGCTCGGCGGCCCTGCGGGGCGACACGGCCACGGCCCGGGCCATTGTGCACCGATTCGGCGACACCGCCGGCCGGGCCAAGATGGAAGAGATCATCGCCACGGCGGAATCCAAGGCCCGGGTGGAAGGCATTCAACGGGAGGGTGCGGAGGCGTACAACTCCGGTGAGACGGTGGAATTTCGGGAGCGGCTATTTGATCGGTTCCTCCGGAAAGAAATCAGCTATGACGAGCTCGACCAAGCCCTGAAAGGCGTTGCGGCGATTGAAGAGAACGACCGCAAGGCCCGGAAGGAGCGGGAGGAGGCGGAGCAGGATGCGACCCGGCAGGAGATGGCCCAACTCCGGGCGAACAATTCCCTGACCAATGATTGGATTTTAAATTCCAATCTGCCGGGTGACGAAAAGGACCGGGCGGTCAAGGAATTGACCAGCGAGCGCAAGCCCAGTTTGGACGGCGTGGAAGGCCGGGGCATTGACTTTACCATCAGAATGGCCATTGACGACGGCAGCGTGATTGACGCGCGCGGGTTGAACTCGCTGATCAGGGAGTTGGACCCGGAAGCGAGATACGTTTCCGCTGAAACCTTTAGCAAATACGAATCCCGGCTAAAAGAGCGAGCCGGAGACGACGGTCACCCCAAGCGGAATTATTTTGCCGAGGCCTTGGACGCGGTGGGCAAGCGGAAGGAATTCCAGGGGAAAGAGGGGGACGGCGATTCACAGTCCGAGGGCGCGTTGTTGCTCCTCTCTTTGAAGAACGCCGTGTATGAGGAGCTTGACCGCAAAGGGATTTCCGTCTTTGACCAGATGTCGGGGCAGATGATTAAAGACGCTGTGGACAAATATGCGGAGTCGCAAGGAGCGCCCGGGGCGGTTTCTAAATTTATTGAGCGGCATTTCCCGCAAATATCCTGGGCTATCCCCGGCCCCGGCAAAGAACGCTGGTTCTTGGCCCCCCGGGAAACCCGTGGGCCGCTGCTCAGGGAATCCGGTCCCCAGCCTGCGGGACAGGCGGGTGGAGTCGGCGGAGTCTTGGGCGCGTCATCTCTTTCGGCCGGGGCGGTGGCCCAGACCGCTATGAGCATGCTTACCGATAGCCCAATGAATGCTCGGGCCACGGCCTTTACCCAAGTCTCGCGGGAGATGGCGCAAAGGCAAGGCCTGCCGAACACTCCTTTCAGCCTGGAGTGGGTGGGCCAAGGCCTTCGTGAAAACAAGCCGGCCCGGGAAGTGACGCCGGACTTTGCCCAGGACTGGCCGGGCCAGGGGCGGGTGAGCCTGACCAGCCTGGGGAAGGTCCACGACTACAATGATCTGATCGAAAAGCACGCCCTGTCGCAGGGCATCGACCCCAACCTCATCGCGGCCATGATGTACACGGAAAGCCGGGGGGACCGTTTTGCCAAAAGCGGGGCCGGGGCCCAGGGGTTGATGCAGTTCATGCCGGACACGGCCAGGCGTTTCGGCATCACGGGCCCCGCCGATCCGGAACAATCCATCCGGGGGGCCTGCCAGTACATGCGGTTCCTGCTGGACCGGTTCGACGGCAACGTGGCCAAGGCGGTGGGGGCCTATAACAGCGGCGAGGGTACCGTGGACCGGGGCCGGGTGCCGGACGAGACCCGTAAATATGTCCCCCAGGTTTTGCGGCTGTGGATGTCGGCCGCGGACGACGGCGGCTTCGCGACTTTGACCGGCCGGGTCGGGAGCGGTCAGCCGGCCCAGCTCGGCGGCTTGGTGGCCCCGCTGGCCAACATGTTGGGCACTTCCCGCTTTGGGATGCGCAACACGGGCATCACCGGCGCCAGCCGGAACCACCAGGGCCTGGACCTCAGGGCCCCCATCGGGACGCCCGTGGGCGCGGCCGGCGGCGGCGTGGTGGAAACGGCGGGATACAAGGGGAAGAACGGCAACTACGTGGTCATCCGCCACGACGACGGGCGCAAGACTTTTTACCTGCACCTCAAGGGGTTCAAGGTCAAAACCGGCCAGAGGGTGGAGCCGGGGCAGCTCATCGGGCACAGCGGCAACAGCGGCGACTTTAAAAAACCGCTGGTCCCCCACCTAGATTTCAGGGTGTGGGAAAACGGGAAATTCGTCGACCCGGCGCCCTTCTTCGCCGGAATGCAATTCAAGAAAGGCGCGTGACATGCCGGTGAATCTGGAAGCGGAAGCAATGGACATGGCTGAATTTGACGGTATTCCGGACATGCCGGTCTCGCCGCTGGCCCGGGCATCGCAGCCGGCGGACGTTTTGGCTTCGGATGCCGCCGAAGATTTTTCCGACGACGAATCCAGCACGGCGCCGGCCGACGCGGTAGACGCGCCCATGGAAGACGACGTCCCGCCCATGCCGACCACGGCCCAGATGGCGGCCCGCCGGCCGACGGCGGAAGAGATGTTCCAGGCCACGCCGGAGCCTCCGGAGGCGGCCCGGGCCCGCCGGATGGACGAGGCCGCACAGTGGGCCCAGGGTAACGATTATGTCGGTGACGCTCTGCCGATTCTGCGGGAGGCGGCCCGGCGGAATGTGAGCCCCGAAGAAATCGCCGCCGCTCCGGACTTCATCAGAAAGCCCACGCTGACCCGGGACGACTATACCAAAATCTCTAACCGTTACCCGACGGTTTCCACTCTCCTGGCCGATCCGTGGATGATGGCGGCGTTCGGCAACCGGGATGACATCAATCGGTTCGGCCAGATTGAAAAAGAGATGTGGGCTTTTGAGCGAACCCGGAAGCGGATGGGCGAAGTCTGGGATTACAAGATGCTCCAGGAGCAGTATGACTACCTGGGCGGGCTGATCGGGACGTACGGAGCCCTGGCGCCGGACAGCGTCCAGGCCTGGGCGGCGGAACGGGCGGACATCGCCGCCAGCATGGAGCAAATGGGCGGGGCCAAAACCATTCCCTTGCCGGAAGAGAAAAGGCGGGAAGTAAACGCCCGCTTCGATTGGCTGGAGCAAATTTCCCAAGCCCCGGCCTACGGCATGACCAACTTCGACACGTCGCCGACCAGCCGTTATTTGGCCGAGTCCAATGCCGACCTGGCCCACAGTCTGGCGGAAGGCGGGGTGGAGGAATTCGCGGCCAAGGCTCTGGAAGTGGGCGCGGGCATGATCGACAGTATGACCCGCAAAGAAACCGTGGCCCTGACCGGCGGCTATGCCGTCGCGGGTTCCGCGGCCGGCGGCATCGGCGCCATTCCGGCCGCGGCGGTGGGCTTCACTTCCGGCGTGGCCTACGTCAACTATTTGAAAGGCGTGGGGCGCGGCCGCGACGCGGCGGCGGAAATGGGCCTGACCGGCCCGGCCGCCGATCTGGTGGCCGCCGGATACGGGATGGTCAATTCGGTGGTGGACACCCTTCAGACCGGCATTGCCGTGGCCCCGATGAAAGAGTCGGCGAAAAAAGAATTCTCGCAAAAAATCATCGGCGCCGCCCTCGAATTCTTCAAACGCGCGGCCGAAGAAACGGGAACCGAAGTTCTTCAGGACCAGCTGGAAATGGCCGCCGATGATATGGGGGCCTGGTATTCCAATACTTTCAATGGAACAGACGTCGACCTGCACACCCTAGACGAGCGGCTGGGCCAGGCGCTGGAGACGGTGAAATTCATGGTCGGCGGCGGGGCTCTGGTGGGCGGGGCCGGGCCGGTGGGGCACCTGTCGGGCGAGGCTATTCGGGGGGCTTCCGCAAAGGTTTTTCAATGGTTGGGGAAAAAGGCCGAGGCCGCCGTGGCCCGGAACGCCAACCGGGAGGCCGAGTCCCTGGCCAAGAAGACGGCGGCGGCGGTAGAGGCCTCCGAAAATATGAAGGCCGCGCCCGAGGCGGCCGGGGCCATGATTGAGCGCCTGGCCCAGGAACAGGGCGGGCCGGAAAGCGTGTTCGTCGAGGCCGAGGCCTTGGAAGGCTTTCGGCAGAGCGCTTTCGAGCGGGAGGATCTGGACGCCGAGGCCTTCGAGGATACGTTCCTCACGCCGATGGGTATCACCACGGAGCAGTACCAGGAAGCGGTAGACCTGGGGACATCGCTGGAGCTTCCCCTGTCCGCGATTCCGGCGGTGGCGGATACTTCCATCTGGAAGTCCATCGAGCAGTCCGAGGGCCTGATCACGGCCGAGCCGAAGAACCTGACCCGGGAAAAGATCGAGGCGGCCGAGGCCCTGGATGGCGATCCCTTTGCCGGGATCGAACTGCAACCCGATGTGACCCCGGAGACCAGGCGGTCGGTAGAGATGCAGCTTATCGCCGCCGGGACGGAACGGGGCCCGGCGCGGGTGGCCGCTGAAATCGCCACCCGGGGCATAAGCCGCATTCTGTCCCCGGTGGTGAAGGACCCCAACGCCTGGTTCAAGAATCACTTTCAGGTGGTCAAGGGACGGGAGGGGCAATCTGCGGGCGGGCGGGCGTTGCACCAGGCGGCTATGTATCGCAGCCAGGCGGCCACCGTCGGAGACTTTGTGCGGGAGGCTGGTCAAATCGATCCTCAGGGAAGCAAGCCGTATTTCCGCTTTGATAACACTTTCGGGGATACGACTATTGAAATAGGGACTGACCAAGCCAAACACATAACTGAGGGGCACCCCGACTTTACCGAGTGGGAACGAATCCCGGAAGTCATTGAACGGGGACGGACTATTCCGGCCGGGCCGAATCGAGCGACCGGTACTGATGCGGTTATTTATACCCTGGAGGATAACGGATCGACGCTGGTTGTAGTAGGGGCGCCCAATGTTGGTGGAAGAAGAAGAGAGCCCCGGACTATGATCCTGACGGCTTTTCGAGACAGCACGGAGGGAGTCAAAAACTGGCTGGCCAATAATAAAGCCGCTTCTTCCCCGAGTGTCAGGCTCTCTCATCCTGACCCTGGATCACGTGACGTGTCCCCCTCGGGCCCTCAAAGCGGCAATTTAAATATATCAAAAATTGAGCAAGAGGTCAACGCCCTCAAAAAGAAGACCGATTCATTCAAGCAGGCCGCCGACGGCAAGCCTCCGCGCGGCATGCTGCAACCGTTGTCGGACGGCGGCTTCCTGATGACCCTCTTCGAGGGGGTGGCCGACGCTTCCACGCCCATCCACGAAAGCGCCCACATGTTCCTGGAGACGATGCGCCAGGTGATGGCCACGCCTCTGGAGGAAGTGGCGGACGTGGATGCCTTCCACAAACTGAAGGCCGACTTCGAGTCCCTGGCGGACTTCGCCGGGCAGACGGACCCGTACGGGCAATGGTCCACCGAGGCTCACGAAAAAGTGGCCCGGGCCTTCGAGGCCTACCTGATGGAGGGCCGGGCCCCGGTGGAAGGGTTGCGCGGGGTCTTCGAAAAGATGAAGACCTGGCTGGTGGATATCTACCGGTCCATGCGTCACCTGGATGTGGAACTGACCGACGAGGTCCGGGACGTGTTTGACCGCCTATTGGCGGCCGATGACGAAATAGCCTTTGAAGGCATTCGTCTGGCCGAGCTCGAAGGGTTGGCCCCGGAAGTGGCCGCTGAGCTGTCCGGGCCGCGGACCGAGGCCCAGACCGCACAGGCGGAGGCTATCAAAAAAACACGACTGGCCGAGGCAAACAAGCTGAAAGCCATGTGGCGCAAAGAGGCCGAGCATGAAGCCAACAATCACCCCCATCAGCGGATGATGGACGAAATCATTCAGAATGGCGGGATCAGCGCGGAGAGTCTGGACGCCGGCGGGTATACCGCTGACCATATCAAAGCTTTGAACCGTAAGCGGCCGGGATTGGTGAAGACTGAGAGCCGCGTGGGCTTTGACGAGTTCGCCCAGAAATTCGGGATGGACAGCGATGATTTTGTGAACGCCCTCATCGAGGGGCCGGCCAAGAAGGACATCAAGGCCAAATACATGGCCGAGCAGGAGACCGCGAACGCCGAAGCCCTGGCCGTGGACGCGCCCATCACCGACGAGGAAATCAAGCTGCGGATTCTGGAGGTGGAAGCGGAACGGCTGAAGAAAGTCAATTCCAAGACGGCGGCTCAGGTTCTGCGGGACACGAAAAAAGCCCTGGATCAGCCTGGGGGATTGACCCGGTATAAGTCGGCCATCCTCAAAAAGGCGGGATTGCGGCCGGTGAGCGAGGCCAGCGCGTTGAATATGCGCGATTTAAAGATCAGCTTGCGGGCCCAGGCCAAAGGCGCGCGGGAGGGCGGACGGGCCGCGGCCCGGGCCAAAGCCCTGGAGATGACCATCCAATTTCAGGTCAAGAATCAGATCCGCACGGAACGGCTGAAGTTCGAGGCCCTGGCCAAGAAGATCACCCACGCCCAGCCGGGCAAATATTTCGAGACTCGCGGCCTGGCCCCGGAATACCACGATCAGCTTTTGCAGCTTCTGGGGCAGTTCGGCATCGGGCCCGGGGCCCGGGAGGGTACGCCCAGCCTGGCGGCCTTCGTCGCCGAAATCAGGGCTGAAGGCCGGGATGAGGCGGTGCGGGTGGCCGAATGGATCGAAAAGGGCCTGGTGCCCACCTGGCCGAACGGGAAGCGGGCCGGGACGCCCAAAACCTGGCAGGGCCTCGATTACAACCAGTTCCGTGATCTTTATGACGCGGTGGAGAACCTCCGGCATCTGGGGAGGGAGCGCCAGCAAATGGTGGCCGGCGGCCGCCGCTGGAACGTGGAGAACCTGGCCCGGGCCCTGGACACCAACATCCGCACCAATAATGACGTGGCCGCGCCCAAGAGCCACAAGGAAATCATCGAAGGAAAATTCGAGAAAAAAGGCGCGTTCAAGCAATTCGCCGAAGGCGTGCCCGGGCTGAACGCCGCTCTGATAAAAGTGGAAACCATTTGCCGGGTGCTCGACGGTGGCCAGGTGGACGGCCTGGCCAGTCAAGCCATCTTCGCCCCGGTCCAGAAGGGATGGGAAACGGCCACAGAGTTGACCGACCTGGCCACGAAACGCCTGAAGGAAATTGTGGACGCCACCATCGGCGAAAAGACGTTGCGAAAAATGCGGGGCGAAAAGGTGCATATTGACGGCTTTCCGTTGATGCTGGTGCGGGAGCAATTGGTATCACTGGTTTTGAACAGTGGCAACGAAGGCAACTTGCGTTCGCTGATGTCCATCGTCATCAACGACCAGGGCGACACTTTGGCCATGGATCATATTGAAAAAGCCCGGGCCGCGTTGACGGACGAGGAAATGGTTTTCGTCCAGCAGGTGTGGGATTTTCTCGACCAGGAGATGTATCCCCGGCTGAACGAATTGGAACAGCGGCGTTCCGGCGTGCCTCTGAAAAAAGTCGAGGCCCAGGAATTCACCACCCATCACGGGACGTTTCGCGGCGGATATTATCCCCTGGACTTTGACCAGGAGATCAGTGAGCGGGCGGCCGCCAACCAGGAACGGGCCGCCAATAAGGACCTGATGGGCGGAAGCTACCACCACACCAGCATCAAAAGCGCGGCCACTAATGAACGGGTGGGAACCAAGTACGAAAACCTGGTGCCGCTGTTGAATTTTTCCGTACTCTCCAAAAGCCTGAACGACAACATCCACGACCTGGCTTACAGCGAGGCCGTGCGTGACGTGCAGAAGATTGTTCAGCACCCGGAGGTCAAGGGCGCTATTGTCGGGGCCCTGGGGCGGGAGTATTGGAATCAAATTCCCTTGTGGATTCAGGAGGTGGCGAAACCCGGGAGCAAGGATAAGATTGGACTGAGGGAGGTAAACAATGCCCTCCGGTGGATCCGCAACAATCTCTCTCTCTCGACACTGGGATTCAAGGCGGCCGTGGCGTTCTGCCAGGTCTCGGGTTTTTCCCAGAGCATCCAACTGTTGGGGACGAAGCATTTTCTGGCCGGAACCCTGAGTCACATAACCAACCTCCGCAAGTCCACCGACTTCATGTATGGGGCTTCGCTGGAACTGAAGAACCGGAACAAGACTTCGTACGACCGCGACATTTCCGACGCCTTGGGCACCCGAAATTATTTTTACAAAACCATGAAGGAACGGTTCGGCGAAATCGCCTTTGCCCCCATCGCCATCACCGACCAACTGCTGGCCAACTGCGTGTGGAACGGCGGCTACCTGCGGGCCCTGGAGGAAGGGAAAACTCACGAGCAGGCCGTATATTATGCCGACGCCATCGTCCGCAGCACCCAGCCCATGGGCGGAGTGAAGGACCAAAGCCACGTTATGCGTGGCGCGGGGTACGGCGATATGGGCAAGCTTTTCACCATGTACGGCACCTTTTTCAGTGGCACGCACAACCTGGCCTGGGAACAGTCCCGGTACAGCAAACGCGACTGGAAGGCCGGCGAAAAGGGTAAAGCGGTGGGCGGCGCGGCCCGGGCGGCTGTGTTGCTGTATGTGCTCCCGGCACTGTTCGATCAGTTGATTCGCGGGGAAGTGCCGGAAGATGAAGACGATGTGAAGGATTGGCTGTCCGATCTGGGTAAGGGGGTCGTGAGCTATTCTGTGGCGGGGATCCCGGTCGTCAAGGATTTGATGAGCTACCTCATGGGCGACACGCCTCGCTACCAGGCGGCGCCGATTGTTGGCGCAATTGAATCTACATTCGGCGCGGTCGGCGGGGCTTGGGATATCGCAACCGATGACGGCGACTATAAAGACGTGCGCAAGGTGGTCAGGGGAGTAGGCGTGGCAACAGGACTCCCGACCGGCCAGGCCATGGTTACCATGGACGGCCTCGAGGATTGGGACGACAGCGAGAGCACAATCGAAAACCTGTGGCACCTGCTCATCAGGCGGCCGTTCGAAAAATAGGAGTGACCAATGACGGTATCATCGTCGGAATCGAAAGTGGTGCATGTGACGGACGGGGCGGTGAGCGAGTACGCGTTTCCGTTCCGGGTGCTGGAGGCGCGGCATGTGCTGGTGGCCATCGTGGACCAGGAGTCGTATGTGACGACGGTCTTGCTGCGGGGGCCGGACTACTCCGTCGTGGGCGTCGGGGCGGAGACCGGGGGCGCGGTGGTGCTGACCACGGCCGGCCTCGAGGCGGCCGGCACCGGGCAGCACCTGGTGATTCTGCGG
>JAVBQN010000064.1:0-19364 GCA_031549025.1 Candidatus Adiutrix sp. | reverse complement strand
AGTGGAGAATGCTTTTATGGAATTGAAGCGCTGGCGAGGCGTGGCCACTCGGTATGCCAAGAATACTGCTTCTTTTTTGGCGACGGTTCATATCAGATGTATTGCCATTTGGTGCAAAATCTATTGACGACACGACCTAATTAAAATACAAGTTGCGTATAAAAATAATATTTCTAAGCGATTTTAAAAATCGCCGGAAACGCCGGGCCCGGACACGGCGCTGTAGGGGCCGTGGAGCGGGCGGACGCGGATCTGGGTGGGGACCCGCTCGATGAGGGCCGGGACGTGGGAAATGACCCCGATGAGCTTGCCGTCGGCCCGGAGGCCGGCCAGGGTTTCCAGGGCCACGTCCAGGGCGTCCTCGTCGAGGGTGCCGAAGCCTTCGTCGAGAAAGAGGGAATCGACCCGCACCCGCTGGCTGGCCATCCGCGAGAGGCCCAGGGCCAGGGCCAGGCTGACCAGAAAACTTTCGCCGCCGGACAGGTTCCTGGTGGAGCGGATTTCCCCGCCCTGATAATTGTCCATCACCTTCAGTTCCAGAGGCTGGGCCGGATCGGGGAGGAGAAGGTAGCGGTCGCTTAGGTCGGCCAACTGGCGGTTGGCCTGGTGGACCATGAGCTCGAAGGTGAGGCCCTGGACAAAGTTGCGGTATTTCTGGCCCCCGGCCGAACCGATGAGCTCGTCGAGCGTCTTCCAGCGGGCGCATTCCCGCTTCTGGGCCTCGATGAGGCCCTGGAGTTCCCGGTGCGCCTGGGCGGCCCGCTCATGGTCGGCCAATTTTTGGATGACGACTTCCCGCCGGCCTTGAAGCGCCCCCTGTTCCGCTTCCCGGGCCGCGATGTCGTCCGTGAGTTCGGCCGGGGGCCGGTCGGTGAGGACTCGGGCCCGTTCCCGCGCCAGGCCGGCGGTGTTGACCTCACGGCGGGCGGCCAGCCCGGCCAGCGCCCCGGCCAGGGCCTTGACCTCGTCTCCCAGGCGTTCCCGCTCCGCCGGGGGCAGCACGGCCGCCAGGTAGGCGGCTTCGTCGGGCAGGTTCGCGGCCGCCAGTTCGGCCTGGAAGGCGGCGGCCTGGGCCTGGACTTCCCGTTCCAGGGTTTCGAGGCGGGCCGCCGTCTCGGTGATCCGGGTGTGAAGCCTGCTGTGATCGAGCTGGGCGGTCTGGCGAGCTTTTTCGGCCTCGGCTCGGGTTTTTTCGGCGGCGGCCAGGGCGGCCCGGAGTTTCTTCTCTTCGGCGTCCGAGTCGGCCCCATTCAGGAGACCGGCTCTCTCCCGCCGCAGTTCCTCCCGCTGTTGATAGTCCTTGGCCAGGGCCGCCTCCCGTTCGGCCGCGTCGGCCAGCAGGCGTTCCCCGCGCTCCACGGCGGAGGCCGCCCGGTCGAACGCCGCCTGGCGCTGGCCCAGTTCTTTATTCAGGGGTTCCGCCCGCTTGACCACCTCGTTCACCCGGTCCAGCCGGGCCTGGTTGTCCCGCTTCAGTTCGCTCAGCGCCGCCGGGCGATCGGCCTCCGGTTCAGTCGCCCCCAGGGCGGCGAACTGGCGCCGGATCAAGCCGTCCAGACGGGTGATTTCTTTTTGCAGCCGCGCGGCCGCTTCTTCGCCGTTTGCCCGGGCCTGGAACAGCTTCGCCTCCCGGCCGGTCAAGTCGGTGATCAGCTTCCGTCCGTTCTTCAAGCGGTTCCGGTTCCGGACCAATTCCTCCTCAGTGGCGATCCGGACCGGCAGGCGTTCGGGATCGGCGTAGGGGTGCTCCGGAGAGCCGCAGAGAGGGCACGGCTCGCCCGGGGCCAGGCGGGACCGATGCTCTTCCAGGCTCCGTATCCGTTGTTCCAGCTCCAGCTGGACGGTCAGAAGTTTCTCTTCCCGCTCCAGCCCGGCCACCGCCTCTTCAGCCAGTTGCCGCTCCCCAGCCGCCTTGGCCAGTTCCTCTTCGACTTTTTGGCGGCGCTGCTCAGCCTCCGTCAAATCTCGCCGAGCCTGGGCCTCTGCTTCCACCTCGCGGCCGAGGGCTCCCAGTGAGGCCTCCCGCTGGCCCAAGGCCGTCAGTTCATCGCGCCAGGCCGGGATGTCCCGCCCGGCCAGGAGGGCCGCCAGTTCGCCGGCCCGGGCTTCCAGCGCGGCCCGCTGTTCCGCCAGACCGGTCTTCATGCGGGTGAAAATATCGGCCAAGACGTGCCGGTCAGGGGGACCCTCCGGAAACTCCCGACCGCTCAAGGCGGCCAGTTCAGTGAGCCGGTCCCGCAATTCGGCGGCCAGGGGCGTGATCCGCCCGGCCAATTCCCGCAAGGCCCCATCCAGCGCCCGGGCCTGGGCCAAAGTCGGGCGGGCCTTTTCCTCGGCCTCGTGCGCCTGAATTTTAGCCTGTTCCGCCTTCGCGGCCGCTTCGGCCGTGGCCTCGCGGGCCGCTTCGGCGGCCGGCAGTTCGGCCCGGCGTGCGGCCAGTTCCGGCGCCGCCCGGCCTCGCTGTTCACGCACCTGGGTCAGCCAGTGGTGGGGGCCGGCCAGCGGCAGCACCTTTCGATCCAGCGTCAGACGCTTTTCGTCCGGGGCGAAGCTTTCCCGGCGGCCGGCCAGCGCCTTTTCCTCGGCGTCCAGTTGCCCGGCCTCGGCCTCCAGGTCGGCCAGTTTTTTCAGCCAGTCCGCCGCCGCCCGCTGTTTTTGAAGTTCCCGCGCCAGGTCGGCCAGACGGGCCGTCGCGGCCTCCCGCTCGGCGGCCAGAGCTTTGACCTCTTCCTCGGACGGGGCTTGAGCCGCCGGATGCCGGGTCAGTTCTTCCAGCTTGGCCTTTTCTTTTTTGGCCCGTTCATAGGCGTGTTGGGAAATGCGGCTGTACACTTCCGCGCCGGTGATCTGTTCCAGAAGGTTGGCCCGTTCATCGGGCCTGGCCTCTAAAAAAGCGGCGAAAGCGCCCTGGGCCAGCATCATGGAGCGGGTGAACTGTTTAAAATTCATGCCGGTGATTTTTTCGACGAGGACCGGGGTCCGTTTCAGGGAATTTTCCAAAGGCTGCCCGGTAAGGTCATCGTCCACGCGGTGCTGGGCGTCCTGTAAGGCTCCGCCCGGTTTGTTGCGGGCCCGGTGCTGGGACCAGTGGCCGCGATAGCGGCCCTGCGGCGTTTCGAAAGTCAGTTCGACCTCGCATTGGCCCTGGCCGCGGGTCATGATTTCGTTGGTGGTTTTGCTGATGTCCTTCAGACGCGGCGTTTCTCCGTAGAGGGCCAGGCAGATGGCGTCGAGGATGGTGGTTTTGCCCACGCCGGTGGGGCCGGTGATGGCGAAAATGCCGCCCGCCTGATAGGCCGGATGGGTAAAGTCGATGACCCATTCCCCGGCCAGGGAATTGAGGTTCACCAGGCGCAGCTTCATAATCCTCATAGCGGATCCCCTTCCACGGCGAGCCGCAGTTCGGCGTAGGCGGCCAGAAGCTCGGGCCGCTGATCTTCCGGCACTTCCCGGGCCTCGAGGCAGCGGCGGAAGATTTCGTCATTGTCGAGGACGTCCAGGGTTTCCCCGGGATTCAGGACGCCGAGTACGCGGTCCACGATCTGGTGGTTGCGCAGACGCAAAATCTCCAAACCGGAGCGGGCCACCCTGGCCTCCAGCCGCTCTTTGAGGTCGCCTAAAATGTCCGCGCCGGTGTAATCGATCTCCAGCCAGGCTTCCGCAGCCTCGGCCAGGAGCCGGTCGAGCCCGGCGGCCAGTTCGTCCCAGTTCCCGGCCAGACGCTCGAGGCGCTGGAAGACGGGGACTTCCAGGGTGGACACTGCCACTTGGGGACGGGCCGTAACGCCCGCCTCCGAAATGATGAAATCGGCCAGGGAGACGCTTTTGGGGCGGCCGGCCTCGGCGAAAGTCATGGCCAGCGGCGCGCCGCTGTAGCGCCGGGCGGGGTCGCCGCCCACCACCTGGGGCTGGTGCAGATGGCCCAGGGCCAGGTAGTCGAAATTTTGCGGAAATATGTCGGCCGAAACCAGTCCGAGGCTGCCCACATACAGACCGCGCACCCCGTCGCCCTCCACGGTGCGGCCGCCGGCGGCGAAGAGGTGCCCCAGGCCCACCAGGGGCGGCCGGACCGGCAGACCCGCCAGTGCTTCCTCGGCCGCCGCCCCGACCGCGCGGTAATGGGCGGCGATGGCCTCGGCCAGGCGGCGTTCCTTATCCTCGGCGCTTTCGCCGGCCGTCGATTCGCGCAGGTCGCGGTCGCGGGGGTAGGGCACGGCGGCCACCACCAGGTGCGGAGTTTCATCATCCCTCAGCACGATGACTTCGCTGCCCACATCATCGCCCACGGTGCCCACCACGTGGATGTCCAGCGCTTTCAAAAGCTGATCGGAAGCGGTCAGGAGAGCGGGGGAATCGTGGTTGCCGGCGATGACCACCACGTGCCGGCAGGCGGTTTGCGTGGCCACGCGGCCGAGAAAGCCGTAATACAGCGTCTGGGCCCGGGTGGAGGGGGTGAGGGAATCGAAGACGTCGCCGGCCACCAGAAGAACATCCACGCCTTCCCGGTCAATGGTTTCCACCAGCCAATCCAGGAAGGCCGCGCTTTCGTGGTACCGCCGGCGGCCATACAGGGACCGCCCCAGGTGCCAGTCCGAGGTGTGCAGCACCCGCAGCCGGTTGGGGTTGGTGGGAAAGGCCTTTTTTAAAGATGGTGAGACCATACGCCTTCAATCTGCCATGACTACCGGAAACCTCATGGGTTCCCGGCACACCGCCACTCTCTACTTCCAGATGCACCGGTTGTGGGCTAGCAGGGTCTGCCCTCAACCGTACCCTTTCCCGCCGGTGCGGGCACTATGCCGTTTTGCGCCCGCGACCCCCCCCAATAATGAAGGAGTCCCGGTTCCCCCGGGACTCCGCGGGTCCAGGGTGTTACCCTGGCGCAGGGTGTGGGGGCGCGGAGCCCCCACCACTTCAAATCGCCCTTTACCACTATATACTCCAGAAAATGTCGGCGTACGTGGGCATGGGCCAGAGCTCGGCGTCCACCAGGGTTTCCAACTGGTCGGCCAGCCGGCGTACGCGGGACATGGCCGGGAGGAGGAGGTCGCGGGCGCCGGCGGCTTTTTCCAGGGTTTCGCACTGGCAGGCTTCGACTTTGGCCACCGCCTCTTCCAGTTCCTTCAGGGCCTGGGTCAGGTCCGTGGTCAGGGCGCGGACCTCGGTATAGGCGGCCAGTTCCGGGGTGTTATCCCCGGCCAGTTCCTTGGCGTGCCAGGCGGCCTGAGCCAGGCGCTCCTGCCATTTCAGGGCCGCCGGGCGGATGGTGGTGCGGGCCAGGCTCAGGGCCAGGTCGGCCTCGATGAGGAGCCGGGCCGTGTAGCCTTCCAGGAGGATGTGCTGCCGGGCCAGGACCTCGGGCCGCGACAGGACTTGCTGCTTTTCGAAGACCGAGACCACCTCGGGCGTGTCATACAGGGCCAGGGCCATGACGGAATCCCGGAGGTTCGGCAGGCCCCGGCGGGCGGCTTCCTCCCGCCATTCCTCGGTGTAGCTGTCGCCGTTGAAGATGGCCGCCCGGTGGTCCTCGAAGAATTTGGGCAGAAGTTCCCAGGCCGCCTGGACCCCGCTGACGGCCGTATCGGCGGCCCGGGCTTCGATGGCGTCGCACAAGTCGGAAATGGTCTGGGCGATGGTGGTGTTGAGGGCGATGTTGATGGTGGCCACGGACTGGGAACCGCCCAGGGCCCGGAACTCGAACTTGTTGCCGGTGAAGGCCATAGGGCTGGTGCGGTTGCGGTCGGCGGTGTCCTTGGTGAGGCTGGGGAGGGCGCTGACGCCCAGGTCCAGCCGCTTGGGATTGTTGCAGTTTTCCGGGCCGGCGCAGCCGGCGATGATGCCGTCCACCACCTTTTCCAACTCGTGGCCCACATAGGCCGAAATGATGGCCGGGGGCGCTTCGTGACCGCCCAAACGGTGGTCGTTGCCCGCGCCGACGATGCCGATGCGCCAGATGGGGCTGTGGAGGTGGATGGCCCGCATGATGGCCGCCAGGACCAGGAGGAACGGCAGGTTCTCCCAGGGCTTGGGCCCGGGATCCAGAAGGTTCCGGCCCGTGGAATCGGTGATGGACCAGTTGTTGTGCTTGCCCGAGCCGTTGACTCCGGCGAAGGGCTTTTCGTGCAGGAGACAGGCCAGGTCGTGCTCCTCGGCCGTGCGGGTGAGGATGGTCATGATGAGCATGTTGTGGTCGGTGGCCACGTTACAGGGCTCGAAAATGGGGGCCAGCTCGTACTGGCAGGGAGCCACCTCGTTATGCCGGGTGTGCACGGGCACGCCCAGGGCGAAGAGGCGGTTTTCCACGTCGCTCATGTAAGCCAGGATGCGCTGGGGAATGGAGGCGTAGTAGTGGTCGCCCATCTGCTGGCCCTTGGCCGAGCGGGTCCCGAAGAGGGTGCGGCCGCACATGACCAGGTCGGGCCGGAAATGGTAGAGGCGGCGGTCCACCAGGAAATATTCCTGCTCGGCCCCCACCTGGGGCGAGACCGAGGTCACCTTGGGATAGCCGATGAGGTTCATCAACCGCGTGGCCTGGCGCGAGAGGGCGGCGATGGAGCGCAGGAGCGGGGTCTTCCGGTCCAGCGAATCCCCGGTGTGGGAGTAGAAGACCGTGGGGATGCACAGGGTGACCGTGCTCGCGTGGCGCAGCACAAAGGCCGGGGAAGTGGGATCCCAGGCGGTGTAGCCCCGGGCCTCGAAGGTGGAGCGCAACCCCCCGGAAGGAAAAGATGAAGCGTCGGATTCGCCCTTGATCAGCATCTTGCCCGAAAACTCGCTGATCACCTGGCCGTCCGGCAGGGGGGCCAGGAAGGCGTCGTGCTTTTCGGCGGTGAGGCCGGTCATGGGCTGGAACCAGTGGGTGTAGTGGGTGGCCCCCAGGCTCATGGCCCAGTCCTTCATGGAACTGGCGACCACGTCGGCGTCGTGGGGGTCCAGGGTGTGGCCGTTGTGGCCGATGTTCTTGATGCGTTCGTAGACTTCCTTGGGGAGCCGTTCGCGCATCAGGCGCAGGCTGAAGACGTCCTGACCGAAGGCCTCGAAGATGTTCTTCTCCGGCCGGAAAACCTCGGGCCGGCGATGGCCGCCGGCGACGAGTTTCAGGGCGCTTAAACGGGGAGAGGCGGGAGTGTCCATGGGTATCATCCTTTCATTCAGACCGAAGCCTTTATATTTGGTTGCCGGCTGAATGAGCAATAAGCGGGCCAGACGCGGGGCCGAAATGAAACGGGACGGGAACAGGGGCCGGGGAGCGGAGGAGGAGGGCGGATCTGGAATAAAGATCACCGTTCGGTCGCTTTTTATCAGCGAGAGTTACCTGCCGGTACCCTTGCCCCCGAACCGATAATCGGAGTATTATAGCACAGTCCCCGGCGGCCTGGTAAATAATCGGGGGGCGGACCGGCCGTGTTCAGCTTTCACAATTATAAGGAATGCGTATGACCCGTCGCCTCTCGATGCTGTTCGGCCTGATGTTGCTGCTGGCCGGAGCCGCCCCCCTGGCGGCGGCCCCGGTGCTGACCCTGTCCCTGACCGGTTCCCGGCCGCACCCCCCGGACCACTATACCCAGGGGCTCTTCTTCCTCCAGGGGCGGCTGTTCGAATCCGCCGGGCTCTACGGGCGCTCGTCGGTGACCAAGTGGGATTTCGGTTCCGGGGGGGCGCCGGGCCTTTTGCAGAAATGGTCCGTGCCGGCGGAGTATTTCGCCGAAGGGGCCACCGCGGCCAACGATGAACTGTATCTTCTGACCTGGCGGGAAGAGACCGGCTTCGTGCTGGACCCGGCCACCCTGATGGTCAAGCGGCGCTTTTCCTACCTCGGGGAAGGCTGGGGCCTGGCCTGGGACGGGGCCCGGCTGTGGCGGTCCGACGGCTCGGCCCGGCTCTTTCCCCACCGGCCCGGCGATTTCGCCCCGGACGGGGAGCCCCTGACCGTGCGCGACGAGGGCCGGGAGGTGCCGTATCTCAACGAAATGGAGTGGGACCCGGAGACGGGCCTGCTGCTGGCCAACGTCTACGGCCAGGATATGGTGGCGGCCATCGACCTGGCCGACGGGCGGGTCCGTTTCTGGCTCGACGGCCGGCCCCTGCGGGCCCTGGCCAGACAGCATGGGCTGGTCGACACCGGCCGGCCCATGGACACGGTCCTGAACGGCCTGGCCGTGGACGGCCAGTCCCTCTGGCTGGCGGGCAAATACTGGCCCCGCCTCTACCGGGCGGCCTGGCCGCCGGAGGGGTGGTCGGCATTGAAATGAAGAGGGCTTGTTCGCGGTTGAAAGCGCCGACGGCGGCCCGGCAGAGAGGCTGATGGCGGCTTCTCTTCCGGGTCCGTGTTTTCGTCAGTTGTCGCTGCCCGGCCCCGGGCAGTCCTTCGTGGAACAAATCAGGGGCGCCGCCGCCGGGTCCTTGGCCAGGGCCGGGTTTTCCATCAGGAACTCGCGGCCGCAGACCGGGCAGGGGGTTTTGACGGGCTTGCCTTTGAGGATGAAGCGGCACTTGGGATAGTTGCCGCATCCGTAAAAAGGCCCGCGCTTGGAGGATTTTTCCACGATCTGCCCGCCGCAGCCTTCCTTGGGGCAGTTGATTCCGCTGGGAAAGGGCTTGGCGTTGCGGCACTTGGGATACCCCGAGCAGGAGACGAACCAGGAGCCCTGGCGGTTTTTCTTCACCACCAGGGGTTGGCCGCATTTTTCGCACGTCGCGGGATAGCCCTCGGGCAGGGGCGGCGGGGTTTCGGCGGCCTGGTCGCCGTCGCCGTTGCCGTTCAAAGGTTTGGCGTTCTTGCATTCCGGGTAGCCGGTGCAGGCCAGGAAGTGGCCGTAGCGCCCTTTCTTGATGACCATGGGCTTGCCGCACTTCTCGCATTCGCCCTGGCTCTCCTGAGGGGGCGGGGCCACGGGCCGGGGCACGCCCTGGTCGTCGCGTTCGAAATCGCAGGTGGCCGAGCACTGGGCGCAGGCCAGGTAGAAGCCGTTGCGGCCGTAGCGCAGGGTGAGGGTCTCTTTGGCCCCGCAGGCCGGGCAGTCCACGCCGGTGGGGAGCCCTTCGCGGCGGAGGTTGGCCATGGCCGCCTTGGCCGCGTCCAGGTCCTTGGCCAGGGGGTTGTAGAGGCGGGAGAGCACTTCGAGGTGCTCGGTGCGGCCTTCCTCGATCTCGTCTAAATTTTCCTCGAGGCCGGCGGTGAAGTCCACGTCCATGATGTCCGGGAAATTCTTCACCAACAGGTCCGTGACCGCGAAGCCCATTTCCGTGGGCCGGAGGACCCCCTTGGCCGCGTCCACGTATTCCTTGTCTTTCAAGGTGGAAATGATGGCCGCGTAGGTCGACGGCCGGCCGATGCCGTTCTGCTCCAGTTCCTTGACCAAGGTGGCTTCGGTGAAGCGCGGGGGCGGCTGGGTGAAGTGCTGCTTGGGCGTGAGCTTTTCCGCCGGGAGGTTTTGCCCCTGCTTCAAGGGCGGCAGAATTTCTTTGTCGTCCTCCTGCCCCAGTTCGTAAAGGATTAAAAAACCTTTGAACTTCACCACCGAACCGGTGGCCCGGAAGGTGTACTGGCCGGAGGTGAGGTCGGCCGTGGTCTGGTCCAGAACGGCCGGGGTCATCTGGCTGGCCACGAAGCGGCGCCAGATGAGGTCGTAGAGCTCCCAGTGGGCCTTGCTCAACTGCTTTTTCAGCCTGGCCGGGGTGCGCGACACCGAGGTGGGGCGGATGGCCTCGTGGGCGTCCTGGGCGCCTTTTTTATTTTTATACTGGTTGGGCGAGGCCGGGGCGAAATCCGGGCCGAAGCTTTTGCGGATGTGGTCCAGGGCCTCGCCGGCGGCCTGGCCGTTGATGCGCACCGAGTCGGTACGCATGTAGGTGATGAGGCCCACCTGGCCCTCGCCGTCCACGTCCACGCCTTCGTACAGTTCCTGGGCCGTGCGCATGGCCTGCTTGGAGGCCATGCGCAGCCGGTTGAAGGCCGCCTGCTGGAGGGTGCTGGTGGTGAAAGGGGGCAGGGGATAGCGCCGTCGCTCCTTGGTGGCCAGGTCGGCCACGGTGAATTTCTTCCCGGTGACCGCCTTGACCACGGCCTGGGTTTCGGCCTCGGTCTTCAGGGCCGCCTTCTGGTCGCCGATTTTGCTCAACTGGGCCGAAAAGGGCAGGCCTTCGGAGAGAAACTCGGCCGTGAGGCTCCAGTATTCCTCGGCCACGAAAGCGAAGATGGCCCGTTCCCGCTCGACGATGAGGCGCAGGGCCACGGACTGCACCCGGCCGGCCGAAAGGCCCCGCTTGAGCTTGTCCCACAAAAGGGGCGAAATGAGATAGCCCATCAGCCGGTCCAGAATCCGGCGGGTCTGCTGGGATTCGAAGCGGGTCTGGGAAATGGGGACGGGATTGTCGATGGCCTCCCGGATCCCTTTCGGCGTCAGTTCGTGGAGGAGCACCCGCTGATAGTTGTGGGATTTGCCCAGGGCCTGGGCGATGTGCCAGGCGATGGCCTCGCCCTCGCGGTCGGGGTCGGGCCCGAGGTAGACGACGTCCTTGTCCTTGGCCGCCTTTTTCAGTTCGCTGATGACCTTCTGCTTGCCGTCGATGACCACGTATTCGGGGGAAAAGCCGTTCTGGATGTCCACCCCGAGGTTGCTCTTGGGCAGATCGATAATATGTCCCACGGAAGCGCGCACGTCAAAGTCGGGGCCCAGGTATTTGCCGATGGTCTTGGCCTTGGCCGGCGATTCCACGATGAGAAGCGATTTGCTCATTTTTGGTGTGTGTTCCTCGTTGCCTATATTACGTGTGAACGGTCAGGGCGTACTGGCCGGACAAAAGCCGGCTCACCAGGCCGTCCATCTCCAGGCCCAGGAGGTGGACGGTGACTTCGGCCGCCGAAAGTCCGGTGCCCCGGATCAGGAGGTCCACCTCCCGGGGGCCGGAACCCAGGGCCTCCAGAATCAGCGCGGCCGGGGTGCCGGGTTCGGGCCGGGGGGCCGGGGGCGCGGCCGGCTTGGCGGCCGCGGGCCGGGCGGCTTTGGCCGGGGGCCGTCCGGCCAGCGCCGCCGGGGCCTCGAGGGCGGGCGGGGGGGCCGCCTCTTCCATCGGCTTCAGTTCGGGGAGGTTTCCCGGCGCGGGCGCGGTCAGGCCCTCCAGCAGGCGGGGCTTGATTTCGGCCAGCACTTCCGCCATGGTTTCCACCAGGGCCGCCCCGTCCTTGATGAGGCGGTGGGCGCCCTTGGCAAAGGACGCGCCGGCCGGGCCGGGCAGGGCCATCACCTCGCGGTTCTGCTCCAAGGCCAGGCGGGCGGTGATGAGGGCCCCGCTGCGTTCCCCGGCCTCGACCACCACCACGGCCAGGCTGAGGCCGGCGATGATGCGGTTGCGCCGGGGAAAATTGACGGGGAGCGGGCTGGTCTCCGGCCAGAATTCCGAGATCAGGGCCCCCTGCCGGGCGATGCGTTCGTAGAGGGCGGCGTTTTCCTTGGGGTAGACGTGGTCCAGGCCGCAGCCCAGGACCGCCAGGGTGCGGCCCCCGGCCTCCAGGGCGCCGATATGGGCCTGGGCGTCGACGCCCTTGGCCAGGCCGCTGACGATGGTCAGGCCCTGGCGCGCGCCTTCCCGGGCCAGGCGGCGGGCGGCCGTGAGCCCGCCCGGGCTGGCTTGGCGGGAGCCCACCAGGGCCACGGCGAATTGGTCGCCCGGCTCCAGGGTCCCCCGGATCCACAGAACCGGCGGCGGATCCACGATTTCATCCAGCCGGAGGGGATAGTCCGGGTCGCCCCAGAGGATCACCCGCCGGCCCGCGTCCCGGGCCGAATCCAGCCGTTCCCGGGCGTCCTCGAAGAGGCCGGCGCTCAGCAGGGGGGCCAGGTTGACCCCGGGGAGGCCCAGATCCCCGCCTTCGAAGGCCCGGGCCGCCGTGCCCGCGTGCCGCAGGACCCGGTGGAAAGCCCCGGGATGGCCGTTCACCCCCAGGCAGAGGGCCAGGCGGGCCAGTCGTTCGCCGTCGTCCAGGTGTTCCGCCAACTCCATGCGCCCCTCCTTCCCGACTTGACTTATGTTTCATACCCCTCCCGGGGCGCTCCGTCAAGCCCTATTTCTCGGCTTCAATCGGCCGGCCGAGGGTTTTCATTATTTGATTTTGTCTTATTTCAGTGAGTTATGTATAATAAAAAATGTACATTTCCCAGTCGGGGGCGCCGGGAGGACGCATGAAAAATTTCAAGATCGTGGTGGAATACGACGGCCGGAATTTCGCCGGCTGGCAGCGGCAGAGCCCCGGCGCGGGCCCGACCGTGCAGGGCGTCCTGGAGGAGGCTCTGGGCCGCCTCTGCGCCCACCCGGTGACGCTCCACGGCAGCGGCCGTACCGACGCCGGGGTGCACGCCCGGGCCCAGGCGGCCAGTTTCACCACCGAAAGCTCCCGGACGCCCGACCAGATCGTCCGGGGGCTCAACTGCCTGCTGCCCCCGGACGTGGCCGTACTGTCGGCCCGCGAAATGCCCCCCGAATTCCACGCCCGCTTCAGCGCCGCCGGGAAGACGTATGAGTATGAGCTCCTGGTCAGCCCCACCCGGCGGCCGCTATGGGATAAGCGGGCCTGGTGGGTGGGGCCGCGCCTCGACTGGGATGGGGTGGCCCGGGCTCTCCCGGCTCTTCTGGGCGAGCACGACTTCGCCGCTTTCCAGGCCGCCGGGAGCGACGTCCGGACCACGGTGCGGACCATCCGCCGGGCCGAACTGACCGCGCCCGAAGCGGATATCAGGCGCCTGACCTTCACCGGCTCGGGCTTTCTGCGCCACATGGTCCGGGGCCTGGCGGGCGTGTTGGTGGAAATAGGCCGAGGCCGCCTCGCGGCGGCCTCGCTGCCCGACATCATCGCCTCCCGCGACCGGGGCCGGGCCGGCCCCACCGCTCCGCCGGACGGTTTATACCTTGCGGAGGTGCATTATTTATAATCGGCGAGAACCGCTTCTTCGGGCTGGATCACCAGGTCGATCAGGTAGCTGAGAAAGGCCGTGAAGGTCAGGCCGTGGGCTTTGGCCATTTTCGGCAAGAGACTCCCCGAGGTCAGGCCCGGCAGGGTGTTGGTCTCCAGAAGGTATACCTGGCCGTCCGAGTGGATCAGGTCGGTGCGCGACAGGCCCCGGCAGCCCAGGGCCCGGTGGGCGCCCATGGCCAGGCGTTGGATTTCGGCGGTGAGGGAGGGGGGGATGTCGGCCGGGCAGATTTCCCGGGCCTCGCCGGGCTGGTATTTGGCCGCGTAATCGAAGAAGCGGTGGCCTTCGGCCGGGATGATTTCAATGGGCGGGAGGGCCGTGAGCCACTGGTTGCCCACCACCCCGCAGGTCAGTTCCCGGCCGGGCAGGTATTTTTCCAGGAGCGCGGCGCCGTCGAGCTCGAAGACCGGGGCCAGGGCGGCCAGGAGGGCTTCCTCGGTCTCCACGATCGACAGGCCCACCGAGGAGCCCTGGCGCAGGGGCTTGACCACCACCGGGGACCCCAGGGAACTGATGGCCAGGCGGGCGGCCACGGGCAGTTCCGGGGTCGCGGTCCGGCCCACCACCAGGTCCGGGGCCACGGGGAGCCCGGCCTCGCGGTAGATGCGCTTGGCGATTTCCTTGTCCATGGCCAGGGCGCTGGAGAGGACCCCGCTGCCGATGTAGGGGAGTCCGATCATCTCGCAGAAGCCCTGCATGGTGCCGTCCTCGCCGAAAGTACCGTGGAGGGCCAGGAAGGCCACGTCGAGCTTGGGGGCGTCCTCGGCCAGGCGGACCAGATCGTGGGCCGGATCGTAGACCGTCACCGCGAAGCGGTCGCGGTCGAGATGGGCCAGGACTTCGCTTCCGGAGGCCAGGGAGACCTCCCGTTCCTTGGAACGGCCCCCCATGACCAGGGCCACCCTGATTTTACCGGGCATATCCACCTCCGCGAACGCCGGAACACTACCAACAACTAAAGGCCATCACTGACGATGACCTTGAGTGGGGAAAACGGAAATGAAAAACCCGGTCAGGCGGCTTTCTGGGCCGCGGACATCTGCTTGGCCAGGCGGCTGATGCGCCGGGAGACGTTGCGCCGGTGGAGCGTGCCCTTGGACGCGGCGCGGCCCAGAGTGCTCATGGCCTTCTGGAGGGCCTCGGCCGCCACGTCGGCCGGCTCGCCCACGGCGGCCCGGGCCTGCTTGACGGCGTTTTTGACTTTCGTTTTGTTCACGCGGTTGCGGGCCCGCCGGGTTTCGCTCTGGCGGGCTCGTTTGAGGGCTGATTTATGGTTGGCCAAGAGAGCCTCCTTCTGGTATAAAGACCTGTGCGGTCGTAATGGGACTGTACCTTCGACCGCTCACGGTTCGCGGTTCTCAAAGAGAATTGGAATTATAGAATTCCGCGGGGAGATTGTCAATAGATTAAAATGGAAGAGAATCGTAAAATGGTTCGGGCCGCCTCGGTGGTGGGCGCCTCGACGCTCTTGTCCCGGGTGGCTGGCCTGGTCCGGGACCAGGTGGCCGCCTATTTTTTCGGCACTTCGGCCGCGGCCGCGGCTTTCGTGGTGGCCTTCCGGCTGCCCAACCTCTTCCGGCGCCTTTTGGCCGAAGGGGCCCTGACCGTGGCCTTTGTCCCGGTCTTCACCCAGACCATGCAGGAGGGCGGCCGGCCGGCCGCCGGGGAGCTTTTCAAGAGCGTTTTCACCCTGCTGACCCTGGTCCTGGCGGGCCTGTGCCTCCTGGGCATCGTCTTCGCCCCGGAGGTGGTCTCGGTCATGGCCCCGGGCTTCCGCGACGAGCCGGATAAATTCCGGCTCACCGTCTTCCTGACCCGGGTGCTCTTCCCCTACATCTCTTTCATGGCCCTGGGCGCCCTGTTCATGGGGGCCCTGAACGCCAGGGGCTATTTCGCCCTGCCCGCCCTGGGGCCGTTCATCTGCAACCTGGCCACCATCGCCCTGACCTTCCTTCTGGTCTCCCGCGTGGCCCCGCCCATCCTGAGCCTGGCCTTGGGGACCATGGTCGGGGGCTTCCTGCAACTGGCCATCCAACTGCCCGGCCTCAGGCGGGCGGGCCTGCCCTTGCGGTTCAGCTTCCGGTTCCGCACCCCGGGAGTCGGTAAAATTTTCCTCCTCATGGGGCCGGCGGCCCTGGGGGCGGCGGCGTATCAGCTGTCGATCTTCGTCAATACCATTTTGGGCTCTTTCCTGCCTCCCGGCAGCATCCCCTGGCTGTATTTCGCCGACCGCCTGGTGCAGTTCCCCTTGGGCGTCTTCAGCATGGCCATCGGCACCGCCGCCCTCCCGGCCCTGGCCCGGCAGAGCGCCTCGGGCGACCAGGAGGGCTTCATCGACAGCGCCCGCTTCGCCCTGGGGCTGTCGTTCTTCATCACCCTCCCGGCCATGGTGGGGCTGACGGCGCTGGCCCTGCCGCTGGTGACCGGCCTCTTCCAGCGCGGGGAATTCACGGCCGCCAGTTCCCTGGGCACCGCCGCCGCGCTCCAGGCCTACACCCTGGGGCTGCCGTTCCTCTCCGGGGCCAGCATCCTGGCCCGGGTCTTCTACAGCCGGGCCGACACCCGCACGCCCACCATGGTGGCCGCCGGTTCCCTGGGGCTCGGCGTGGTCTTCGCCCTGATCCTGATGTGGCCTTTCCAGCACGTCGGCCTGGCCCTGTCCAGTTCCCTGGCGAGTTTAGTGAATTTCTGCTGGCTGTACGCCCTCTTGCTGGCCCGGGAAAAGGCTTTTCCCCAGAAGGCCATGCTCCGGGAGATGCTGATCTGCTTCGTGATCGCCGGGCTTATGGGCGCGGCCGTCTGGCCGCTGGGAACCTGGGCCATGGCCGCCGGCTCGCTGTGGGCGCTGACCGGCCGGACCCTCGTCGCGGTGGGGGCGGGCGTGGCGGTCTACGTCGTCCTGGCCGTGCTCACCCGCCGCCCGCAGATGCGGCCGGCGGTCAATCTGCTGAAGCGCCGCCTGGGCCGGCGGAAGTGAGGGAATTCAGGGGTTGCGGACCGCCAGCAGCCACGACCAGTAATAGGACTTCCCCACCACCAATTCTTTCCGGCCGCCGCACCGGCGGTCGGTTATTTGGGTGGAGACGAATCCGTATTCAGCCAGGAAGGCCGTCACTTCGGCCGTGGACCACTGGTTCCAATACGCCTTGAGGTGGTTGTAGCCCGGGTCGAGGTGGCCGTCGGGCTCCCAGCGGATGACCGTGTCCGGCCCGAAGTTGTCGCGGATGGCCATGATTTTGGCCCCGGTTCCGGCCAGGCGGTCCAGGGGCTCCCGGAAGTCGGGGCAGAAGGTGAGGGTGTTGAGGAGGGTGACCAGGTCGAAGGCCTGGCCGTGGAGGTCCTCGATGCGGCCGCAAACGAGGCGCTCGGCCGGGAGGCCGTATCCGGGCAGGATTTCGCGGCCGATGTCGATCAGGCTCGGGCTGTAATCCAGCCCGTGATACTCCACGGTCTGCCCGCGTTTATGAAAGGAATGCCAGAGGTAGCCGCTCCCGCAGCCCGCGTCCAGGAGACGCAGCGGCCGGGCGGCTTTTCGTATGAACGGGGTCATTATTTCGGCGGCCTGGGCGGCCGCGTCCATCTCGTCCTCGCCCCGGGCCCGGCGGGCGTAGAGCTCCCGCACGTTCCGGGAATGTTCCCAGATGTTATCCTCAGGATTCGGGATCACTGGCAGGCGTCCCCGGTCTGCCAGTAATCCACGCCCAGGGCCTCGACGGTTTCCGGGGCCAGCTTGGTGTAGTGCGGCCCTTTGCGTTCCAGGTCCTTCATGAAGTCGGCCCGGTTCTGGTCCGACTCGAAAGACAGGACGATCAGAGCCCGGCCCACCTGTTCGCCGGTGTGGGCATAGTTGAAATAGGAAATGGTGCCCAGGGGCGCGGTGCGGTCCAGGAACTCGGTTAAAGCCCCGGCCCGCTCGGGAAAATGCAAAATGGCCGCGAAGGGCCGCTTGAACATGCGCGGCTGGAAGGGCGCCACCCGGAAGGTCAGGTCGGCCCGGTCCGAGACGTCCCGGAAGTCATAGCCGGCCGCGGCCAGGGTGCTTTCCAGTTTCGCCGTCTGGTTTTGGGGGCCGTCGAAGCCCAGGATGGGGTAGGCGGTGTTGCGGTGGTTCTGGCCGACCATCAGGTAGGTGATGTTCAGATCCAGCGGGGCCACGGTTTTCAAAAGGGCCAGCATGGCCCCGGGCCGTTCGTCGAGGCGGATCTGGTAATACGGCTGGCGGGTTTCCACGCCCGACCCGGCCCGCCGGGAAATCTGGGCCAACTGGCGGAAGTCGAGGTTGGCCCCGGACAGGATGATGCCCGCCTTCAGGCCCCGGAGCTTGTCCCCCATTTTCAGGGCGGCGGCCAGGCCCATGGCCCCCGAGGGCTCCGAAAGCACCCGGGCTTCCTGCCAGTATTTCTGAATGGCCGCCGAGACTTCGCTCACCGTGACCGTGACCAGGTCGTCCAAGAGGGGCCGCAGGATTTCGAAGGGCCGCTGGCCGGCCCGCTTCACGGCCGTGCCGTCGCAGAACACGTCCACATGGTCCAGGGTCACGGGCTCCCCGGCCTCGAAGGCGGCCTTCATCGAGGCCTGGCCCACTTCCTCCACCCCGATGATCTTCACCGCCGGGTCATAGGTCTTGATGGCCGTGGCCACCCCGGCGGCCATGCCGCCCCCGCCGATCTGGACGAACACGATATCCGGCCGGTGGGGCCCCACCATCAGTTCGTCCCCCATCACCCCCTGGCCGGCCATGACCAGGATGTCGTCGTACGGCGGCACGTACAGGGCTCCGCTCTCGCGGCAGTAATCGGCGGCCGCGGCCGAGGCCTGGTCGAAGTTGTCACCCACCTGGTGGATTTCCACCCACGAGCCCCCCAGCCGGGAGGTGGCTTCCACTTTCAGGCGCGGGGCCGCCTTGGGCATGAACAGGTGGGCCGAAACCCCCAGCCGCGAGGCCGACAGGGCCACGCCCTGGGCGTGGTTGCCGGCCGAGGCCGCCGTCACCCCCAGGGCCTTGGCCTCTTTTTCCCGGGCCTTCATGAAGTTGTAGGCGCCGCGCCATTTATAGGAATGGATGGGCGACAGATCCTCCCGTTTCAGGAGCATATCCCAGCCCCCGGGCATGGCGTGGACCTCCAGCGGGGTGGCTTCGGCCAGCCGGTAGATGCGGGTGCGGGCCTTCATGATCTGGCCGAAAAGTTCCTCAGGGGTGATGTGTGTCTCGGACATAATTCTTCGCCGCCGTTCTCCCAACCACAAAAACTCATGCGCCCTCTCCGGGCCAGCCCAGTTTCGCACAAAAACCCCACAACAGGCAAGCTAAAACCAGGGCCTGCGCCCCGGACCAGGGCCTGCGCCCTGGACCCATCTCCGAGTGAGGGGGAGAGCGGCCGCGGCTTGGTCGGCCGAGAGGGTGACGGGGGGGGCCGGAGCGGCGGGCCTATGCGGCCCGGGGGACGGCGCGTATCGAAAGCTTGACGGGCACCCAGTGGCAGGTGGGATTGGCCCGGCTTGGCCGCCGGCGCATCGGGCGGGGGACGGGAAGAGAGGGCATATCTGGGGGCGGGGGAGGCTGAGGCGGAGTGTCACTACTATATATAGTAAGGTGGAAGGTGGATGGCGATTTCTCGAAAGAAGTTAGAAAAGAGTCTGAAAAAGTAAAAATGCGTTTATCTTTTCTCCAGAACCGCCGATGAGTATAGCAAACAAAAAGCAACCGGTCCCGAAAGCGGGCGGCGGTCGCTTCGCCAGTAGCCCCTAAAGCGTTTTGCATTTTAATGGCTATCATCCATTTTGGCAAAACGCCAAAACATCCGGGCACTTTTCATTGTATGCCTATGACCTTTGAATTGAAAAGTGCTCTGAAGGGCGTCATTATTAGAGGGAGGTCAATAATGTCGGAAGGCTTTCCGCGAGCTTCGGCCATTGGGCGACTGATACCCGGTCCCGGGCGAGTGGTCACGGAAACCGCGATTCTCGATTATCATGGCGGTGACTCGGCGGTCCGGCGGGCCGTTTCCGAACGCCGGCGGAGGATGTGCAATGAATAATATCAACGTCTGGGATAAAGTGAACTTGAGCATCGACCAGGTCTCCCAATTGACCGGCGTGAAGAAGACGACCCTGAGATATTGGGAAAAGGAATTTTCCGACTATCTCAAGCCCGACCGTACCGAGACCCAGCGGAGGCAGTATTCCCTGGAAGAGGTGGAGAAGGTGGCCGTCCTCAAGCAGCTGATCGAAGAGGAGAAATACAAGTCGGCCGGAGTTCGCCTCAAGCTTGGATTGGGCTCGACCACGGTGGTCAAGACCGCCGCGGCTGACGGACGCCCCCCCGGAGCGGAACCCTCTCCCGGCGGCGAAGGTTGAAACCGGGCTGCGGACCGCGCCGGCGCGGTCCGCGCC
>JAVBQN010000043.1:0-22369 GCA_031549025.1 Candidatus Adiutrix sp. | reverse complement strand
AGGAGCGCATTCATGGTTCAATCGCTTCAGAAAACTATTGATACGGTTTGAAAAGAAGGCCTGCACCTATATCGCCCTGCTGCATTTGGCCGCAGCTATTATTGCTTTTAGAAAAGCTAAAGTTATTTACGAATAAGTTCTAAAGCAAGGTTATGACCAACATGGTAATTTAAATTTAGGCCAGCGACGCGGCTTGAATATAATGGAATGCCTCACAATTTCGTCATCACGGCGTAGTTTTTATCTTAATGATCACGCTAACCGCACAGGACACCAGGCTGAGTGTGTGGCGAGCGGGCCGGCGGATGATTGCCGTCATTGATATTGCCGCAAGAGAGCTGCGGCCCGGCGGGCCACTTCCCGGCGGACCGGCTCGGGCTCCAGGCACTCGCATTTGTCGCCGAAGCACAACAACAGGCCGTATCCGTAGTCGCTTTCGACGAACGGGATGCGCGCCAGAAACTTCCGGTTTCCCCGGGGTTCGAGATTTTCCTTCCCGGCCAGGTCCGCCGCCCAGCCGCGCAGGGATTCATCCACCAGAAGCGTTATGGTCAGCGCCGACGGTTCCGGTTCGTCGGGCGGCCGGCATTCGAATCCCTCCCGGAGAAAAAAAGTCTCCTCCAGCATTTCGACCTCCGACATCCGGGAGATCCGGAAAAGGCGGAAATCCTGCCGCGACAGGCAGTACGCCCAAAGGTACCAGGTCGAATCCTTCCACAGGAGTTGGCAGGGCTCGATGGTCCGCCGGCTTTCCCGGCCGCCGCTGTCGTAGTAGTGAAACGACAGGCGGCGGTTCTCGTCAAGCGATTTTTTGATTTTGGCCAGGCCGGGCTGAAGGGGCTGGCGGCCGTACCAGGGGCTGTGGTCCACGACGATGCGCCGGGATTTCGTTTCTATATCCAGCATCTGCTCTTTGGGAATCAGCCCCTTGATTTTGGCCAGGGTGGTCCGCACTTCCTCGCTCGTGAGCGGGATGCTGCCCAGCCCGATCAGGAGCGAGGTGATGTCGGCGGTGGTGAAAAGCCCCTTTTCCACCTTGTATTCCTCCATGATGCCGACCCCGCCGTACTTCCCGGCCATGGTGGTGACGGGTATCCCGGCCTGGCCGATGACCTCCAGGTCGCGGTAGATGGTTCGGGGCGACACTTCCAGCATCTCCGCCAGCCGGTCGGCCGTGATCTTTTTGTGCTGAAGCAGCAGCATGATGATGGAAATGATTCTCGCCAGTTTCATTTTTACCCCGTGACGCTTCCTAATCATGACATACTGTTGTCAAGGTTTCTATTGTATGATGAAATCAACATCACCGCAAGGTGAGGCTCATTACCAGGAAGGCCCTATGAAGACCCCAAAAGAGGCCGAGCGGCTGCTCGCCCCCATGAAGACGGCAATTTTGGTGACCATCGGCGAAGACGGGCGGCCGGACGCCCGGGCCATGGCCCTGGTGCGGGCCGAAGGACTGGCGACCATCTGGATGGCTACCGGCAAAAACAGCGACAAATACCGGCAGCTCCGGCGGAACCCGGAATGCCTGGTGTACGCCACCGACCAGGAAGACACGGAGAACTATCTGGAACTGCGCCTGTGGGGAAAGATGGAATTGCCGGACGATGCGGAATCCCGGGCCCGGGTCTGGCGGGACGAATATCTCCGCTATTTCCCCGGCGGAAAGGACGACCCCAATCTGGCCGTGCTCAAATTCGCCGCGACGTCCGGTGCCTTGCAGACCCAGGCGGGGAAAAAAAAAGTGACCCTGTAGGAATTTCCCCAAGGGGAACCCGGTCACAGCCTCATCGTGGAACATAGAAAAGGAGTGTGAGTTATGAACGATTTTACTGTCACCGTGGTCGAATACCCGGCCACCCGCCTGATCGGCCTGAAAGTGCGGACGTCGATGCAAAAAGCGGAAACGGACTGCATGGCCGTCTGGGAGACCTTCGGCCCGCGCATGGGCGAACTGCTGGGAGACGGCGGCGGCCGGGGATCCTACGGGGTGTCCGTCATGCTGAACGCCGAGGAGTTCGAGTATTGGGCCGCGGTGCCCACGGCGCCCTCGGCCGCCGTGCCGGCCGGCATGGCCGGCTTCGATCTGCCGGCGGGCCTGTTTGCCAAGACGACGGCGGCCAGCCTGGAAGCGCTGAAAGAGGCCTACATGTTTCTCTATGAAACGTGGGCCAAGAGCCAGAAAGAATACGCCGTGGACTACCAGGGCCCGTGCTTCGAACTGTATCCGCCGAACTTCCAGATGACCGATTCCTTCGAGGTCTTCATGCCGGTCCGGAAAGCTTGACCGGGGCTTCAGCCGGCCTGGATCGCAATAACAGACCGCCCTGGTTCCCCGGCCGCCGCCGACGGGGAACCAGGGCGTTTTGTTCAAACGCCGGGCCTGGGATACCTCAGTTTTCCGGCGGCAGGCGGGAGCCCGCGCCCGGTTCGGTGACGATGAGATCGACGCCGTCGGGGCCGGTCTTCAGCTTGCGCCGAATCTGCCCCAGGTAGACGCGCAGGTATTGCCCGTGCTCCACCGCGTTGGGCCCCCAGACCTCGCGCAAAAGCATCCGGTGGGTTACCACCTTGCCCGCGTGGCGCACCAAAACAGTCAGGAGGGCGTATTCCGTGGCGGTCAGGCGCGTCCATGGTTTCCAGCGTAGGCCGGGCCGCGTAAAGACGGCCTAAAAAATCCCCCAAAGGCATAAAAAAACGTAAAGATCAGCGGTGTTCGCCCCCGGCCTCACCTTGACTTGCTTTCTTTTTTCGGGCAACATGGATTGATCGGCGTTCGCCCCCCGGCGGACCGGGAAGAGAGAGAGGATGCGTCTAGCCAGCTATGAAGACCACGGAGCCCCGGGCCTGGCGGCCGCCGGGAACGACGGAATTTTTCACGGCCTGACGGCCGGACAACCGGGCTATCCAGGCGATCTGGAGAGCCTCCTGGCCGAAGGCGCCGACCTGGTCGAGATCGGCCGAAAGCTTCAGACGGCGCCCCCGGCGGACCTCACGAAGGTCCGCCTTCGGCCGCCCCTGTCCCGGCCCGGCAAAATCGTCTGCCTAGGCCTCAACTACCAGAGCCACTCCGCCGAATTCGGCCTGAAAATCCCCGCCTTCCCCGAACTCTTCGCCCGCTTTCCCTCGACCCTCGTGGGCCACGGCTCTCCGCTCATTCGGCCCCGGGCCTCCGAGCAGCTCGATTACGAGGGCGAACTGGCCGTAATCCTCGGCCGGGGGGGGCGGCACATTCCCAAGGAAACGGCCCTGGACCACGTGGCCGGCTATGCGATCTTCAACGACGCCTCGGTGCGCGACGTGCAGTTTCGCGGCACCCAGTGGCTTCCGGGCAAGAACTTCGACGGCACGGGCGCTTTCGGCCCCTGGTTGGCGACCGCCGACGAACTGCCCCCCGGGGCCCGGGGCCTTCGCCTCACCACCCGGCTCAACGGCCTGGTCACCCAGGACGCTCTCACCTCCGACATGATCTTCGACGTGGGCACCCAGATCGCCCTGGTCAGCCAGATCATGGCCCTCTCCCCCGGCGACGTGTTCGTCACCGGCACGCCCGGCGGGGTGGGCCAGTCGCGCACCCCGAAGCTGTTCATGAAGCCGGGAGACGTCTGTGAAGTGGAAATCGAGGCCATCGGGGTTTTGCGGAACCCCGTGGCCCTGGAACCCTGAGAGGTTGCCGATGGCTGTTTCTTTTTTCCGGCCCCGACGAACGGCCGCCCCGAGGGCGCCCCGGCGCCGGCGGTTTTGGCCGCTGGCCGGCCTGGTGCTGGCCCTGGCCCTGCCTGCCTGCGCCTCCACCGCGCTTCAGGCCCCGCCCGAAGAACCCGCCGTTCCCGCCCCGCCGCCCCAGGCCCGCGTCGAACCCGCCCTTGAACCCGCGCCCGAGCCGGCCCCGGCCCCAGCGGCCAAACCGGCCCCAAGCGGCAAGTCCTATGTCGCCAAAGGTAAGCGCTATCACATCCTGGCCACAGCCAAGGGTTATGAGGAAAAGGGCCTGGGCACATTCTACAGCAACCGCTTCCAGGGCCAGCGCACCTCCAGCGGGGAAAAATACGACGTGGACAAGCTCACCGCCGCCCACAAGACCCTGCCCCTGGGTTCCGAAGTGGAGGTCCGCAACCTGGAAAACGACCGGACCGTAATCGTGCGGATCAACGATCGGGGCCCCTTCAGCGACGACTACGTCATCGACGTGTCCCGGGCCGCGGCCCGGAAGCTGGGCATGCGTCAGAGCGTGCGGGTGTCCCTCAAGGGCCTCGGCAAATAATCTTTTTCCCATACCACCAAAACCACCCTGAGACGATCAGCCCATGACCTCCGCCAAATCCCCCGCTCCCCGGAACGAAGAATCCAGTATTTTTTACAACGGCCTGGTCCACACCCTGGAACCGGCGGCCCCCCGGGCCTCGGTCCTGGCCACGCGGGGCCAGGAACTGGTCTACGTGGGGGACGACCCGGACGAGGCCGCCCGCCGGCTCCCGCCCGGCGCGGCCCGGCGGGACCTGGGCGGACGGATCGTATTGCCCGGCTTCACCGACGGGCATTCCCACCTCATCACCGAAGGGGTGAAGCTGGCCCAGTTGAACGTCCTGGGGTATTCCAAGGAGGAAACCCTGGCGGCCGTGCGCCGGGAGGCGGAAAAGCGGCCGGCCGGCGAATGGATCGTGGGCTACGGCTGGAACCAGGAAGCCTGGCCGGGCGGGGCCTGGCCGGACCGGGCCGACCTGGACGCGGCCGCGCCGGACCACCCCGTATCCCTGGACCGATCGGACAAGCACTCCCTCTGGGCCAACTCCCGGGCCCTGGCCGCCGCCGGCGTGGCCGAAGACCGGCCCGACCCGGAGGGCGGCGAGTTCCTGCGCGACGCGGCCGGCCGCCTCCAGGGCATCCTGATCGGCCAGGCCATGTTCGCGGTATGGGACGCCCTGCCGTCCCTGGGCGCGGAGGGCTATTACCAGGCCCTGATGCGCGGCCAGGCCGAAATGCTGAGCCACGGCCTGACCTCCCTGGTGGTGGCCGGGGTCATGATGGATGACTTGGAGCTGATGAAGCGGGGCTACCGGACGGGTGAACTGAAGCTGCGCATACGGGCCATGATGTTGGCCCACGGGAAGCACGACGAGCAATACCTGGCCGCCGGCGGCCGGGCCGAATTCGGGCTCTTCGGCGAGCGTTTTTCCATCGCCGGGGTGAAGATCCATTCCGACGGCTCCCTGGGCTCGCGCAGCGCCTGGCTCCTCCAGGACTACGCCGACCGGCCGGGGCACCGGGGCGGCCACACCTATGACGACGCGGCCCTGGAAGCCATCATGGAGCGGGCCCGGGTGAACGGCCTCCAGGTGAGCGTCCACATCATCGGCGACGCGGCCGCGCGCCAGACCATCGACATCATGGGGCGCGTCCTCACCCGCCATCCCGGCGACCACCGCTGGCGGCTGGAGCACTTCCAGGTGGTCACCCCGGCCGACCTGGACCGGGCCGTGGCCCTGGGCCTGGTGCCGTCCCTCCAGACCGTGGGGATCATGGGCGACATCCACATGGCCGAGGAGCGGCTGGGGCCGGAGGTCCTCCGCCGGTCCTACGCCTGGCGCCGCATCCTGGACCGGGGGGGCCGCCTGGTCAACGGCTCCGACGGGCCGGTGGAATCGGTCAACCCCTTCGAGGGCCTCTACGCGGCCGTGACCCGGCAGGACCTGGCCGGCCGCCCGGCCGGCGGCTGGTTCCCGGAAAACCGGCTCACCCGGGCCGAGGCCGTGGCCTCATATACCACCTGGGCGGCCTGGTCGGAATTTGGCGGCCACCGCAAGGGCTCGCTCAAGGCCGGGAAGCTCGCCGACTTCATCGTCCTCGACCGCGACCCCTTCACCTGCCCCGAAGCCGAGTTGAAGGGCATCCGGGTGCTGACCACGGTTTTGGGCGGCGAAGTGGTGTTTGAACGGTGACGGGCACGGCTCGCAAAACGCTCTCAAGACCGCCCTCCCTACGGCGCCCGGACCGGCCCGAAAAAATCCCGCGAACGGCGAGATGGAGGAGACGCCGTTCGCGGGATTCCGGGGGACCTCGTCAGGCCATCATTTCGATCAGCCTGGCCGAGGGCACCACCAGACCGTAGCAGGTGCGGATGTCGCAGAGGCTGGAATCCTGCTCCCGCCGGCAACTGGCCCGGCAGGTGTCTTCCGGGACGATGACGTTGTAGCCCAGGAAAAACGCGTCATGGGCCGTGGCCCGCACGCAGATGTTGGTCATCACGCCGGTGATGATGACCGTCTTGACTTTCAGCTCGGTCAGGACCAGATACAGGTCGGTCTGGAAGAAGCCGCTGTAGCGGCGCTTGGTGACGATGAGGTCGTTGGGCTCGGGGGTCAGTTCCTCCACCACGGCCCCGCCCCAGGTGCCGGCCACGCAGTGGTGGGGGCGTTTGTCGAACTCGGTGTCGTAGGCCCCGGGGCGATGGGTGTCGTTGACGTAGATGACCGGCATTTTTATTTTCCGGGCGGCCTGGATGAGTTT
Organism: Candidatus Adiutrix sp.; assembly: GCA_031549025.1. GTDB lineage: Bacteria > Desulfobacterota > Desulfarculia > Adiutricales > Adiutricaceae > Adiutrix. Next base: position 15,859 of record JAVBQN010000043.1, on the reverse strand, counting down.
CCGTATCGGCTCGTAGATCACGGAGGCGCCTTCCATGGCCATGATCCCGCCGGGGGTCAGGAAGTCGTTGAGCATGTCCACGACCAAAAGGGCCCCGTTTTCAACGCTCAGGTCCACGGCCAGGTCGTCGGCCAGGGCGCCCCGGGTGTATTCCTTCATAAAGCTTTCGCAGTCCGTCATGATGATTCTCCTCTCAAGGTTACGGGTTGGAACTTTGGGCGGGCGCGGCCACGGCCCTTTTGGTGAGGTGGCTGAACAGGGCCCGGGCGATCAGGGCGGCGATGAGGGAATTGACGGCCTGGATGCCGCCGATGGGCAGATAGGCCACAGCCACGCCGATGATGAAGGCCAGGAGGCCCCACCAGTCGTTGTTGGGCAGTGAGGTTTCCGGGTCGCTGTAACCCAGCCGGTAGGTCACCAGGTAGTCGGCGACGAACACGCCGCCCACCGCGGGCACGGTGGAGGCCAGGAAGTTGATGAAGGCGCTGAAGTGGTCGTAAAAGCCCATGACGGCCATGACGATGCCGGCGAGGCCGAAACAGATGGTGCAGACCGCGTGGGAGAGCCTGGTGACGCTCCCCATGGTCAGGGCCCCGGAATAGGCGCAGCCCTGGGCCACGGACCAGTTGTTCACCACCATGATGATGAAGGCCGGGGCCAGGAGGCCCTGGGCCACCAGGATATACATCAGTTGCCCTTCGCCCGTGGCGATGGTGCCGATGGCCCCCACCAGGATCATGAGGGGGTTGCCGATCATGATGGCCACGAAGGTGACGATGAGGGCCTGGCGGTTGTTTTTGGCGAAACGCATGATGTCCGGCAGGAGCGTGATGGAGCAGCCCACCCAGGAGCCGATGGTCAGCGAGACCAGGGCGAAGAACGGCAGGGTGGTCTGGGGCCGGGCCGCGAAGAGGCTGTCGAAGCCGCCGAAGTCCCGCACGGCCATGTACATCGAAATGGAGCCGAAAACCAGAATCAGGGGCACCGACAGGCTCCCCAGCTTACTCATGTAGCGCATGCCGTACAGGGCGGTTAACGTCATGGCCACCCCGGCGACGACCACCACGGGCACGAGGGGTATTTGGGGAAACAGGGCGTTGGTGGCCTGGCCCACCAGGTAGATGTCCACGGAAAACCAGCAGACCAGGGTCAGGGCGATCAGGGAGGCGATGACCTTGCTGGCGGTTTTCCCATACGCATATTGGGTCAGGAGTCCGAAGGTGACCCCGCTGCGGCAGGCGATGAGGGCCATGAAACCGCCCAGGATCAGAATGAAAAGACTGCCGACCAGGATGGCCCACAGGATGGTGGCGAAATCGCCGGAGGCGCCCATGAGGCTGCCGACCTGCATGCTGGTGATGATCAGCACGTAGCCCATGCAGACCCCGCCGATCTGCCACACGCTCTGCCGCGCGCTCAAGGGCACGCTGGAGGTGGAATACTGATTGTTTTTTGCTTCCGCTGACATCGTCCTCACCTTCTTTCATGGTTCATGAGGGGCCGGCGGCGGGACGGCTTCCCGGCCCGCGTCCCGACGTTCGGGTGGATCTAATATACAATGACGGGGCTTATCCGGCCAGGCAGTCGGCCAGGGCGTCGGCCACCAGGGCCCGGGCCAGGGCCACCTTGAAGGCGTTTTTCGGCAGGGGCCGGGCCGGGGCCAGGGCGGCCTCGGCCGCCCGGGCGAAGAGCTCCGGCCCGGCCGTTCCGCCGGCCAGCACCGCTTCCGCTTCCGCCGCCCGGCGCGGCACGGCCGCCACCCCGCCCAGGACCACCCGGGCCGAGCGGATGGTCCGCCCATCGAGAACCAGCCCCACCGCGCAGTTGGCCAAAGCGAAATCGATGCTCTTGCGAAAAGCCGCCTTGCGAAAAGCGCTCCGGCCGCCGGGGGCCGGGGGCGGCAGCGCGACGGAGAGCACCACCTCGTCGGGCTCCAGGACGGTGCCGGACCGGCCGTGGCGGCCGGAGAAGAAATTTTCGGCGGCGATCTCCCGGGTGGTGGTCACAATCCGGGCCTCCAGGGCCACCAGGGCCGGGGCCGTGTCGCCGGGGCTGACGGCCAGGCATTTATTGACCGCGCCGAAGATGGAGTGGTAGCGGTGGTCCCCGACCGCCGCCAGGCATTTGGCCCCGCCCTTGCGGACACAGTTCAGGCGCCCGCCGAGCTTGTGGGGATAGCGGTAATACCAGCAGCGGTTTTCCTGGCAGATGTTGCCGCCGAGGGTGCCCAGGTTGCGCAGGAGCGGCGAAGCCGTGCGCCGGGCCGCCTCGGCCAGGGCCGGATAATCGGCCTTGATCCGCGGCTCCCCGGCCACCCGGCTGAGAATGGTCAGGGCCCCGACGGTCAGGCCCCCGTCCGCTCCCGCCTCGATCCCGGCCAGGCCCGGGATGGTCTTGAGATTGACGATCAGTTCGGGGAAATCCGTCATCAGGTCGTCTTTCAGAAGGCCCAGCAGATCGGTGCCCCCGGCGTTGAGCCGGGCCGCCGGGCCGTGTCGCCGCAGGAGGGCCACCGCGTCATCCACCGTGGCCGCGTCAACGTGCCGGAAGCGTTTCATGAGGGCGTGCTCCTTAACCCGGCGAGGCCCGCCAGGATTTTGTCCGGGGTGAAGGGCGTTTCCAGGAGGCGCACCCCGGTGGCGTTATAGATGGCGTTGGCAAAGGCGGCCTGGGTGGGACAGGCCCCGCCCTCGGCGCAGGCCGTGGCCCCGAAGGGATGGGTCGGATCGCCGGGGATTTCCAGAATGACGGGGTCCACCTCGCAGTCGGCGATGGTGGCGTGGCGGTAGTCGATCAGGTTGGACGTCAGGAGGCGGCCGGTGGCCCGATCCACCAGGCAGTCGTTGGCCAGAACCGCGTTGTCCACCCCATGCCGCGCGGTCAGCAATTGCCCCTCGACGATTTTGGGATTCAGGGCCAGGCCCACGTTCTGGGCCATGACCACCCGCACCCGGTCGACGAGGCCGGTTTCGGTGTCGACCACCAGGGAGACGAACTGGGCGCCTTTCTCTTTCGGAATATAGACCTGGTCGGGCTTCCCGTCCTTGAGGCTGAATTCGGGCACGTGGTGCACCCCGTGGCCGATGATCTCGAAGCGGCCGCCGTATTTGCCCAAGTCACCGAAGGCCTGGGCGACGGTCACCCGGCGCTCGGGCTCCTTGGCCACCACGATGTGGCCGCCCTGGATGTCCAGTTCCAGGGGCGGAGCGCCCAACAGGGCCCCGGCCAGTCCCAAAAGCTGCCCCCGGGCCTCCTGGGCGGCCCGGTAGGTGGCCCAGCCCTGTACCCAGGTGCCGCAGCTGTTGGCGATGAGGGTGGCATAGGGCGTGGAATCCGTGTCGCGGCAGACCAGGCCCACCTTTTCATACGGGACGCCCAGCACCTCGGCCACGATCTGGCACTGCACCGTGTGCTGGCCCTGCCCCATATCGGCGATGGCGCAGACCAGGGCGGCCGAGCCGTCGGGGAATATTTTCACGATGGCCTCGCTGGAATTCCCCTGGCCGGGCCGTCCCGCGCCCATGGCGAAGATGGCCACGCCCAGACCGGAGCGGAAGCGGCCGGTTTTTTCTTCGGGCCGTTTCCAATTTTCGGCCCAATCCAGACGGGCGGCCCCGGCGTCCAGGCATTCGCTGAGGCCGCTGGAGGAAATATAGGCCGACTTGTAGGACAAAGGGTCCCAGCCGGCGTCGATGTCGCCGGCGCGCATGTGGTTGCGTTTGCGCAGCTCGATGGGGCCCAGGCCCAGCCTTTCGGCGGCCATATCCATGGTGGATTCCATGGCGAAGTGGCCCTCGGGCGCGCCGTAGCCCTGCCAGCCCACGGACAGGAAGCGGTTGGTGAAGACATAGCGCACCTTGCCGTACATATGCCGGCAGTTGCGGGAATACAGGACGCAGCCCGTGGCCAGTAAGGAGTTGCGGGGCGGATGGTGGTCGCCGTCCGTGCCCACCTCCTGCCAGTGCTCGTACCGGATGGTGGTCAGGGTGCCATCCTCCAGGAAGCCCAGCTTGACGTTGGCCAGACTCCCCCGGGACCAGGCGCAGAGCATCTCCTCCTCCCGGGAATAGGCGCAGTGCACGGGCCGGCCCAGGGTCATGGAGGCCCGGGCGGCGATGAGCTGGTAGTGGGAGGCGATGTTGGGATCCAGCACGTCCGGGTTCTTGCCCCCGAAGCTGGACCCGGTGAACGGCGAAATATAGTTGACGGCGCTGGCGGGGATCCCGAGCGCTTGCCCCAGGTAGGTCTTTTCCTCATGAAGGCTCTGGGAATGGGTGTAGAGGTGCAGCCGGCCGCCGCTCCAGTCGGCCGTGCAGCCCCGGGGCTCCATGGCCGGCGACTTGCAATAGGCGTACTTGAAGCCCTTTTGCTCCACGATGATATCGGCCTCGGCGAACCCCTGTTCCACGTCGCCGAAACCGGTGAAGTGGTGGGGCGTCTTTTGGCGGAACAGCCGGGTCTCGGGATCGCGATCGCTTAGATAGTAATGGTGGGCCCAGTCGTGGACGTTGGGCTGGTCGGCGAAGACCCGGGGCGCGCTCTCGGCCATGGCCTCTTCCAGGCTCAGGACAAAGGGCAGAGGCTCATAGGTCACCGCGATGAGGTCCAGGGCTTCTTCGGCCGCGGCCGCGTCCTCGGCCACCACCGAGGCCACGTGCTCGCCCACATAGTGGACGTCCGGCCGGAAAATTTGGGGGAAATTCATAAAAGTCATGACCAGGGCCACCCCGGGGTATTTTTCGGCCCGGCCGGTGTCGATGGAGAGAATGCGGGCCCGGGGGTGGGGGCTGCGCAGGGTGCGCACGGTCAGCATCCGGGGGAGCCTGACGTCGGCGTAGAACCTGGCCTCGCCGGTGACCCGGGGCCGGCCGTCCTTCTGGCGCTTGGGAACGTTGACGGCGGTGAAGACTCTATGCATGGGCGGCCTCCCTCATTTTACCGGCGGCCAACTGAACGGCGCTGATGATGTGCTCATAGTTGGCGCAGAGGCAGAGGTTGCCGCCCAAGGCCTCCTTGATGTCCTCGGGCCCGGGGTCGGGGTCGCGCCGCAGGAGGGCCAGGGCACTCAGGATCATGCCGGGCGAGCAATAGCCGCATTGGGCCGCGTATTCCGCCAGCCAGGCCTCCTGGAGGGGATGGAGGGTATCGCCGTCGGCCAGGCCCTCGATGGTTTCAACGCGCCGCCCCTGGCACTCCACGGCCAACACCAGGCAGGAAGGCACGGCCAGATCGTCCAGCAGCACGGTGCAGGCCCCGCAGGCGCCCTCTCCGCAGGCTTCCTTGGACCCGGTCAGGCCCAGGGTCTGGCGCAGCAGTTCCGAAAGGGTCCAGTGGGGCGCCGCCGCCACCTGGCGGTCCTGGCCGTTAATATTCAGGGTTATCAGTGTGAACATCGGGAGAGGCGCGGTATTCATGGGAGCCTCCTGGTACGCGGCGGGCGGCCGGTCGGAATAAAAACGATTTTTATCAAGAGTACATAATTCTCGACGCTTCTTTTGGGAAAAGAATGTTCCTGTTTACTTGAGTGTTGATATGCGCCGTGGTTACAGGGTTAATTTTCTGATGTAGGATTAGAATATTCAAAAAATCGTTTTTTGTCAAGTGCGATTTTTCACGCTTTTATATTTTCCCCTGCGGCGCATAACAATATGTAATTACAAAATAATACTCTATGAACTTTACAAAAAACGGTTTTAAAGTATAATACCCACCACGAAGCGAATTTCTCGCAAAGGACGCCCCATGGCCCCCCTGCTCCACCGCCGCCCCACCATCAAGGATGTCGCCAAAGCCGCCGGCGTCACCCCCTCCACCGTGTCCCAGGCCTTGAACAACAAGGGCTGCGTCAGGGAGGAAACCCGCACCAAGGTCCTGGAGGCCGTCAAGGTCCTGCGCTATCACCCCAACTCCCGGGCCCAGCATCTGCGCGCCGGGGGCATGAAGTTCGTGGCCCTGATGTCCGGCATGGCCCCCAGCGTGTCCACCGGCCAGGCCCAGTTGGGCTTTCTGATGGAAATAGCCGCCGGCGCGGCTTCGGCCGCTCTGAACCGGGGCCTGGCCCTGGTCCTGGTGCCGCCGTTGCCCGGCGACCTCGCCGCCCTCAACGGCCTGGACATCGACTGCGCCCTGGTGGCGGAACCCTCGGCGGACGACGCCCAGTTGGACTGGCTGCGGGAGCGGGGCCTGCCCACCGTCACCCTGGGCCGCCACCCCACCCTGACGGACCAGCCCCACGTCGAACTGCACTCCAAGGCCACGGCCGCCCTGCTTCTGGAACACATGTGGGAACAGGGCGCCCGCCGGATCGGCCTGATCACCGCCCGGCAGCGGCGCAATTCCTACCTGGAGACCGAAGAGGCCTATTTCGAGTTCTGCGCCGCCCACGATATGGAGCCCGGGCACGGCCTGGCCGACGAAATCGGCGGCGAGATATCCGGCCAGGCCGCGGCCGCCGAACTTTTTCAGCGCCGCCCGGATCTGGACGGCCTCCTGGCCATTGTCGACGCCTTTGCGGTCGGGGCCCTGGAGGCCGCCCGGGCGCGCGGCCTGGCCGTGCCCCGCGACCTCAAGATCGCCACCCGCTACGACGGTCTGCGGGCCCGGACCGCCGATCCGCCCCTGACCGCCACCAACCTCCACCTCCCGGAAGTGGCGGCCCTGGGCGTGGAACTGCTCTTCAGCCGCCTCCACGGCCGGGACCTCCTGCTTTCCCTCCATCCCCCCAAGCCCACCCTCATTCCCCGCCGCTCCACCGCCCGGCCCACCCGCCCGTAAATAGAACTCGACGTCCGGCTCGATTTTGCGTATACTAGAATACGTAGCTTCAAATTCGGGCATTTTGAGCGCTGAGGAGTAATGATTGGGCCGGCAGGGAAGCGGCGCGTTCCGTGGGAACGGCGGCTTTTCTCCGCCTTTTTTTATATCGGTGAGGACCGGAATGAAAAACTTCTTCCCCGGCGTGCTCGGATTCGGGACGCTCATCTGCTCGCTCCTGCTCTTCGTCTGGCCCGCCTTGGGCCAGTCCAAGGCGGAAAGTCCGTCCATCACCCTGAAATCGGCCACGATCCGCGACTTTTCCTTTACCCCGCCCCCTCCTCCGGCGGAAATCACGCCGGCGTTCAAAGAAAAATCCTTCAACCTGAAAGAGGCCGCCAATTACCGGGAGATCCGGGCTCTGGTGGGCCCGCTGACCCCCGAGCAGGAACGGTATCTGGAAAAAAACCGCTTTCTCCTCCTCCCCAAGGCCAAATACCTGGCTTTCCGGCGGACCGGTCAGGGCGTGTACGACGAGATGCTGGCCAATTTCGACGGCCTGGGCGGCAGCCAAGAGCAGCACCTGCGGGCGCCCCAGAACGCCCGCTTCGTGGGGCCGGACGTGTTCCTCCACGCCCTGGCCAAGTATTACCACCAGCGCGTGGCCGCGGTGGAGGCCGGCCCCCTGAGCCAGGCCACGGAATTCATGCTCAGCGGTCTCTACGAACACGCGGTCGCCCTGAAGGACGCCGCCGGCCGAGGCGCGGCGGGCAGTTGGGAACGGCTTCTGGCCCAGTTGGCGGTGCCGCTGATTCTGCTGCAAAACAGCCCGGAAACGTCGAACGGCGCCCCGGGCGCCTCCCCCCCTCCCGCCGACACCCTGGAAAACGCCCTGAAGCTGTTTGAAAGCTACCGCCCCGATTTTTCCAAGGCCATGGCCGGCAAAATGAAAACTGAGCTGGAGCGGATCTACAAGGCGGAGACGGCCGCGGTCGGGCTCCTGGGCCTGGTGCCGGCCGACGGGAGCGAAAGAATCGATTACCGGCTCTTCCGGCCCGTGGGACGCGGGGCCGGCCAGGCGCGGAACCGGGCCTATTTCCGGGCCATGGCCTGGCTGGGCGGTCTGGGCTGGAGCACCGGCACCCGGGAGGGCCTCACCGACGCCCTGAACTGTTCCCTGGCCATGAGCTACGAACCGGCGCCGGCACGCGCGGACCAGGCCGACGGTTCCCCCAAGATATCCGAACTGCGGGTGGCCGTGGCTCCGGCGGAAAACGCCGCGCCCCGGGAACCGGCCAACATCCGCCAGGCCTGGGCCCGAGTGATGGAGATCAACACCTTCCTCCTCGGCTACCCCGACGCGCCCAGCTATCTCGAATGGCTGCCCTTTCTGATGAAGGAGGCGGTCGTCTCCGAGTTCCGGGTCGACACCTCCGCCGACCCGGCGGTCATGGACCGGCTGGCTGCGGCCGCCGGTTCCATCGCCGCCGCGCCCCCGCATTTCCGGGACCTCCGGCCGGGCGGCGAAGCGCCGGTCATCGCCATCTTTCCCCGCCGCTTCACCCTGGCCGGGCTCATCACCGAGCAGCTGACCTACGAGGACGGCCGGAACGAAGAGGCCCCGGTCATGTTTTCCGGCCTATGGGTGCCCGCCCTGCTCGGCCAGAAATACGCCCGGGACCAGGTGCCGCGCCAGCTGGCCGGGGCCTCGGGCGGCGATCCCCTGGTGCTGGAGGACGGCTCCCTGCGGGAATTGATCAAACTGTCGGCCGCCAACCTGACGGGCCGGATGGATACCCTCTCCGCCCGGCTGCGGGCCGAGCCCCAGGCCCACTGGAGCAGTTCCTTCACCACGACCTGGATCCGCGTTCTGGCCACCCTGACCGCCGAACCCGGCCAGGGCCACCCCGAATATCAGCGGAGCCCGGCCTTTCCGGCCAAGCGGGTGGAGACCATTCTGGGCGCCTATACGGAGATGCGGCACGACCCGTCCCTGGAAACCCTGCCCGGCCCCGAAAAAACCGCCCCGCCCATCGCGGAGGAAGAGGCTCCGGCTCCGCTGGTCAAAGGGTTTGTCGAGCCCAACCCGGCCTTCTGGCGGGAAATGACGGGCGCGGTCCAGATGCTCGCCGCCGGCTGGCGGGAATTCGGCCTCTTCCCCGAGGATCTGGCCGAAATGGGCGCCCTGCCCCGTTTTCAGAAAAGGCTGGAACGCTGCGCCGCCATCTCGGCCAAGGAACTGACCGGAGAGGAACTCACGGACGACGATTACGAATTCATCCGCCTCTTCACCCTCGACTGGATGGCCGCGCCCCCGGGCCGGGGCGACCACTGGCCGGCGGACCCGGAAGTACATTCCGCGGCCCTGGCCCCGGTCCAGGGCTTCACCCCGGAAGGCGGATCGCCCTCCCTGGTATACGAAGGCAACGGCGAGCCCGCCCTGATGCTCGTCCTGGTCGGCAATGAAAAATCACCCCGCCTCACCGTGGGCCTGGCCTACGATCACTACGAATTCGTCGCCCCCCGGGAGCGGCCCCTGGACGACGAGGCCTGGCGGCGCATCGTGTACCGCCGTCACAGCCGGAACGCGACCGCCGGCGACCCGGACCGGCCGGCCAAAAACTTCTGGTACGATCCTTTGCGGCCTTGAAAATTAAGGAGAACGCCATGTCCTGGATTTGGGCGGCTTTGATGCCGCATCCGCCGATCATCGTCCCGGCTGTGGGCCGGGGCCGGGAACGGGACGCCGGCCCCACCCTGGCCGGCCTCGAAGCCCTTCAGGCCCGGCTGGCGGCCCTCCCCGGAGGCGGCCGGCCGGACCGCCTGCTGATTCTCTCCCCCCACCAGCCCGGGGCCGAAAAGGCGCTGTTCCTGAACACCGCCCCGATAGTGAAAGGCGATTTGTCGCGCTTCGGCGCGGCCGAGGTGCGCTTTTCCCTGACCACCGCCGCGGACTGGCCCGACCTGGCCACCCATTTGCGGCCCCGCGGGATTCCCCTGGCCGGCGGCCAGGAGAGCCGCCTGACCCCGGACCATGGCAGCCAGGTGCCCCTGTATTTTCTGAGCCGGGTCCTCGACCGCCTGCCTCCGATCCTTCTGGCCAGCCCCATCGGGTTGACCCCGAACCAGGCCCTGGCCCTGGGGCGGGCCCTGGCCGATTTTCCCTCGAAAGAGAAATGGGCCCTCCTGGCCAGCGGCGACCTTTCCCACCGCCTGACTCCGGAGGCGCCGGCCGGATTCGATCCCGAAGGCGCGGTCTTCGACCGGGAGGTGATGGCCGCCCTGAAGGAGGGCCGGCCCCAGTCCCTTCTGGACGCCTGGCCCCCGAGCCGTCTGGAACGGGCCGGGGAGTGCGGGTTCCGCTCGGTCCTGGCCCTGATGGGCCTGGCCGGGGGGCCCGTGGACGTTTTGTCCTATGAAGGCCCCTTTGGCGTGGGCTACGGCACCGCCCTGTGGACGGCGGCCCCGTCCTCATCCCGCGAGGTGTGCGCATGAAAGAAGAGACCCATCCCTACCCCCGGCTGGCCCGGCTGACCCTGGAACAATACCTCTCCGGTCAGGAAATCGACGAAACCCTGCCCCGGCGGGTTTCGGACGACGAGGACTGCTGGTCCCCGCTGTCGGCCTGCTTCGTCTCCATCAAGACCAGGGACGGCGACCTGCGGGGCTGCATCGGCACCATCTTTCCCTCCCAGCCCAACCTGGGCCTGGAAATCATGGCCAACGCCGTTTCCGCGGCCACCGGCGACCCGCGCTTTCCGCCCATGAGCCGCCCCGAGCTGGCGGGGGCGCGCATTTCCGTGGACGTGCTGGACCCGCCGGAGCCGGTGACCGGCCGACACCAGCTCGACCCCCGGAAGTGGGGGGTGATCGTGGAAAAGGACGGCCGCCGGGGGCTCTTGCTCCCCGACCTGGAGGGCGTGGACACAGTGGACAAGCAACTGGCCATCGCCGCCGGCAAGGCGGGCCTGCGTAGCCTGGACGGCGTCCGGATCCAGCGCTTCCGGGTGCGGCGCTTCCCCGAGGAGGTTTAGTGGAACCCCGGTGGTGGCGGCGGGCCACCGAAACGGAAAGCGCCGAACCGGCCGTCCGCTGCGGGCTGTGTGTCCACGAATGCCTCATCCGGTCCGGGGCCTTCGGCTGCTGCGGGGCCCGGGGGGCCGATGAAAACGGCCTCGTCTCGCCCTGGCTGGGCCGGTTTTCCTCGGCCGCGGTGGATCCCATTGAAAAAAAGCCCCTGTATCACTGGCGGCCGGGCAGCCGCATCTTCTCCCTGGGGAGCCTGGGCTGCAACATGCGCTGCCCCTTCTGCCAGAACCACGCCATATCCAGGCCCCGAAGCCGGGCGCCGCTGACGGCCCTCCCGCCCGAGGAACTGGCGGCCCGGGTGCGGGACCTGGGGCTGACCTCGGTGGCCTACACCTACAACGAGCCCGCCCTCCAGGCGGAGTATATCCTGGAAGCCGCGCCGCTCCTGGCGGAGGCCGGGGTGGCCACGGTGCTGGTGACCAACGGCCTGATCTCCCCGGCGGCCCTCGGCGACCTGGCCCCGTGGATCGCGGCCGCCAACGTGGACCTGAAAACCTGGAACCCCGCCGCCTACGCCCGGATGGGCGGGTCGCTGGACGCGGTGCGGCGGACGGTCGCGAGCCTGCTCGCGGCCGGGACCCACGTGGAACTGACCACCCTGGTGGTGCCCGGAATCAGCGACGACCCGGACGAATTCGCGGCCGAAGTGGCCTGGATAGCCGATCTGTCCCCGGATATTCCCCTGCACCTGTCCCGCTACTTCCCGGCCCACGAATACACCGCCCCGCCCACGGATCTGGAGGTGCTTCGCCGGTTCCGGGAAACGGCCGAAACCCGGCTCAAGCGGGTCCACCTCGGCAATGTGCGGTGAAGCGCCCGCCCGCCCCCTCACCACGCGGGAGACTTGCCAAAACGCCGTGATTCCTCTATCATCGGACCGTCTTGGCCAAGAAACGCGATACCGGGGGTGGCGAATGAAACGAATCATTTGGTCTCTGGCGGCGGCGTGCCTGATGCTGACCGGCGGGGCGGCCGGCGCGTCCATCCTGTTCAACCCCAAGCCCATTGATTTGGGGGTGGCGAACGTCCGGCAGGAGGATCCCAAGTGGTGCTGGGCGGCCGTCATTCAGCAGATCCTGGCCTGGCGGGGCGGTGGTTCCTCCCTGAGCCAGTGCCAGGTGGTCAACCAGGCCCTGAACGATCAGGGCCGGAACGGGATGGATTGCTGCCAGGAAGGCCCGGATTCCGAGATCTGCAGCCGGGCGGGCACCAACCTGGAAGTCCTGAGCCTCATCACCCGGCTGGGCGGCCGGGTCGACGGGATCATGCCCCCGGACACCCCGGAACAGTTGTATGAACATTTGAAGGCCGGCCGGGTGGTCATCGCCGGCGTCAAGGGTCCCGGCGGCCTCAACCACGCCTACGTGATCCGGGGCATGGTCTGGGAGGACGGCCAGGCCATGCTCCTCATTAACGACCCCGCCCTGAACGAGCCTGTCAGCCGGCCTTTCCGGGAGGCCCGGCCCACCTGGATACTGACCATGACCGCTTATTGAAAAAGGAGGAGCATCATGTCCAGAACTATTGTCGAGGCCCTGAAAAGCCCCATTGACGACGCCTTCGGGCTGTTGGCCGAATTCATCAAAGTGTGCCCGGACGACGTCTGGGCGGAACAGGGCGGCGGCTGGCCGGTGTGGCAGGAGATGTACCACGCTCTGGTGGCCGTCAACCTCTTCGCCGAAGTCGAAGGCGAAAAACCGGCCCCCCTGGCCGGGGAGGATGTCTGTGCGCTCGATGCCGTGGCCGCCGAGACGGTGTCCCGGGACCGGGTCCAGGCCGCCTGGGTCGCGGCCAAGGACCTGGTGGACCGCTATCTGGCGCGCCTCACCGACGACGACCTGGCCAAGCGCAATGAAACCACCTTCCGCGCCATCAATATGGACATGAGCCACGCGGCCGTGCTGAGCCTTCTGGCCGGCCACACCCTCTACCATCTCGGCGCCGGCGACAGCGCCCTGCGCCGCCGCGGCCTTAAGGGCGTGTTTTAACCAACTTGATCCGGGCCCTTGGGCGGGGTATACTGATTTCATTTTCGGGAGGCCTTTTTATGACGAACGAAACCACCCCGGGCGGCCCGGTCGAGGGCTGCATCTTCTGCCAGATCGCGGCCGGCCGCGTCCCCTCCATCCGGGTCTATGAGGATCAGGACTTCATCGCCTTCATGGACATCATGCCCCAGACCGAGGGGCATTTTCTCATCGTGCCCCGGGCCCACCACGAAAACCTGGAAGACGTCCCGGATACGCTTCTGGCCAAGGCCCTGCCCCTCGCCAAAAAACTTTCCTCAGCGGCCCTGACCGGGCTGGGGGTGGAGGGCTTCAACCTTCTGCAGAACAACGGCGAGGCGGCCGGCCAGGGTGTGCCCCACTGGCACCTCCACATCATCCCCCGCCGGGCCCCGGGCGAAATACCTTTCCATCCGGGCGCCCCGGCCGACCTGACCAAACTGCCTTTTGTGGCCGAGAACATCCGGCTTAACATTATTACTCCGGCCACTAAATAAGTCATCCCCGTGATTTCGCCAAAGCCCGAAATCACTGGACTTCAGCGGCCGGGAACAGACTTCTAAAGTTGCCGGGTTAATAATTAATGCCACTGTAGATGGCGGGGGAGATTCCACAGGCGGCCAAACGCGCCCGCCGCCTCCGCGCCAAAGGCCGTAAGCGGCTGTTTCGCCGATATATTGATCCGCCGGCTGAACTTATTCGGAGTGATTTGGCCAAAGCCCCAAATCACAGGGACGTGGTCGTCCGAAAAGGAATATGTTTAGCCACCGGAACTATAATTCGGCGGCGGCCGCCCGCGGCCTTTTCTTTTATTTGCCAAAAGCCCGGAGGAAATGGTATATTCAAGTGTTTTCCATCGAGCCGATGGACCATCCCGCCCTGTCCGGGCGCTCCGATCCGGTTCCCGAAAGTGCGGCCGCTCTTCAGGGAGGCCGGGCCGGTTCCGTTTTATTCAAGAATTCGGCCGAACGGCCGATGAATAAGTCAAGGCTCTTTGTATCGCCGGGGCCGAACGTCTCCGGCGGCATTTTTTTGGTGAACCAGCCCGGGCCCGGCCGGAGAGGCGACCCCGCCCCTTCCGTCCCCGGCTTGTTTTTGGAGTTTCAAGATGCCCCCGGTAGGATTTGTTCTGGTCATCGGCTGCGTGTTGGGCGGCTATCTCTGGCACCACGGCGTTCTGGCCCTCCTGTGGCAGCCCAACGAACTGCTCATCATCGGCGGCGCGGCCTTCGGGGCCTTTCTCATGGCCAACCCCATGTCGCTGATCAAGGAGACCTTTTCCTCGATCCCCAAGATCTTTCTCGGCAAAGAGCTGAAAAAGCAGCAGTATGTGGACGTCCTGCTGCTGATGTTCGAGTTTCTCTCCATCGCCCGCCGCGAGGGCATGCTGGCCCTGGAAGAGCACGCCAACAAGCCCGACACCTCGACCATTTTCGGCAAATACCCTTCCATCCTGAAAAATCACCATTTGAAAGACTTCCTGGCCGACAACCTCAAGGTTTTCGTCAGCGGCAACATCGAACCCCACGAATTTGAAAATTTAATGGATATCGACACCGACGTCCACGAACACCATGGGGGTCTGGTTCCCTCGGCCCTGACCACGGTCTCCGACTCTCTTCCCGGCCTGGGCATCGTGGCCGCGGTGTTGGGCATCATCACCACCATGCGCCTGATGACCGAGCCGCCGGAGGTCTTGGGGGCCAGCGTGGGCGCGGCCCTCTGCGGCACCTTTCTGGGCCTTCTGTTGAGCTACGGCTACATGGCCCCCATGGCCAAGGCCCTGGAAAACCAGGCCAACGACTTCAACAATATCCTCAAAGTCTCCAAAGCGGTGCTGGCCGCTTTCGCCAAGGGCATGCCCCCCATCCTGGCCATCGAGTTCGCCCGGCGGGCCATCCCCACCAACTGCCGGCCCGGCTACGAGGAATTGGAAGAACTCTTGAAAACCGTTAAGAAATAACGGGGCGCTCCACACCAGGAAGACGGTTCAGGCCTATGAGTGGCGAAAAAAAACCGCCCATAATCAAGAAAATCATCAAAAAGGGACACGGCGGCCACCACGGCGGAAGCTGGAAGGTGGCGTATGCCGATTTTGTCACCGCCATGATGGCTTTCTTCCTGGTGATGTGGCTTCTGGCCATTTCCTCGGAGGCCGGCAAAGCCGCCCTGGCCGACTATTTTGAAAACCTGAGCATGTATGACGCGGTCTTCAACGGGGGCCTGCCTTCGACTTTCTCCGAGGGGGGAACCCAAAAGCCCAGCGTCCTGGACGGCGGCTGTTTCTCCCCGAAAAGCGACGGCGACGCCACCGTGGACACGGACGCCGACTCCGAAGCCGCCCAGGCCCAGATGGCCGCCCTGGTCAAGACCACCCAGGAACTTCTGCAGAACCTCGACAGCCTCCCGGCCGGGGTTGACGGCGGCGAAGGCAGCGGCGACGCCGGCCGCACCGACGCCGAGGCCGCGCCCCTGACCCAGGAGGAGCAGAAATTCGCCGACAATCTCCATTCGGCCATTGCGGGCGGCGTGGGCGATGCGGCCGCGGGCCAGGTGTTCGTGGAAAAGGTCAAGGGCGGCCTGCGCATCCAGATTGTGGACAAGGACGGGCGGCCCATGTTCCAGTCCGGCGGCCCGGGCCTGACCCCGGAGGCCAAGGCCATCCTGGACGTGGTGGCCCAGCGCCTGACGGGCATCCCCAACAAAATTTCCATCGAGGGGCATACCGACGCCCTGACCTTCGCCGGCCAGAAGTTCACCAACTGGGAGCTCTCCACGGCCCGGGCCTCGGCCACCCGCGTCTACCTGGCCTCCAGGGGGGTGACGGAAAGCCGCCTGGTTTCGGTGACCGGCTATGCCGCCACCCAGCCCCTGGACCAGTCCGACCCCAACGACCCCATCAATCGGCGCATCAGCGTCATGATCTGGGACGAGGACCAGGCCGCCCCGGCTCCGCCGACCGCACCGCCCCCACCGGCCGCCGCCCCGCCGGCGGCCGCAACCGCCCCGCC
>JAVBQN010000028.1:0-96822 GCA_031549025.1 Candidatus Adiutrix sp. | reverse complement strand
GCCCGGACTCCCCGGGTCTCACAGAGCCCGTTATCGGGTGGAGGGCGGCGGGGGTTTTCGTGGATGGATTGACGAGTGACGATTTTGCAATTTTGCTTTGAGAGAATCCCCGCAACGGCGCCCACCGGGCGCCGTTCCGGGTATTCTCTAAAAGCAAAATTCCAAATTCTTCACTCTTCAATCAATCCAAGAAAACCCGCGCAGCCATCCTACCGATTACTTGATCTTGAAGACCCGGGGATTCAGGCCGTATTTTTTGATTTTATAATGCAGGAGCTGGGGCGACAGCCCCATCAGCCGCGCGGCCAGGGCCACGTTGCCGTAGGCTTCCTTCAGCCGTTCGGCGATCAGCCGGGCTTCCTCGTCAATGGCTTCCGGGCGCGATCCGGCGGGCGGCGACGGAGACGGAGACGGGGCCGCCCGGACCGGCTCCGGCGTTTCGGCCGGAGCCGCCGGCCGCGGCACAGCCTCGGCGGCCGCGCCCAGATCCTTGAAAATGAGATTCTTGAAATACTCGGGCAGGAGGTCGACGCCCAGGGTCTGACGCCGGGGCGCGGCCAGGGTGATGGCTCCGGTGACCACGTGCTCCAGTTCCCGGACGTTCCCGGGCCAGCGGGATTTGCGCAGGAGCTCGACGAAGTCCGCGCTGGCCCGCTGGATTTTTTTGCCCAAAGCCGGGGCGTGCTTGAAAATGAAATGATTCATCAAGAGCGGCAGGTCGCCCGGCCGCTCCCGCAGGGGGGGCACCGGCACCAGAATGGCCCCCAGGCGAAAAAAAAGGTCGGCCCGGAAGCGGCCCTGCTCCACCATCACCAGAGGGTCCTGGGCCATGGCGCTGACCACCTTGACGTCCACGGGAATCTCCCGCCGGGACCCCAGGCGCCGCACCTCGCCCTCCTGCAGGACCCGCAGCACCTTGGGCTGGAGGGACAGGGGCATGGAGTCGATCTCGTCGAGGAAGATGGTGCCGCCGGCCGCCTCCTCGAAAAAGCCGGGCCGTTCCAGGGCTCCGGTGAAGGCGCCCTTGGCCACCCCGAACATCAGCCCCTCGAAAAGGTTGTCGGGCACGGCCGAGCAGTTGACGGCCACAAAGGGCCGGTCCCGACGGGCCGAGGCGTTGTGCAGCCCCCGGGCGAACAGTTCCTTGCCGACCCCGGTTTCCCCGTGGATCAGGACCGGGAGGTGGTTTTCGGCCGCGGCCCGGGCGATCTGGATGGCCCGGCGGAAGGCCGGGGCCGCGCCCACCAGCGTCTGGAAATTGACCCCCTTGCGGTCGCCGGTATCCTGGCCCGGGAAATCAAAGCCCCGGTAATAGCTGTCGATTTCGCTCTTGGGATAATGCTTGCTCACCGACAGGGCCCCGGACAGCCGGCCGTCCAGAAACAGGGGGAAGGCGTGGCTCGCCGCGTGGATGCCCTGATAGGCCGGGCTGTGGTAGAGCTGCCAATGGTTCAGAATGGGCTTCTGGGCGCTGAGGCAGTTGAGGATGACGCTGCAGGTGTACGGCGAGTAGACGTCGGAGAGAAAACGCCCCAGGACCTCCTCCGGAGCCAGGCCGTCCATGACCAGTTGGGCCCGGTTGAGGTAGGCGGCCCGGCCGCCCACGTCGGCGATGGTCACCGCCAGGGGATATTCATCGTAAATCTGCCGGACAAAAGGACAGGCCGGGCCCATGACCTGTTCCAGACGAGCTTGATCCACGGCGCAGCCAGACACCGGTTGCCTCCCGTCTTTTGGCCGTCCCGGCGAATCAAAAAAACCGGAACCTGGTTTGATAAAAAAACAAAGAACGTCAAAAATATTTTTACATTTTATAAAAAAAGAAGCCGGAACACAAGGGGTATACAAAAATATCAACATTATAAGCAAGTTGCACATTGGCATTGCCTTTGCTTTTCAGTGGGCGACAATCTTCTCCAGGCTCATCATAATACGGGGAACCTTGATAAGGCCCGCCGTTTCAGGCACGGTCGGCTCCCGACCGCCGGCGGAGCCCCGGGACCTCCCCTTCGAGCATTGCCGGCCCCGCCTTTCCGGACGCGGCCGAGGCGTATCCAGATTCTGAAAGGAGCTTCATCATGCATTCCCTCTATTCCCCCACCTCCACCCCGGGCCTGACGTTTCTGAACCAGGCCCAGATCGGGGAAATCATCCAGGCCGCCTATTTGATCCTGGAACGGACCGGGGCCCAGATTCCCCATCCCGAAATGCTCGGGATTCTCAAAAAAGCCGGCGCCGAAATCCAGGGCGACCGGGTCCACGTGCCCCGCCACCTGATCCAGGCCGCCCTGGCCCAGACGCCGAAAGGGCTCATGATCTATGATCAGAAGGGCCGGCCGGCCATGCACCTCCACGGCCGCAAGAGCTATTTCGGCACCTCCACGGCCAGCCCCAAGACCCGCGACGCCCTGACCGGGGAAATCCACGAAACCCGCCTGGCGGACATCGAAATGGGCCTCGCGGTGGCCGACAAGCTGGAACACATCGACTTTGTCATGCCCTTCGGTTCGGCCCAGGACTGCCCCACGCGCCTCGGCGACGCCTGGGAAGTGCTGGCGACCATGAAGAACACCACCAAGCCCGTCATCTTCTGCCCCTACAGCCCCCAGGGCGTGGAGACGGTCATCGAGATGGCCGAGAAGGTGGCCGGCGGCGCGGCCGAACTCCGGCGCAAGCCCTTCCTCATCTGCTACCCCGAACCCATCGCCCCCCTGACCTGGCCGACGGACGTCCTGGACTACATGATCATCTGCGCCCGCCGCCACCTGCCCCAACTGGTCACCGGGGCCCAGCTGATGAGCATGACCGCGCCCGTGACCGTGGCCGGGACCCTGGCCCAGGCCACCGCCGAATCCATGTTCTCCGCCTTCATGGTCCAGAGCGTCAGCCCCGGGGCCCCGGTCTTCATGGCCGCCATCCCGGCCTCGCCCAACCCCCGCAACGGCCTCGTCTCCATGGCCGGCCCCGAGTTCCAGCTGGCCCTGGCCGCCCAGGCCGAAGTGGCCCGCTCTCTGGGCCTGGCCACCTGGGGCTGCGCCGGGGTGAGCGATTCCCACATCTTAGACGCCCAGGCCGGGAGCGAGAGCGGCATGTCGATCCTGATCCAGGGGCTGGCCGGGGTGAACCTGATCCACGACGTGGGCTACCTCGGGACGGGCATGCAGTGCTCGGCGGCCATGCTGGTGTTCGGGAACGAAAACGTGGCCATCGCCAAGCGCATCCTCAAAGGCCTGACCATCGACGACGAGTTCCTGGCCACGGAGGTCATCCACAAGGTGGGCCCGGGCGGCAACTATCTGGTCAACAAGCACACCGTCAAGCACCTGCGTCAGGAGATCTACACCAACGAAATTTTCAACAAGACCGGCTATGACCAGTGGCGCGACGCCGGCGCCAAATCGACCCTGGAAAAATGCGACGACGCCGTCCGCCAGATGCTGGCCGCCCCCCGGCCGGAGATCCTGGGCGCCGACCTGGTCCGGGAACTGGAAAACCTCATCCGTTCGAAAAACTGAATCCAGAGGAGAAGCCTCATGAAGACCGACACCAAAATCGCCATCAACCACGCCGTCCTCTGGCCGCCCCTTCTGGTGCTGGTCGCGGCCATCGGCATCAGCCTGGTCAGCCTGGAGAAATTCGGGGCGCTCCTGACCAACAGCTACATCCTCCTGTCCGACAAGACCAGCTGGCTCTTCCAACTGGTCTGTTTCGGGGCCGTGGTGCTCCTGTTCTTCCTCCTCCTGAGCCGGGCCGGCGAAACCCGCCTGGGCGGCCCCGGGGCCAAGCCGGCCTACAGCACCTGGCAGTGGTTCTCCATGATCCTCTGCGGCGGCATCGGCACGGGCATCGTCTTCTTCGGCGTGGCCGAGCCCATGATGCACTTCTCCAACCCGGCCCCGGTCTCCGGGGTCCAGGCCTTCACCGAGGGCGCGGCCGTCTGGGGTCTCTCCGAAACCTTTCTCCACTGGGGCCTGACGCCCTACGCCCTGTACACCATCTTCGGGGTGGGCATCGCCCTGGCCCATTACAACTACGGCTACAGCCTGAAGGTCAGTTCGGGCTTCTCCTTCATCCTGGGCCGGCACCTCAGCGGCCCGGTCAGCAACATCATCGATCTTCTGTGCGTGCTGGCCCTTTCCGGCGGCCTGGCGGTGTCCTTGGGCACCGGCATCCTCCAGATCGGCCGGGGCCTGGAATACGTCTTCGGCCTTCCGGCCACGCCCGTGGTCTGGGCCGTCCTGACTGTGGCGGTGGCCTTCTTCTACACCTTCTCCAGCTATATCGGGCTCGACAAGGGCCTGAAATTCCTGGCCAGCCAGAACGCCAAGATTTTCATCGTCATGCTGTTCTTCGTCCTGGCCGTGGGGCCCACGGTCTTCATTTTCAACCTCGGGGTGCAGAGCTTCGGCGAATACGTCTACCGCTTCATCCCGAAATCCCTCCTGACCATCCCCATGGCCGGGGACGACTATGTCCGCTGGTGGGACATCTTCTTCTGGGCGGTCTGGCTGGCCTACGCGCCCATCATGGGGCTCTTCCTGGCCCGCATCTCCCGGGGCCGCACCATCCGCCAGTTCATCCTGGCCAACCTGGCCGGGCCGGCCCTGTTCGGCATCATCTGGTTCTCGGTCTTCGGCGGCGCCGGCATCCACTCGGAAGTCTTCGACAAAAGCGGCCTGGCCGCGGCCATCGGGGAAAAGGGCCTGGAAGTGGCCATCTTCTCCTTCTTCGGCAATTTCCCCTTAGGTTCGATCCTGAATCCCTTTTTCCTCTTTCTGATCATACTCAGCTTCGTCACCCTGGCCGACCCCATGACCTCGGCCATCTCCTCGTCCTGCTGCCACCTGCCGGACGACTATTCCGGCGAGCCGCCGCAGGCCATGAAACTGACCTGGGGTATCGGCATCGGGGCCATATCCCTGGTGGGCATCGTCTTCGCCGGCCTTGACGGCATCCGGATGCTCTCGGTCCTCTTCGGCTTCCCGGCCCTGATCCTGACCATCTTCATGATGATCTCGACCATCAAGGGCGCCTGGAACCCGCAGGTCGCCTGGAGCTCGGCGGCCCGGGGCTGGTTCCCGTCCCTGAAGCCCAAGTATACGGATGAAGGCGCCCCGTCGCTGGAAAACGAAGCCGCGCCGGTGCCGGAAAGCGTGCCCAGCCAGGCCTGACCGCCACCAACTTCCCCCGCCCCGGCCATCCGGGGCGGGCTTGAAAATTTTGGAGGAATCCATGCCCAGCCTTTTCACCCCCCTGGCCCAGGAAGGCCTGACCACCCTGAAGATCAACTACGACTACCGGACCGGCGCGGTGCGCTATTTCGCGGCCAAGGAATGGGAACCGGCCCTGAACTTCGCCGATTACAATAAACTTTTTTACGCCGAAAGCCTTCTGACCGACGAAGCCCGCTATCTCAACACCAAAGAGGTCGCCGCCCTCTTCGCCGAATACGACCTCACGGACCACCTGGAACAGGTGGTGGATCTCCTGCGCCAGGGCCGGCATTTCGGCATCGAGGCCTATTATCACCACAAATGCAATATTCGTTTCCTCTGCAACCAGCACAGCCGCAAGCTGGGCGTGAATAACAAACACCACGCCACCCTGGCCGGCGGCATCCGCCGCCACGGCTTCGAGGACGAGGAACTGGACGTCATCATCGACGGCCTGAACCTCGGCCGGGCCATGAGTTTCAAGAACATCGCCGCGGGCATCAACTTCGGCGGCTGCAAGACCACCGTCCACATGGATCCCCTCGACCTGAACAACCTCGACATGATGGGCTTCCTGGCCTTCGCCATCGACCGCTGCCGCACCATGACCGGGCCGGACATGAATTTCCCCACGGCCATGGCCGACGTCATGAATGAACACTTCACCGTCCAGTACACCAACGGGCCCTCCTCGCCGGTGGGCGAGAGCGGCAAGCCCACGGCCTACGGCGTGTATCTGTCGCTCAAGGAAGCCCTGAAATTCCTCGGCCAGAGCGGCGACCTCAAAGGCAAGACCGTGGCCGTCCAGGGCCTGGGCTCCGTGGGCTGGTACATGGCCGGGCACCTCTTGTCCGAAGGCGCCAGGCTGTACGTGACCGACATCAACGAGGACCGCGTCAAAAAGCTGATCGCGGAAAACCCCGGCTGTGAAATCATCCCCGTCTCTTTAACCGAAATTATGAACGTGGACGCGGAAATCTTCTGCCCCTGCGCCATCGGCGGGGTCGTCACCGAGGAAAATATTCCCGGCCTTAAATTCAAGGTCATCTGGGGCCCGGCCAACAACCAGCTCAAGGCCTCCAGCCAGGAGGAGGAAATCCGCCTGGCCCGGATGCTGGCCGGCCGCGGCATCCTCTTCCAGCCCGAATGGTGGCACAACGCGGCCGGCGTTCTCTGCGGGGCCGAGCATTACCTGTACGGCGACCAGGCCCGGCTGGAGGACGTCAACCGCAAGGCCGAGGCCGTCATCCCCGGCAACACGCGGAAAAATCTCACCGAGGCCAGGGACAAAGGCCTCACCCCGGCCGAAAATGTCTACCAGGCCTGCCAGGAGATTATTTACGGGAAGTGACGGTTTCTCCCGGTCGTCGGCCGGTCTCCGCGCCGGCGATGATTAGGAATCCAAAGAAGTGGTTGCTTTTTTCCCATCCGGCCGCTAAACTGCTTTCCTCAGGAAGGCGGTTTGACGGCCGGACTTTTTCGACCCGCCAGGGGTTGAAACGTGGCCGTTGAGGCGTGTGATATGTCCAGCAAAACTCCGTATCTCATCTGTATCGTGCTGATCGGCCTGATGCCCACGGCCGACGTCTGTGTTCTGGTGCCGCTCATGGCCGACCTGGCCAGGATGTTTCCCGAGGCGGGGTTGACCAAGATCAACCTGGCGCTGACCATTTCCTCTCTGTGGGTCATCCCGGCCAGCCTCATGGCCGGGCGGCTGGTGAGCCGGGGGGGGCTGACCAAGAAAGGCTGCCTCCTGATGGGCTACGGCCTGGCCTCCGTGGGCGGCGCGGCCGGGGGCCTGTGGGCCGATCTCGACTTTCTCCTCTGCACCCGTTCCCTTCTGGGTATCGGCAACGGCCTCATCACGGCCATGGTGGTGACCGTCACGGCCGACTACTTCACCCTCCGGGAGAGCGGCTGGGTGCTGGGCCTCTTCAGCGCCATGGGCAACGTCATGGGCGTGGGCTTCAGCGTGGCCAGCGGCTACCTGACGATGATGGACTGGCGGTACGGTTTTTTCCTGTTCCTCCTGGGCCTCCCGGTGATGGCCTATCTGGCCGCGGTGCTGAAAAAGACACCGGACGCGCCCCGGCCGTCGGCGGATGACGCCCCGACCGCGCCCGCTCCGGCCGACGCCGCGGCTCCGGCGCCGCCCGCCGGTCCCCTTCGCCTGGGGCGGCCGGTGGTGATGCTGGTCATCGTGACGCTTCTGTGCAAAGCCTTTTCCAACTCCATTTTCCTGACCCTGTCCCCCTTCATCGAAGGCGAGGGCCTGGGCGACGCGGCCAAGACCGGCCTGGCCGGAGGCGTCCTGACCATGGCCATGGTGGGGTCGAGCCTGTTGTTCAACCGGCTGTACATCCGGGTCGGCCGGGGCACGGAGCAGGTTTTCTTCGCGGTCATCGGCCTGGGTTTTCTGTTGCTGAGCCAGGTACAGAGCTTCGGCCAAGCCCTGGCCGCGCTGGTGGTTTTCGGCCTCGGGGCCGGCCTGAGCCTGCCGTATGTGCTCCAGGAGGCCATCGCCCGGCCGCCGGTGTCCCTCATCGCCTTCACCGGGGCGCTGATCAACAGCTGCCTCTTCATCTCCATGACCCTGTCCACGTTCGCCCAGCCGCTGACCATCGCCCTGTCCGGCGACCACGGGCTCCGCTTCTATTTCGCGGCGGCCGGCCTGACCTCCCTGGCCTCGGGCGGCCTGATGTTACTGTTGAACTATCTCGATGTGGGCCGCCAGGCCCTGACCGGGCTCGCGGCCAAGGCGGACCCGGGCTCTCCCCCGAAAGGATTATGAATATGACCCAGGCGTCTGACGTCTATAGCCAAGCCCTGGAGCTGCATCGCCGTCACGGCGGCAAGCTCGCCGTCCATTCCAAGCCGCCCGTGGAAACCATGGCCGATCTCTCGCTGGTGTACACCCCGGGCGTGGCCGAGGCCTGCCGGGAAATCGTCCGGAACCCGGCGGCGGTGTACGAGGTCACTTCCAAATGGAACATGGTGGCCGTAATCACCGACGGGAGCGCGGTCCTGGGCCTGGGCGACATCGGCCCGGCCGCGTCGCTGCCGGTGATGGAGGGCAAAAGCATCCTCTTCAAGCGCTTCGCGGACATCGACTCCTTTCCCCTGGCCCTGTCGACCCAGGACGTGGACGAATTCGTCCGGGCCGTGGCTTTGCTCACCCCCGGCCTCGGCGGCATCAACCTGGAGGACATCTCCGCGCCCCGCTGCTTTGAAATCGAGCGGCGGCTGGCGGATCAGTGCGACATCCCGGTTTTCCACGACGACCAGCACGGCACGGCCGTCATCGCCCTGGCCGGCCTGTACAACGCCCTGAAAGTGGTGGGGAAGGACCTTCGCGATATCAAGGTGGTCATGACCGGGGCCGGGGCCTCGGGCACGGCCATCTGCAACTTCGTCATGGCCGCCGGCGCGCGGCGTTTCATCGTCTGCGACCGGGGCGGGGCCCTGTATCAGGGCCGGCCGGGCCTCAACTGGGCCAAGGAGGAGTTGGCCGGCCGCACCAACCCCGAACGGGAAAAGGGATCGTTGGCGGACGTCGTCCGGGGGGCCGACGTGTTCCTGGGGCTCTCCGGCCCCGGTACTCTGACCGGCGAGATGGTCCGGACCATGAACCCGGACCCCGTCATCTTCGCCCTGGCCAACCCCACCCCGGAAATCGACCCGGCCGAGGCCCGGGCCGCCGGAGCCCGGGTGGTGGCCACGGGCCGCAGCGATTTTCCCAACCAGCTCAACAACTGCCTGGGCTTTCCCGGCATTTTCAAGGGCGCCCTGGGGTCCCGGGCCCGGCGGATCAACGAGGAGATGAAAATGGCCGCGGCCCGGGCCCTGGCCGGCCTGATCTCCGATCGGGAACGGGGCCCGGAATACATCATCCCCACGGTTTTCGACCCCCGGGTGGTGCCGGCCATCGCCGAGGCCGTGGCCCGCGCCGCCCGCGAAACCGGCGTGGCCCGCCTGTGAGAACGTGAGAGAGTGAGGCCGGAGCCATGGGCAGCCTGAACCAGACCACCATCAGAGACCAATTGTATGAGGAATTGAAGCAGCGCATCATCACCCGCGTCTACCGGGCCGGTTCCCGGTTGAACATCGACCGCCTGGCCCGGGAACTGCGGGTCAGCAACACTCCCCTGCGGGAGGCCCTGACCCGGCTGGAAAGCGACGGCCTGGTGGTCACCCGGCCCAACCGGGGCCTCCGGGTGGCCGAGCTGGACGCCCAAAGCATCATGGAACTGGCCCAGACCATGTACGCCCTCCTCCTGGGCACCTACCAGCTGTGCCGGGACCAGAACGCGGAGCCGGCCCTGGTGGAGAATCTGGAGAACCGCCTCCGCCGCCAGTGTTCCCTGTTCGCCCAGGAAGACGGCCGCGCGTTTCTGCAGGCCGGCCTGGCCTTCGACCGCTGTTTCGTGGAAGCCACCGGCAACCGGCGCCTCCTGGCCCTGTACGATCAGCAGTCGGCGCTGTTTTTCCTCATGGCGGTCAAGCGCGCCCAGCCCTCGCCCAGCCAGGAGCGGAAAAAGCGGGAGGAAAACCTGCGCCAGCACCAGGCCCTGCTGACGGCCGTCATCAACCGTGACCAGGAGGCCCTGCGGGGCATCCTGGCCCGCCATTACCGGCAGAGCGCCCTCCCGGGGCTGGCCGGCCCGAACGAAGAAAGGAGTTAGACCATGCCTCTAGGAATCATCCGCCGCAAAGACCGCCGGATCGGCGACGAGGAATGCCGGGACCTCCTCCGGCGGGGGGAATACGCCACCCTGGCCACCGTGGACGCGGCCGGCCAGCCCTATGCCACGCCCCTGTCGTACGTCCACCGGGATGGCGGCATCTATTTTCACTGCGCCCTCGAAGGCCACAAGCTCGACAACCTGCGCCACAATCCCCGGGCCTGCCTGAGCGTGGTGGGGGGCACCGAAGCCTTTTACGGCGGCGGCTTCTCCACCGTCTACGAAAGCGTGGTGATTTTCGGGACGGTGCGCGAAATCACGGACGAGGCCGAGAAATACGCCGCCCTGTACGCCCTGGCGGAAAAATACCTCCCGGAGCATATGGAACACGCCGAACCCGACATCACCAAATACGGCGGCCGCACCCTGGTTTTCGCCCTCACCCCGGAGACGATGACCGGTAAAGCCCTCAGGAGGAAATGAGCGGTTCCAGTTCGGTCCCCCGATGAAAAATGCCGTCGATCGACGGCATTTTGCTCTTGATGGCCAGGCAGGACAGGGAAAATTCAGCCGGCCAGGAACCGGGCCACCCGGAAACCGTCGTCCAGAAAGGCCCGGGCGGCCCGGGCCCGGTGGGAGACGGCGTTTTTGGCCTCGGGGCTCAGTTGGGCCAGGGTCAGGCCGGACGGGGGATGGAAGAAGACCGGATCGTAGCCGAAACCGCCCGCGCCGCGCGGCTCCCGGGTGATGAGCCCGTCCACCCGGCCGGCCCAGGACAGGGCCGTCCCGTCCGGCCGGGCCAGGGCCAGGACCGAAGTGAAGAAAGCCCGGCGGTCGTGGCGGCCGTCCAGGGCCTCCAGGAGCAGCCGGCAGCGGCCGGGATCGTCCAGGTCCGGCCCGCCGTACCGGGCCGATCGGACCCCGGGAGCGCCGTCGAGCGCGGCCACGCTCAGGCCGGAATCGTCGGCCAGGGCCGGGAGCCCGGTGGCCCGCGCGTAATGGCGGGCCTTTTCCAGGGCGTTGTCGGCAAAGGTTTCCCCGTTTTCGGGCGGCTCGGCCAGGACGATCCCCCGCTCCCGCTCCCAGTCGGCCAGGGGCGCCGCCCCGGCCAGATCCGCCACCAGGGCCGCCAGTTCCCCGGCCTTGTGCTTATTCTTGGTGGCGATCAGAATCACTTTCCCGTTCATGGGGCAATCTCCCGCGGAAAAAAATGGCGCCCGCCCCGTTTGGTCCGGGGCCCGCAAAGAACTCCGCCCCTTCCCCGAAAACCGGATTTCGGGGAGGGGGCGGAGGGATGGGAACGGGCCGGCCCGCTTACCGCCGCCGGCCGCCCGTGGCGCCGGAGTCGCGGCGGCGCTCGTAGTCCTTGAGGTATTCCAGGAGGCGGCGGTCGAGCTCGTCCTGAGACATGGTGGAAAAGTTCGGGCCCCGGCCCCCCGCGCCCACCGTGCCGCGCGAGCCGCCGCTGTAGGTGTCGTCGGACACGCCCGTCTCGTCGGAGGCGTAGGACTGGTAGTCGGTGCGGCCCCGCCCTTCTTCGCCGATCTTAAAGACGTAGGAGCGGCCGCTCATGGCCACGACGTCGTCCTCGGCCATGTCGGAGAGGCTGCGCCGGACCACGCCCTCGGGCACTTCGAACTTGCCGGACTGCTTGCCGACCATGAAGCCCTTCATGAATTCGATGAAAATGGGCGCGGCGCTGCGGCCGCCCTGTTCGCCGTGGCCGAGGCTGATGCGCAGGTCGCGGCCCACCCAGACCCCGCAGGTGTAGTCCGGGGTGAAGCCGATGAAGAGGGCGTCGGCCTGGCTGTTGGTGGTGCCGGTTTTGCCGGCCACGGGGATGTTCAGCTCCCGGAGGGCCGCGCCGACCCGGGCGGCGGTGCCCCGGTTGGCCACGCCCACCAGCATGTCCACCATGATGTAGGCGGTCTGGGGGGAGACGGCCTGGGTCAGGTAGGGATCGAACTTGCGCACCAGCTCGCCGCGCCGGTTTTCGACCCGGTCGATGAAAATGGGCCAGCACCACGACCCCTGGTTGGGGAAGGTGGAATAGGCCCGGACCAGTTCGAGGAGGGTCACCTCCGAAGCGCCCAGGGCCAGCGGAAGGCGCTCCACCAGGGGCGACTCGATGCCCATCTTCCGGGCGTATTCGGCCACCGTGTGGGGCCCGATGGCCTCGGTGACCTTCACCGCCGGAATGTTGATGGAGGACCGGAGGGCGTCATACAGGGTGATGGCCCCGGAATGGCGGCCGCTGTAGTTCTTGGGACACCAGGCCGGCATGCCCGGCCCCTGGGGATAGCAGACCGGCACGTCGTAGAGGACCGAAGCCTCGGTGTAGCCGTTGTCGATGGCCGCGGTGTAGACAATGGGCTTGAAGGAACTGCCCGGCTGGCGGCGGGCCTGGATGGCCCGGTTGAACTGGCTCTGGCCGAAATCGCGGCCGCCGATGATGGCCAGCACCCGGCCGGTCTTGTTTTCCATGAGGATGAGGCCGCCCTGAAGGTCCGGGGGCGGGGCCGTGACCAGGTTCCACACGCCGGTCTCCGAATCCTGACTCTCCAGGCGGACCATCAGGAGGTCGTCCACGCCGAAATACTGGTCCAGCTTCCGGCCGGCCAGGATCCACTGGACGGCGGAAAGCGGGAGAAAACCCTCCTCGGCGCCGATGGCCATTTTCAGGCCGGCGGTCCCGCCGTCGGCCCCGCTGGTCACACCGGCCACCAGGGCGGGGATCTCCTGGCCGACCAGAAGGGGCCGGTTTTTGATCATCTCCCGCTGTTCCCGGTTGTATTCCAGGGCCTGCAACTGGTTGAGCCGCGAAACCCGGGGCGACATGCGCTGCCGCCGGGCCAGGGCGTCGAGCCCGTTGCGGAGGGCGTCGCGGGCCAGATCCTGGGCCTTCATGTCCAGGGTGCTGTAGATTTTATAGCCGTTGGTGAGGAGTTCCTCCTCGCCCAGAAGCTCGATGGCCTGGCGCCGCACCACCTCGGTGAACTGGGGTGAGGTCTCCCGATAGAGGTTGGGGCGGAAGGGGATGAAATTCAGGGGCGTGGCCAGGGCCTGGCGCTCCTGCTCCTCGGTGATGAAGTTTATTTCCTTCATCCGGCGCAGGACGTACTGCTGCCGCTCCTTGCTGCGCTCGGTGCCCAGGTGGGCGGCGATGCGGCTGGGGGCCTTGACCAGGCCGGCCAGCATGGCCGCCTCGGCCAGGCTGACCTCGCGGATGCTCTTGCCGAAATAGAGGCGGGCGGCCGACTCCACGCCGTAGGCCCCCCGGCCGAGATAGATGCGGTTGAGATACAGGTGGAGGATCTCGTCCTTGCTGAGGCTCCGCTCCACCCGCCAGGAGAGCACGATCTCCCGCAGCTTGCGGTCGTAGGTCTTTTCATTGGTGAGGAGGAAGGTGCGGATCATCTGCTGGGTGATGGTCGAGGCGCCCTGCACGGTCTGGCCGGCCTGGAGGTTGGCCATGGCGGCCCGCATCAGGCCCATCAGGTCCACGCCCTGATGCTGGTAGAAATTGCCGTCCTCGGCGGCCAGGAAGGCCTTGATGACCACGTTGGGGATCTGGTCCAGGGGCAGGACCAGACGGTGTTCGCGATACAGCTCGGCCAGGGTGGTGCCGTCGCCGGAATAGATGTAGGAGACGGTGGGCGGATTGAAATTGCGCAGTTCGTCAAAGGACACGTCGGCCATGTCCGAGCTGTAGACGTACAGAATGCCGCCCACAATGGCCAGGGGCCAGAAAATAAAAGGAATCAGGAAAAGCAGAAAACTCAGTTCCCTCGGCACCCAGGCCTGGGGATGCCGCCAGGGCCGGGGGGGCTTTTTGGCTTTAACTTTTTTCGGGGGGGCGCTCGGCGCCGGGTCCCCGGGGGTTTCCCGGCCCGGTTCGGCGCCGCCGGAATCCGGTTCCGTCGAGGCGGATATATCCAAGGGCGGCGGCCCCGGTTTTGGTGTCATTTCCAAGTTATTCTCGCCCACAATTCCAAACTCCCTAGCTCCCTGTACTTCCACCCGGCCCGAGGGCCGCCGGGGCGGCCCGCCCGCCACATCGTCCATTCGCCCGGCCGCCGGCCGGGAAAGCCGGCCCACGGCCGATCAATTATCACAATTACTGAACAAGACCACTAAAATGCTCAACGGCGACAATATACCAAACTCATCACGCCTGAAAACGCTTCGGAAACCAAAAGGCGGTCAGCCGCTGAAGCGGCCCCGGCCGCGTTTGACCAGGCCGGCCGCGTTGGAGGCGGGATACCGGGTCAGGAGCTGATCCATCACGGCCATGGCCCGGGGGCCGTCGCCGAGGCGGTCGTAGGAATAGGAGAGTTTCAGGAGCGCGTCCGGGGCTTTGTCGGAATTGGGGTAATCGTCGGCGCACCGTTGAAACTCGGCGGCGGCCTGGGTGTAGCGCCCGGAGGCGTAGTGGCATTCTCCCAGCCAGTAGCGGGCGTTGGGGGCCAGGCCGCCCCGGGGGTATTGGGAGAGCATCTGGGTGAAGGCGGCCCCGGCCTGGTCGTATTTCTTCTGTTTCAGCAAACTCTGGCCCTGCTGGTACAAGTTTTTTTCATGGCCTTTGGCCGCCGCCACGGGTTTGGCGGCCTTGGCCGGAGACTTGGCCGGCGCCGGGGCCGGGCTCGGGGCGCCCAGGCCGGCGGCGGCGAAAACCGAGCTTCCGTTCCCGCCCGCGCCGCGCTCGCCGGTCTCCCAACCGACCGTGGGCCGGGAAACGGCGTGGGGCAGGCTGCTGCCGCCCGGGGCGATGGCCTCGACGGCCACCTCCAGGTCGCCCACCCGGCGGCTCAGGGAATCGAACTCGTTGCGGCCGACATACTGGCCCCCGCCCACGCTCTGGCAGGCCCCCAGGGCCAGAATCAGCGTCAGAAGGCAGACCAGGCCACCATATTTAGTCGGGCGCGCGCTCATAAGTACAGAATTTACTGAAAAACGCCACCAAAGGCAAGTCTTTTCGAAGAAGCTTCGAAGCTCTCCGACCTATGATACATAATTAGAATCAATTAGTCCATACTTCACGAAAAGCCCGGGGAGTCGGACCGGCCGGAGGGCGGCGAATGAAAAAAAACCGAGACCTCACCCCGGCGGGTGAAATGTGGTATATTGAACGATTAGACCGCGCCCGCCGGGCGCGGCCGCATCATCCCGGAGGGTTTCCGTGTCCGGACTCCAATATATACGGCCGCTTTTCCGAAATAATCTGAAACTCATCCTGGCCGGCTTCGCGGCCCTGGTGGTCTGCGACCTGGGCCAGCTCCTGATCCCCGACCTCCTGGGCCGGAGCATCGACCTGCTGAGCCTGGGCGGCGCGGCGATGTCCGACCTCAAGGGCCCGGTGGCCCGGATCCTGGCCCTGGCCCTCATCGTGGCCGGGGCCCGCTACGCCTGGCGCACCCTCATCATCGGCTTTTCCCGCCGGGTGGAGCGGGGGCTGCGGGACCGGCTGTACGCCAAGGTGGTCGCCCTCTCCCCCCGCTGGCACCTGGAAAACGCCAGCGGCGATTTGATGGCCATGGCCACCAACGACGTGGAAAACGTGCGCCTGGCCCTCTCGGCCGGCCTCATCAGCGTCATCGACACGGTGGTCCTGGGCTGCGTGGCCCTGGGCTTCATGCTCGCCATCAGCCCGAGCCTGACCCTGTGGGCCCTTCTGCCGCTCCCGGTCATCACCCTGATGACCCACTTCCTGGGCCGCCGCATCTACCGCCAGGTGCTGGAGGTGCAGGACGTCTTCGGCCGGCTGACCGAAACGGTCCGGGAAAAGCTGGCCGGCTTCCGGGTCATCCGGGCCATGGGGCTCGGCCACCTGGCCCTGGAGGAGGTGGATACCGTGGGCCGGGCCTACCTCCAGGCCAACCTCCGCCAGGCGACCATGGCCGGCACCTTTTTTCCGTTCCTCCACTTCATGAGCAACCTGGCCCTGGCCCTGGCCCTGTATTTCGGCGGCCGGGAGACGATTCTGGGCCAGGTGAGCACCGGGTCCTTCGTGGCTTTCATCACCTACCTGTCGATGCTCACCTGGCCGCTGATCGCCCTGGGCCTGGTGGTGGGCTTTCTCCAGCAGGGGTTGGCCTCCCTGACCCGCCTGGGCCGGGTCTTCGACGCCGAGCCGGAGGAGGCTGAAGCCAGGCCCCCGGCCCCGCCCCTGGCCGGCCCGCCCGACATCGACCTGGCGGATCTCAGCTACACCTATCCCGGCCGCCTCATCCCGGCCCTGAAGGATATTTCCCTTTCCCTGGCTCACGACCGTTTTACCGCTCTCATCGGGCCCATGGGCGGCGGCAAGAGCACCCTGGCCGCCCTCCTCCCGGCCCTGTACACGGCTCCGCCCGGGAGCCTTCTGGTGGGCGGCCGGCCGGTGGAGGACTGGCCCCCCGCCGAGCTGCGGTCCCGGTTCGGCTACGTGCCCCAGGACGGCTTCCTGTTCAGCGGCACCATTTTCGAAAATCTGACCTTCGGCCGGCCCGGGGCCTCCGAGGCCGAGGCCCGGGCCGCGGCCGACATCGCCGGCCTGACCGAGGATTTAGCCGGCTTTCCCGACGGCCTCGAAACCGTGGTGGGCGAGCGGGGCGTCACCCTTTCCGGGGGCCAGCGGCAGCGCCTGTCCCTGGCCCGGGCCCTGGTCACGGACCCGGCCTACCTGATCCTCGACGACACCCTCTCGGCCGTGGACGCGGCCGTGGAGGCCAAGATCATGGCCCGGCTCCTCCCCCGGCGGCCGGGGCGCGGGGGGCTCATCATCAGCCACCGCCTGGCCAGCCTGCGGGAGGTGGACTGGATCGTGGTGCTGGAGGACGGCCGGGTCACGGACCAGGGAACCCCGGCCGAGCTTCTGGCCCGGGAGAGTTATTTCAAGCGGGTCCTGGAACTGGGCCAGTTCGAGGAGGAGTGAGGGCATGGTGGAAGACGAAGTCCGCCGCGGCTTTCACGGCGGCGACCTGAAACTGCTGGCCCGGCTGTGGCCCATGGCGCGGCCCTGGCGCTGGCTTTTGATCCTGGGGGCCGGGCTGGTGTTTTTTTCATCCCTGGCCTCGGTGGTCTTGCCGTACGCCACCAAATTGGCCATCGACCGCTACATCGTGCCCGTCGGGCCCCGGGTGACCCTGGCCGCCGGAACCCCCGGCGCCGACATCCCGGAGCCGCTCCGGCGGGCCCTGGACTCCGGCGGCGCGGTGCCGAGCGGGCGGGAGGGAATTCTGTTCCTCACCCCCGAGGCCACCTCCGAACTGGCGGCTCCGGAGGAGGAAAAACTGATCCGGGCCGGCCTGATGAGCCGGGAACGCTACTATGTCCGGCCCCTGGCCGGGGAAGACGCCGCCGAAGTACGGGAACTGGCCCGGACCCGGCCCGACCTGGTCATCGCCTATCCGGACCTCCTGGCCGTGGAGGAGCGCCGCCTGGCCGAGCTGCCCGAGGGCCTGACCCTCCTGTGGCGGGGGGCCGACCTCGACGGGCTCGGCCGCCTGGCCCTCCTGTTCGCGGCCCTGGCCCTGGTGAGCTATATTTTCGAGTTCGGCCAGCGGGTGGTGCTGGAAGCGGCCGCCCAGCACCTGGCCGTGAATCTGCGGCGCCAGGTCATGGAGCACCTCTTCACCCTCAGCCAGAGTTTTTTCGACCGCCAGCAGTCGGCCCGCCTGACCTCGCGCCTGACTAACGACGTCAATAACCTCAGCAGCCTGGCCAAGACCACCGTGGCCACCCTCATGGGCGACCTGGTGTCCCTGACGGTCATCATGGCCATCATGTTTTCCCTCAGCCCCCGGCTGGCCCTGGCCACCCTGGCCTTCACCCCGGTGGTGCTGATCCTGTCTTCGGTCTTCGGCCGCCTGGCCCGGAACGTACAGCGCGACCTCCGGGCCCGGCTGGCCATCATCAATCAGAACTTCTCCGAAACCATCGGCGGCCTGAACCTGATCCAGGCCTACCGCCGGGAGAAGCGCAACATCGAAATTTTCGGGGAACTCAACCTGGGCACGTATCAGGCGGGCTTGAAGCAGATCGGCATCTACGCCGTGTTCGTGCCCCTCATCGACGTCCTGGCCTCGATCATCCTGGCCCTGATCATCTGGCTCGGCGGGGGCGCGGTCCTGGCCGGGACCCTGAGCCTGGGGGTGGTGGCCGCCTTTGTGGGCTACGCCCGCCGCTTCTTCCAGCCCCTCCAGGATTTGGCCGAAAAGCTCAACCTCTTTCAATCGGCCTTCGCCTCCCTGGAGCGCCTGACCGAACTGCTGGACGAAAACGAGCGTCTGGAGGAGCCGGCCCGGCCCCTTCCGCCCGTGCGGCCCGGCGGCCGGGTGGAGTTCGACCGCGTCAATTTCCGCTATCGGACCGACGGCCCCCTGGTGCTGAAGGACCTCAGCTTCACCATCGAGCCCGGGGAAAGCGTGGCCTTGGTGGGCCAGACCGGCAGCGGCAAGAGCACCATCATCAACCTCTTGCAGCGCGGCTACGACCCGGAATCCGGGGCCATCCGCTTCGACGGCCAGCCGCTTAAGGATCTGGACCTCAAGGCCCACCGGGCCCGGCTGGGCCTGGTGACCCAGGACGTGTACCTCTATTCCGGCACGGTGTGGGAGAATCTGCGCCTCGGCCGGCCGGACCTGGACGACGAAGCCCTCATCGGGGCCGTGCGGGCCGTGGGCGCGGACCGCTTCATCGAGCGCCTGCCCAAAGGCTACGACGAGCCCCTGGGGCCGGGCGGCCGGCACCTCTCGGCCGGCCAGCGGCAATTGCTGGCCTGCGCCCGGGCCCTCATCGAAACCCCGGAGATCATCATCCTGGACGAAGCCACCGCGGCCGTGGACGCCGAGAGCGAGGCCCTCATCGAGCGGGCCCTCCACACCCTTTTCGCGGGCCGCACCTCCATTCTCATCGCCCACCGCCTGGCCACCCTGCGCCGGGTGGACCGGGTGCTGGTCCTGCACCAGGGCCGCCTCATCGAAGAGGGGCCTCCGGCCGACCTGATCGCCAAAAAGGGCGCCTATTACCGCCTGGCCCTCTTGCAGGGGTTGGTGTGAGGCGGAAATTCAGCCGATCTTGAAGCGCAGGCGCAGCACGTCCGGTTCGGTGAAGGAGTGGGAGACGAGGCGGAAGGCGCCGACCTGGCCGGTGTCGGCCACGTGGGCCCCGATGCAGGGGCAGACGTCGTAGTCGCCGTCGGGGTCGCCGTCCGAGTCGCCGATGCACACCAGGCGGATGCGGCCCGCCGGGTCGGCCTGGACCTCGGGGGGCAGCTTGGCGGTGTTGACCCGGCCGGCGGCCTCGGCCAGGGTGACGAATTCCTCGCGCACGGGCAGGTTCCGCGACAGGACCGCGTTGACCTCGGCCTCGAGGGTTTGGGCCTCCTGGTCGGTCAGGTCGCGGTCATAATGGTAGTCGCACTTGGATTTGCCGGGGTTGAGGTGGGCGCTGAAGTTGCGGCCCGTCCCGAAGAGGCGGATCATGGTCTGGTTGAGGACGTGTTCGGCGGTGTGCATGGGCGGGTCATAGTCTTTGGACACGGGTAAAACTCCTGACGGATCATCTTGAGGGTGGACCGTGGCCCACCCCGCCAAAAAAAAAGAACCCGAGACTTAGGCGGAGTCTCGGGTTCGAACAACAAGGAGAATGATTGGAGTTTTAGCTATGGTCTTGGGCATGACCGTTGCCCTTGTAATAAGCAACCCGCGTGCCAAAACTGCCAACAATCACAATATCGAGACAACATATTGAAATCAAAACGTTTTATTTTTGCCCGCCCTTTTCGGCGAGCCGCCCGCGGTTCAAGAATCGGGCGGAAGTTCAAAATTAGGAACTCTTTATATACAATTTTTAGAACTTGCTTGTTCCCTTTTTTGAACTTCCGGCCGCCTTTTCGAACCGCGCCCTCAGGGCTGGCCCGGGCTCACGACCGATACGACCCGTTGATGGTCACGTAGTCGTGGGAAAAGTCGCAGGTCAGCATTTCGTATTCCGCGCTCCCGGCCTTCAGGTCGATGCTCAGGGTGTATTCGCGGTTCTTCATGACTGCCGCCGCCTCTCGGTCGCGCTGGTTGTCGAGCCCGCCCCGCACCCAGGGCACGTCGTCCAAGTCCAGGTCCACGGCATAGGGATCGAACCGGGCCCCGCTGCGGCCCAGGGCGGCCAGGATGCGGCCCCAGTTGGCGTCGGCCCCGAAAAAGGCGGTCTTGACCAGGGGGGATTCGGCCACGGTGCGCACGGCCCGGCGGGCCTCCCCGGCGCTGGCCGCGCCCGTAAGTCGGATGGTCACCAGCCGGGTGGCGCCCTCCCCGTCCCGGGCGATCTGGCGGGCCAGGTCCTTCAAAACCCGGAACACGGCCGCCCGGAAGTTCTCCAAAGCCTCCCCGCTTTCGACGGCCGGGGCCCCCGAAGCGCCGGAGGCCATGAACATGAGGCAGTCGTTGGTGGAGGTGTCGCCGTCCACGGTGACCCGGTTGAAGCTCAGATCGGCCCCTTCCGAGAGGAGATCCCGCAGAATTTCGGGGGACGCGGCCGCGTCGGTGAGGACGAAGCCGAGCATGGTGGCCATGTTGGGGGCGATCATGCCCGAGCCCTTGGCGCAGCCCCAGACGGTCACGGGCTTCCCGCCCACGGCCAGTTCGGCCGAGGCGGTTTTGGCAAAAGTGTCGGTGGTCATGATGGCCCGGGCGAAATCGTCCAGCCCGTCGGGGCGGAGGCCGGCGGCCAGACCCGGGAGAGCCCCCTGGAGGGCGGTCACGTTCAGGCGCTGGCCGATGACCCCGGTGGAGGCCAGGGCCACGTCTTCGGGAGCGCAGGCCAGGAGCCCGGCCAGGCCGGAGGCCGAAAGGCGGCAGTCCTCGTCGCCGGGCCGGCCGGTCTGGGCGTTGGCCTGGCCGGCGTTGGCCAAGAGGGCCCGGCCTCGGCCGCCGCTCATCGCCTTTCGGGACCAGACCACCGGAGAAGCCTGGCAGATATTCGCGGTGAAGACGCCGGCCCAGGCGGCCGGGCCGTCGGCCGCGATGAGGCCGAGATCGGAACGTTCCTGATACCTGAGGCCGGCGGCCACGGCGGCGGCCTTAAAACCCTTGACGATCATGCGACACCTTTATAATACGATTGAGAAATGCCGTCCGGGCATATATTGATTGCCGGAACCGCGAATTTTGATTATAATCCCAACAGTTCGATTATGCAACGACGGGATTCGACCGCTATGACCTCCGCCCCCAAGACACGCCGCCCCGCGCCCGGCCCTCGCCACGATCATCACCACCATCATGATCACCACCACGGGCCCGACCATCACGGCCACCCCGCCAAACCCGGCCGCTCCGCCGGGGCCGACCACCTGGTCATCCGGCCCCACAGCGGGCTGTCCGGCGATATTCTGGTGGCCGGCCTCCTGGGCGTGTCGGGCCTGGGCCAGGCCGGGCTGGACTCTCTCCTGGAGGCCCTGAACCTGGGGCGCCTCAAAGGCCGGGTGCGCCTGGAGCCCCGGGAGGTGGACGAAGTGGGCGGGGTGGGCCTGGCCGTGGACCTGCCCGAGGAACACGAACACCGGGGCTTGAAGGAAGTCGGCGAATTCTTCGGCGCCAGCGCCCTTTCCGAGCCGGCCCGGGAACTGGCCCTCCGGGCTTTCCGCCTTTTGGCCGAGGCCGAGGGCGCGGTGCACGGCCGCCCGCCCGAGGAGGTCCACTTCCACGAAGTGGGGGCCCTGGACAGCCTCCTGGACCTGGGCCTGGCCGCCGCCCTCCTGACCGAACTGGCTCCGGAGCGCCTGGTCTGCGGGCCCCTGCCGGTCTGCGACGGGGCCATCCGCTGCCGGCACGGCCTTTTGTCCGCTCCGGCCCCGGCGGTGATGTATCTTTTGCGGGGCGTGCCCGTGGTGCCCCTGGCCAGCCGGGGCGAAACCGTGACCCCCACGGGCCTGGCCTTTCTCAAGGCCGCCGGCGCCGAGTTCGGCCCCTGGCCGCCGATCCGCGTGGAACACCACGCCCTGGCCTACGGCACCCGCCGGCTGCCGGGCGTGCCCAACGGCGTCCTTTTCGTCCGGGGGCGCGGACACGACCTGGGAACGCCGGCCGCGTCCCCTGAGCAACCGTAAACGAGGTGGAACGATGAGCAAAGAAATCTATGGCGCCGTGGAAATCGCCGGGGCCCTGTCCATCATGGCCGCCGACATCCTGGCGGCCCACCCGGAGGAGCCGGTCCTCATCGGCATCCGCCGGGGCGGCCTGATCCTGAGCGACCGCCTGGCCGAGCTGATCGGCCGCAAACTGGGGCGCCCGCCGCGCCAGGGGGTGATCGACATCAACCTCTACCGCGACGACTGGACCCGGGCCCGGGCCCTGCCGAAAGTCGGGAAGACCGAAATATCCTTCAGCCTCGACGACAAGCGCGTGGTCCTGGTGGACGACGTCCTCTTCACCGGCCGCACCGTGCGGGCCGCCCTCGAGGCGTTGGTGGACTTCGGCCGGCCGGCCCGCATCGAGTTGGCCGTGCTGGTGGACCGGGGTTTCCGGGAAATGCCCATCGTGGCCGACTACGCGCCCTTCAAGGTCCCGACCACGCTCCGGCAACGGGTCAACGTCCACTTCGCGGGCGAGGACGGCCAGACCGAGGACCGGGTGGTCCTCGACGACTGAGCCCCTGGCCGCCTCCCGGCGAGTGTGGTATACTGAAACCCGGAGGTGAGGTTATGAACCGCAATATGGACCCCCCGGCCGGGCCGGCCGTCAAGACCGCGCCGCCGGCCGAACAATACGAACTGCCGGAGCCCCCCGTGCCTTTTTGCAGTCCCGAGGAATACGACGCCTGGTTCCGGGCCAGGGTCCAGGAGGCCCTGGACGATCCCCGCCCGGAGCTGCCGTTTGACGAAGCGATGGTTAAACTTGACGCCCTGCTGGATAATAAACGGCGCGCACCCCGGGCTAAAGCCGTATTATAAGGACACTTCGGTAATGATCACGATCTTCAAAGCGCCGCACACCGCCCGAGCTTGGCCCTGATCCGGCCGGGTTTCGATATGGACTGCCCCGCCCCGGATTTTTTCTGTTGAAAAACCCGGGGATTTTATTTAATAATAGACGCTTCACGTCTGACCGCCGAGGGATGGAGAGATGAGCCTTTTCGAATTTCAAAGAATGAAACGCCTTCCGCCGTACGTTTTCGCCACGGTCATCGAATCCAAGATGGCCGCCCGCCGGGCCGGGGAGGACATCGTGGACCTTGGAATGGGCAACCCCGACATGGGCACGCCCAAACACATCGTGGACAAGCTCCTGGAAGCCGCCTCCAAGGAACAGAACCACCGCTATTCCGCCTCCCGGGGCATCACCAAGCTGCGCCACGCCATCGCCAATTGGTACGGCCGCCGCTACGGGGTGGACCTCGACCCGGATTCGGAAACCGTGGTCACCATGGGCGCCAAAGAGGGCCTGGCCCACCTGACCCTGGCCACCATCACCCCCGGCGAGGTGGTCCTGGCTCCGGACCCCACCTATCCCATTCACGCCTACGCGGCCATCATCGCCGGCGGCGATCTGCGGAGCGTCCCCATCGGCCCGGACCGCGACTTTTTCGCCGACCTCCAGGTGGCGGTGCGCCAGACCTGGCCCCGGCCGCGCATGCTGGTCATCTCCTTTCCCCACAACCCCACGGGCACGGTGGTGGACCTGGAGTTCTTCGAAAAGGTGGTGGATTTCTGCAAGGAAAATAAAATCATGGTGGTCCACGATCTGGCCTACGCCGACCTCTGCTTCGACGGCTACAAGGCCCCGAGCATGCTCCAGGTCAAAGGCGCCAAGGACATCGGGGTGGAGGCCTTTTCCATGAGCAAGAGCTACAGCATGGCCGGCTGGCGCATCGGCTTTGTCTGCGGCAACCCCGAGATGGTCGCGGCCCTGACCCGCATCAAGAGTTATCTGGATTACGGGGCCTTCCAGCCCATTCAGATCGCTTCCATCATCGCCCTGAACGAGGGCCAGGAATGCGTGGACGAAATCGTCTCCATCTACAAGGAGCGGCGGGACGCCCTGGTGGGCGGCCTGGAGCGGGCCGGCTGGAAAGTGCCCAACCCCAGGGGGGCCATGTTCGTCTGGGGCAAGATTCCCGACCGGTTCAGCCACCTCGACTCGGTGGAGTTCTCCAAAATGCTCATCCGCGAGGCCAAGGTGGCCGTGTCCCCGGGCCTGGGCTTCGGCAACGGCGGCGAGGGCTACGTGCGCTTCGCCCTGGTGGAGAACGTCCAGCGCATCAACCAGGCGGTGCGGGGCATTAAAAAAGCCCTGTCGGTGTAAACCCCGGAGCAGAAACGGCCGCCGCCGGGGCCCTCAGGTCTCCGGCGGCGGCCGGTTATTTTCGAAGACATGATCGATCCCAAAGGATAAACAGTGAACACGCTACAGACGACGGTGGGCCTTTTGGGCTGCGGCAACGTGGGGGCCGGGGTGGCCAAGATCCTCCTGGAGGACGGCGACTTCATCAACCAGAAAATGGGCTGGCCCCTGAAGCTGGCCAAAATCGCGGTGCGCGACGTGAACGCCCGGCGGGCCTTCAATCCGCCGGCGGGCCTTCTGACCGCCGACCCCTACGAGATCGTCGGCAACCCCGACATCCAGGTGGTGGCCGAACTCATGGGCGGGCTGGAACCGGCCCGCACCCTGATCATGAAAGCCATTCAGAGCGGCCAGCACGTGGTCACGGCCAACAAGGCCCTCCTGGCCCTCCACGGCCGGGAGATTTTCGAGGCGGCCGCGACCCATAAAGTGGAAGTCATGTTCGAGGCGGCCGTGGCCGGGGGCATCCCCATCATCCGCACCCTCAAGGAAGGGCTGTCGGCCAACCGCATCCGCCACCTCTTCGGGATCCTGAACGGCACCACCAACTACATCCTCACCCGCATGACCCGCGAGGGCCTGGACTTCCAGACCGCCCTGGCCGAGGCCCAGAAGGCCGGCTTCGCCGAGGCCGACCCCACCTTCGACGTCGAGGGCATCGACGCGGCCCACAAGCTCATCATCCTCACCGCCCTGGCCCACGGCACCCTTCCGCGCCTGGACGACATCCACGTCGAAGGCATCAGCCGCCTGACCCCGGAGGACATCGAGTTCGCCGACGAACTGGGCTATGTCATCAAGCTCCTGGCCATTTCATCCCGGGGCGAGGAGGACGGTCTGCTCGAAGTGCGCCTCCACCCGGCCATGCTCCCGGCCGAAAATTTGCTGGCCGAGGTGGGCGGGGCCCTGAACGCGGTTCTGGTCTCGGGCCACGCGGTGGGGGATATCCTCCTGAACGGGGCCGGGGCCGGGATGATGCCCACGGCCAGCTCGGTCCTGGCCGACATGGTGGAACTGGCCCGGGCCGACCGGTCCCGCTCGGCCCAGCGCGTGCCCGCCTTAGGCTGGTGCCGCCTTTCGGACGAGCGGCCCAAGCCCATGGCCGAGGTCCGCACGGCTTACTACCTGCGGTTCACCGTGGCCGACCGGCCGGGCGTCCTGGCCGCCATCGCCGGCATCTTCGCCCAGCGGAACATCAGCCTGGCCCAGGTCATCCAGAAACGGGCCGCCGAGGGCGAGGCCGCCGTGCCCCTGGTCATCATGACCCACATCTCGCGGGAACAGGATCTGATCGACGCCCTGGGCGAGGCCGACCAGCTTTCGGCCGTGCTGGCCCCGACCATGCTCATCCGGGTGGAGGGCCGGCTATGAAATACGCGCTCCTCATCGGCGACGGCATGGGCGACCGGCCCCTGGCCGATCTGGGCGGACGGACCCCTTTGGAGGCCGCGTCCACCCCGCACCTGGATTTCATGGCCGGAAACGGCCGCCTGGGCCTGGCCCGCACCGTGCCCGAGGGCATGCCCCCGGGCTCGGACGTGGCCATCATGTCCCTGATGGGCTATAATCCCCAAGGGGTCCTCACCGGCCGGGGTCCTTTGGAAGCCGCCAGCCAGGGCGTGGAAACCCG
Source organism: Candidatus Adiutrix sp. (assembly GCA_031549025.1). Classification (GTDB taxonomy): domain Bacteria; phylum Desulfobacterota; class Desulfarculia; order Adiutricales; family Adiutricaceae; genus Adiutrix. Next base: position 70,979 of record JAVBQN010000028.1, on the reverse strand, counting down.
GCCGGACGAGGGCGTGTTCCGCCTGAACCTCGTCACCCTGGAGCATGAGGGCCCGGGCACGTTCATGCGCAACCACGCCGCCGGCAACATCACCACCGCCGAGGCCGCCGAACTCGTCGCCGCCCTGGAAAAGGACCTGCCCCGGCCCGAGGGCCAGCGGCTCTTCGCCGGGGTCAGCTACCGCCACCTCATGACCTGGCCGGGCCTGGACCCGAAGGCCCTGCCCTCGCGCCCGCCCCACGATTTCCGCGACCAGGACGTGGCTTTCCTCCTGAACGACCCGGCGGCCAAGCCTTTGAACGACCTGGCCCGGGCCTCCTGGCCCATCCTGGAGAACCACCCCGTCAACCAAAAGCGGCGGGAGCGGGGCCTGCCCCCGGCCAACTCCCTGTGGCTCTGGGGCCAGGGCCGGCCCCCGGCGGTGCGCACCTATCGCGAGCGGTGGGGGATCACCGGGGCCACGGTCTCGGCCGTGGATCTCATCAAGGGCCTGGGCGTGGTCACGGGCCTGGAACCCCTCGACGTGCCCGGGGCCACGGGCTGGCTGGACACCGACTACGAAGGCAAGGTCCAGGCCGCGCTGGGCGCCTTGGAGCGCCTGGACTTCGTGGTCATCCACCTCGAAGCCCCGGACGAGGCCTCCCATCAGGGCGAACTGGATTCCAAGCTCCGGGCCATCGCCGATTTCGACGCCCGGGTGGTGGGGCCCATCCTCGAAGCCCTGCCCCGCTTCGGCGATTTCCGCGTCCTGGCCGCCTGCGACCACTTCACGCCCCTGTCCCTGAAAACCCACACCGCCGACCCCGTGCCCTTCATCCTCTACGGCCAGGGCCGCGGCTCCACGGATCCCAGCGGCCTGGCCTACACCGAGGCCAACGCCGCCGCCACCGGCCTGCGCGTCGACCCCGGCGCGGACCTGGGCCGCCTTTTGTTCGGACCGGAAAAATGAAAGCGCCGGAAAACACCTTCGTCGCCCGCAGCCAGCACCGGGTGCTCTTCGCCGACACCGACGCCATGGGCATCGTCTACAACGGGGCCTATTTCCGCTTTTTCGAACGGGCGCGGGACGAATACCTGCGCCAGCGGGGCCTGCCGTACTCGGGCATCGAGAGGCGCGGCCTCTTCACGCCCCTGACCGAGGCCTATGCCCACTACTATTCCTCATTCCGCTACGACGAGGTCATCGCCATGGAATGCTGGATCACGGACATCAAACGGGCCAGCTTCCGCTTCCAGTATCGCCTCTTTCTCCCGGAACAGCCGGAAGAAACGAAGGTGGCCGGCTATACCACCCTGGCCGTGATGGATCGGGCCACCCGGAAAGTGTGCAAAATTCCCGATTGGATGATGGAGCTTTTACAATGACTGGAGCCAACGGATTGCGAAAACTGGCCCAACTTTCCGGCGAGGACTGGGACCGCATCACCCGGCGGGCCGGCGACCTGATGGCCGGCCACAGGTTCGGCTGCTCCGAGGCCCTGATGCTGGCCTTCCAGGAGGCCTTCGGCCCGGAACTGCTCCCCCCGGCGGCGGTGGCCATGTCGAGCTCCTTCCGGGGCGGCATGGGCGGGGCCGGCTGCACCTGCGGCGCCCTGGCCGCCGGCCAGATGGTGCTGGGCTCGGTCTTCGGCTATCGCGGCCAGGCCGACGGCGCCCAGGATCCGGAAACCGTCAAGCGCGCCCGCGCCCTCTTCAAGGAACTCCACGACCGCTTCCGGGAAACCAACCAGGCCACCTGCTGCCGCGTCCTGACCAAGGGCCTGGACCACGACTCGCCCGAACGGAAGGAAAACTGCGCCCGCCTGGTCCGGGTGGCCGCCGCCCTCACCGGCGGCCTCATCGCCCGGGAAGCGGCTCTCGACCCGACGGAGTAGGTTCCCCGGCGTTCCGATATTCGATACCCAAGACACATCAAAGCCGCCCTGTTTTATTCGCCGGGCGGCTTTGATTTTGGCGTCGGATCAGGATCGAATTTACAGGATGACGGCCGCGTCTTCGAAGGTCAGGCGGGGGCCGCGGGGGAAATGGCCATTCTCCGCGCCGTAGCCGAGATTGACGAGAAAGTTGGATTTGAAGCGGCCGTCCGGGAAGAATTCGGCGTCGGCCTTGGCGTTGTCGAAGCCGCTCATGGGGCCGGCGTCCAGGCCCAGGGCCCGGGCGGCCAGGATGAGGTAGGCCCCGCCGAGGCTCCCGTTGCGGAAGCCCACCGTGGCGGCCAGGGCGGGATTTTCCGCGAACGGCGTCCGGGCGTCGTAGGCCGGCCACTGCTCGGGCAGGTGGTCGTAGAACCGGCCGTCCACGGCCGCGATGACCGTCACCGGGGCCTTCTCCACCTTGGGGACGTTGCCGGGGTTCAGGCAGGGAATCAGCCGGGCCTTGGCCGGGGCCGACTTGACGAAGACGTAGCGGCCGGGCTGGCAGTTGCTGGCCGTGGGTCCCCACTTCAGAAGGCCGTAGAGCCGGCGGATGGTTTCATCGGTCACCGGCTGGTCGGTGAACTGCTGATAGGTGTGGGCTTCCAGAAACAGTTGGTCGAGAGCCGCGGGCCCGAGAGACTTTTTCATACAACCCCCTAACAAGGTCATCATCAACATGGTGTTCTCCGGTGGGAGAGACGGCCAACGGCCGGCGGATCAAAACCACTTCTTTTTGGCGAACAAAACGCTCACCAGCAGCATCAGCCCCAGGCACAGGCCGCAGAGGATCGCGAAAGCGCTCTTGAGCTCGGCCCCGGGGAGGGCCACGTTCATGCCGTAGAGCCCGGCGATGATGGTCGGGAGCATCAGGACGATGGTCACCCCGGCCAGGAATTTCATGATCTTGTTGAGGTTGTTGGAGATGACGCTGCCGAAGGCGTCGCCCATGCTGGAGAGGACCTGGCCGAAAATCTCGGTCATGAACACGGCCTGCTGGTTTTCGGTCAGGGCGTCGTCCAGAAGGTCCCGTTCCTCCCGGGTCAGGTTCAGGCCGAAGGGCTCGGGCTGGCGGAACTTGTCCATCAGGCCGTGGTTGGATTTCAAGGCCACGGTGGTGTCGATGAGGGCCTTTTCAATGTTCAAAAGGTCCAGCAGTTCCTCATTCCGGGGCGAACGCCGCAGCCGGGCCTCGGCCTCGCCGGCCAGTTCCTCCAGGCGCTCGAGGTTTTCGATGAAGCCGGTGCCGGCCGCGTAAAACAGGGCGAAGGCCAGGCGGACGTTGGTCCAGTTGCGTTTGCGCTGGAACAGGCGTCGCAGGTGGTCGGCCACCAGGCCGGACCGCCGGCAGACCGTCACCACCCGGCCCTCGCTCAGGATGATGCCCACCGGCACGGTCTGAAAACGGGGCTCGCCGTCCTCGAACTCCCGCGCCGACAGGCGCACCACGATGAGCACCGCCGCGCCGTCCTGGTCCACCCGGGGCCGCTCCCGGGAATCGAGGGGGTCGGTGAAGAACCACTTGGGCAATCCGTAGCGGCTCTCCATGTCCGTCAGTTCGGCGGCATCGGGATCGGCCAGATCCAGCCAGTCCGGGCTTTCCCCCGGCGGACAGGGTTCGATGAACTGGGAAAACTTGTATTGGCCAATCACACTCACGCTCCCGCTCGGAAATATTTTCCAGTATAGCACACTTCCCTTTCCCTCAAAAGCCCCGCCCCCGATCCCGGAGCGGCCGTTACCGGTCCCGGCCCGGGTACTGAAAATCTTTCCGGTCCAGGCCGTGCTTCTTCATTTTATAGGCCAATGACTGCGGCGACAGTTTCATAAGGCGGGCCGCCAGGGAGACATTGCCGTAACTCTGAGCCAGTTTCTGCCGGATGATGTTTTTTTCATATTCATGGCCGGCCGCCGCCAGGTCGGTCCCGGGATCATCGTCGGCCGGCCCGGCGGGGGGCGAAGTCTCCAGATGCGGCCCTCCGCTATGCGCCCGGGAAGGAGCCGCCGCCGGCTCCGCCACCTGGCGCCCGGGGCCAGGGGCCGAGGGGGGTCGCGTTTCTTCCGGAGGCGGCGGGTCCTGGCGCCGGCTGAAGATGATATTTTTAAAATATTCCGGCAGCAGGTCCGGCCCCAGGGTCTGGCGCCTGGGCCCGGCCATGACCATGGCGCCGGTGATGGTGTGTTCCAGTTCCCGCACATTCCCCGGCCAGACATAGCCTTTGAAGACATCGACCAGGCTCTGGCTGGGCCTCTGTATCTGCTTGTTCAGGGTTCCGGCGTGCTTGGCGATGAAATGGGCGGTGAGGAGCTCCAGGTCGTCCAGCCGTTCCCGCAGGGGCGGAATGGATATCTGGAGCGCCCCCAGGCGAAAATACAAATCCGACCGCAAGCGCCCCTGCTTCATGGCTTCCAGCGGGTTGAGGCCCATGGCGCTGATCACTTTCACATCCACCGGCCGGTCGGTTTTGGAGCCGAGCCGCCGGGCCGATTTTTCCTGGATGACCCGCAGCAGCTTGGATTGCAGCGACAGGGGCATGGAATCCAGCTCATCCAGAAAAATGGTGCCGCCCTCCGCCTCCTCGAAAAAGCCGGCCTTTTGAATCGCTCCGGTGAACGCCCCCGGGCTGACGCCGAACATGAGGCTCTCGAAAAGCGATTCCGGAACGGCGGCGCAGTTGACCGCCACGAACGGCTTCCGCCCCCGGGGTGAAGCGTTATGGATCCCCCGGGCGAACAATTCCTTGCCCACGCCCGTTTCCCCGTGAATCAGCACCGGCATGGGGGCGGCCGAGGCGGCCCGGGCAATGTCCATGGCCTGCCGGAAAGCCTTGTCGCGGCCGATCAGGTGGGCGAACTGGAACGTTTCCGGCGAATCCCCCGACACCTCCGACGAGGCGTTGGAATAATCCGCATACATATAATTATCGGGATAGTGCCTGCTCAGGGCGATGCAGCCGGCCAGCCGCCCCTGCCTGAACAGCGGCACCACGTGGCACATGGCCCGTATGGTCCGCCGGCCGGGGCTCTGGTACACCTGCCAGCGGTTCAGGACGGGCTGTTGGGTGCCGAGGCAGTACAGCATGATGCTGGTGGCCCGGCTGGCCACGCCGTAGGTTTCCACCAGCGGCCGGCCGATCACGTCCCGGGCCGCCATGCCGTCCATTTCCAATTGGGCCTGGTTGCAATACAGGGGGGTGCCGCTGGCGTCGATGATCATGATGCCCAGGGGCAACTCGTCGAAAAAAGGCAGGAAGAACAGGCCGTCGCCTTCGGTCATTTTCAGAAGGGCCTCCGGGGAAAAGGCGGGCTCTTTCATCAGCGGCCTCCGACAAAAAATTTTGAAAAAATTTATAAAAATTTTACCAATATTTAAAAATTTTTTCAATGAAAAAGCTCCGCCGTTTCCCCTTTCCGGGTATGTGACGGGAACTCAAGCGGTTAGCCGGCTGGCATGATCGTTGCTCTTGTCAGCAAACGTCTAACAGTATCGACGACGACGATGAGGCCATACGCTCGACGTCAGCGCCCGACTCGGGCTCGCTGATGAACGGGGCCATACGCGCATACCCAAAGGTGGCCTGACCGCGGGCGTCCGGAAGTTTTTCCGGACGCCCGGGCCGGGACGGGCGAGGTGTGTCCCGAATCGGCCCGAAGCCGGCCCGCCGGCCGTTGGCGCTTCACTTTTATTATAGAGGAGAACGGTTATGATTCAATCTTCGTACGCCAGCCATCAGAACCTCGGCTTCCGGGTTCTGAACCCCGAGCAGCTCCATGAAATCGTGCAGGCCGCCTATCTGATCCTGGAACGCACCGGGGCCCGCATCGATCATGAGCCCATGAAGGTTTTGCTGAAAAAGGCCGGCGCGGAAATAAAAAACAACCGCGTATATGTGCCGCGCTGGCTGACCCGGGAATGCCTGGACAAGGCCCCCAAGGGGATCATGGTTTATAACCGCAAAGGGCAGCCGGCCATGCACCTAGACGGCCATAAAACCTATTACGGGACCTCCACCGCCAGCCCCAAGAACCGCGACGCCCTGACCGGCCAGGTCCACGAGACCACCCTGGCCGATATCGCCACGGGCATCAAGGTGGCCGACGCCCTGGAGCATCTGGATTTCGTCATGCCTTTCGGCTCGGCCCAGGACTGCCCCAGCCCGGTGGCCGAAGCGCACGAGTATCTGGCGGTGGTGAAAAACACCGTCAAGCCGGCCGTGTTCTGCGGCTATTCGCCCAAGGGCACCGAGACCGTGCTGGACATGGCGGCGGCCATCGCCGGCGGCCATGACGAACTGCGGCGCAAGCCCATGGTCATCCCCTACCCGGAACCCATCGCCCCCCTGTACTGGCCGGACGACATCGTGGATAAAATCCTCATCTGCGCCAAGCACGGCACCCCGCACATCACCACCGGCGCCCAGCTCCTGTCCCTGACCGCCCCGGTGACCATCGCCGGCGGCCTGGCCCAGTCGACCGCGGAAAGCCTTTTCTCCAACGTCATGGCCCAGACGGCCGCCCAGGGCACGCCCGTGTTCCTGGCCGCCATCGTCGAGGGTGTCAACCCCCGTAACGGCCTGATCTCCATGGGCGGGCCGGAATATCAGCTCTCCCAGGCCGCCCAGGCCGAAATCGCCCGCTATCTGGGGCTGCCGTCCTGGGGCTGCGCCGGCATCACCGATTCCAAGATCATCGACGCCCAGGCCGGGGTGGAATCGGCCATCTCCATTTTCATCCAGGCCCTGGCCGGGGTGAACCTGGTGCACGACGTGGGCTATCTGGACAGCGGCATTCAGTGCTCGGCGGCCATGATGGTGCTCGGCGACGAGATCATCAGCATGGTCAAGCATATGATGAAGGGCATCGTGGTCGACGCCGACACCCTGGCCACCGAAGTCATCGACCGGGTCGGGCCGAACGGCAACTTCATGACCCAGAAACACACCATCAAGCACCTGCGCCAGAGCCTGTGGAGCCCCTCGCTCTTCTGCAAGGAAGGACAGGATTCCTGGGCCGCGCTCGGCTCCAGAAGCACCCAGGAGGCGGCCGACCAGAAAGTCAAAGACATTGTGGCCAAGCACGTCCCCGAGGCCCTGGACCCCAAGCTGGAAGAAGAGCTGACCAAGATCATCGGCGCGGCGGAGAAAAACTGACCGCCGGCCGGGGCATATTGCCGATAATCCGCCTGGCCGGGAGAACGGTTCGGGCCACGTTCACAATAAAGCGTATTCGCGCCTAAAACATTTGGAGGAATCATGGACAAGCAAAGCCTGTTTTACCCCTTGGACCAAGAAGGACTGACCACCCTGCGCATCCAGTACGACTGGAAGACCGGCGACACCTGCCTTCAGGCGTCCAAGGACTGGGACGAGGATCTGGACTGGTCCCGCTACAATCATGATTTTTACGCCGAGACCATCAAGACCAAAACCGGCCGGATGCTCAACGATGTGGAAACCAGGGCCCTCTATGCCAAATACGGCCTCACCGACTATCTGAACACGGTGCTGGAGCTGGTGCGCCAGGGCAAGCACTTCGGGATCGACTGCTTCTATCACAAGGGCTACGATATCAAGTTCCTGGGCAACATGCACAACCGCAAACGCGGCATCAACAACACCCGCTTCGGCATCGTGCAGGGCGGCATCCGGCGGCACGCCAAGGCCGATCCCGAAATCGAAGTGGTCATCGACGGCCTCAACCTGGCCCGGGCCATGACTTTCAAGAACATCGCCGGCGATCTGCCGGTCGGCGGCAGCAAATCCTGCGTCATCATGGACGAACTGGATCTGACCAATATGAAGCACATGGGTTTCTTGGGCTTCTGCGCCGACGAAATACGCACCGGCACGGCCCCGGACATGGGCTTCCCCCCGGAAATGACCGACGTGATGAAGGAACAGGGCTACAGCGTGCAGTACACCTGCGGCCCCAAAGGTCCCCTGGGGCCTTCCGGCAAGCCCACCGCCTACGGCGTGTTTCTGGCCATGAAAGAGGCGGTCAAGTTCGTGCGCGGCAGCGACGACATGAGCGGCATGTCTTTCGCGGTGCAGGGCCTGGGCCAGGTCGGCGGCAATCTGGCCAAATACCTGGCTGAGGAAGTCAAGAACGTCAAGATGTTTGTGACCGACGTCAATGAAGCCTCCGTCAAGAAATTCGTCGAAACCTACAAGGCCAAAGGCGTCGACGTCACGGGCGTCAAGCCGGACGAGATTCTGTTTTGCGATGTGGACGTGGTCTGCCCCTGCGCCTGCGGCGGCGTGCTGGACGAAAACACCATCCCCAAGCTCAAGTGCAGCATCATCTTCGGCGGGGCCAATAACCAGATCAAGGCCACCAGCGTGGAAGAGGAATGCCGTCTGGCCAAGGTCATCGCCGATCGCGGCATCCTGTTCCAGACCGACTGGTGGCACAACACGGCCGGCGTCATGTTCGGCTATGAGGAATACAAGCACCAGAACGAAGCCAGCAACGACCGCATCTACCGGGACATCGAAAGGGTTCTGCCGAAAAACACCCGGCTGAATCTCAATAAGGCCAAAGAGATGGGCATCACCCCCACCGAATGCGCCTACCGGACCTGCAACGAGGAACTTTACGGCTGCTAAGTAACGGCCCCCAAGTCGGGAAGGGGACCGGAGATCGTTCCGGCCCCCTGTCAAGCCTCGGCAACGAGAAAAATCAACGAGTAAAGGTAACGGCATGACCACCAAAGCAACAGCCAGGCCCGAACCGGAACGGTGCAAGGAATGCGGCCTCTGCGTCTTCCATTGCCCCAAGAAAGCCATCGCGTTTGCCCAGGCGACCAACAGCCGGGGCTGCCACTTTGTCGTGGTGGACGATGAAAAATGCGTCGGCTGCGGTTTCTGTTACGTCACCTGCCCGGATGGAGTCATGGAAATCCGCCTCGACGGGAGGGAAGCCCGATGAAGCCTGAAATGTGGAAAGGCAATCACGCCATAGCCGAGGCCGCCGTCAGGGCCGGCTGTAAACTGTACGCCGGCTATCCCATCACGCCTTCCAGCGAAATCATGGAATACCTCTCCCGGCGGTTGCCCGAGGTCGGCGGGTCCTTCATCCAGGCCGAAAGCGAACTGGCCGGCATCAACATGATCATCGGCGGCGCCAGCTGCGGCTACCGCTGCCTGACCGCCTCCTCGGGCCCGGGCCTGAGCCTCAAGCAGGAAGGTTTGTCCACGCTGGCCGACGAAGGGCTGGCCGCGGTGGTCATCAACGTGATGCGCTACGGCAACGGGCTCGGCACCCTGTATACGGCCCAGGGCGACTATCTCCGCGACACCCGGGGCGGCGGCAACGGCGACTACAGGACGCTGGTGCTCTGCCCTTCCAGTATCCAGGAAGCCGTGGACATGGTGGCCCAGGCCTACGAACTGGCGGAAAAGCACCGCATGGTCTGCCTCATCATGACCGAAGGCGCCCTGGGCCAGATGATGGAACCGGTGACGATCCCGGATTTCATCGATCCGCCCCGCATGCCCTGGGCTCTCGACGGCCATTATACATATAAGAAAATCGGCATCTTCGACCGCGACTCCATGAAGGAAGGCCTGGCGCTCCGGGAAAAGTACGACCGGATCAAAGAGACCGAACAGCGCTGGGAGGAAGTGGCGCTCGACGACGCCGAATACGTCTTCGTGGCCTTCGGCCTCCCCGGCCGCTCCGTGAAGGGGTTGGTGGAACGCCTGCGGGCCGAGGGGAGCCGGGTCGGCCTCATCCGGCCCATCACCGCCTGGCCCTACCCGGACAAGGCTTTCCGGAACATCAACGGAAACGTCAAAGGCATCGTCACCGTGGAAGCCAACGCCGTCGCCCAGATGGCCGACGACGCGGCCCTGGCCATAAAAAGGGCCCGGCCGGAACGCAACGTGCCGGTCTACGGGCTGCCGTATGTTTATGGCATTCCCAAGTCCCGGCAGGTCCGCGAGGATTTCCGGAAAATCCTGGACGGCCGGCTGAAGCCGCTGTATTAGAGCATTTTGCATTTTAAAAAATCGCATCCACGCAAAATGCTGAAAGTGACTGTGGAGACCGCTCTTTGCATCGGGCTCAAGGTCACTGTAAACGCGATAGGTTCTGAGGGGGGGATGATGGCGAAAGAACGAAAAGTGCCGGCCATGCTCAACCGGCAGATGAATTTTTGCCCCGGTTGCGGCCACGGCATCGTGATCCGGCTGATCTGCGAATGCCTCGAGGAACTGGGCGAAGAGCGGAACGTGATTTTCCCGATCGGCGTGGGCTGTTCGTCCAACCTCGGGGGCGGTATGGAAGTGGACAGGCTCCACTGCTCCCACGGCCGGGCCTCGGCCGTGGCCACCGGCATGAAACGGGTTTCGCCCGAAACCATGATCGTCGCCTACCAGGGCGACGGCGACGCCTACGCCATTGGCCTGGCCGAAACCTTCAACGCGGCCTACCGCAACGAGAACTTCACCTGCGTGACCGTGAACAATACCAACTTCGGCATGACCGGCGGCCAGATGAGCTGGACCACCCTGCCCGGCCAGGTCACCTCCACCAGCCAGAACGGGCGCGACGCGGCCCTGACCGGCGCGCCCCTGAAATTTCCGGAAATCGTGGCCAGCCACTTCCAGGCGGCCTACGTGGCCCGGGGCAGCGTCAGCGGCCCGGCCAAGATCAACCGCCTGAAGGGATATCTGAAAAACGCCCTGGCGGCCCAGCGGGCCGGCGAAGGCTATTCGCTGGTGGAGGTTCTGTCGCCCTGCCCGGTCAACTGGGGCCTCAGCCCCGTCAAGGCCATGGAGCGTATCGACACGGAACTGGAATCCTTTTTTCCTTTGGGCGAACTGTTGCCGAGAAAGGGGGCGGCCTCATGAAGGAAGTGGTTTTGGCCGGATTCGGCGGCCAGGGCGTTTTGACGGTCGGCCTCATACTCGCCGAGATCGCGGTGGCCGAAGGGCGGCGCGTCACCTGGCTGCCCGCCTATGGTTCGGCCATGCGGGGCGGCACGGCCAACTGCACGGTGAAATACGGCGACGGCTTCATCGACAACCCGTCCCCGGATGAACCGGACGCGCTCCTGGCCCTGAACACGGCCTCCTTCAACATGTTCAGCGGCCAGGTGGGCGCCGGCGGCCTGATCCTGATCGACAGCGAAATGGTGGACGTCCCGGCCGACCGCCGGGCCGGCCAACGGGTGGTGGGCGTGCCCTCCGGCGCGCTGGCCGAATCCATCGGGCATAAGCGGGGCGCCAACATGGTGATGGCCGGCGCGCTGGTCAAACTTCTGGGCGATTTTACCCCGGACAAGGCCATTACGGCCATGAACGACATGTTCGCCAAAAAGGGCAAAAACTCGTACGCCGAACTCAACGCCAAGGCTTTCGAAGCCGGTTACGGCGCGGTTTGAGGCGAGGTGGCGCCATGAGAATTCTGGTCATCAATCCCGGGGGCACCTCCACCAAGATCGGCGTTTTTGAAAACGACCGGGAAATTTTAAAAGAGAATCTGACGCACACCGCCGGGGACCTGGCGCCGTTCCCCTCGGTTTTCGACCAGTTCGACTACCGCCGGGCCCGCATCCTCGAGACCCTGGAAAAAGCCGGCTGCGAACTGTCCTCTTTCCAGGCCGTGGTCGGCCGGGGCGGCCTTTTGAAGGAGATCACCGGCGGCGTGTATCCGGTCAACCAGGCCATGCTGGACGACCTGAAAAACGCGGTGCGCGGGGAGCACCCCTCCAACCTGGGGGCGGCCCTGGCCAAAGGCCTGGCCGACGAGGCGGGCCTGCCGTCCTTTGTGGTCGACCCGGTTTCGGTGGACGAGTTCGACGAGGTCTCCCGCATCAGCGGGATGAGCGACATCGAGCGGCCCTCCTGGATGCACGCCTTGAACCACAAGGCCGTGGGGCGGCTGGTGGCGAAAAACCTGGGCGGCCGGTACGAGGATTTTCGCTTCATCATCGCCCACCTCGGCTCGGGCATTTCCATCGCCGCCCATAAATACGGGCGCATGATCGACGGCAGCGGCGGCCGCAGCAACGGGCCGTTCTCTCCGGAACGCTGCGGCGATTTGCCCGCCTACCCTCTGATTCAACTGTGCTACTCGGGAAAATACAGCCATAAGGAAATGGTGGACAAGGTCAGCGCCAAAAGCGGCTTTTACGACTACCTGGGCACCAAGGACCTAAAGGAAGCGGAAAAGCGGGCCGAAGCCGGCGAGGCCCAGGCCGGCCTGATCCTGGAAGCTTTCATATATCAGACGGCCAAGGAGATATCGGCCTACGGCGCCGCCTTCGCCGGCCGGGTCGACCGCGTCATCCTGACCGGCGGCATCGCGTATTCCCAATACGTGACCGAAAAAATCCGGGACCGGGTCGCCTACCTGGCCCCGGTGGAAGTCGTGGCCGGCGAAATGGAAATGGAGGCCCTGGCCCTGGGCGCCCTGCGGGTCCTCAGCGGCGGTGAGGAAGCGAAAACCTATGGCGGACAACCGGGAGCGGCCCTGACATGAAGAATTTCGCCGAACTGCTGGAGGCCGTGAAACAGAGACCGCCGGTCACGGTGGCGGTCGCGGCCGCCGAGGATGAGGAACTGTTGAAAGCGGTCCAGACGGCTGAAGCCATGGGTTTCATAAAGCCGATCCTGGTTGGCGACGCCGCGAAGGTCGAAGCGCTGGTCCGAAAAGTCGGGCTTGCGCGCGCCGCGATAGAGCCGGCCGCCGACCCCGACCTGGCCGCCGCCCGGGCCGTGGAACTGGTCCGGAACGGCCGGGCCCGGGTCCTGATGAAAGGGCTGGTCAACACCAGCGTCTATATGCGGGCCATCCTGAACCGCGACAAAGGGCTCCGGACCGGCCGGCTGCTGAGCTTGCTCGCCGTCTACGAACTGCCGCAATACCCCAAACTGATCCACGCCGCCGACAGCGGCATCAACGTCGCCCCGAACCTGGACCAGAAAAAGATCATTCTGGAAAACTCGCTGGAAGCCATGCGCCGCATGGGCTTCACGCGTCCCAAAGTCGCCGCTCTGGCCTCCAACGAACTGGTGGACGAAAAAATCCCGGCCACCGTGGACGCCCGGACCCTGGCGGAAATGGGCCGGGCGGGCGCCTTCGGCGACTGCGAAATCGAGGGCCCCCTGTCCCTGGACATCGCCTTCAGCCGCGAAGCCGCCAAGCACAAGGGCTTCGAGAGCCGGGTGTCCGGGGACGCGGATCTTCTGCTTTTTCCCAACATCGAAGCCGGAAATTTTCTCGGCAAATCGTGGCTTTTGTTTAATCAGGCCAAATGGGCCGGACTGGTCCTGGGGGCGACCGCGCCGGTCATTTTAGGCTCGCGCTCCGACACCTCCGAAATAAAAATCAATTCCATCGCGCTCGGCTGCCTTTCGGCTTTTTAGAACATTTTCCAAAGGAGACAACATGTTTTCCCGTTTAATGCAAAAGTACTGGGGTCTTTTTCTGCTGGCCTGGGGCGGCACCGTGGTCTACAACGTTCCCTTTCTGCGGTACATGATGTACGAGCCCATCCAGAACGCCCTCCAACTCAGCCACACCCAGATGGGCAACATGATGGGGGTCTACGGCCTGGCCGCCCTGGTCTCCTATTGGCCGGGAGGCTGGATGGCCGACCGCATCTCGCCGCGGTATCTTCTGTCCATCTCCTACCTCGCCTCCGGACTGGTCGGCATCTGGTTCGCCGCGTTCCCCAGCTACGGGGCCTGTCTCTTTATCCATGCCGTCTGGGGTGTGGCCACTTCGCTCACCTTCTGGCCCGCGCTTCTCAAGGCCACCAACGACCTGGCGCCCCGGGAGGAACTGGGCCGGTTCTACGGCCTTCTGGAAAGCGGGCGCGGCATCCTGACCATCCTGACCGTGTATTTCGGCATCTGGATTTTTTCCTTCTACGACGACCAGGTTCGGGGCATGAGCATGGTCATCAACATTCTCAACGCTTTCTGCCTGGCGGCCGTGCCCATGACCTGGTTCTGGTTCAAAGACCCGACCGAGCTCAAGCCCAACCCGTCCCTGGCCAAGGACATCGTCACGGTCATCAAATCCCCCTGGATCTGGTGCGTGTCGCTGATCGTCCTGTCCACCTATTCGTCCCTGGTTCTGGGCACGTATTTCACGCCCTACATGACCGAGATTCTCGGCATCTCGACCGTCACCATCGGTTTTCTTTCCACCTTCTGGATCTACGGCAGCCAGTTTCTGGCCGCGCCCCTGGGCGGCATTGTTTCCGATAAACTCGGCGCCCGGCCGGCGGTCATGATGATCCTGTTCGGCATACTGATGCTTATCGCCGCCGTGGCGGTGATCGCGCCGGCGACCGCTTCCATGTTCATCCTGATGGTCATTCTGGCCGCCGGCCTGTACTGCTCCATCTACGCCATCCGCGGCATCTACTTCGCGGTGCTGGAAGACCTCCAGGTGTCGCCGGCCATCATCGGCTCGGCGCTCGGCTTCGCCTCCCTGGTCGGCTTCGCCCCCGACGCGTTTCTCTACCCGGCCGCCGGCATGATCCTGGACGCCTACCCCGGCGTGGCCGGCTACAAGATTCTTTTCACCCTGACCGGCGTGGCCGGAACGCTGGGCCTGGCCATGTCGTTGGCCATCATGATCAAGGTCAAGGCCCTCCGGAAAGCCGCCGCCTGACCACCGAAAAGCGCGGCCCGGACCGGCCCCTGGCCCGGTCCGGGCCCGCCGCCCGCTGGCCACCCAAGATTGATTCGCCGGCACCGTGGCGGCGAGCGTTCATAGGAACCCGCATGAACAGACAAAAGGATTTCACCGAACCGGACCTCCAGGCCATCCACCTGGCGACCCTGGATATTCTGTCGATCACCGGGGTGGAATTCCCCAGCGAGGCCAGCCGGGACGTCTTTCGGCAACACGGCTTCAAAGTCGACGGTGAAAAAGTTTTCATCGGCCGGGCCCAGTTGGAGGCGGCCCTGAAAAACGCGCCGCCGGCTTTCGCCGTCCGGGCCCGCAACCCCGAACACGACCTGAGGATGGGGGGCGAGGATTACGTCCTGGCGCCCACCCCCGGGGCCACCCAGATAGCCGACCGCCACGGGCGGCACCGGCCGGCCGAGCTCGCGGATTATGAAAAATTCGCCAAGCTGGTGCAGACCTCCGACATCAACATGGCCATGAGCCACCAGATATGTTATCCCCAGAACATCCCGGTGGAAACCGCCCACCTGGACATGTTCCGGCGGGACATCACCCTGACCGACCGGGCCCTGACCGGCAACACTTCATCCCCCGCCCTGGTGCGGGATTTTTTGCGGATTCTGGAGATCGTCTTCGGAGGACGCGCGGAAGTCGAGCGCGGGCCCTGCTCCCTGAACGTCATCAATCCCTGCACGCCCCTGAAATATGCGGCCGACCAGTCCGAATCCCTGATGCTCCTGGCCGCCGCCAACCAGCCCGCGGCGGTGACCAATATGATG
Source organism: Candidatus Adiutrix sp. (assembly GCA_031549025.1). Taxonomy (GTDB): domain Bacteria; phylum Desulfobacterota; class Desulfarculia; order Adiutricales; family Adiutricaceae; genus Adiutrix. The sequence continues at coordinate 55,636 of JAVBQN010000028.1, read as the reverse complement.
ATGCTGGGGGCCACCGCGCCGATCTCCGTGCCCGGCGCCCTGGCCCTGGGCAACGCGGAAATCCTGGCCGGCGTGGTTCTGGCCCAATTGGTCCGGCCGGGCGCGCCCGTGATTTACGGCAGCACCTCCTGCCCCATGGACATGAAAACCATGGTGGCCATCCTGGGCGCGCCGGAGACGCTGTGGCTTTCGCGCGGCGCTTTGGCGCTGGCCGATTTCTACGGCCTGCCCTGCCGCACCGGCGGCAGCCTCACCGACGCCCACCGGCCCGACGCTCAGGCGCTCCTGGACGGCGCCCTGTGTTTCCAGAACGCCCTGGCCAACGGGGCCAGCTATATTCTGCACAGCTTCGGCATGATGAGTTCCTACCTGGCGGCCGGCTTTGAAAAATTCGTCCTCGACGAGGAAATGGCCGCCCTGGTCGTGGCGTCTTTAACCGTGCCCGAAGTGAATGACCGGACCTTGGAACTGGATTTGATCAAAACCATGGGGGCGAAGGGTGATTATCTCACCCATCCCTCCACCGTCAAAGGGTTCCGCCGCCTGTTCCGGTCGAAATTCCTCAACCGGGCCGGCTATGACCACTGGACCGCGAAAGGGGGCCGCGACATCGCCGAAGAGGCCGCCCGGGAAGTGGAAAAACGCCTGGCCCAATGGGAAAAACCCGCCCTGGACCCGGGCGTGGAAAAAGAACTGCACGCCTTTATAACCGACCGCAAAAACAAAGCCGCGTAACATTTTTATCGGGACGCCCGGCCTCCGCCGGCCCCTGAATCGTCAACCACCGGAAAAACGGGGGACCGCATGCTTCTCTCAACCGTGGACAACCTGATCATCGTCCTGTTCGCCATCGGCCTGGTGCTGGTGGGCATGTATTTCTCCAAAGCCGTCAAGGACATGGAGAGCTTTTACCTGGGGAACCGGAGCCTGCCGTGGTCCCTGACCGTCGGCGCCCTGGTGGCCACCTGGTACGGCGGCGTGGGCACCATCGGCACCGTGGAATACGCGGCCCTGTACGGCCTTTCCATCTGGGTGATCTGGTGCGTCACGGCCCACGCCGGCCGCATGCCCCTGGCCCTCTGGGTCGGCCCCCGCATCCACGTCACCACCAACCTCACCGTGCCCGACCTTCTCCACTCCATCTACGGTCGGGGCGTGGCCCTGGTGGGCGGCGTCTTCATGCTGATCTACTGCACCCAGTTTTCCCAGATTAACGCCATGGGCCAGTGCAGCATCGCCTGGGGCATCACCCCCTTCACGGCCGGGGCCCTGCTGATCGTCCTGGTGATCATCATCGCGGTCTGCGGCGGGCTGATGGGCGTGGCCGTGACCGACATGGTGCTTTTCTGGTGCATGTGCTTCGGCCTGACCATGGTGCTGCCCAGCCAGTGGGCCGACGTCGGCGGCTGGGAAGGTTTGTCGAAAATGCTGGAAGGCAGCCCCGAACTCATGGATCCCGTCGGCGGCCTGACCCCCATGAAGGCCCTGATGCTGTGCGTGCTGGCTTTCGGCGTCTACGCCGACCCCACGTTCTACCAGCGGTTTTCGGCCGCCGATTCCCCCAAGTCGGGCCGCCGGGCCATGCTGTCCTGCTTCATCCTGTGGCTCTGCTTCGACATCGTCCTGACCGTGACCGGCCTCATCGTCAGGGCCAAATACGGCGACCTGCCCCCGGGCGAAGGGTATATCAAGATGGTGCTCACCACCCTCCCGACCGGCATCCGGGCGCTCTTCATCATCGGGCTGTGCGGTTCCATCATCTCGGCCCTGGACGGCTACTACCTCTCCGGCGGAGCCACCCTGGCCAACGACCTCATCGGCCGCATCCGGCCCGATCTATCCCAGAAGCACCTGGTGCTCATCACCCGCATCGGCATTGTCCTTTTGTCCCTGATCGGGCTTTCCGTGGCCTTCCGCTTCCCCACCGCCCAGGACGCCTTCATCTTCGTGGCCAGCGTGTGGATGGCGGCGGGCTTCGTGCCCATCGTGGGCGGGCTTTTGTATCGCGGCCAAAAAACCCCGGCCGGCGGGTATCTTTCGATCGTCGTCGGGGCCGGGGTGTTCGCGTATTTCAAGATCTTTCCGGTGGAGTCGTTCGAGCTGGAGCCGCTGATCGCCGCCCTGCCCCTGTCCTTCATCGCCTGGATCGTCGGCAATCAACTCGGCCGCTCGGTCGAAGTCAACACTGAGAGGGTCGCCTGATGGAAAAAACCCAACGTAAAAAATTCAGCCTCGACATCGCCTGGCTGGGCCTTGACGGCGCCCTGGTGGCCGGCTATTTCGTCATGGTGGGGGTCATCCTCTACGCCATCATCAACCATAACGACCTCATCATCGGCCGGATCATTCCCTACGGCATCATGATCGCGGTCACCCTGATCTTCATCAATTACATCTGCATCATCACCAAGTTCGTCAGAAAATCCGGCCGGCGCGAATAGCCCGGCCGGCGGGAAAGGGAGGGCGGTCATGGACATCCGACTGTTTGAAATCAAGGTCAGCCGGGAGGAAGCCGCCGAAAGGGCCCGGCGCAAGGGCAGCCTGGTCTGGAAGGCCGTGTTCGCCAAGGCCCGGCTTTCGGAAATCAGGCAGCACTTCATCGAATTCAAGCTGTTGACCTTCGAGGTCCTCCACCGCCCTTCCCTTCTGGAGCGCTGGTTTTTTCACCGCACCGAAACCAAAAAGCAGACCGTCACCGTCCTGGGCGACGGCTCCACCGGAGCCGTCGCCTGGGTGGAGAGCCTGCCCCGGATCGTCGAACTGTCCGGAGTCGACGAAAACATCGTCCAGTGGGCCGACCAGCGCGACGACCGCCTGGCCAACCGCGCCCGGGCCCTGGCCCTGAAAGTGGTGCACCGCCATGTCGGGGGCGTCCCGGAAATCAACCTGCTCCGGGTCGAATCGATTTTCCGCCCCTACTGGATAGCCTTCTACGGCGAGGTCATCGAGGGGCGGAAGGTCCGCTACCTGCCCATCCCCGCCGACGGCGCCGGCTCCCACCGGAGCTTCTGAGCCGGGCGCCCGGCGGAGCTGGCGGGGCTGGCCGGGCCGCGCCGACGACGCTGCCGGACGGACGTTTACTTACTCCAGCCCGCTTTCGATCATCAGCAAAGCCAGCGAGGCCACCACAAACCATAGGGCGGCCCCGAGGACCATGGGCCTGAGGCCGGTGGCCAGGATCTTGCGCAAATCGGTGTTGAGCCCGATGCCCGACAGGGCGACCACGATGAGGAATTTGCCGGCGGCCTGGAAGCGCCCGGCCCAGAGCTCCGGCAGCCCGCCCCAGGTCGTCCAGACCGACATCAGCAGAAATCCCAGCACAAACCAGGGAAAAATTCTGACCAAAGAAAAACCGCCGCCCGCCGCGACCCCCGGGGCGGCGTTTTTTTTGGCCCGGCCGGCGACAATGAACGAAAAAATCAGAGCGATGGGGACGATCATGACCGTGCGGGTCATTTTCACCAGAGTGGCCGTGGGCACGGAAGCGGCATCAAAAGCGAAGGCGGCGGCCATGACCGAGGAAGTGTCGTTGACGGCCGTGCCGGCCCAGACCCCGAAGGTTTCCGGCGAAAGCCCCAAAAGATGCCCCAGGGCCGGGAATATCAGGACGGCGGCCAGGTTGAAAAGGAAAACCACGGAAATGGAATAACTGATCTGTTCGTCTTTGGCCCCGATGACCGGGGCCACGGCGGCAATGGCCGAGCCGCCGCAAATGGCCGTGCCGGCGGCGATCAGGTCCCGGTTCTGGCCGTCCACTTTCAGGACCCGGCCCAGCAGCCAGGCGGCCAGAAAGACGGCCGAAATGGTCACCAGCATCAGGCCCAGGGTTTCCAGCCCGGTGCGCCAGACCAGGGCCAGGTTGAGCCCGGCCCCCAACAGGATGACCGCCAGTTGCAGAATCTGCTTGCCGGCCGCGCTGAAGCCCGGCCGCCAGCGCGACGGCAGTTTGAACACACTGCCCAGCGCCACTCCGGACAGAATCCCTAAACCGGCCCCGCCCAACCAGGCGATGCGGTCGCCGATATGGGCGGCGGCCAGGGCCAATACAAACGCCACCAGCAAACCGGGCCCGGCCTGGGCCCAAAACGACACGGTGAGAATCCGCATGAAAAACTCCGATCAGCCTGATCAGCGCATTTAACCCGCTGGTTTAACGAATAAATATAATATCATATCCAACGCGCTTGGCAAGGCCGGATGGCGATTTTCACCAGGGATACAAACCCATGAACATAGAGCCCGCCAAAGCCTTGGCCAGGCTTTGGCGGGCGTTCTACATATACGCCCCCGAAAACAACCGGGGGCGGTCAAATCATATCTTGAATTCCGTGACGTTGATCCGGTATTTTTTTAATCGATGGCTCAGCAGCTGCCTCGACCTGAGGTATTTCCGTACTCTCTCAGGAGGCCGCAGTATGGTCTTCATAGCGGATCGCCGTTGAGACGCTCCTCCGGATTGAGTTCAGGCGAATAGGGCGGCAGGTAAAACAGCTCGATGCGTTACGGTTCTCTTCTTTATGAGGCCGGTCGCCGGTTGTTTTTCCAGAGCGTGACCGGCTCATGCCCAGAATTTCCGCTGCCCGGGTCTTATTGCCGTCGTGGCGCGCCAACAGCTGGTCGATGACCTGCTGCTGCATATCCTTCATCGGGCCACGTCCAGGGTCAGGCGGTCCCCGTCAAGCGCGGGTTGCGGCGCCGGTCAAAGCCGGCGCTTTCAGCGGGGGCGCCGGCCTTCGCCGCAGGGCCGGGTCAGGCCGGCTTTGTCGAAGTGCTCCAAAAGGGCCACCGCCACCTTGCGGGAGGTACCCAGGGCGTCGCGGAAGTCCCCGGTCAGGACCGCCTCCTTTTCCGAGGCCAGGGCCTTGAAGCCTTGCCAGGCCTGGTCATAATAGGTTTTGTGGATGGTATACGCCTGATCCAGGCGCACCAGCTCCCCCCGCCGCGCCAGCGCGGAAAAAGCGGCCTGACGGCGGCGCTCCCCGGCCGCGTCGGCCGCCGGCTCCACCGCGCTGGTCACCAACGGGGTGAGGGCGTAGGACAAATACAGCCGAGCCAGTTTGTCGATGAGCTCGTTTTCGGCCTCGTTGACCTGGGGCGTGAAGCCGGCCAGGCGCGCGTGCCCCCCTTCCCGGGCCAGGATTTTTCGGCTTTCCAGGACGGCCAGCAGAGCCTCGGTCACCGGCGGCGGAGCCTGGGGCGCCAGGCGGGTGCGCGCTTCCTCCAACGACAGGCCCGGACTGTAGGGATTGTTCCGGTGCCATTCGGACAGGAGGTTCCGAAGCCGATCGGTCAACCGCTCCATCTCGTCGCCGTGGATGAAGACCTCGCGGGTCAGGGCCACGAGCCGCCCTTTCTGAACCTGATTCTGGCACCAGTTGCGGGCCCAGACCGGGTCCAGGCCGGACCGCATGACCAGGTCGGCCAGTTTGGGAAACGTCTCGGGCCGTTCCCTGAGCAAAAATTCCAGCCGCTCGGCGGGCGAGCCCAGCTCCTTGGTCTCGAAGCCCTCCAGCACCAAAGGCTTGTGGCGGCGGTGCTTCAGCGGTTCGGAATCCAGCACCTGGCCGCCGCCGACGGTGATCATGGGCGAATAAAACCGGATGACGAAGCGGTCGCCGACCTTGGCGGTCATCGGTTCCAGGAGCCGCAGCTGGGCGAAGCCGGACCGGCCCCCGGCCAGTTCGTCGTGCTCCATCAGCACCACCTTGGCCAGAATCTCCCGGGCCCCCAGATACAGATGCACCCAACTGCCGTTTTTCACCCGGAACGGGGCGTCGGGCAGCACTTCCAGCCGGGCGTCCAGCATCAGGGTGGGGCGCAGGCTGTCGGCCGTGGCCAGGATATCGCCCCGGATCAACTGGTCTTTTTTGACGTTGAGGTTGACCGCCACCCGCTGCCCGGGCCAGGCCGTGTCCACGGCCTGGGAGTGCACCTGGAGCCCCTTGATTTTCACGGCCAGTCCGTCGGGATACACCGTGGCCGTTTCGCCGGCCGTGAGCGGCCCCTCCATCAGGGTGCCGGTGACCACGGTGCCGAAGCCGGTCATGGTGAACACGCGGTCCAAAGGCAGGCGGAAGCGGGCCTCCACCGGGTGGGGTTTCAGACCGGCCACCAGGCCGGCCAGGGTGGCCCGCAGGTCTTCCAGGCCGCGTCCGGTCAGGGCGCTGACGGGCACGATCGGGGCGTTTTCCAGAAACGTGCCCCGGACCAGACGGCTGATGTCGTCCTTCACCAGTTCGAGCCAGTCGTCGTCGGCCAAATCGCTTTTGGTGACCACCACCAGCCCGGCTTCAATACCCAGGAGCCGCAGAATATCCAGGTGTTCCCGGGTCTGGGGCATGATCCCGTCGTCGGCGGCCACGATGAGCATGGCCAGATCGATGCCCGCCGCGCCGGCCAGCATGTTTTTAATGAACCGCTCATGCCCGGGCACATCCACCACGCCGGCCCGGAGGCCGCCCGGCAGGTCCAGGTGGGCGTAGCCGGTTTCAATGGTGATGCCGCGTTTTTTTTCCTCGGCCAGACGGTCGGTGTCGATGCCGGTAATGGCTTTGACCAGGGCGGTCTTGCCGTGGTCGACGTGGCCGGCCGTGCCGATGACGGCGTGTCGGGACTGTTTCATCTGGTCAAGATCCTGGCGTGTGAATACATACGAAACCTCCGGACCGGGGCCGCGACGGCCACAGCCGGAAACGGCGGCGCGAAAACGTACGGGGATGATCGGGGAGCGGGGACAAACCTGGCGGGAATATGTGGGAATCGAACCCACCTAGGCGGCTATTAACCACCAGCACTGGTTTTGAAGACCAGGGGGCGCACCAGCTACCCATATATTCCCGTTACCCTTGTATACTATGAAATCGGGCTGACTGTCAATCAGCCGAAGCCTTTCGCAATGCTTCGGCCACAACCTCGAACCGGTCCGTCCGGATGGTCCGCACATCCAGGATCAGCCGGTCCTGGCTGGCGCGGACGATAACAGGCGGATCGCCCCGCCGCAGCCTTTCCTCCATAACGGCTTCCGACAGGCCGTCGCTTTTGAGGGCCACCGCCCAAGACGGCAGGGGCTTTTCCGGAGCCGCGCCGCCGCCGGTCTGGCTGTCCGTGGCCATGACCTCCACGGTCAATTGGGGCGCGGCTCCGGCGATCATCCGGCCGAGGGTCCGCGCCTTGCGCTCCAAATCTTCCGGAGCCGCGAAGAGCATGGCCAGGGTGGGGATGGCCCGCTTGGCTTCTTCCGGGTCCAGATAGAGCTTCAGAGTCGCCTCCAGGGCGGCCAGGGTCAGCTTGTCCACCCGCAGGGCCCGGGCCAGGGGATGGGCCTTCATGCGGGCGATGTATTCCCGCCGCCCGACGATCAGCCCGGCCTGGGCCCCGCCCAAAAGCTTGTCGCCGCTGAACGAAACCAGGTCCGCCCCGTCTTTCACCGCCTCCCGGACCGTGGGCTCGTCGGGAATGCCCAGGGGCCGCAGATCCACCAGAACGCCGCCGCCCTGATCGTAGACCAGAGGGAGTCCCTTGGCGTGCGCCAGTTCGGACAGTTCGGTCAGAGGCGTCTGCTCGGTGTAGCCGATTATCCGAAAGTTGCTGGTGTGCACTTTCAGGATGCCGCCGGTCCGGTCAGGCTCGACGGCCCGGGCGTAGTCGGCCAGGCGCGTCCGGTTGGTGGCGCCCACGGCCCGCAGCCGGACCCCGCCCTGTTCCATGATGTCCGGAACCCGGAAGGCCCCGCCGATTTCCACCAGTTCGCCCCGCGAGACGATCAGCTCCCGGCCGCTGAAGAGGGCCGTCATCATCAAAAGCACGGCGGCGGCGTTGTTGTTGACCGCCAGGGCCGCCTCGGCGCCGGTCAGGCGGGTCAGAAGCTTCTCCAGATGGGCGTGGCGGCTGCCCCGGACGCCCGCCTCCACCTCATATTCCAGCGTGGAATACGACGAGGCCACGGCGGCCACGTGCCCGGCCACCTCCGCGCTTAAAACCGCCCGGCCCAGGTTGGTGTGCAAGACCACGCCCGTGGCGTTGATCACCGGCCTGAGACTGAAAGCCAGTTCCTCCCCGGCCCGTTCGGCGATGCGCCGAAGGAGAAAATCCTCGTCCGGCACGGCCGTCAGGCGGCCGCCGAGCAGGTGCCGGCGCAGGTCCTCCAGGGTCCGGCGGATGGCCTCCACCAGGTGAACGCGGGGCAGGTCCCGGAACTCGGGCCGGCCGGCGGCCCGCTCCAGCAGAATATCCACCTTGGGAATGTCGCGCAGAAGGGTTTGCCTGGCATCCATGGCTTTTCTCCGGTGAAGGCGGCCCTCAAATATCCAGATACCGGGCGGGCTGACCGCGCCCGGCGATGACCTTTTCCAGATCGGCCAGCCTGATCCACAGGGTGGCCGTGTTGTCGTTGGGATGGACGCCCAGGAGATCGAAGGCTTTCAGGTCGTTGTCAATGACCATCTCCACCGCTCTCTCCTCGTCGTTGATGATGCCCAAGGGGCCGACCGCGCCCTTGGTCAGGCCCAGATGCTTTTCCAGGCGCTCCTCCGAGGCGAACTTGAGGGACGTGGAGCCGATGCTGGCCTGGAGCCCTTTGAGGTCCACCTTCTTGTCCTGCCGCATCATGACCAGAAAGTGCCGCCGCCCCTTGGCGTCGCGCAGGAAAAGATTCTTCACGATGCCGCCGGGCTTGTCCAGCCCGAGCCGGTCCATCTCCTCGATGGTATAGACGGCCGGGTGGTCGACCACCCGATAGGATATGCCCAGCGCGTCGAGGTGGGCATATACTTTTTCTCTGGCCTGCATGAAACGCTCCGTGTGTTGATGAATTCGGCGGGCCCGACAAAAAAGACCCCGCCTTCCGAAGAACGCGGGGCCGTCATGAAGGGTCCTGACTTACAGCACGGACCGGCCGTGCTGTTCCCGCATTTCCTGTACGGCCTTGGCCAGGGCCGCGGTGTCCAGCACCATTTCCATCATGCTGATCTGGTTTTCCCACTCGGCGGCGTCGGCCTCCGCCCGGATCGCGTCTTCGAAGACGTGATAGACGGGCAGGTTAAGCGCCACCCCGGCCAGGGGGCCGGCGAAGGTCGGATCGCCGGCGGTGACGGTTTCGGCATAGATGCCGGCCCCTTCCGCGTCGGAGGAGCCGAGAACCACAATGACATTTTCAGCGCCGTATTTTTCGGCGGCGTCTTTGACTCGCTGCTGGTTCGCCAGATCCATGGCGCCCGCGGCAGTTCAGACAAAGCATTCGGTGGCCGAAAACACCACTTCCGCGCCGGTGTTCCTAAAAACGCTCTCCATGGCCGGGCTGGGGACGCCGTCCCGTTCGCCCAGAAGGAGGAGCTTTTTCCCTTCCAGTTTACCCATAAAAGGATCTCCTTTCAATATACGATAGCCAGCCTGGCGGGGATTCAGCCCGGCTCCGCCTGAAGGCGGTGTTACACTTTGACCAGAGAAACGGTTCAGCCAAAAACCATTTTTTCAGTATACCACAATTCCGGCCGGTTTCAGCCCAGAAGTTTTTCGGCGGCGGCCCGGATGGATTCCAGGGTCACTTCCCCGCCGGAAAGCTTGGTCTGCATTTCACCGCCCTTATAGAACAGAAACGTCGGCAACCCCATGATTTTCATGGACATGCAGAAGCGGCGGTTTTCGGCCGAGTTGAGCTTGCCGATCTTGATCCGGCCCTCGTATTCGCCGGCCAGCTTTTCGACGTCCGGCATCAGGGCCAGGCAGGGCGCGCACTGGGGGCCCCAGAAATCGACGATGACCGGAATATCGCTTTTCACCACTTCGTCTTCAAAATTGTCTTTATCAATGACCAACATGGACGATACCTCCCCCCGCTGCCCGTTCATCACAGGTAGTTGTTGCGTTTCAAGCATTCGCGGGCCGCCGGAAGGACCTCCCGGGGCACCCGGATCACCGGGCCGGTGCAGCCCATGGCCGATTCGGCGTACACGCCTTCCTTCCACAGGCTCTTCACGGCCGCTTCCATATCCAGCACGTCCACGCCCGGGATTTCGGCGTCGGCCGGCCGGGCCGCCGGGACCTTCACTTCTTCCTCGGCGGCCGGGGGCGCGGCCAGGCCTTCCAGCAGCCGGCTCAGACCGGCCTTTTCGGCGGCGGCCGCTTCCTCGGCCACTTTTTCCGCCAAACCTCCGCGCACGGCCTCGGCGGTGAATTTCAGGGCCCCGGCCACCACCGGCGCGCCCGAGGCCCGGGAGATGATGGACACCACCCGCGACCAGCCCCGGCCGGCCGACGGGCCGTAGCCCCACCCCAGGGCCTCGTAGGCCCCGCCCGTGTTCCAGGCGGAAAAGAGTTTCATCAAAACGTTCCCGGTCAGGCTGTCGCAGAGGCAGACGTCCACGGCCGGGTTCAAGAGATCGTTCCCGCGCAGCACGGCCCCGCCGTCGGCCCGCTGGCTGGCCCCGAAACGAATCGGATACCCGTTGTCCCGCAGGGCTTGCAGAACGCGCAGCACCTGGCCGGCCCCGGACACGTTCAGAAGACCCAGCGCGGGCTCCGCGATCCCCAGACTTTTAGCCACGGCCGTGCCGTACACGGCGTTCAGGACCATGGCCGGAACCGGCTGGGCGGCCGAAGCGCCGGTGGTGGAGGCGACCAGAAGGGCGCGCCCGCGCGCCGGGGTGACCACCCGGCCGATGGTGGTCACGCCCACGGGAAAGGGATAGTGCAGCGCCACCGCGCCCTGGATAAGGCCGTCGGCCAGGGCCTTCTCCATGGCCGCGGCAATGTCGGCCTCACAGTCGCCGGTCGCCAGCCATTCCAGATCCTCATAACCCGGAACCTTCGGGCCGATGGCCACCACCTTCAGACGCGGGTCTTCGGCCTGGGCCCCCCGTGCGCCGTCAAGCAGTTCCCGCTGGCCCAACTCGCTCCCGGCGGCCATCAGGCCCACCACGGTGCGGTCAAAGCCGCACCGGGCCCGCTCCACCACCCGGGCCAGAGCCTCACCGATGATTTTTTTATTGTCCGTCATGGCCAGGTCTCTCATTTGCTCAGTGACGCGGCCAGCTGGCCGAGGGCTTCCAGCACCGCCTCTTCCACATCTTTGGCCGTAATGGCGGCCCCGCCGCGCGGAGTCGGCGGCATCATTTCCATCAGAAAGGAGGCCCCGTCAGCCAGGTTGGTCAGGCGGCCCAGAAAGAGGCTGCCCTTGCCGATGATCAGGGCCCGCGTCATCCGGCCCGCTTTCATGGCCTCCCGGGCGTGGCCCAGGTACGGTACGCCCGAGGGGATGTGCCCCTGGGTGGGGGCGAAACCGACCAGGCCGCGCTCTTTGACGAAGGCCTCGATGTCGGCCCGCTCCAGCTGTTTTTTCATCACCCCCAGGGCGGCGATCATTTTGTAGTTGGCCTCGGGCACGTTGCCCGCGCCCGCCGGCACGGTCACTTCCGGGTTGTGGAGTTCGGGGGCGTATTTATCCACATCTGTCAGTTTCAGCCCCAGTCTTTCCAGGGGATCCCAGGCCAGGGCCGTGGTCACGGCCTGGGGCGAGGCTCCGGCGCCCACGGTGTGCTTGCCCAGGGAATCGAGGCGGATGACCGGGTTTTCGCCGTCTTCGGGCGTCAAGAGCACGGCCATGGAGCCCAGGCAGTTCTCCAGGGCCGGAAGGCCTTTCTTCAAATGGTCGCGGGCGTTCATATAGAGCTTGGGCACGGCCCCGCCGGCCGCGACGACCACGTTTTCCCGCGCCCCGGCCGCGACCATCGAGGCCGAGGTGATCAGGGCCGCCGCGGGCCCGGCGCAAAAGGCCCGCACGTCGAAGCCGCTGGCGTTCTGGCAGCCGGCGATTTCGGCCACGGCCTTGGCCAGGTTGCCGCCGCCCCGCTGGTTCATGTCGCCAACGGCCTCTTCCGAGCACTCGACCAGGAAGTCCACCTCCTCGGGTTTGCAGCCGGACTGTTTCAAAAGGTGCATCAAGGCCAGGACGCTGGTGGCCTTGGAGGCCAGGTTCTCCAGAAGCACATGGGCCGAAAGGTTTTCATCGGTTTCATGACCCCGGCGGCAGCAGCCCGCCACGTTTCCGCCGTAATAGAGCGGCAGGGCCTCGTGCTTCTCGATTTCGTCGGCGATTTCCGAGGGCGCGTGGCCTTTTTCCAGGCGGCCCAACTGGGCCTCGGTCCAGAAACCGCGGGCGCGCAGCTGGCCCTTGACGGCCGCCGCGAAATCCTCGGTGAGCCAGATGAGGTCGAACACGTCGCAGAGATCCATCAGGCCCAGAAACTCGTCCTCGGGCATGATCTCGCCGAAGAGTCCGTCCCGGATCGGCTGCGGTTCCAGGTTTTCCAGCCAGGGGCGGGGCTTGGCCTCCAGTTCGTCCGGGCTCAGGGCGCCGATGTAGGTCAGGTTGGGCGCGTATCGGCAGGCGTCCTCATAGCTCTGCGCCGCCCGGGGCAGCGCGGCCAGGAAGTCGGAATCGGGCTTGGCCCGGCGTTCCATGTAGGGCGTATTGCCGTAGTGGAAGGCCAGTTCCGGAGTGAAGGCCAGGCAGTAGGCGCAGGCTTTGACGGCCGCATTGGGCATATTTTTTCCTTTGTTTCGGGCCTTGGCGGCGCTGGTCGCGGCCAGGCAAAAAAATGCGATTTTTGCCTGGCCGGTGGCCGCGTCGGCCAGGGCCGCCAGTCGCTTCGCTCCGCCAGCCGGGACCGGCCGACCTTATGGGGAGAATAATGAGAACCGCTATTTGCGGGCCAGTTCCAGGGCCTGGCCGCCGGTTTCGATGTAATGGTAGGCGCTCATGGCCGCGACCGCGCCGTCGGCGGCGGCGGTGACCACCTGCCGGAGAGGCGTGTCGCGTACGTCGCCGGCCGCGAAGATGCCGGGCGCCGACGTCTGGAGGCGCTCGCCGGTGACGATCCAGCCGCCCTCCCGCTGTTCCAGCAGGCCTGGCGGGATAAAGTCCACATGGGGCGCGGTGCCGACGAACATGAAGACCCCGGCCACGTCCAGCGTGCTGATGTCGCCGGTCTTGACGTTTTTGACCCGCACCCGTTCCACCACGCCGTCGCCTTCGATGGCTTCCACCACGGAATCCCACACGGGCGCCAGTTTGTCGCATTTGGCGGCCCGCTCGCAGGCCAGGCGTTCGGCCCGGAACTGGTCGCGACGGTGGATGATATAGACCTTCGAGGCGAAGCGGGTGAGGTACAGGGCCTCTTCCACGGCGGTGTTGCCGCCGCCGACCACGGCCACGACTTCATCGGTGAAGAAGGCCGCGTCGCAGACCGCGCAATAACTCACCCCGGCCCCGATGAATTCCGCCTCACCCGGGCAGCCCAGCTTTTTGAAGGAGGCGCCCGTGGCCACGATCACGGCCCGGGCCTCGATGTCGCCGGCCGAGGTGGACACGATCTTGCGGCCGCCCTCCACTTTCAAGGCCTTGATGTCGGCGGTCAGAAATTCGGCCTTAAAATGCTCGGCGTGTTTGCGGAACGTGTCGGCCAGTTCCACGCCGCCGGTGTGGATGGTGCCGGGCCAGTTTTCGATTTCGTCGGTGATCCTGATCTGGCCGCCGGGCGCGCCTTTTTCGATGACCAGCGTGTCCAGGCCGGCGCGGCGGGCGTAGACGGCGGCCGTGAGGCCGGCCGGGCCCGCGCCGAGGATGACCAATTCCCTTGGCTGCATAACGTTACCTCGAAATTTCAAAGCGTATGTCCGCACTCCCGGAGGGTGCGGCGCAGGAGCTCCCGGTCGATGAAGGCGGCGTCCCGGGCCGGCCGCTCCGCATAGGCCGATTCGCCCAGCGCGGCCGCCGTGCGCCCGGCCTTTTCCAGGGCCATGATGCCCTGGGCGTCGTATTGCCGGCCGTGCCGCCGCAGCAAAAGAGACCGGTACGGCGCCCGGATCAGCGGCACATTCGGCGGCAAGGGCGCGGAAACCAGCCGGTAGCCCGACTGGGTCAGTTCCAGAGCCGTTTGAAGCACGGCGGCCAGGCCGTGCTCCTTCACGGCCCGAATCGGCGCGCGGCCGGGGCTTTCCAGCACCAGGGGGTTGTTGGTCAAAAGCAGCAGTTCATCCACGTCAGTTCACCCTGGGCCGCGGCCCGGCCGGGGCCGCCGCGGTTGAGAGATGCGCCCCCATAAGGTCGGGGGCGGGTATGTTCCGGACGATCGGGATCATTCTTCTTTTTCGAAAATGGTCTGTTCCGCAATGGGCGTCCGCATGGCCTTGAAGGCCCGTTCCAGAAGCTCCCGCCGCACCAGCTTGTCGCCCTCGGGGCCGTTGGTGTAATCGCCCACCGGATGGGGAATGGCCACTCCGGGGACAATGCGGTTGGCGCCCACGGTCAGCATGATCGGGACGATGGTGGCGATCTGCACCACGGGGATGCCGGCCACCCGTTCAATTTCGCGAGTCATCGATGCGCCGCATCGAGTGCAGGTCCCTCAGGTGGAGGTGAGGATGGCGGCGGATACCCCGGCCATCCTCAGCTCCTGTCCGATTTCCTGCCCGAAGCGCTCGGCGTGCGAGACCGCCGTGCCCGTGCCCGTGGTGGCGTAGAAGACGTGGTGCAGCTTCTTGAACACGCCTTCCTTTTCCATCTGCCGCATCATGTCCAGAGGCACGATCACGTCCGGATCGATGGCGGCCCAGTGGCGGTCGTACCCGCCGTGGATGGATTCATAGTCCGTGGGCTCGAGGTTGTCCACGCCGGTGATGTCGTAGCGGCCGAAGGACTCGGCCGAGGAGACCCGGATATGGTCGGGGTTGCCCATGGGCACCACCCCGCCGGAAGTGATGAGGGCGATGGTGGCGGTCTTGAGGTCGGTCAGGGGCGCGGCCGGCGGAATACGTTTGAAGACCGGCATTTCGTATTCGGTTTTGAACTCTTCCTTCCGCAGACGGGCCAGGGCCATTTCCACAGCCCGCTCGGCCCCGTTGACCGGGCGGAAGAAGCTCTTGCGGATGCCCCGGGAGAAATAGCCCTCCTCGGCGGCGCTGCCCATTTCTTCCTTCCGGCCCAGCTTCAAAGCCAGGGCCCCCATTTGGCCCAAGGCCTCGCGCATGCCCCGGGCGCTGTCGGCCGCGGGCACCACGTAGGCGTACTTGCGATACAATTCCAGGCCGGGGTTTTCGTGATACATGCCCGACACGGCCGGGATGCCCAGTTTGGCCGTCACGCCCTGGCACACGCTGCCGCAGGCCACGCCGTAACGCCCGGCGTTGAAGGCCGGGCCGGCGATGAGGACGTCGGGCTGGAAAGCCGCGATCAGCTTCACCACTTCGGCCTGGGCCGCCTCCATGTTTTCGCCAAAAAAACTGTCGCCGCAGATGACGGTGCCGACCACCTCGGCCGCGTCGCCGAAGAGCCGCTTCAGCTCCAAGCCCGGGCCGACCGGACCGGGCACGGATTCCGGCTTCCAGTCGGCCTTGTCCTCACCGCCCTTGCCGGCGTAGAATTGATTGAGATAATGAACCACTCGCATAACTGTTTCGCTCCTCCAGGGAAGCGCGCCGGGAGGCCGCCTCCGATCTTGATACGGTCCGCCGCCAGGGGCCTCAGATCCAGTCGCAGCCGATGCGGCTGTAGCCCAATTCGCAGGTGGAGCCGATGATGGACTGCAGCTCCACATACATCGAGCCGTCGGCCCGGAGGCTTTCGGCCGCCCCGCCCGAGAGGAGGGCGATGGCTTCCGCTTCGCCGATGACCTTTTTCATGGCCGGCACCTCGATCATCTCGTTGACGTTGCCGGTGGAAATGAAGGACACCAGTTCGGGCGTGGCGTCGGCCAGGCCCTGACTGGCGCCGTCGGTGCCGGCGGCCTCGTCGGAAATGAGGACGGTCACGATGCCCCGCTTTTCCATATTCCTGGCGTTGAGGCACAGGTCGGTGTCGGGGTTGCCGTACCCTTCCTCACTGACGATAACCGCGTCGGCGCCCAGTTCCACGGCCAGGGCCGTGTTGAGCATGGAGGCCCGGAGTTTGCCTTCCAGGACCGTGCTCTCCACGGTGGGGACCATCCCGAGGAAGTTGATCTCCTTCCCGTGACGGGCATACAGAGCCCGCACGACGGGGTTGTTGACGTGGTGGTAGGTGGTGTTCTTGTCGCAGGCGGAGACGCAGTTCCCGGACACCAGGGCCCCATCCAGGGCCTCGTTGGGATGCAGAAGCGTCGGGAGGCTCGGCTTGAGGTCCTGGGCGTAGACGTAGGTGTCGTGGAGGAGCCCCTGGGTGATGGACATCATCACGTACAGCACCTTCGGGAGCCCCGGGTATTTCTCGGCCTCCTCCTGGACGGTACCTTTTTCAAACACCACCACCTCGTCCGGCCGGTGGTCCTTGCAGCGGTCGGCCAGATAGACCGCCAGCTTCAGCCCGGCCTCGCGCAGGGCCTCCTCGTAGGCGTGGGGGTCCAGGCCCGGCGTCGGCCTGGCCACCAGAACGATGTTGTGGGTTTCCGAGAACGGGGTGTAGGCCGCGCCCGGGCCGGACATGTCGATAAAACCTTCCTGAAAGGCCACGATGGGGCCGCAGGTGATGACGCAGGCGCCATCCAGAACAAAGGTGGCGCCCTCTCCCACCCGCTCCATGGGCGCGCAGTAGCCGGGAAAATAGCCCTGGCCGCCGTCCAGCTTCACCCGGGGCTCGATGGCGTCCTTGACCGGAATGATGCGGATGCTGTCGCCGGGGCTGGCCAGGTCGAGGTCCAGGCCGGCGAAACGGCTGTCCTGGGACAGTTTCCGGATCGCCTCCGCCTTGTCGATGTGCAGGGTGCCGTTTTCCAACCGGGTCGGCCCCCCGAAGGCCAGGGCCCTGACCCTGGCCTTGCGCAATTCAAGTTTCATGCGAAAAAACCTCCTGTCTTCGTATTTCAGAGCCCGCTTCGGAGAGCGCGGGAGCGGCGGCGGCTTCACCCGGCGGTCCGTCGGGATAGTCGGTATCTGTCCTGCTCATCAGCAAAAGGCGCGCCAGAGCCGGGCGGCCGGCGGCCTTCTTCCCCGTCCCCGCGGCCCTTTGATCCGGCAAGGTTTCCCGCGGTCTCCGCCGACGGGGGTCGGCCAGTGCAACATCAATAAAAACAATTTAAAAATCGAACCAATATAGTGTAAAATACATTTTATAAATTTTACATCGGGGAGCGGCGAACGCGCCCGGCCCGGAGGACACCATGAGCGACTACTGGCCCTTCAAATACCTCGACCGACAGTTCGTGGCCCAGATCTACGACGACTACCACGAAGGCGTCTTCATTCTCGACAGTCAGGGCCGCATCGTATACTACAACAAGATGATGGCCGTCATGGACGGCTACACCCCGGACGAGCAGGTGTCGGGCAAGCATTTCGTCGAGATCTACAACCTGACCGAAAAGAACTCGGTCTCCCTGGGCTGCCTGGCCGCCCAGGCCCCGATCAAGCGCTCGGTGTTCTATTATACCCGGCAGGGCGTGCTGGTGAACGCTTTCTGCAACTCCTACCCTTTCTTTGAGGATGGCCGCCTGGCCGGGGCCCTGTGCCTGAGCCTGGATTTCAACCTGGCCAGCACGGCCCTGGAGGAACTGACCCGCACCTATCTGGCTTCCCCGGAGGCGGCCCAAAAGCGCCCCGAATCGGCCCTGGAGGCCCCCCACACCTTCGCCCACCTCATCGGCGAGTCCGCCGACTTCGAAACGGCGGTGGACAAGGCCCGCGAGGCGGCCAAATACGACCTGGCCATCATGCTGGTGGGCGAAACCGGCTCGGGCAAGGAGCTGTTCGCCCAGGCCATCCACAACCATCGGCCGGGCCGGAACCAGCGGTTTTTGGCCGTCAACTGCCCGGCCATCCCGGAAAACCTCCTGGAGTCGCTCCTGTTCGGCACCACCCGGGGGGCCTTCACCGGAGCCCTGGACAAGGCCGGTCTGTTCGAGGCCGCGGGCGGGGGCACGGTGTTCCTCGACGAGATTAACAGCATGTCTCTGGACCTCCAGAGCAAGCTCCTCCGCGTCCTTCAGGAGAAAAAAGTCTCGCGCCTGGGCTCGACCCAGGATACCGCCGTGGATTGCCAGATCATCAGCGCCACAGGCCTGAATCCCTATTCCGCGATGTCGGCCCAGCGCCTGCGGCCGGATCTCTTCTACCGTCTGGGCGCGGTCCTGATCTACATTCCCCCTTTGCGCGGCCGGCCCGGCGACGTCTCCCTCCTGGTCGATCACTTCATCCGCCAGCACCGGGCCGCGCTGAAGAAACGGGCCAAGGGCGCCACGCCCGAAGCCCTGGAGTGGCTGGAGCGCCAGCCGTGGCCGGGCAATGTGCGCGAGTTGGAACACGTGGTCACCTCGGCCCTCCTGTTTTCCAAAAACTCGGTCTGGCTCACGCTGGAAGACTTCGCCTCGCTGGATCATTTCCGGCGCCCCCAGTCCGCTCCGGAGCTCCGTACGCCCCCACCGGATGGTCCGGCCGCCGCCTGGCCCGAGGATCAGGCCCTGCCGCCCACCCATCGGGAACTGAAGATGCGGGGCGAGGCCCAGGAAAAGGAGCGCCTGGTCCGGGTGCTGGAGCGGACCAACTGGCACCGGGCCGCGGCCGCGGCCGTGCTGGGGATCAGCCCCCAGCTCCTGCACAGCAAGCTCAAGAAATACGGCCTGACCCCGCCCGAGGCCAATGACGAGCGGGAACGGGAACGTCTGCTGGAGGCGCTGGAGCGGAACGGGGGCTCCAGAAGCGCGGCCGCCGAAACGCTGGGCCTCAGCCGCCAGTCGCTCCAACGGAAGCTGAAAAAATACGGGCTGGCCCCGGATACGCCGCCCGCCGGTCAGCCCGGGAAAAACCCGGACTGACCGGCGGACGGACTCGCCACGGGATCGATCAGGCCATTTTCAGCGGCGCGCCGTCGGCCAGTTGGGCCGCTTTTTTCACTAAATCCTTTCTCAGGCCCGGATCGAAGTCCGGAGCTCGATAGACTTCCAGACGCGCGGCCACCTTGGCCGTGGCCGCCTGCTCCAGGGTGCGGCGGCCCTCCGCTTTCCAGTGGTCGTAATTGCCCCGGTTCATCAGGCCGGTCTGGTAGACCTCCTTGCGGCAGAGCTTGAAGGTCTTGGGTTGGGTGAGGTAGTGGCCGCCGGGGCCGACTTTGACGATGGTGTCCACATCCAGCGTGGCCTCGCTGATTTCGGTGGGCCGGATCATCCGGCCGACCATGGCCGCCAGTTCCTCGTCGAGGATGAACTTTTCCAGGGAAACGGCGATGTAGCCGCCGAGAATGCCGGCCGCGTGCAGGATGAAGTTGATGCCGCTGTTGATGGCGTTGAAGAGGGCGAAGGCCGATTCGCCCCCGGCCTGGGCGTCGGTGACCATGGCGTCGCCCAGGCCCCCGCCGCCGCGGCTGGGCAGGCGGTAGTACTGGGCCATCTGGGCCGAGAAGGAAATGAATATCGCCAATTCCGGCGCGCCGATGGACAACGAGCCGCTCTTCATGTCCATGGCCGAGGAGGCGGAACCGTAGATCACCGGCGCGCCCGGCCGGACCAGCTGGGCCAGGGTGAGGCCGGCCAGCACCTCGGCGTTCTGGAGGGCCATGACGCCCGGAATGGTGATCGGCCCGGAGGAGCCGGTCATGATCAGCGCGGCCACGCACACGGCCTGCCCGCCCCGGGCCAGCTCCACGATGGAGGAAGCCATTTCCTCGCTGAACTGCAACGGCGACAGCGAATTGCAGAGCGACACCGTGGCCGGGTGGTCCATCAGCTTCTCCCGGCCGCCGTGGGCCAGGGCCAGGAGCTCCACGCAGTCGCGGGCCGCCCGGCGGGACAAGGGCGTCCCCATCAGGGGCTTGTCGCAGCCCAGAAGGCCGCAGAGGAACATGTCGAGGTGGGCCACGCGGCTGTCGCAGTCGCCGGGTTCGACCATGAGAAAGCCGTTCATGTTGATGGGCCCGGACGTGGCCACCAGCTTGACGAATTTTTCATAATCGCTGAAACGCCCTTCCCGCTGGGCGCCGCCGGGCTCGGTGATGAAAGGCGCGCCGTAGCCGGGCAGGAGCGCATAGTCGCGCCCGCCGATCCGGACGTTTTTGTCCGGGTTCAGGCCTTTCACCGTAAAGGCTTCCGGGGCCAGGGCCAGGGCCTTCATCACCTGGTCCTCGGTGAAATATACGGTTTTGCCGTCCACCCGGAAGCCGTTCTTCCTGAAAATATCCACGCACTCGTCGTCGTTGAAGACTATGCCGCCGCGGCTCAGGATGGCCATGGAGGCCTGATGGATTTTATCCATATCCTGAGGGGTCAGGGTCTGCATACGGGTCAGCACTGGTCGCCTCCTTGTATCACGTTCGGCCGCTTCGGCCGAAAAGGGGATTGGCGGGCGGGACGGCCAGGGGGCCGTCCCGCGGCCCTCCGGTTCATTTGATTTCCATGCCGTTCTGGATTTCCTGGTTCAGGGTTGTCCACAGGCACCAGCAGGCCAGCACCATGATGATCGAAAAGGGCGCGGCCGCGGCGATGGAGGCGGTTTGCAGGGCGCCCAGCCCCCCGGTGTTCAAAAGCACGAAAGCCAGCGCCCCCTGCAGGACGCCCCAGACGAGCATGCGGCCCTTGGGGGGGTTGAGGTCGCCTTCGGTGGAATACATGGAAAGCACGAAGGTGGAGGCGTTGGCCGAGGTGATCAGGAAGGTGCTGATGAGCACCACCATGACCACGCCCATGACCGCGCCCAGGGGGATGTGCTCGTACATGGCGAAGACGGCCGTGGAAAGATCGGCGTTGACCGCGCTGGCGATGTCGGCCACGCCGCCCAACTGCATATGCAGGGCGCTGCCGCCGAAGATGGAAAACCAGGTGAAGCAGCCGAAAGCCGGCACCAAAAGCACGCCCACCACGAACTGGCGGATGGTGCGCCCCCGGGAGATGCGGGCGATGAAAGAACCGACGAAGGGCGCCCAGGCGATCCACCAGGCCCAGTAGAAGATGGTCCAGCTGCCCAGCCATTTCTTGTAGTCGCCGCCGTAGGGGGCCACGTCGAAGCTTTCCATGATGAAGTTCTGGAAATAGGAGCCCACGGCCGTGACCATGGCTTCAACGATGGCCAGGGTCGGGCCCAGAAGCAGCAGCGAGCCGGCCAGAAGGCAGGCCAGGAACAGGTTGAGGTTGCCCAGGAACTTGATGCCCTTGGCAATGCCGGTGACCGCGGTGAAGGTGTACACAAAACCGATGACCAGCAGAATGGCCAGCTGTATGGCCGTGCTTTTCGGCAGCCCGAAGGTGTACTGCAACCCGCTGTTGATCTGGGCCACGGCCAGACCGATGCTGGTGGCCACCCCGGCCACGGTGGCGAAGATGGTCAGCACGTCCACCGTGCGGGCGATGCCGCCCCGATGGCCCTTGGGGCCCAGAAGGGGCAGGAACAGGCTGCTCATGAGGCCCGGCGCCCCTTTACGGAACTGGAAATAGGCCAGGCACAGGGCGATGACCGCGTAGCCGGCCCAGGGGTGCAGGCCCCAGTGGAAGAAGGAGGCGCGCATGGCGTCCTGGGCGGCCTGGGCCGTGTTGGGTTCCGCGCCGAACGGGGGGGTGGCCAGGTGGTACAGCGGCTCGCCCACCCCGTAGAAGACCAGGCCCACGCCCATGCCGGCCCCGAAGAGCATGCCGAACCAGGCGGTGGTGGAAAACTCGGGCTTGGAGTCCGCCTCGCCCAGCCTCAGCTTGCCGAACCGGCTGACCGCCAGAAAAATGGGAAAGAACACGAAGCAGTTCATGGCCAGCATGTACCACCAGCCCATGTACGTGGAGAAGAAGTTGAACAGCGCGCTGGTGGCTTTACCGAACGCCTCGGGGGCCACCAGGCCCAATCCCACCAGAATCACCATCACCGCCAGCGAAACGATGTACACCAGATTGTCTTTTTTCCCGTTTTCCATAAATACCTCTCCAGTCATCGGGGTTGCGGAAGCGAACGCGTGGGTAGAAGGCGAAGGCCGTTTTTCGGAAGCGTGGCGGAGGCGCCGGGCCGCCGAAAGAGGCCCATAAACCGCAAAGCCGCCGTCCTCCCGGTCGGGACCGGGAGGCGGCGGCTGGAAGGCTCATCCGCAAGCGCGTACGGACCACGCGCCGGGCGGACTGGGGTGATACCTGGCTTCCGGGCTGCTCATCGGTCGCCGGCTCATTTCTTCTTGGACCAGGTGGCCTGCATCTTGTCGAATTCGGCCACGATTTTGGGATCGACCGGTTCGGGGGCGACGGCCATCAGTTTCTGGGTTTTTTCGCTCAGGCGCTGCTCGAACTGCTTGCTGCCGTTGGCCTGCCAGGTTTCGATCATGGTGCGGTCCCACAGGTCGTCGGCCATGTGATAATCTTTGAAATGCTTGAGGGTGTGTTTTTCCCGGAGGAAATTGCCGCCGTTGCCGACCTTGGCGATGACGTCCAGGGCCAGGGTCTCCTCGCTGACTTCCAGGCCCTTCATCACCGCGGCCACGTTGGCCAGGATCTCGTTGACCAGCACCATGAAAGCCGGGGAGGCCGTGGTGCCGTGGTCGATCCAGGAAGCGCAGTCGTGCACCAGGTTGGCCCCCACGGCGGCCAGGTTCATGCACTGGAGGGTCACCTCGGCCGCGGCCTGGGCGTCGCAGAATTTCGCGTCCGTGCAGCCGCCGGTGGCGAAGAACGGCAGACCCCAGCTCTGGGCCATCTGGCTGAGGGCCGCGATCATGATGGTCATCTCCGGCTGGCCGTAGGAGAAGATGGTGCTCTTCATGTTCATCACCGAGGCGTAGCCGCCGAAGACGAAGTTCGCGCCCGGGGCGATGGCCTGCTGGAGAACGATGCCGCTGATGGATTCGGCCGCCGCCTGGACGATGGTCCCGGCCATGGTGGCCGGCCCGGTGCCGCAGGAGGAGGTGCAGGGGAAGTTCAGGAGCGGAATGTTGTTTTCCGCGCAATAGATCATCTTGGCCACGGCCGGGTCGTAGTAGACCAGGGGCGAAATGGGTTCGGAGTAGTGGACGATGGTGGGGTTGCGGTCAAAATTCTCCTTGCCGCCGACCATGATCTGGGCCATTTCATGGATGGCCTTGACGCTATTGACGTCGTTGCAGCAGAAGACCAGCGGCTTGGTGCAGTTCTGGATGGCCCAGCGGTTGATGACCTTGTCGGCCGCCTCGGCCCCGAAATCGTCGGCCATGCCGATGGTCATCAGCCAGGTGAAGCTGTCGAGGCGCTCGGTGAGGGCGGCCATGGCTTCGCCGTGCTTGGAGGTGAACATGGGCCGTTCGTTCGTGGCGGGATCCTGGTAATAGATGCAGTCGATGGAGGGACCGTAATACGTACGGCCGGGCTCCAACACCACACTGCGGCGGCCGTAACGGTTGGAAAGCACCAGCCGCTTGGGCGCGGTGGCAATGGCTTTTTCCAGGACATACGTGGGAATGCGGACGATGTTGCCGTCCACCCGGCAGCCCGCGCCGGCCATGATTTCCAGGCCGGGTTTATAAGTCATCTGGACGCCCACCCGTTCCAGCAGTTCGAACACGGCCGCCTTCAGGAGCGTGATCTGTTCGTCGTTGACCATTTGCATGCGGGGCGTGAACTTGAGGCCGTCAACCATTAAACCGTTTCTGATGGACATGGGTATCTCCTTGGAAAAAGCATGGGTTTACACGCGTCCGGGGTCTGCCTCGGCCATTTTCCGCAGAAAAGGCCGACAAGGCCGCCGGAGCGAACGCGACTGTGAATTTTTAAAAACTGCTTCGCCGGCAAAGCCTGAGCGGACCGGGATCATTTTCGCGACGAACGGCGGGCAAAGTTTCACCGTCCGACATTGCCGGTTACCACAGAAGCGCGGCCGCCATCGGCCGGGGTACAATCAAGCCGCACACAGTAGACCGTGACCATCGCCGCCAGGCAATGGGAAAACGTATTGACGGACTGCCGACCAGCTCGAAAAATAGTATTGTTAAGTGGTTAGGGTGAACTGCTGCCTTGAGAACCAAGCAAGAAAAGCGCCAGGATTAACAGAAAAATAATCACTGTAAAAATATACAGTTAGCGTGTTCATTACTAAAGCACACTTTTGATTTTTGACAAATGTTTAACTTATTTTTGATAATTTTGATATTTTTTTGATTTTTCACGCCGCGATCAACGTTTGTAATCGACGCTGCTCAAGCCCAGACGCCTGAGGCGGTAATGAAGCTTCTGCGGTGAAAAGCCCAAAAGGCGCGCCGCCTTGGCCACGTTGCCCCGGGTCTGGCGCAGGGTCTCGGTCAGGAGCCGGGCCTCGGCCGTGAATTCGTCCTCATCGGCGCGGTCCGGTGCCGGGCGCTCCGGCCGTTTCCCCCCCCCCGCCAGGGCGGCTGGCCGGAAAGGGCTTCCCCCGTCGAAGCGCATCAGCGGCAGGGCGGTCTGGAGGTGTTTCAGGCTGATGGTCGTTTCGTGTTCGTCAATCAGGTTCATGGTGGCTTCGACCGCGTGCTCCATCTCCCGCACGTTGCCGGGCCAGGCATAGGCGGTCAGGAAAGCCAAGGCGTCGGGGGCGAAGCCGGTCACGTTTCTTCCGATGCTCCGGTTGAACCGGCCGGTAAAATGGCGCAGGAGGAGCGGGATGTCGGAACGCCGTTCCCGCAGCGGCGGCAGGTTCACCATGACCACCCCCAGCCGGTAAAAAAGGTCGGACCGCAAAAGGTCGCGCTCGATGGCCTCGAACGGCGAATCGTTGACCGCGCTGATGATCTTGATATCGATGGGGATCTCCTGGCCGCTGGAACCGATCCGGCGGACCTGGCGGTCCTGGACGGCCCGCAAAAGCTTGGGCTGCAGATCCAGCGGCATGGAGTTCAGTTCGTCCAGGAACAGGGTGCCGCCGCTGGCCATTTCAAAGAGCCCGGCCTTGTCCACCGCGCCGGTGAAGGCGCCTTTGACGGTGCCGAACAGGATGGCCTCCAACAGCGCCCCGGGGATGGCCGCGCAGTTGATGGCCATGAACGGGCCGCCGCCGCGGGGGCCGCCATAATGAATGGCCTTGGCGAAAAGCTCCTTGCCGGTGCCGGTTTCGCCGATGAGCATTACCGATGACGGGGTGACGGCGGCTCGGCTGGCTTTGCCCACGGCGGCCAGCATGTTGATGTCCTGGCCGATGAGGTCGTCAAAGGAAATGAAGTCGGCCGCCCGATCGGACCGCTTCGGCCGCGCCTCAGGGCCGCCGTTTTTGGCATGCGCGTCCGTCAACCGGGAATAATTTTCCATCAGTGTGGAATAATCGGTGACCGTGCAGACCGCGCCCACCAGGCGGGTCTTGTCGAAAAGCGGATAGGCGCTGCCGATGGAGTTGACAAGCTTGCCGTCCACCGTGCGATAGATGTGGTTCTGGTTTATGATGGGACGGGCCTGCTGGAGCGCGCACAGGGTCAGGCTCTGGGAAGGCTCGAGCTGATAAATTTCCGTGATTGAACGGCCGATGACGTCGCGGTGGTCCAGGCCGTCAAGCCGGGCCATGGCCCGGTTGTAATAGATGAGAATGCCGTTGTGGTCGGTGATCAACACGCCTTCGTGGTGGTGTTCGAAAAGGCAGAGCAGAAACTGGGAAGCATCAATATTGTACAGCTTGGGCGGGTTTTCCATCATCACGCACCCCCGCGTTCGTAAGACGAAAGAAATGGCGATAGTACGACCTTGAAGCGTAAATTTCAGTAATAAGTATTTTTAAAGGCACAGAAGCGTTTGATGCTTCTTACGATACCTGACATTGAAGGCCATGTCAACCCGGGGCGGGCCGGACCAGGGCGACCGATGGCCGCCAACGGGCCGGGTGAAGCGCAGGCCGATGGTCCAACCGATGTAGACGCAGCCGCCGGCAGGCCCGGCCAGTTCCACAGCCCCGTGCAGGCCAGGGTCAGCGCGGCCAGGGCGGGCCAGCGCCAGAGAGTATTATTGCTCCGGCAACGAAATAAGTCATACCCGTGATTTCGCCAAAGCCCGAAATCACTGGACTTCAGCGGCCGGGAACAGACTTCTAAAGTTGCCGGGTTAATATGACGCGACAAAACAGACATGGCGTCAGCATAAACCCGCAGGCGTCCCAGCTCAACGGTCTTTTGCGGATATCGAACAGCCGGACGCCAAAAGGGCCCGGAGCGGAGAGTTTCCCTCTCCGCTCCGGGCCCTTGGCGAAACCGGCCGGTCCGTCAGGCGGACTGGCGGCGCAGTTCCCCGCCGTTCCAGAGGTCGCGGTGATTCCGCTCGTAGGCGGCGATCCGGCCCTCGATGTTCAGGGTCAGGCTGATGTCGTCCCAACCGTTGAGCAGCATGGTTTTGCGAAAGGGGTCGTAGTCGAAGGAGGCGGCAAAGCCGTCCGCCCCATCCACGCGCTGCCGTTCCAGATCCACAGTCAGGCGGTAGCCGGGCGTCTTCATGATCCGGGCCATGAGGTCCCGCACCAGGTCCGCCGGCAGTTCCACCAGCACCAGGCCGATTTTGGCGCAGTTGCCTTTAAAAATGTCGGCGAATTTGGGGCTGATGACCACCCGGAAGCCGTAGTCCTCCAGGGCCCACGGCGCGTGCTCCCGGCTGGAGCCGCAGCCGAAGTTCTGGCCCGAGACGAGAATGCCCGCGCCCTCGAAGCGCGGCTGGTTGAGGATGAAATCCGGGTCTGGCGAGCCGTCCTCCCGGTAGCGGATGTTGTTGAACAAAACCGCGCCGAAACCCGCCCGCTCGATGCGGGTGAGGAACTGCTTGGGGACCATGAGGTCGGTGTCCACGTTGGGCCGGTCGAGGACGGCCGCCAGGGCGGTGAAGGTGGTGAATTTTTCCATGGGCGGGCCTCCTTACAGATATTCGCGGGGGTCGGCGAAGCGGCCGGCCACGGCCGAAGCCGCGGCCGCGGCCGGCCCGACCAGGTGAGTCAGGCCGCCGCGCCCCTGGCGGTCCTCGAAGTTGCGGTGGGAGGTGCTGGCCGAGCGCTTGCCGGCGGGGAGAACGTCGGGATTCATGCCCAGGCACATGGAGCAGCCCGGCTCGCGCCACTGGGCCCCGGCTTCCTTGAAAACGCGGTCGAGCCCTTCCCTCTCCGCCTCCGCCTTGACCAGACCGCTTCCCGGGGAGATGAGCATGGTGACGGTGTCGGCGACCTGGCGGCCCTTCAGAATCGCGGCGGCGGCCCGCAGGTCCTCCAGCCGGGCGTTGGTGCAGGAACCGACGAAGACGTAATCCACCGGCACGTCGGCCAGGGGCGTCCCGGGCGCGAGGCGCTGATAGGCCAGGGCTTTTTCGGCCGCCTGGCGCTCGGCCGGGTCGCTGAAGTCACTCGGTGACGGGACGCGGCCATCCATTTCGACGCTCTGGGCCGGATTGGTGCCCCAGGTCACCCGGGGGCTCAAGGCCGAGAGGTCGAAGGCCAGGATTCTTTCGAAGACCGCGTCCGCCTCGCTTTTGAGGGCGCGCCACTGTTCCACGGCGCGGTCCCAATCCGCACCGGACGGGGCGAAGGGGCGGCCCTGGATCCAGGCGAAGGTGGTTTCGTCCGGAGCCATGAGCCCCACCTTGGCCCCGCACTCGATGGTCATGTTGGAGATGGTCATGCGCTCGGCCATGCTCAGGCCGGCCAGGCCCGGGCCGCGATATTCCAGGGCGCATCCGGTGCCCCCGGCCACCCCCAGGGCGCCAATGACGGCGAGGATCACGTCCTTGGCCGAGACGCCCGGCTTAAGCGCCCCGGTCAACTCCACGGCCACGAGCCTGGGCTTGGCCTGACGCAGGGTCTGGGTGGCCAGGATGTGCTCGATTTCGCTGGTGCCGATGCCGAAGGCCAGGGCCCCGAAGGCTCCGTGCGTGGCCGTGTGGCTGTCGCCGCAGACCACGGTGAGGCCGGGCAGGATGAAACCCTGCTCGGGCATGGTCACGTGGATGACGCCCTGGCGCGGGTCGTCCAGGCCGAAGAGGCTGAAGCCGAATTCGGCCGCGTTCTTTTCAATGGCCGCCACCTGGGCCTCGGCCACCGGGTCCATAAAAGGCCGGGAGCGGTCGCGGGTGGGGACGGCGTGGTCCATCACGGCCAGGGTCAGGTCCGGCCGGCGGATTTTGCGGCCGGCCGCCCGGAGGGCCTCGAAGGCCTGGGGCGAGGTGACCTCGTGCACCAGGTGGCGGTCGATGTACAGCAAGTCCGGCTGGCCGGGGCTCCGTTCCACCACGTGGGCGTCCCAGATTTTATCCAAGAGGCTGGGCATGGCGCGCCTTCCTTATTTCTGGTGGCCGTACTTCGCGCCCAGGGCGTTGACCTCGCCCAGGCCGATGAGTTCGTTGAACTCGGCGAAAGTGACCATCTGGTTCATCAGGCCCTTGGTGGTGCCGTCTTTCTTCAAAGTCTCCATCAGGCCCGTCATGGCCTTGGCGGTCAAATAGGTCGAGGCCGTGGGGTAGATGACCAGGTTGTAGCCCATAGCCTCCAACTCGTTGTTGGGCAACAGCGGCGTGCGTCCGCCTTCGACCATGTTGGCCAGGGTGTGGCTTTTGGTAATCGTTTTGTTGATGGCCCGCATCTCCTCGGCGGTTTCAGGGGACTCGACAAAAATAATATCCGCCCCGGCTTCCTCGTAGGCCAGGGCCCGGCGCAGGGCCTCATCCAGGCCCAGCACGGTGCGGGCGTCGGTGCGGGCGATGACCATGAAATCCGGATCGAAGCGGGCGTCCACGGCGGCCTTGATCTTGCCCACCATTTCCTCCATGGCCACCACTTCGCGGCCGACCATGTGGCCGCAGCGCTTGGGCGAAACCTGGTCTTCCAATTGGATGGCGGCCACCCCGGCCTTCTGGTAGGCCCGGACCGTGCGGATGACGCCCACGGCGTTGCCGAAGCCCGTGTCCGCGTCGGCGATGACCGGGAGGCTGGTGGCTTCCGCCATGTTGGCGGCCCGGTCCAGCATTTCGGAAAAGCAGATCAGGCCCACGTCGGGCCGGCCGAGGTGACTGGCGGCCTGGCCGTAGCCGGTCATGTACACGGCCTCAAAGCCGCATTTCTCAATCACCCGCGCGGTGAGGGCGTCGTGGGCGCCGGGGGCCACCACGAGTTTCCTTTCTTTAAACAGTCGGCGTAGGGTCTGAGTCGGGGTCATTATTCGCTCTCCATTTCAAAATATTTTTTCGCAAAGGCCAGCGCCCGGTCAGGGCGGACGCGGCCCAGAAGGCCCACGGCATACAGCAGATAATTGATATCCAAGCGGAACTTCGGGCGCTCCGGCAACAGTGAATAGCCGGGCCGCCTGAAAACTTCCTCCAGCACCCGCAATCCCTCGGCCGGACTGTGGTGGGTGAAGAAACCGCCCACGCCCACCACCCACTTGACGCCGCGCAGGTCGCGGCCCACGGGGCTGCCCGGGGCCAGGCCCAGGACGGGGTTGTAGTCGGTGACCCAATAGCCGGCGTGGCGCTTTAAGGCCGTCTCCAGGGCGGCGGCGGCCAGGGCCGGCTCCAGGCCGCGCTCCCAGTCATTTTGCGGAAGGTGGCCGGTGTTTTTTTCCAGAAAAGCGGCGTATTCCGCCACCCGGGCGACTTCGTCGTCCGCGCAGGTGAAGGGCCCCTCGGCCTTACCCTCCAAGCGGTCGCGCATGGCCAGCACCCCGGCCGGCCCCACGGTTTCGATAATGCCCGAGGCCGAGACGCGGAGGCCGAGGTTGCCTTCCACCGTCCGGTAGGCCACTTGCTTGTCGTTATTGATGACCAGACCGCGCTCCTCGGGGCGAAGGGAGGCCAGTTCGGGCATGACCGAGTGGACGTCGGTGGTGGCCCCGCCCACGTCCAGCACCAGGAGGCCGCCCACGCCGTCCCGGCTGTAGGTGCCCGAGGCCAGAAGCTCCGCGCCCATGAGGATGGCCGCCGGGGTGGGGATGACCTCGCCGCCGGCCACCACTTCGGCCAGCCGGGCCAGGCCCGGAGCCCGGGTGATCTGGCGGATGAACTCGCCGTGGATGGCCGCCCGGGCCGGCCGGACGTTGAGGTCGTGGATGGTGGGCATGACGTTCCCCACCCGGAGGCACGGCACCCCGCCCTCTTCCAGAATCGCGGCCGCCCGGGGCTGGGCCGCGATATTGCCGGCCAGGATGACCTTGGCCTTCAGCTTGGCCCGGACGATGATTTCCGCGTTTCCCAGGAGCGACTCCTCCTCGCCGCCGTCTGTGCCGCCGGCCAGGAGAATGATGTCGGGGCGGATCTCCCGCAGAACTTCCAGCCGATATTCAGGCGGCTCGTCGTGGGAAACCACTTCCAGCACCCGGGCCCCGGCGTTCATGGCCACTTCCTTGGCGGCCTTGGCCGTGACTTTGGGCATGTAGCCCAAGGCCACCATGCGCAGGCCCCCCGCCGCGCTGGAGGACGCCAGGATGGTCGGCTCGGCCGGCAGGGCCTCGGCCGCCGCCGGAGGCAAAGCCGCCCTGCCCCCGGCCAGCCCCTGGGTGATGTCCTCCAGGGTGGTGCGGTGCTGGGCGCGGCCGAGGAATTCCAGGCGGCCGCCCTGGTCGCGGAAAGCGGCGGTCTTGCTGTAGGTGCTGCCGACGTCGTATACGAGGTAGTTGCCGCCCATCACTTTTCACTCGCCGACGGCCTCACTCGGCCACGAAGGCGTAGCCCTCCATCAAACGGCGGGCCGTGCGGGAAAAGGCGGCCCGCTTGACGTCATCCCCGTTGACCACGGCTTCCACCGGAATGAATCCGCAGGGATGGCCGATGTTGATGATGTCGCCCCAAGCCGGCCGCTGGGCCAGCACCTCGGCCACCACCGTGCCCGCCAGGCGCGCGGCCACGCCCGTGCAGACCGTGCCCGTGCCGGCGTAGGTTTTGTGCAGAACCTGCATGAACATGTTGCGGGCCACGAACGAAATGTCGTCGGCCTTGATGCTCTTCCCCGTGGAATACGAGGTGTAGTCGGCCGGGGGACTGACCACGGCCAGCATGGGAAAGGCCGGGCACTTGGCCAGCGCTTCGGCTTCGTCCGTGGCCAGGCCCATGGCCACGGCGGCCGCGCCGCGAATGGCCTCGAGCTTGTCCAACAAGGCTTTGTCGCCGTCGATCTCCTTGGGGCCTTCGGTCCCCTTCAGACCCACCGCCGCGGCTTTGACGAAGACCATGGCGTTGGCGCAGTCCACCAGGGAGACTTCGAACTCGCCGGCCGATGTTTTCAACATTTCCTTGGGCTTGCCGGTGGGCAGAAGTTTGCCCGTGGCCGCGCCCTTGGTATCGGCGAAGTCGAGCATGATCCTGGCCCCGGTGCCGGGGACGCCGTCAATGGCGCAGTCGCCCTTAACCCGGGCGAAGCCGTCCTTCACCGGCACCTCGGCGATGAGGATTTTCCCGGTGTTGGTGTTGTGGATGCGCACCGTGGTCACCGGCTCCACCGCCTTGACCAACCCTTCATCAATGGCGAAGGGCCCGACCCCGGACGAGATGTTGCCGCAGTTGCCAGAATAGTCCACCACAGCGGCTTTGAAGCTGACCTGGGCGAAGGTGTAGTCCACATCGGCGTCGGACCGCGAAGGGGGGCCAATGATGGCGAGCTTGCTGGTCAAGGGGTCGGCGCCGCCGAGTCCGTCGATCTGGCGGACGTCGGGGCTGCCGAAGAGGGCCAGGATGGTCCGGTCGCGGGCAGTTCGCTCGGCCGGCAGATGGTTGTCCTTGATATACAGGCCTTTGCTGGTGCCGCCCCGGGCGATGACGCAGGGGATTTTTCTCTGTTCGGACATTTTTCTGCTCCTTATCTCTTCGCGGCCAGCGCGTTTTCAACCCATTCGAGAAATTTTTTCTCTTCGGTGCCGGGGCCGAAGAAGGCGTCCACGCCCATGAAGCTCGGGCCCTCATTGGCTATCTTGGCCTCGTAATGGGCGTGTTCCTCTTCCTTTTCGGCGATGCGGCCGCCGGCCATCACCACCACCTGATCGCGCAGGCCCAGCTCCTTCAAGCGCTGGCCGACGCGGGGAAAAAGTTCCTGGCCGAGGCCGAGGAGGTTACTGACGCCGACCATATCGGCCTTGGTCTCGGCCGCCACTTCGGCCACGGTCTCCGGCAGGTTCATGCCCCGGAGAAAAATGACCTCGAAGCCCGCCTGCTCCAGAGTCTGGCGGGCCCAGTTGACGCCGGCCACGTGGGCGTCGGCCCCGACCGTGGCCAGGACGATCTTCCGCTTGCGGGTGGGGGCCTTGGCCAGAATGGGCTTCACATCGCTCTTGGTAAAGGTCAATTGGGCCGGGTTCAGGCCCAGGGGCGAAAAGCCGTCGAGGTAGCGGCGGATGCCGTCGTCGTCGCGGTGGGTCTGGACGTGGCGCTTGAGATCCCAGCCGCCGGCGCGGGGGGCGTCCATGAGCCCGGCCTTGCCGCCGTTGACGATCCTGTCGATCAATTCCTCGACTCCGAAGCGACTCCAGAATTTTTCGGTAATGTCGGACGGGGCCGGGGTCTGGTTCAGGCCCAGCACTTTTTCCAGCACCTCCATGGCCTCGGTGAGAATTTCTTCCTTGCGCCGGTCGATGTACGGGTCGTTGATCGCGACCTTGACGGTGTGGTCGAAGACGTCCTGCGCCGCCCAGATGGCCTTGCCCATCGAGGTCCCGGTGGGAATGCCCACCGACTCGGCCGCCTTGGGCCGAAAGAAATCAGCCCCGCCGAGCTTGGCGACGATCGCCATGCGGGCGAAGTGAGCGGCCTCGGCGATAAGGTCGGGCGGCGGGCTCTGAAAAGTTTCGGGCACCACGATCAGGGAGCCGCTCCACAGGGTTTCTTTGAAGGCGCGCATCAGGGCCAGGTCGGCCAGGATGTTCAACCCGGCCACGTTCATCTGGATGGCGGACAGCTCTTTCGGCAGTTCCGCCAGAATGGCCAGGCCTTCGGCCAAAAGGCACATGGCCAGGGCCATGCCGTCGGTGCCGTCGAGGTTGTTCAGATGCTTGTGGGAATCCACCTGGACGAAGATGTTGTTGTCAGCGCAGATTTCCAGCGCCCGGTAACCGTTGAGGACCTTGGTGCGATAATCGTGGATGCCGCGCCCGCCGAAGTGGACGTGGATGACCGGGCCGATGTCGGTGCCGTCAAAGCCGGCGATGAGAGCGTTCAGGATCGACAGATGCGGCGTGTCGCCGGTGGCGTTGATGCGCATGGGGTGGCGCGCGCCGCCGCCCAAGACCACCAGTTCGCGCTCGCCCATCGGGGTGATGCCGCCCTTGCCGCGCGACTGGTCGATCAGTTCGCGGCCGGCCAGGGGATCGATGTGGCGCGTGGCCTCGGCATGGACGAAGTGAAAAATGTCCAGCCCGAGTTTTTCGGGAATCGCGTACATTTCCAGCGATTCCTTATATGTCTCGGCCGCCGTGTTGCGGCCCAGGATGGGGTTCATGATGGGCGTGCCGGTGGCTTTGGCCTTTTTGGCCAGTTCGTGGATTCGGTGACCGCCGCGCTCCACGCCTTCCACCATCCGGGGATACGGCCCGGGCAGGCCCTTCACCGACCCGTCCGGCCCCACGGCGGGCATGGGCACGTTAAAAACTTCCTCAAAAGCCCTGAGACTCTTGTCCTCTTCGATGATGATTCTCTGCGTCTTTTCCTGCATCGGCGGCTCCTTATTTCTCAACCACGACAATACCCAAACGCTTGGCCGCGGCCAAAGCCAGATCGCGGCCCGGACGCGCGTCCAACAGAACCAGGCGGGCGCCGCCCCGATTCAAGGCGGCCACCATGGACCCGCCCTCGGCGGTTTCGAGGGTGACCCGCTGGAGCTGATAGTCCGGCACTTCCAGAATTTCCACGGCCACGCCGTCGGCCTTGACCCGGCTCATGACCTCGGCGTAGGTCTTGCCGTCCTCGGTGGAGGCGCCGTAGACCCCGCCCATGACAATGGCCGGGACGTTGATGGCCCGCCGGGCGAACAGCTCGGGATACAGCTCGATGGTGATTTTGGTGATCTTCCCTTTGGCCAGTTCGTGGGCCAGGCGGGCCGTGTTGGCCGGGGAACCCACGGCCTGGCTGCTGCCGCCCACCACCACGTCGCCGAACGGCTTCACAATGGATCCGGCCTTGGCGGCCATGGCCCGGGCTTCGGCCTGCGCCTCTTGGGCGATCTCGGCCCGGCGGCTCTGGTCGGCGGCCTTGACCGCGTCGGACACGTAATCCTCAACCTGGGCGTTGACCTTGAAGAAGGGCTCCATGTACTTGATGACCACGGGCACGACCTCTTGGCCGGACACCGGGTGCACGGCCGCGGCCATGGCGATCATCAGGTCCACCGGGACGTTCACCGGAATGTCGGAATAGCGGCTGATCCAGGCCGACAGCCAGCCGATCATCACCGCCCCGCCCACGTGGGTGGCGCACAGGCCCGGCACCATCACGCGCGGGGTGCAGGGCACGGCAATGGTCGGGGACAGGGCCAGCACCACGGCCCGGGCGGTCTGGTCGGGCGCGGCGCCGAAGAGTTCGGAAAAAGCGGCGGCGGCCGACGCCGACCCGGCGCCGAAACCTTCGAGGTTACAGCCCGTGCCGGTCTTGGCCACGCGGAACAGCACCCCGATCTTCATCATGGCGGCCATGGCCCGGATGACCAGCTTTTCGTCGGCCACCTCTTCCTTCATGGCCCGGGCCATACCCGTGTAGGGGCAGGAATCGCCCGTGCCGGCGCAGGGGCGCAGGCCCACGCAATGGTTGCCGACCTGGGTGGCCAGGGTGTATCTGACGGCCTTGTCCAGAAGCGGCGTCGCGGCCAGGGGCGGCACGCCCGGCTGGCTCAGTTCCCGGGCCGCCTGCCCGAAGAGAAAACTGCGGCCCTCGGCCTCCAGACCTTTCTCCAGGGCGGTGAGGTTGTGGCCGAATTCGCGCCACAGGGCCGCGCCCACTTCATCCGCCGTGATATCGTTGGCCCGGGCCGCTTCCGTGACGGCCACCTCGCCCACGCTTTGGCCGGATTCGCCAGCCAGGCGGCAGAGGTCGCCGAAAGTCAGGCGGCCCCAGATAAGGCCGGCCTGGTTGACGAGGGTATCGAGGTCTTTCATTTTGGGGTCCTGACTTCGGTCTTGGCCGCTTCTTCATACAGTTTGATGATGGAGGAAATGTCCTCCCGCCCCTGCCCTTTGGCCCGGGCCAGTTCGAAGAGCTGCTGGGCCTGGTTGCCCATGAAAAGAGGAATGGCCAGGCTCTTGGCCGTGCTGACGGCCAGTTCCAAATCCTTATACTGCAAGTCCACGGCGAAGCCGGGGGCGAACTCGCCCTTGAAGATGAACTTCTCGGCCTTGGCCGTCAAGGCATAGCTGGCGCCGGAGCTCTGGCTGATGATCTCCAGCATGGTTTCCGGGGCCAGGCCCAGCTTATGGCCCAGGGTGAGGGCCTCGGCGCAGGCGGCCATGTTGGCGCCCAGCAGGAGGTTGTTGACCAGCTTGATGGCCTGGCCGGCTCCGCTGTCCCCGACGTGGCTGATCTTTTTTCCGAGCTGACCGAGGACCGGCCGGGCCCGTTCCAGATCCTCGGCCGAGCCGCCGACCATGATGGTCAAGGCGCCGCTCTCGGCCCCGGCCACGCCGCCGGACACGGGCGCGTCAATCATGGCCCCGCCCTTATTCCGCACGGCCTCGGCCAACTGGCGGCTGACGTGGGGCTCGACGCTGCTGAGGTCGATCACTAACGTGCCGGGCTTAAGGCCCGACAGGATGCCGCCCTCGCCCATCACCACATTCCGCAGAATGGCCGAGTTGGGAAGACTGGAACAGACAATATCGGACGCGGCCGCCACCTCGCCGGGACTGCCTTTGGGGAGAGCGCCGAGATCGGCCATTTCCTTGACCGCCTCCGCGACCACGTCAAAAACAGACAGTTCCAATCCGGCCGCCCGCAGCCTCTTGGCCATCGGGCGCCCCATGGCCCCGAGTCCGATAAATCCAACGTTCATGGTGTATCCTCCTTACCACCCCCGCGAATCCGGGCGGTGGCGATATGTGTTTCAAAGAGGCGTCAGCGGCGCCACCAGATCGGAAAATCCTTGAGTGACAAGCATTTGACCATTCAGTGCCACCAGCGCGCCCAAAAGAATCTTTTCATGCACCAACCGTTGCCCGAAAGTCAGGGCGTTTTCCAACGCCCGGGCAGTTTCCTCGGCCGTGAGCGGGCCCACCGAGGCGGTGACGGCCAGGCCCGGGATGTCGGTCTCGGGTCGCAGCGCCTCGGCCGGCACCCGTCTGATGTTAGGCGAATCCACGTCGCAGGCGTTGCCGAGGGTCGTGGCGGCGGCATCGGCCGCCGGGGTCGAGCCGGCCACGCACAGGGCCGTATCGGCCACCCCCCGGGTGAGGCTGCGGCCGCCGAAACCGCTGGAGCACACGCCCCAGAAGGGACGGCGATCACCGTCGAGGGTCAGGGCGAAGGCCGGTTCGGACTCTTTCACCCCCCGGCGCACGCCCACCGTGGCCGCGCGGCCGGGGGCCAGGTATATGGCCAGGTCCCCGCCGTTGTCCACGATGGCCTTGGCCGCGCCGGCCTCCCGCAGGTGTTGCGCCACCGCCTCGGCCACCACCCCGGCCACCGTGGCCATGGGCCCGAGGTCGGGAGCGCCGACCAGATTGACCGCCTCCACCATTTGATTCAGCAGCGGCTCGTCGAAATCGGCCGTGAAACGCGCGCCCGTCCGGCGGAAAAGTTCCGGAGCCCGAGTCAGCCGGGGCAGGAGGCCGAAGGCCCAGCGGCCCGCGTCCTCGGCCAGACGGTCGTCCGGCCCGCCTTCGCTCTCGGCGGTGATGACCAGGCGCATGGGACCGTACTGGGCCAGGACGCGGCCGTGATCGAGCCTGGCCAGTTCGGCGGTCATGTCATTTCCCCGGTTCCTTGGCCGGGAAGGGTTTCATGGCTTCCACGTGGCCGCCCATGGCCTCGTAATCCGCCAGCGTCATGGTGTATTCCAGGGGGCAGATGGTGGCCGGGGTGGGCGTCCAACTGAAGGAGCCGGGTTTCACCTGGCCCGCGTCCACCAGGAAGGAGATGCCCCCGCCGGGCAGCACGTAGGCCGGCACTCCGCCCACGGTGACCACCACCTGGTTCCGGTGCACGGCCCGGGTGAGCTTGATGGGATAACGGCAGACCCCGGCCCGGGCGCTGCCGCCGGATCCGGCCGTGTAGATGGCCGAGACCAGCGACGGCTCGCAGGTGTCGCGGATGGCGGTAAGCACCGCCTGGGCTTTGGGGGTCAAGGGGATGTCCGTGAGAGCGCCGTCGGCTTCCACCCGGAACAGGGCCCCGTTCTGGCCCGTGGTTTCGGTGATGAGAATGGTCATTCCCGGCCGGGCCGTGTTCATGTCGATGGATTTGATCAAGGCTTTGGGGTCGGTGATGGAAGTGCCGCCCCAGCCCGGCCCGTGGTCGCCGAAATAGCGGCCGGGCGTGCTCATGGGAAAGATCACCTCCACCCCGGACGGTTTGGCCCCGGCCGTGACCCCGGCCACGTGGCGGCTCAGCTGGCCGGTGATGTGGGAATCCAGCACCAGCACCTCGTCGGCCGCCTCCACGAACATCCCGGCGAAAATGCCGGTGGTGGCGCTGCCGCAGCCGACGCGCATCTTGCCGGCCGCCCGGCCGTCGACGACCGGAGGCTGGCCGATCTGCACTTCCAGCCGGGCCCCGTCCTTGACGCGGAGTTTCACCATCCGGTGGTTGACGATTTCCACGATGGCCCGGGCCGCGGCAAAGCCGGCGGCGCCGCCGGTGAGGCGGTTGACGCCGCCGATGTGGAGCATTTTAGAGCCATACTGTTCGGTCTCCAGCATGCCCACCTCGCGTCCGTCAAAAATCACGGCCGCGCCCGGCTCGCCGAGGTGGACATCGGTATCGATCTTGACGATGACCGAGCTGTAGCTTAACGGGACCTCGGTGGCCACGGTGACCACGTCCACTCCGCCGCGCTTTTGCCGCACAATGCCCGGCGCGGGCCGGCAATCGGGATAGGTGGTGCCCGCGCCGATGGCGGTGACGACCGGTTCCCGCAGTTCCTCGCGGGGCGGCGGGGTGATATATTCCCGCACCGCGTCGAAGCCGAGCGGCGCGTCAAGGCGTTCAATGGCCCCGGCTTCGTTTTTATAGCGGCGGCAGGCGCCGAAGCGGCCCGCGCCGATGCGGCACTTGATGGGGCAGTGATCGCACTCCACCGTGGCGGCCGCGTCCACCGCTTCCATCACCACGGCCTCATAGCGGCACACGCGATAGCAGACCCGGCAGCCGACGCACAGCCCCTCGTCAATGACCGCCTTCTTGTCCTTCAGGGCCACCGCCTCCACCGGGCAATCCTTGACGCACCAGGCGCAGCCTTTGCATTTTTCAACGTCTATTCTCATGGCTCCTCCCTTTGGAGGGCGGCGGGCGAGGAGGCCGGCCGCCGTCTGGCGCACGTCGTCCGCGGCCCTCATTGCACCGCGGGTTTACGCACGGGCGGCGGCGTGTTGCGGCTGGCGTTGACGGTGATTTTGCCGTCCACCAGGACCAGGGAAACCGCCGGCAGATCGCCGCAGACCATGGCGGACAAAGCGTCCCGCCCGTGGGACCCCATGGGCGCGTCCAGGACCACCAAGTCGGCCTCGCGGCCCGGGGCGATGAGGCCTCGGTTGAAACCAAAAGCTTTGGCGGGGTTCCCGGTGGCCAGGCACAGGGCCAGCGGCGCGTCCACGCCGCCCAGGGAGGCCACGTGGGTGATCATCCGCAAGATGCCCAAAGAGACCACGCCCGTGCCCGAAGGCGCGTCGTTGCCGATGATGAAGCGTCCCAGAGCCCCGACCTTTCGGGCCTCGCCCAAGGCGATGTTGGCGGCCACGTTGTTTCCGCAGTGCACCAGCTCCAGCCAGTATTCGGTCTGGGTGACGAGTTTTTTAATTTCCGCGGGCGAAACGGCCGTGGGGCCGCCGTTGATGTGGGAGACGATGTCCGGGTCGATGGCCATGACCTGGTCGGCGGTCACGGTGCTGGAGCCGGGGATGGAAGTGCCGCCCGTGTGCATCATGACCTTGAAGCCGTATTTCTTGGCCCAGGCCACCATGGGAGCCGCCTCCTCGGGGGCCTTGACCGAGCCGAGGCCGACCTCGCCGACGAGGCGGAGCCCCTCGGCGGCCAGTTCCTGGAAATCCTCTTCCTTCAGGCCTTTTTCGAGGATGAGCGCGCCGGCCAACACCTTGGCCCCGCCGGGGCGGAATTTCTGAAAAGACTTGTAGGCCAGGGTGGCCAGGGCCTTGGTGCCCGCCGGATCGGTGGGGCGGCCCGGCAGGTGAACCTCGCCGGCCGAAATGAAGCTGGTGACGCCGCCGTGGTGGGCGCTTTCAATGAAGCCGAGCTGGTTCTGGCGCGGCGTGAAATCGCCCAGCACCACGTGGCAGTGGGTGTCGAAAAAGCCGGGACAGACGGCGGTCCCCCGGCAGTCGATGGTCTGGTCGGCCTGGTCGTTCAGGCCTGACCCGACCTTGGCGATCAACCCGTTATCCAGCAAAAGGGAATCGGCGTCCAGCACCGGCTTTTCCATATCCCCGCTGATCATGATTCCGATATTCCGCAGCAAAACTTTCATGACGCACCTCCGCTAAACCTTCCCCACCGCCCGGGCGGCGGATCGATACAATCTTGCGGGCTCTCCCTCAGTTTTCGGAGCCCCAGCGTTCCAGCCAACCGGCCTTTCGGCTGGCGGCCATCACCCGCTCGAGGTTGGCGGGCAGTTGATAAATGCGTTCGCCGAGGGCCATGCGGATGGCATTGACCACGGCCGGCGCGGTGGGCACCAGGGCCGGCTCGCCGATCCCCTTGGCCCCGAAGGGTCCGCTGGGTTCGGGACACTCGACGATGATGGGCACCACCTCGGGCATGTCCGTGGCCGTGACCAAATGGTAATCCTTCAGCGACTCGGTCTTGCCCGGCTCGAATTCCTCCAGCAGGGCATAGCCCACGCCCATGGCCACCCCGCCGCAGATCTGCCCCACCAGGTTCGCGGGGCTGATGGCCCGGCCCACGTCGTGGGCCGCCACCACCCGGACCACCTCGACCTCGCCGGTCAGGACATCCACCTCCACCTGGGCCACCTGGCAGGCGAAAGCGTAGGCCCCGTAAGGCCGGCCTTGACCATTCCCGTCGAGAGGCGTGGTGTCGGGATCGAAGAAGCCGCCCCATTTCAGCGGCAGCCCCAGGTGGTGCAGGCTTTTGGCCAATTCCTGAAAGGTCAGGGATTTGGCCGGGTCTTTTTTTGAACGCACCGTGCCGTCCGCCAGTTCCAGGTCCTCTTTCGGAGTTTTCAGGCGGTCCACGGCCCGGGTGAGGAGCATGTCGGCCAGTTCCGAGGCGGCCCGGCAGACGGCATTGCCGGAGATATAGGTCTGGCGGCTGGCCGAAGTGGCGCCGGCGTTGGTGGTGTAACGGGTGTCGGCCGAAACCACGGTGAACCGTTCCGGGGCCAGGCCCAGGATTTCGCCGGCCAACTGGGTCAGGATCAAAACCGAGCCCTGGCCGATGTCGGCCGCGCCGGTGAAGACGGTCACGCCGCCGTCGAGGCCGAGCTCGATCTGGGCCGTGGAGGGATTCTGGGCCGCGGTGTTGCCGATGCCGTACCACATGGCCCCCACGCCCACGCCCCGGCGCCGGCTGGGCCGGCTCGCGGGCCGCGTCACCCACTCGCCCAACATCGCTTGATAGTGTGGCCGGACCGCTTCCAGGCAGTCGGCGATGCCCACCCCGTGTTCCATGACCTGCCCGCAGGCGTTGACCGAGCCCGGCCGCATGGCGTTGCGCAGACGCATTTCCAGGGGATCCAGGCCCAGGGCCTCGGCGTGGAGGTCCAGTTGGGACTCGGTGGCGAAAGCCGCCTGGGGTGTGCCGAAACCGCGCATGGCCCCCCGGAAGGTATGATTGGTATAGACTTCCACGGCCTCCACGTCCACGTTGGGGATGTCGTAAGGCCCGGTGGCGTGGACGGCCGCGCGGGTGACCACGGCGATGCCGTAGGAACCGTAGGCCCCGCCGTCGGCCACGAAGCGGGCCCGCATGGCCACCAGGCGGCCCTCGCGGTCCACGCCGGTTTTCATGTTTATCTTGATGGGGTGGCGCTTGCCGGTGGCCAGGAAGGTTTCCTCGCGGCTGTAGCGCAGGGCCACGGGCCGCCTGAGGTGATGCAGCGCCACGGCGATGAGGCCCTGCACCGACAAATCCAGCTTGGAGCCGAACCCTCCGCCGGTCACGGCCTGGATGATGCGCACCTTCTCTTCCGGCAGGTTCATCAGCGCGGCCACATCGCCCCGGTCATAGTGCGGGTTCTGGGTGCAGACCTCGATGGCCAGGGCCCCGTCGTCGTCGATGAAGCCGTGGCCCGCGTCGGTTTCCAGGTAGCAGTGCTCGATGCACGGCGTGTCGTATTCCCGCTCCACCACGTGGAAGGCGCCGGCGAAGGCGGCCTCCGCGTCCCCGCGCCGGACGGCCCGGGTGAAGAGGACGTTGCCCTTCTCATGGATGGGTTCCGCGCCCGGGGCCAGGGCCTCCTCGGGGCTCATCATGGCCGGCAGATCCCGCCACTCCACCTTGATGGCGGCCAGGGCCTTTCGGGCGATGTCCTCGTTCTCGGCGGCCACCAGGGCCACGGCGTCGGCCCGGGACCGAATCTTCCCCCGGGCCAGCACGGGATGGTCTTTGTTGATGATGCCCATGAGGTTGCGGCCGGGGATGTGGGCCGAGGTGAAAACCCCGGCCACGCCCGGGATGGCCTCGGCCGCGCGGGTGTCGACGGACAGGATTTCCGCGTGGTCGCGGTCCGCCCGCAAGACCTTGAGGATCAGGGCCTCCGGGGGGACGCGGTCGGCCGCGTACAGGGCCTCGCCCCGGGCCTTTTCCCAGATGCGCGGATGGAGATGGTCGCGGCCCACGTATTTCAGCGTGCTCATTGGTCAGGCCCTCCGCAGCAAAGGTTCGAGCATCCGCAGGAGCAGCCCTTGGATGGTCGGTTCCTTATAGACGATGGAGGCGCGCCGCCCGGTGATGTCGATCATCTCCGAAGCCATGAGGGCGGCCGTTTCCCGGAAAAGCGCCCGGCCCGGTTTTTGGCCGAGGAGCGCGGCCTCGGTGCGGGGCATGCGCCGGGTGGTGGGCATACAGGCGCCGAGGACGACCTTGCAGCGGTCGACGATCCCCTCCCCGCCCACGTTCACCAGCACGGCCAGGCTGACGCGGGAGATGGCCAGGTCCTTGCGGCGGCCGATTTTTTGAAAATCCACCAGGGTGGCCGCTTCGGGCTTCACCAGGAAGCGCACCAGCAGTTCGCCCGGCTTCAGGGCCGAGCGCTCGGGCCCGGCGAAGAGGTCGGCCGCCGGCCGGAGGCTCCGGCCTTCGGGGCCGGCCACTTCGCCGACGCCGCCATAGAGGATGAGGGGCGGGTGGGTGTCGCCGCAGGGCGCGGCGTGGCCCACGTTTCCGCCGATGGTGGCCATGTTGCGCACCTGTTGTCCGGCAAAGACATCCGCCGCCCGGGCCAGGGCCGGGAGCATTTCCCGGACCAG
Organism: Candidatus Adiutrix sp.; assembly: GCA_031549025.1. GTDB lineage: Bacteria > Desulfobacterota > Desulfarculia > Adiutricales > Adiutricaceae > Adiutrix. The sequence continues at coordinate 13,200 of JAVBQN010000028.1, read as the reverse complement.
CGGGCTCTGACGCAGTTCCTCTATTTTCACGGCCGCGCCGATGGAAATTTTCTCATTTTCAGAGGCCAGACGCCGCATCTCGTCGATGCCGGTCACGTCCACCAGCCGGTCGCCGGTGAAGCCCCCCCCGCGGAGGGAGATCATCAGATCCGTGCCCCCGGCCATCACGGCCGAACCGTTGTGGCTCAAGGCCTCCACGGCCTCGGTCACGGCGGCGGGGCGGAGGTATTCTATCCGCGCACTCACCGGCCCTCTCCTTCCCGCAGCCTCCCGGCCGCGTCCAGCACCGCGTCGACGATCTGGCGGTAGCCGGTGCAGCGGCAGAGGTTGCCGGCCAGGGCCTTTTCCACCTCGCCCCGTTCGGGCGCGGGGCTTTGGTCCAGAAGAGCCTTGGCGCTCATCAGGAAGCCGGGGCTGCAATAGCCGCACTGCACGGCATTGTGTTCGACAAAGGCCGTCTGGAGGGGATGGGGACGCCCGTCCCGCGTGAGCCCCTCGGCGGTCTCCACCACCGCGCCGTCCAACTGGGCGGCGGGCATGAGGCAGGAATCCACGGCCCGGCCGTTGACGATAACCGTGCAGGCCCCGCATTCGCCGATGCCGCAGCCTTCCTTGACGCTCTTAAGGCCCATGACCTCGCGGAGGAAATGGAGCGCGGTCCGGGCGGGGTCGGTCTGGCCGCTCCGCTGTTGCCCGTTCAGGGTCAAACGTATTTCCATCGGTCACTCTCCGAAATTTTTTCCGGCCCCGCCCAAACGGCGGCGCCGGAAACCACGGCCGTCAGCGCAGGCCGTCCTCGCCCTTGATTTCCGAAATCTGGAGGCCCCCCACCCTGGGGTGCGGCCGGCCGGAATCGGCCACGCCCACGATCAGCACGATCTCGTCGTCGGCCGGGGCGTCGGGGATGCGCACCTCCATGGCGTCGAAGTGCGAGCGGACAAAGGCCGCGTTTTTGTGGCCCAGCGGCAGGTCAATGGCCGCGCCCGGGCCGCCGATCTTTTTGGCCGACGGCAAGAGGGCCTTGCCGCCGCCCACGTTGTCGCGGATGGGTTTGCCCAGGGCCGGGTGCATCAGGGCCGCGCAGTGTTCGCGCTCGCCCTTGAGACCGGCGATGGCCGCCTTGCCGTAGCTTTCCACCTCTTCGGGTTTGATGCCCAGGGCGGCCACGGCCTTTTGGGTCAAAATCTCGCCCAGGGTCTCGCTCCATTTGTACAGAAGACTCAGATCCTCCTGGTAGACGCCGGCGTACGGGTTCTTGAGGACCACGGCCGCGGCGGCCTTGCGGGTGGGCTTGGCCACGGGCTTGACGCCGTCGAGAAGGCACTCCTCCACGACCACGTAATAGGTACGAACCTGCGGTTCCAAATGACTCATGAAATACTCCTTACCTTATGACGGGGCCAAAAAGGGCACAAAACAACCCGCCCCGCCGAAATTCAACGTCGGCGGCCCTCAACGCCAGTCGGACCAATCGCGATCCCTGGCCGGGCAATAGTGGAAATCGGTCTCTGCCGGCGCGTCTCACCAACTGGGCGGCGAACACACCCAAATCATCTTTACGGTTTTTTTCGTCTCGTTGGTCCAGGTATGGGGCACCAAGGCCGAAAAATAGGCCAGGGTCCCGGGGGCGAGTTTACTTATTTTGCCGTTAAGATTCAAGGTCAGCACCCCTTCCAGGACATACACGAACTCCTCGCCCGGGTGCGTGTAGTGGTCGTGGGCGCCGCCGCCCGGCGGGATGGTGGTGAAGAACGGCTGCATTTTCTTGTTGCCGACCAGCTTGATCATCTGCCGCACATCGGCCTGCCAGCCCTTGACCAGCTTTTTGGTCCACGTCGCCGGCGGGTTGATGCACGGGTCGTTGATGAGGTCGTTTTCAAAGAAATCCGTAATATTCGTCTGGAGCGCGTCGGCCAGCGCCTTGAGCGTGTGGATCGAGGGCGAGACCTTGTCGTTTTCGATCTTGCTGATGTAGGCCGCCGTCAGTTCGGTCATCTCGGCCAAACGTTGCAGGGTCAGGCCTTTCTCGGTCCGCAGGTTCCGGACGACGCTCCCTATCTGAAAATCGTTTGTCATGCCAACCCTCCTGATGTTCCATACGCTGTATGAAGCGGACTTTTTTCCAATTACAGCCTTATATAGCACATTGTAGCTATTTTTTCACTTCATACCGGCCTGGCCGCCGGGGCGTTTCCCGGCGACCAGGCCACGGACCACCAGGCTGTTTCACTTAAGCAGCATGTTCGGCAGCCAGTCAACAATGCCGGGGAAGAAGATCAATACGGCGATGAGCGCATAGATGGCCGCCAGGTACGGCAAGGCGCCGAAGACGATGGTGCTGACCGGGTATTTGGGGACCATCCCTCGCAGCACAAACAGGGCCAGGCCGAAGGGCGGGGTGATGGTGCTCTGCTCGGCGGCCAGGACGTAGACGATGCCCCACCAGAAAGGATCGAAACCCAGGCTGGACATAATCGGCATCACGAAGGGAAACGTCAGGAACAGCATCGACCAGGAGTCGAAGAAACACCCCAGGATCAGATACATGATGAGGACGCCGACCAGGATTGTATAGCGGTTGAGCTCCAGCCCCAAAACCACGTCCTTCACCAGGAGAACCACGCCGGTGGCGTTGAACACGTGGCTCATCAAGCTGGCCATGGCCATGATGAAGAGCGAGAAGGAAGTGACCTTCAGCGTGTCCAGGAGGCTCTGCTGGAACTTCTGGAAATTGAGCCGCCTATAGAGCAAGGTCAGGACGATGCTCAGGGAGGCCCCCAGGGCGCCGGCCTCGGTCGGGGTCATGTAGCCGCCGAAAATGGCGACGACCACCGCGGCGATGAGGACGCCGAAAGGAGCCACCTTCACCAGGGCGTCCATTTTCTCGGCCCAGGTGTAGCTGAGCGGGGTCGGGGCCAGTTTGGGGTTGATTTTCACCCGCAGAATGGCGACCAGGACAAACAGGCTGGTCAGAATCAGGGCGGGGACGATGCCGGAGGCCAGAAGCCGCACGATGGACAGCCCCTGCCAGGACCCGTAGATGATCAGAAGAATGCTTAATGGGAACAGCGGAGCCAGGACCGAACTGACGGCGATGGAGCCCAGGGCGTAGCTGGGGTTGTAGTTCCGGCTCTCCATGGCCGGGAAGGCGACCTTGCCGAAGGTGGCCACGGCGGCGATGGAAGAACCGCACATGGAGGCGAACGCGGCGTTGCCCAGAATGACGGATATGACCAGCCCCCCGGGCAGCCGGCCGGCCCAGCGGTCCACGGCGGTGAAGAGGTATTCATTGACCCCGGTGTTGCCCAAGAGGCACCCCATGAAGATGAACATGGGCATGGCCGTCATGGTGAAGGAGTTGGTGGAGGTCCAGATGGTGGAGGCCACCTGTTCCAGGGGCTGGCCCAGGTACACCAGGCCGCAGAGAGAGACCAGGCCCACGGACCAGGCGATTTCCAGGCCCATCAGAAGGCAGAACAACAGGGCCGCCACACTGACGAGGGCGAAGACGACTTCCGGGCTCATGCTTGACCCTCCGTGACCAAGGCCGGCTTCGGCGAAGCGGGCTCGGGTTTGGCCTTGCCGAAGAAGAACCGGTCCAGCACTTCGGCGAGGAGCTGCAGATCCATGAGAAAAAGGCCCACGATGATGCTCAGTTGGGGATAGGCCACCACGGTGCGCACCCAGGTGTTCGAACGCACTTTGAACATGAAGGCCATGTCAATTTGCTGCCAGGCCGCGTAGGTGATGGCCACGGTGAAGGCCAGGGCCGCCAGGGTGGTGATGTTGGTGATCACCCAGGCCGCCTTCGGCGGTATCATGCCGAGGAAAAATTCCACTTTCACGTGATATCCCGCTTGCCAGGCGTAGCCCAGGCCGCCCATGGTGATGGCCACCAGGGCATAGCCGCCGAACTCGTCGCTCATGGCCAGAGGTTTCAGGAAAGGCAGGTAGCGGGTGATGACGTCCAGCAGGATCAACAGCATCAGGCCGAAGATCATCCAGGCGAAGATGGGGGCGACAATTCGCGCCGTAAACCAGTTTATTGCTCGTACATATTTTCTCAGGCCGTCCATAATGACTCCCACGCTCTTTGAGGAAGCGGGCGACGCCGCGGCGGGCCCGGCCGCCAAGGGACGGCCGGGCTTCCGGGGCGCTTATTTCCCGAACTTCCGATAGTTGTCCACCGCGGCCCGGACGGCGGCCAGGAGTTCCTGGCCGTCGTCGCCGCTCTGGTCGAGCCATTCCTTTTCCACGGCCTGGCTGGCGGCCGCGAGCGTGGCCTTGTCGGATTCGGGGAATTCCGTGACCTTCACCCCGGCCAGGGCCAGAATGTCGGAGCTGAGGACGTATTCGGCGGTGGTCGACAGGCACACCATGCGCTGGATCGTCTCGCCGGCCTCCATCACCGCGGCCTGGAGGTCCGGCGGCAGAGAGTCGAACTTCTTCTTGTTGATGACCGTCACCGCGCTCCAGGTGGGCGACAGGGGAGTGAGGGTGAACTGCTTGGAAACCTGGGCCAGGCCGATGGAATAGCCGAAACCGAGGCTGGTCAACACGCCGTCGATGGTGCCGGAGATCATGGCCGGCCCGAGTTCGGAGCCGCTGACGCTCACCGGGGTGCCGCCGATGGCCTTGAGCCCCACGGTGGGGAAGTAGCCGCCGGCGCGGATCTTCATGTTGAACAGGTCCTTGGTGCTCGCGACGGGGGTCTTGCTCCAGATGCCGTTGGCCGGATCCCACTGGGTGACGAACCAGAACTTCATGTTCAATTTGCCCATGGTGCGGTCGTAGATCTCCCGAACCTTGGGATCGCGGTACACGGCCTCTTCCTCGGCCAGGCCGAGAACCGGGTTGGCGTTGACGATGCCCGGAATTTCGCCCCAGTTCCACAGGGGGTAGGTGCTCGATTCCCAGGGCATGGCCACGTCGGCGATGTCGACCTTGCCGGTGGCCACGGCCTGGAGGAGCTGTTCGGTGGGGAACATTTTAGAAATAATCTTCAGCTTGACCTTCCCGCCCGTCTTTTCGTACACCAAGCGTTCCAGCTCACCGCCGGGACGGTAGACCTGGGAAGCCCGGAATTTCGGGCCCCAAATGTCGTTCCAGGCCATGGTCAATTCATACACGTCATCGGCGGCCAGGGCCAAAGTGGCGGGAGCGACCAACAACAAACCTAAACACAGCGCCAACAGTTTCTTCATATTCGCGTCCTCCATCTGGTTAAGGGGCGGGGGCGTTCATCGCCCCGCCCGGGGTCGGTCACTTGCCGGCCGATTCTTTCAGGGCCGCGTCGGCCGCCTTGAGAATCCGGTCCATTTCCTTGGTCAGTTCCGCGCTGGCTTCGCCGGCGTTGGGAGCGGCCATGATTTTCTGGTAGTCGGCCTTGAGGGCTTCGGCCAGGCCCGGAGAGCCGGCGTCCTTCCAGGAGGTCATGGTCATCCGGTTGAAGTTGCGCTGGGGCAGAAGTTTCCGGCAGTTCTTGGCCGTGTGCGCCTGGGAGATGAACTCCTTGCCGGGCTGCACCTTTTTGATGACCTCCACGGCCATCTCGTTGTCGTTCAATTCCACGGGGGAGGTCAGGACCCGCACCATGGCCAGGAGTTCGTTGTCCGCGATGAGCTGCAAGGGGCTCACGCACACCGCCACTTCGCTCTGGCCCGCGCCGCCCATGATGTCCTGGCCGCTCATGGCCTTGGCGGTCAAAAGCATCGCCCGCTCGGCCATATTCTGCTCGCCCGGGCCCGCCGCGTCGGAGCCGAGGCCGTAGTTGTGGGTCGGGAGACCGAAAGCGGCCTTGATGAACTGGATGGCCGCGGCGCCGGCCTTGATGGCCTCGGCGCTCGACTGGAGGCTCCGGCCGGACCGCATGTCGCTGGAGAAGATAATCGGACAGGCCACCACCGGGGTCCCGGGCTGGACGGCCTGGGCCATGGCCACCATGGCCAGAATCTCGGCCGCGCTGAGAATGACCACGCCGGGCACGGTCACCGGGGCCGTGGCCCCCGCGCCCGGGAGCGAGCAGGCCTGGATCGGCACCCCCGCCAGGGCGGCCTTGTAGACGATTTCCAGATCCATATGCTTGAAGAGCCGGGGGGTCAGGGAGCAGGCGATGAAGCTCATGACCGGGTTCTTCTTCAGTTTATCCTTGCCGCCGGCCGCGGCCGCGCCCAGGTCGACCAGCCAGTCCATGTTCTTGGCCTCGTAGGGCTGCACCCACACGTGTTTGTCGGTGTTCTTCAGCACCTGGTACATGGAATGGACGTCGGCCGAATACACCGGGGCATCGTCGGCGAAGAGGAAGGGCACAAAGCTGATCTCGTCCAGGGCGTTGGCCAGACGGCTCCATTTCCCGACGTCACTAAGGGTGACCCGGCGATAGGTGCCGTCCGGCTCCAGCCAGGCGTGGCCGCCGGTGCAGGGGCGGGCGTAGAAGCCGCCGCCGGGCTTGGGGAGCGGCAGCACGCGGCTTTCGCCCCGGGCGCCCAGCACGAACTCTTTCGGCGCCTGATCGAGAGCGGCCTTCATCCGGTCCACGGGAATCTTCATCAGCCCGCTGGCCTCATCCACCTGGAACCCGGCCTTGGTCAGGAGCGGATACAGCTGGGGGTGGGGATCAAGCTTGACGCCGTCTTCGGCCAGCACGCGGAAAACTTCGGATTTCAGTTTTTCGATTTCGGAAGGGGTGAAATACGAGAACAAGGCAACCATGCGACAACCTCCTGTTTCAAGGCAAAGACTACTGTTTGGTTTCGAACAACGGGCGGCGTTCGCGGGCCGGCCTCAAAGGCCGGCCGGACGCGAGTTTTCAGGAATACGGGCGCGCCATGCGGCCCCAGCCCTCGAGACTGGGCGTTTTTCACCGGGAGCTCCCGGACAGGGGGCTTCCGGCGGCCCTCCGGGAGAGTGGCGGGGCAAATTGAGGCGCGATAAGAAGGACGATCGTTCTTTTAACTCTTGCAAGAAATATTAACAGAGGTGAAACTTCTTGTCAAGGACAAAAATCAACTCTCAGTTATTTTTTTTCCTGTTGTTTAACTTTATAGAATAATTTGCGAATACGCCGGCCCAGCTTCAGGGAGGCGGCTCCAGGCCCCCCCCCGAACGAGCCTTCCGGCCATCACCGCGCCCCCTGGGCGGCGGCCTTTTTCCCACGGCGCCCGGACCGCGTGGCGATCATGAGGAGAATTCCCCATGAGGAACGGCTGGCCTTCGTGCCGGACCGCCCGGCGCGGTCCGGAGCGTGACGGGATGAAGGATCTCCCTGTTGTGAACCATTGTTATATATGGTAACATGTACAGGTAACACTGGAGAGCGAGGTAACACCTCACACGCCTTCACGTCGCCGCTTTCCGTTGCTTTTAACCGGGTACGGTTCTTGCTAAATGTCAAGGTAAATCCATTGTTGCGCGCCGAGGCCGACCCGGGGCGGGCCGACGAGCCGCGTTCCATCCGGGCGAAACACTGACTACAGCATGTTACCCCCCCGGCGGTCGCGCCGGGCGGGCGGAGGAAGCCCCAGTGGACCATTCGCAAGAAGAATATCGCCAGGCCTGGGAAATGTTCATGGCCACCGGCCGCCAGACCGTGATGCCGGACAACGCCGTCACCCGCTCCTGGGCCCGCAGCCGGGCCCTGGGGGTCGACCCCTTCAACCAGTCCATCGTGACCGCCAGTCTGGCCCCGGCCGGACTGAAGACTCTCCTGACGAACAATCGAAATCTTCTGTCCCTGGCCCGGCCCTACGTGGACCTGGTCTATTCCCTGGTCCGGGGTTCCGATGTCCGGATCAACCTCAACAACCGCGACGGGGTCATCCTCCACACCGTCGGCGACACCGACGGGCTCGACCTCCGCCATTTCGGCCCCGGGGCCCGGCGGGACGAGGCGGCCGTGGGCACCAACACCGTCAGCCTGGCCCTGGCCTCGGGCCGCCAGGCGGAACTGGCCGGGTATCAGTATTACAACCGGTTTTTCCACGGCCTGGCCAGTTCGGCCTCGCCCATTTTCGACGAGGCCGGGCGGGTTGACGGCCTGGTGACCATCATCTGCAACCTCGGCAGCATCCACCGCCACACCCTGGGGCTGTCGCGCTCCCTGGCCGAACTCATCACGGCCAACAAGCGCCTGGCCGACAAAAACGACGAACTCAACAAGGCCAACTGCTATCTCCGGCTGGTCATGGGTCGGATAAGCCGAGGGGTCCTGATCCTGGACGACGGCCAAAAACTGTTGTCAGTCAACGACTACGCGGTTGAAGTTCTGGGCGAGGGCCTGCGCGGCCACCTGGGCCGCCCCCTGGCCGAGCTGTTCGACGGCCCGCCCCCGGCCTTCCTGGCCGAGGGCCGTCGGGCCGAGCTGGACCTGACCCTCAAGACCCGGCTGCGGACCTTGAGCTGCGCCGTGGAATACAGCCCCATCAACGCCGGAGACGGGCGGCCGGCCGGTTCCATCCTCCTGTTTTATGAAACGGCCAAGCGCAACCTGGAGGCCCACCAGATCGCCGGCCACCGGGTGTATTACCGCTTCGACAACCTCATCGGGACCGACGAACGCTTTTTGGCCCTGGTGGAAACGGCCCGGGTGGCGGCCGCCTCCAATTCCCGGGTCCTCATCCAGGGGGAGAGCGGCACCGGAAAGGAACTGTTCGCCCAGTCCATCCACCACGCCAGCCCCTATCGCCACGGCCCGTTCGTGCCCATCAACTGCGCGGCCCTCCCCCGGGAGCTCATCGAAAGCGAGCTGTTCGGCTACGCCCCGGGCTCCTTCACCGGCGGAGTCCGGGCCGGGCGGCCGGGCAAGCTCGAGGTGGCCAACCGGGGCACGGTCTTTTTCGACGAGATCGGGGACATGCCCTGGGACATGCAGACCAAACTCCTGCGGGTTCTCCAGGACCGCCGGGTCACCCGCATCGGCTCGACCGAGGAGATCGCTCTCGACGTCCGTTTCATTTTCGCCACCAACCAGGACCTGGAGGAGCGGGTGGAGGCGGGCCTGTTTCGGCGGGATTTGTTCTACCGGCTGAACGTGTTCACCCTCAAGCTGCCGCCCCTCCGGGAGCGCCGCGGCGACATTCCCCGGCTGGTCGACGCCCTGGGCGCGAAGATCGCCGGCCGCCTGGGCCTGCCCCCGCCCCGCTTCGCCCCGGCCATCATGGACCGGCTCACGGCCTACGACTGGCCCGGGAACATCCGGCAGTTGGAGAACGTCGTCGAGCGGCTGGTGCTGTTGTCCCGAGGCGAGGAGACGCCCCTGGAGTCCCTGCCGGATTTTCTCCAGCCGGAACGCCCCCCGGTCGGCGGCCGGCCCGGCCTCATGGACGAAGCCGAACGCCGGGCCATCGAGACGGCCTGGGGCCGCCACCGGGGCAACGTCAGCGCCATGGCCCGGATGCTGGGCATATCGAGGAAGACCATGTACGTGAAACTGCGCAAATACGGCCTGCGCAAGTAGGGACCGTCCGCGTCCGTCAAAGCACACCGGAGCCGTAAGGAGGTAGGGAATATGGCCCGAAAAGGAATGGAGCGGGGATTCGCTCCGCTGAACATCATTTCCGAAAAAGAGGTGCGCGCGATTCAGAAGGGCACCCTGGACGTCCTGCGCACCACCGGCGTGGTGGTTGAGGACCCGGCCATCGCCCGGCTGATGGGCGAGGCCGGCGGCCTGGTGGACGGCGACCGCGTCCGCCTCCCCGAAGACCTGGTCCGGGACTGCCTGGACGCCTGCCCCAACAGCTACGTGCTGCGGGCCCGCGACCGGGACAACGACGTCCACGTCGAAAGCGGCGGCAACACCCACTTCATGGCCTCCTGCGGCATGGGTCTTCTGGATCTGGACACCTGGCAGACCCGGGAACCCACCCGCAAGGAATTCTACGACGCCATCACCGTGCTGGACCATCTCGAGCACGTGGACATCCAGACCGCCTTCCCCTATTTCGGCTTCGCCCGGGTGCCGGACTGCATGCGCCTGATCGAGTGCGTGGCCGCCAAGTTCCGGGTCTCGTCCAAGACCCAGGAGGAAGGGTCCACCGTCGACGAATACCGCTGGATCACGGCCATGGCCAAGGCTCTGGACAGCGATGTGGTCCAGATCGCCAACTCGGCCTCGCCTCTGTCGTTCATGAAATCCTTTACCGACCGCCTGAAATTCCTGGCCGAGAACGACATGCCGCTGCAGTTCGCCCCGGGCCCCACCAAGGGTTTCACCTCCCCGGTGACCGTGGCCGGCAGCGTCATCTCCAACAATGCCGAGACCATCGCGGCCATGGTCCTGGCCCAGCTCATCAGGCGCGGCTCCCGCGCCTGGGCGGCCAGCATGATGCTGACCCCCAACATGGCCAACGGCCTCCCCGGCTTCGGGGACATCGGCAACGGCCTCCACGACGCGGTCTTCAACCAGGTCTGGCGGGCGTACCGGATTCCCTCGACCATCTGGAGCAGTTCCTGGACCAGCGCCATGACCCTGGACTACCAGGCCGGGTACGAGCTGTCCATGCTGGCCCTGATCTCCTCCCTGGCCGGGGCCTCGGTGGTGGTCACCTTCAGCGGCTTCCACGCCCAACTGGCCGCCCACCCGGCCAAGAGCATCATCGACAACGACGTGGTGGGCATGATCAAGCGCTTCTGCCGGGGCGTGGACGTCAACGAGGAAACCATGGCCGTGGACCTCATCAACCAGGTCGGGCCCATGCCGGCCACCTTCATCCAGACCCCGCACACCTTCAAGTGGTGGCGCCACGAATGCTACGTGCCGGCCGTGGCCAACCGCAAAAGCGGCGGCCGTTTCTTCCGCGACGGCGCCAAGAACACCCTGGATCTGGCCCGGGAAAAGATGGACCAGATCCTGGCCGCCCATAAACCCAAGCCCCTCACCCCCTCCCAGGAGCAGGCCCTGGAGGACATCCTGAACGACGCCCGCCAGTATTACCGCAAACAGGGGATGATCTCCGACGCGGAGTGGAAGGTGTATCAGGAAGACCTGGCTTCGCCCAACTACCCCTACGCCTGAGCCGCGTTCCCGGCGTCCGGCCGGGGAGCCCCCTCCCCGGCCGCTTCCCCCCAGGAGCTTCCATGTCCAGACTCACCATCCGGCCGCTGAACACCGGGTACGTGACCACCGTGCCCCGGGAATATCTGTATCACCATTCCGTGGTCAAATATGTCGGGAACATCCCCGACGGCCGCATCGAGATGCCCGTGTTCACCTTTTTGGTCGAGGGCGGGGCCGGGCTCCTCCTGGTGGATACGGGCATGGCCTGGACCGAGCGGGCCAGCCGATATCACCACCCCGGCTCCCGGCAGCCCGAAGGGGCGGCCATTGTCGAGCGGCTGGCGGCCTTCGGCTACCGGCCCGAGGACGTGGACTGGGTGATCCTGACCCATATGCACTGGGACCACGTTTTTTATCTCGACCGCTTCACCCGGGCCCGGCTGGTGGCCCACGAGCTGGAGCACCAGTTCGCATACGATCCCATCCCCCTGTATTACAAATCCTACGAGCATCCGGCCCTGGGGATCGTCCGGCCCTTCGAGGGCCTGACCTTCGACCTGGTGCGGGGCGAGGAGGAGATCATGCCCGGGGTGCGGGTCTTCGAGACGCCCGGCCATTCCCCGGGCCACATGTCCGTGGAGGTGGAGACGGCGGCCGGCGATTTCATCTGCGCCGGGGATTCGGTGTTTATCCCGGCCAATCTCGACCCCGTGCCCGAACTGCACTATGACATCTGCCCGCCGGGGCGGTTCTGCGACATCGTGGCCGCCTGGAAGAGCATCGAACGCCAGAAGGCCCGGGCCCGGAACCGCGACTTCATTCTCTGCGGCCACGATCACGGACTGGAGCGGCGCTGCGCCGAGACTCCGGTATTGGGGAGGATGGTATGAAAACCGTGGCCATCATGGCCTCCGGCGACACCAAGCGCCAGGAGCTGGAATACGCCCTGGGGCTCCTCAAGGAGGCCCGGCTTCGGGTCACGGTCATCGACCCGGCCACGGCTCCGGGCTACCGTTCGCCCTTTCCCTGGCCGAGGGAACGCCTGGCCGCCGAGATCGGGCTGGACTGGGAGGCGGAGGCCGGGCGGCCCAAGCACGAGCTCTTGGAAATCGTGGCCGAAGGCGCGGCCGCCCTGGCCGCCCGCCTCTGCGCCGAGGGCCGGCTGCACGGGATCCTGGCCCTGGGGGGACTCCAGAACAGTACGGCGGGCGCCCGGGCGATGAAACGCCTGCCGTTGGGCATCCCCAAGGTGCTGGTGTCCACTGTGGCCTCGGGCCGCCGCACCTTCGACCAACTCGTCGGCACCCGGGACATCCTGGTCCTGCCCTCCATCGTGGATCTGGCGGGCCTCAACACCATCAGCCGCCATGTGCTGCGCAACGCGGTCTGGGCTTTGGTCGGCATGGTCCGCCATGCCGGGGGCCCTCTGGGCCAGCCCCGGCGGCCCGTGGTCGGAACCACCCTCATGGGCGCCACCAACGACGGCGTGGACCGGGCCGCCCGATTGGTGGAGCGGGCCGGCTACGAGGTCATGGCCTTCCACACCAGCGGGGCCGGCGGCCAGGCCCTGGAGGAGTTGATCGAAGAGGGCCTCATCGAGGCGGTGATGGACCTGACTCTCCACGAGGTGGTTTATGAATATTTCGGCCGGGGTTTCGGCTACAGTCCGGCCCGGCGGCTCACGGCCGGGGCGGCCAAGGGCCTGCCCATGGTGGTGGCTCCGGGAGGGCTGGACTTCATCTGCCAGTGGGGCCACGAGCTGTTCCCGGACGCGGAAAATCGCCGGATGATCTGGCACAACGCCCAGCTGGCCCACGTGCGGCTTTCGGCCGACGAACTGCGGGCCGTGGCCGGCCTGGTCGTGGAGCGCCTCAACGGGGCCCGGGGGCCGGTGACCGTGCTCCTGCCCCGCCGGGGCCTGCGTTCCTTCACCCGGCCCGGCGAACCGTTGCACGACCCGGACCTGGACCAGCTGCTGTTCACCGTCTTCGAACGGGGTTTGCGCCAGGACTTCCCTCTCAAATACGTGGACGCCAACCTCATGGACGAGGCATTTTCCCGGGCCGCGGCCGAGGAGATGCTGAAACTTTTGCGCCCCCCGGCCCGGATGGATGACTGGACGTCTTATTCGGCAACGGCTTCGGCCGTAGCCGGGAGCTGAATCATGGACGAAAAACCGGAAGCGGGGGGCGGAACCGGGGCCGGGG
>JAVBQN010000045.1:0-8407 GCA_031549025.1 Candidatus Adiutrix sp. | reverse complement strand
AGGAGCGCATTCATGGTTCAATCGCTTCAGAAAACTATTGATACGGTTTGAAAAGAAGGCCTGCACCTATATCGCCCTGCTGCATTTGGCCGCAGCTATTATTGCTTTTAGAAAAGCTAAAGTTATTTACGAATAAGTTCTTAGAAATGGCATCTTTGCTCAAGACTGGTGATTATCGGGCCGCATCGGCCAGGCAGCGTCTTTATGCTGCCCGTTGTTTGGGCCAGTGGTTGGAGCAAAACAATATTTCACCGGACATGCCAGCGGCAACAACCATTGAAAAATACATGGCATCATTGGACCACTTCACAAGGCGCCGGCATCGGGCCGGAGTTTATCTTGCTTTCCGCCTTTTAGATATGAAGCATCCAGCGGCACAAGAACAGTCGGAAATCGATGTTGAAATCTTAGCGTTCACCGATTATCTGAAAAAGCACAAGGGATTGGCCGAAAAAATCATTGCCTACAGGGGCCATTATCTTCATCTTTTTTTAAAGCGTATGTTTCCAGATGGGTATGTAATTCATGCTGAACTGAATGCGGCAATGGTTTCCAGCTATAACCGGCTTAATAAATGGGCGTTTTGCGGGCTCCGGGCCGTGGATTCCTTCTACGGCCCGGAGCTAAATTTTTTTGACCAAAGTCCACGGGGTGAGGAAGCCATCGGGCCGGGGTTGGCCGATATCCACATAATCCTGGTAGATGATGGAGTTGTGGCCGTGGGCCAGCCAGACCCCCCAGCCAGCCTCCACGATCATCTTCTGGGCCTCCACGATCATGGCCAGCCGTTTGGCCTCGTCGGTCTCCTGGGCGATTTGGGCCACCAGGGCGTCGTAGGGGGGGTGGTCCCAGTAGCTGAAATTATAAACTTGGCCCCGGATAAACCAGTTGAGGGTGTGGTAGGCGTCCTGGGTGGAGTTGAAAAAGAACAGGTAGAGGTGGCATTGCTGGCGGTGTATCTTCTCCAGCAGGGCCTTGCGGTTGCAAAGATCCAGAATGACCTCCAGGCCGATATCCGCCAGATTGGCCTTGACGATCTCCAGAGCGGTTAAATCGACCTCTGTGGGGTCGGCCACCAGGATCAACCGGGTGCCCTGAGCCACACCGGCCTGGGCCATCAGTTCCCGGGCCCGCACCGGCGAATATTCCGGGGCCGGAGCCGCGGACCAGTGACCGGGTAGGTCCGGGGAGACGGGCGTCCAAGAGAACAGGGACCCGGGGATGGCCATTTCCCGGATTCTTTTGAGGTCCAAGGCCAGATGCACCGCCTGACGGGCGGCTGGCCGGTCAAATGGCGGCTGGTTGACCAACATACCCAGCCACCAGAATTGCCGAGGCAGGCAGTCGCGGTGGGTCAGGCCGGGGACGGACTTGAGCAACTCCCGGTTGACGTTGGGGAAGACGGCCACGTCCAGCCGACCAGTATTAAAGCGGTAAAGAAAATTGAAGGCGTGGGTGTCCAACCGAAAGATAAGCCGTGGGGTGTGTGGCGGCTGGTCCCAGTAGTCGTCGAAGGCCTCCAGCTCCAGATAATCCCGAGGCCGGAACTCCTTCAACTCATAGGGCCCAGTGCCGATAGGGTTCAAAGCGTGCTGGGAGGCGCCGATCTGTTCCAGGGCCTTTTTCGACAGGATATAACCTGTCGACAGGGGAAGGACGGTGCTGAACAAATGAGGGCAGGGCCGCTTGAGCACCACCTTGACCACGTAGCGGCCCAGCACCTGCACCTCTTGCAAAACCTGCCAGGCGGGCAGGCTGGCGTAGGCGTCCTGCTCCCGGGCGAAACGCTCAAAGGAGAACTTGACGTCTTCGGCGCTGAATTCGCCGTAGCCCCGGTGGAACTGTACCCCCCGCCGCAGATAAAAGATCACGGATTGCCCGTCCTCGGCCATCTGCCAATGGGTGGCCAACTGGGGGCTCAATTCCCAAGTTCCCTCCGCGAATTTAACCAAACCCTGATAAATGCAGCTCATGATCACCGGTTCGCGCATGATGTTGTGAGCGCGGGCCGGGTCCAGGCTTCTTATCTCGTGGCCGATGGCCAACTGCAGGGTGTCCTGGCGTTCCTGCAGGGGCTGGTGTTTCAGGCGTACCCTGTTCAGCAGGGTCTGATGTTTCTGCTGTTGCAGCCCGCCGCCGGCCTGGACGGCCTGGACAAGACCGGCACACCAGAGGGGTAGGGCCAGGCCGGCCCCTAGGGGCGTCCAGGGGCCGCTTTCCAGGTTAGTCTGGTGGTCGCTGAATTCGGATAAAAGGCCGGGCCGGCCCTCGTTGACCACGAAGAGGGGCAATTTACGCTCGGCGGCCAAACGGGCCAGGGCTCGCAATTCCATGGTTCCGGGCGGGGTGGTCAGCGCCAGGACCAGACTGCCCGTCGGCAGGGTCCAAATGGTCTCCTCCTGGTCGCCCTGGTCGCCCTCGGCCAGAAGCACTCCAGATCGAAGGCGCCCTAAACTCCATCGCAGCCGCCACCCGTCGGCCCGAGCGGCCGGGCTGGTCAGAATATATATTGTCGGGCTGATTTGCACCAGGCGGACCAATTCCGTCATCTCGGAGTCTCCGTCCAGGCGGACGGCCAGGGTCATAAGGCGACGGACCTCCTCTTGGCAGGCCTCCAGCCAGGGGCTGGTCGCGTCGCCGTCGGCCAGCGAGGGCGGTATTTGGGCGGCCAGAAAGCCGCGCAACTTGGCCAAAAAATCCGAATAGCCCTTATAGCCGCAGTGGCCGACAAAACGCATAATGCTGGCTTCACTGACCCCGGCGGCCGCGGCCAGTTGCCGAACGGTCATGAAGATGACTTGCTGGTGGTTGGATAGGATGAAGCGGCCGAGCTCCTGGAGTTTGGGCGGCAGGTCGGCCAGATGGTCCTTTAAATTTCGGAACTCTATTTTGGTCATGGAATTTTTGATCCGACTCTGGAGGTTAAATATCCACCGGGTGGACGGTTCAATTCTATCACAGCCCATTATGGGAATATTTGTTTTTTATTGTTGACATTCGTTTTGTTATTTTTTATACTCAGTTCTAGAGTTTCAGCTCCCCTTTGTGCTTTAGAAATATCTCTCCCAGCCATCAAGGAAGAAAATGGTTAATTTTTAAATAGTTATACATTGTAACTAGATTAAAAAATTTTTGACCATAACGCTTTTTTCCGGACATGAGAGGCTTGTCCTGAAGCTACAAAGAACGTATGTACCGAAAAAAAAGAGAAGTGTTTTTTTAACATGCCGTAGGAGGAAAGCTTTATGGCTCAAAACAGAGGTTCCCTGAAACAGATCAACTGGCTGGGGGTCGTTCTCCTGGCCGTGAGTGGCGCGACCATCTACATGATGCCCTACGCCCGCTCGACCTACTACGACCCCATGATGAAGGCCTTCAACATCACCAACACCCAGCTCGGCTCCATCACCAGCATGTTCGGATTTCTGACCCTGGTTTGCTACTTTCCCGGCGGGTGGCTGGCCGACAAATTCTCGGCCAAAAAACTCCTCTTCGTGAGCTTCGCCGCTAACGCCATTTTAGGGTTCTGGTATTCCCGCCTGCCTTCCTACGGCACCATCCTGTTCATCCACGTGCTTTTGGGCATCTTCTGCACCGTGACCTTCTGGGCCGCCTATATTAAAGGCACCCGCCTCTGCGCCCCCCCTGAATGCCAAGCGCGGGCCTTCGGCTTTGTGGAGGGCTTCCGCCGCATCGCCTCCACTGTCATCGCCCTTGTCGGCGCTTATTTGATCAAACTGCACGCCGACTCCCCGGCCGACGCCGTGCAGTCCGTGCTGGTTTTCTATTCCCTCATGAACGCCGGCGTGGCCGTGGCCATTCTACTGTTCCTGCCCAACGTCGACACCAGCGGCGAGGGCAAAACCGGGGCCAGCGTGGCCGATATCCTCCGTGTGGCCCGCATCCCCGAGATCTGGTTCATCGCCGCCATCGTCATGCTGGCTTACCTGTCCTACCGGGTACAGGACATCATGACCCCCTACAGCACCAACCTCTGCGGCCTCTCCGCCGCCTTGGGAGCCACCCTGGCCGCCATCCGCCACTACGGCATGGGTTTCTTCGCCATCGGCGGCGGTTTCCTGGGCGACCGCATCGGCTCGGCCAATACCCTGATCCTGGGCTTCTTCGTCATCATCGTCACCAATGTCCTGCTCCTGCTCTTCCCCGGCACCCCGGCCACCCTGGGTCTCTTCGTGTTCATCTTAATGACCTTCATGGTCGCCCATTTCGCCATGCGCGGCGTCTACTACGCCCTGCTGAACGAGGGTCAGGTTCCGGTCGGGGCCACGGGCATCGCCACGGGTATCATCGCCACCATCGCCTATTCCCCGGATTTCTACGCCCCCCTCTATCAGGGCAAACTTCTGGATATATACGGCAAAGATGTCCACACCGGCTACAACTATATCTTTATGACCTCCATCGGGGCCTGCATCCTCGGCATCGTCCTGTGCCATCTCTTCAAAAAACGAGTGGCCGCCAAAATCGCCGCCCAAAATACATCCCCGACCCCGGCGTCGGTCGCCGCCCAAGCCTAACCAGGGGAGTGGCACCCTGGGCAGGAATCGTGTCCTCTAAGATAGCGGCCTGAAAACCGTCGAATCCGGAATTGAAAACCAAGCCAGATTGAAAGGAGTCCGGCATATGCGCGTAGGATACAGTGAAAACCGCACCCCCTTTGTGGAGGTTTTGGGCGAGGGCCAACTGCAGGCCATCCGCCAGGCCGCCTTCCAGATTTTGGACAAGACCGGGGCCAAGCTCATGCACGCCGAGGCCCGTAAGCTCATGGCCGAGGCTGGAGCCCGGGTCAAGGATCAGATCGTCAAGGTGCCCCGCTATATCGTGGAGGCCGCCCTGGCCACCGCCCCCAAGGGCTTCGCCATCTATAACCGCGACGGCAAACCTTGGATGCAGATGGAGCCCGGTCGGGTTTATTATGGCACCTCCACGGCCAGTCCCAACACGCTGGACGCGGAAACCGACGAGTTGCACACCACCACAGTGCGGGATATCGAGATCGGGGCCCTGGTGGCCGACGCCCTGCCTAATATCGACTGGGTCATGCCCTTCGGCTCGGTGGTGGACGTGCCCGGCCTGACCCCGGATATCTACGAATTCGACGCCGTGGTCCACAACACCCTCAAACCCGTGGTCTGCTGCGGCTATTCCGGCCGAGGCACGGAACTGGTCTTCGAAATGGCCGCCGCCGTGGCCGGCGGTATGGACCACCTGGTGGAACGGCCCTTCGTGATCATGTATCCCGAGCCCATCTCGCCCCTGGTTTTTTCCGAAATGGTGGTGGACCGCATGTTCACCTGCGCCAAGTACCGCATGCCCCAGATCCCCTGCGGCGCCACCGCCCGCGGCACCACCGCGCCCATGACCATGGCCGGCATGTTGGCCCTCAGCATTGCCGAATCGCTCTTCTCCATCACCCTCACCCAGCTCAAGGCCCCCGGCACTCCGGTCTTCATGGCCGGCAACACGACCAACTACAACCTGGCCAGCGGCACCACGGCCATCATCCCGCCGGAGCGCACCCTGGCCACCATGGCCCAGGCCCAGGTGGCCCGCTCTTTCGGCCTGCCCTCCTGGGGCCTGGCCGGGGTCACGGAATCCAAACTCCTCGACGCCCAGGCCGGGGCCGAGGCCGCCATTGGCTTGCTCGGCCAGACCCTGGGCGGCTCCACCATCATCCACGATGTGGGTTACATGGACAGCGGCATGATCTGCGCGGCCGATATGCTGGTGCTGGGCGACGAAATCATCGGCCAGGTGCGCCGGATCATGCGCGGCGTACCCGTCAACGATTACGAGCTGGCCCTGGAGATCATCGACCAGGTGGGCCCCGGCGGCAACTTCGTGCGCCTCAAACACACCGCCGAAAACTGCCGGCGGGATTACTGGAAGCCCACCGGAGTCTTCTACCGCGAACCTTTCGGCGCCTGGCAAAATGACGGCGCCAAAGATACCAAACAGCGAGTGCGCGAAAAAACCCGCAAAATCCTGGCCGAACATAAAGTGCCGCCCCTGCCCGCCGACAAAGCGTCCAACCTCCAGGACGTCAAGGAACGGGCCCTGAAGGAACTGTCCACCAAGCGGCAGTACTAAAAAGCCGAGGCACCGCCCCCCAGCTTGCCCCAGTGGTCGGGGATCCCTGGACCCCGTTAAGGTTGGCCCAGCCGGATGGCTGGACCAGCCCCAAAGGGTTCTAATGGATTCCCAGCCTCTGTTGCGGGTCGGGATGACTTCCTCACCACCTCACCCTTTCCGACTTAGCCAACTTTAGGGCCTTGCAAAAGGGAGGCGCTAGAGTGGGATATTACCGAAGCCCCGGGATATACGGGATATGCGCCGGTACCGCCGGCCAGGAGAAAACCATGCTTAAACACCCTGAGAATTATTTGGAAACCCTAAGCCTCGCCTCCATGGAGCGCATCCTTGAGAACAGCCAGGCGCTTATGGAAAAAAGCGGTCTTTTGGTGCAGTCGTCGGAGATGTTCCGGGCCCTGCAGGAACGTCAGGAGCCGGGCTTGACCCTGGAGCCGACACACCAAAAAGTCCTGATGGCCCCCGACTGGCTGATGAAGCAGGTCGCCAAAGCCCCGCCGGTCTGGACCCATCAGGCCCGCAACCCGGAAAGGACCATCGAGATCGGCGGCCGGAATCTCTGTGTGGCCCCCGGTTACGGCAGCGCCTTCGTGGCCGACCTTCAGGGACGGCGTCGCAGCGCCCTTTTGTCCGACTACGAGGCCCTGACCATTCTGTCCCAGAACAGCCCGCTGGTCGATCTCGTGAGTGGGCTCATCGTGGAGCCGGCCGACGTGCCGGTGGAAAAGCGGCCGGCCGTAATGACCGCCGCGCTTTTAAAATGTTCCGATAAACCCATTATGGGGGCCGTGACCGGCGCCGAAGGGGCCCTGGCCTCCTTTGAAACGGCCAAAATCGTTTTAGGGGAATTGAAAGGCGCCTGGGTGCTGGGGCTTATCAATATCAACAGCCCGCTACGCCTCGACGCCCGCATGGCGGACGCCCTCTGGCAGTATATCCTCCACGGCCAGCCGGTCATCATCACCCCCGCCGCCGGTATGGGCATGACCGGACCGGCCACGGTGGCCGGAAATATGGCCCAATCCTACGCCGAGCTCTTGGGCGTCACGGCCCTCACCCAATTCTTAAACCCCGGTCATCCGATCATTGTCGGCATCGGCTCTTTCGGCACCAATCTGGCCACCGGTAGCCCCGGCTTCGGCCGCCCGGAAACCGCCTTGGCCTGCCTCATCGGGGCTCAGATCGCCCGTCACCTGAAACTGCCCTACCGCTGTTCCGCAGCCGTCACCAGCGCCATGCTCCCCGACGGTCGGGCCGCCCTCGAACACATGATAACCTGTATGGCCGCCTTCGGCGGCGGGGCCTCCCTGGCCCTCCAGGCCGCCGGCATCCTCGACTGCATCAATAGCATGAGCTACGAGCAATTCATCATCGACCTGGAAATCTGGGGCTATGTCGAACGCCTCAGCCGCCAGACGGAAATCAACGATGAAACCCTGGCCTTCGAACTCATCGCCTCCCGACCGGACAACTTCATGGGCCAGAAACACACCGCCAAGCATTGCCGCCGGGAACTCTATGAGCCCCTTTTCGGTAAAGCGCAAAAACTGGATAATATCCGCGACCTGAAGGAAATGAGTGCTGAACGCGTCCAAAGGCTGACCCTCGAATCCTCCACCGCCCAACCCCTTGACCCCCAAACCCTGGCCGAACTGGACCGCTTCGTGGGATGAAGGAGGAGGACAACCGGGGGCGGGGGACCCCTTTGGGGAAAAGCCCTTTCAAAAAACTGACTCTTTCTTGAAAGTGGGCCCCCCTTTTAGGCGGGGCCCTCAATTGTCTGGCGAGGGTGGGCCGGAAAGGGCCGGACTTTTGCCCGTCTATGGTTTTTCTGATTTTGTAGCCGTAGCCCCAACTATACGAAGGGCCAAAAAACGGAAATAAGAACGGAGAGGGGCGGATATGAGCCCTTTCACTGTTTGTGGGGTATATATCCCCAACTGCGACAGGATATAGCTGCAAACCACTGCCGCATTCAGTTCAGCATGAATTACATACCCATCTGGAAACATACGCTTTAAAAAAAGATGAAGATAATGGCCCCTGTAGGCAATGGTTTTTTCAGCCAATCCCTTGTGCTTTTTCAGATAATCGGTGAACGCTAAGATTTCAACATCGATTTCCGACTGTTCTTGTGCCGCTGGATGCTTCATATCTATTGACTCGGCAATTAAATATATTTCTCAGGCAGCATAAGCGATGACCGGGTCTTCGAAATATTTTTTGACCCTTTCAGGACGCCGCTGAATGGTCTTCATCGCGGAGCGGACCTTACTTTTGACCTGATCTTTGTTTC
>JAVBQN010000002.1:0-40247 GCA_031549025.1 Candidatus Adiutrix sp. | reverse complement strand
CAGCCGCATCCCGCACCGGTCGCCGCCGCAGCGCCACTTGTTCGAGCCGTTCAGGCGAGTTGTGGCGCTGCTGACGGGGCATTGCTACAACAACGGAACTCCAAAGGGGGTCCAGGGGGCGAAGCCCCCGGCGCGGGTGGGTCCAGGGCAGGGCCCGCGCAGGGCCCTCCCCTGGCGGGGCATGGGGCAGCGCCCCATACTTCTAATGCCCGCCCCTTTGGGGCGCACCAATGGTACGCACCAAAATCCGGCGAAGCACGCGGGACCGCCAAAAAAATCTTGAATTTACGGGCGCTGACTGCTACATTAGTAAATCCGCCTTACCGAGCGAAGACGGAGTATTATCAAAATCGAAGCGGCCCACCAAGATCGGGGGCCGGCGGAGGGTGTCATGGCGAAAGCGGCAAAAAAAGCGAAAAAAATTGTGTTGGCTTATTCCGGGGGGCTGGATACGTCCATCATCCTGAAATGGCTCAAGGAAGTATACGGGGCCGAGGAAATCATCGCCTTCACCGCCGACCTGGGCCAGGGCGACGAACTGGACGGGCTGGAGGCCAAGGCCCTCAAGACCGGGGCCAGCAAACTGTATATCCGCGACCTGCAGGAGGAATTCGTCCGCGATTTCGTCTTCCCGGCCATCCGGGCCAACGCCGCCTATGAAAGCCAGTACCTCCTGGGCACCTCCCTGGCCCGCCCGGTCATCGCCAAACACATGGTGGAAATCGCCCGGGCCGAGGGCGCCGATGCCGTGGCCCACGGGGCCACCGGCAAGGGCAACGACCAGGTGCGCTTCGAATTGACCACCATGGCCCTGGACAAAGACCTGATGACCGTGGCCCCCTGGCGGGATTGGGACCTGACCTCCCGCACCGACCTGATCGACTTCGCCGAAAAACACAATATCCCCATCCCGGTGACCAAGGCCAAGCCCTATTCCAGCGACCGCAACATCCTCCACATCAGCTTCGAGGGCGGCATCCTGGAAGACCCCTGGCGGGAGCCCGACGAGGACATGTTCCTTTTGACCGTGAGCCCGGAAAAGGCCCCGGACCAGCCGACCTACATTGAAATAGAATTCGAAAAGGGCAACGCCGTGGCCGTGGACGGCCGCCGCATGAGCCCGGCGGCCCTCCTGGGCCACCTCAACCAGGTGGCCGGGGCCAACGGCATCGGCCGCATCGACCTGGTGGAGAGCCGCTTCGTGGGCATGAAGTGCCGCGGGGTCTATGAAACCCCCGGCGGCACCGTGCTCCTTCTGGCCCACCGCAACATGGAATCCCTGACCCTGGACCGCGAGGTCATCAACCTCAAGGATTCGCTCATGCCCAAATATGCGGCCCTGGTCTACAACGGCTTCTGGTACGCCCCCGAGCGCGAGGCCCTCCAGACCATGATCGACCAGACCCAGGAGCGGGTCAACGGCGTGGTGCGGCTGAAGCTCTACAAGGGCGGCTGCTCGGTGGTCGGCCGCAAGTCGCCGGATTCCCTGTATCACGACGCCTACGCCACCTTCGAGACCGACGGGGTCTACAACCAGGCCGACGCCGCCGGCTTCATCCGCTGCCTGGGGCTGCGGCTGCGCATCCAGAAGCTCCTGCGGGGCTGAAACCGCGCCCGGAAATGATCGTCAGACCGAGTTCCACCTTCAAAACCAGGACAGGGTTGGGAAACCATGGCCGATAAAAAGGCCCCGACATCGCCCCCGAAAGACCAGACCCAGCCGCGCCGGAGCCGGCCCGCAGCGGGCCGGACGGCGGTTCAGCCGCCCCCGGCCGCCGAAAAGCCGTGGGCCGGCCGTTTCGCCGACAGCACCGACGAATTGCTGGAAAAACTTTCGGCCTCGGTCCATTTCGACCAGCGCCTGGCCCTCTTCGACCTGGAGGGCAGCCAGGCCCACGCCCGGATGCTGGGCCGGGTGGGGCTGGTGAGCGAAGACGAAAGCCGCCGGATGGTCGAAGGCCTGGAGCGGTTGAAAGAAGAGGTGCGGGCGGGCCGCTTCGCCTGGGATCCCAAGCTGGAAGACGTCCACATGAACCTGGAGCGGGCCCTGACCAAGCTCATCGGCCCGGCCGGGGAAAAGCTCCACACCGCCCGCAGCCGCAACGACCAGGTGGCCCTGGATACCCGCCTGTATCTGCGCGATCTGGCCGGCCGGGTGGGCGCGGAACTGCGGCGGCTGCGGGCGGCCCTGGTGGACAAGGCCGCCGAAACCAAAGACGCCCCCATGCCCGGCTACACCCACCTGCAGCGGGCCCAGCCGGTTTTGGTGGCCCACCACCTGTTGGCCTATTATCAGATGCTGAGCCGGGATCAGGCCCGGCTGGGCGACTTGAACAAACGTTTGGACTCCATGCCCCTCGGCAGCGGCGCCCTCTCCGGCACGGGCCTGCCCATCGAGCCGGCCCTGGTGGCCGTCGACTTGGGCTTCACCAGCCTGGCCGAAAACAGCCTCGACGCCGTGGCCGGCCGCGACCACCTGCTGGAGTTCCTGGCTTTCGGGGCCATCCTGGCCACCCACCTTTCGCGCCTGGCCGAAGACCTGGTGCTCTGGTGCTCCCAGGAGTTCGCCTTCGCCGAACTGCCGGACGCCCTGTCCACCGGCAGTTCCATGATGCCCCAGAAAAAGAACCCCGACGGGGCCGAACTGATGCGGGGCAAGGCCGGCCGGGTCATCGGCAACCTGGTGGCCCTGCTGACGGTGGTCAAGGGGCTGCCCATGTCCTATAACCGCGACCTGCAGGAGGACAAGGAGCCGCTCTTCGACACCGCCGACACCCTCCTTTTGGTGCTGCCCGTGGCCGCCCGCATGATCGAAGGCCTGCGGTTCAACTACCCGCGCCTGAAAGAAGCGGCCGACGACCCCTACGCCCCGGCCACCGACCTGGCCGACCACCTGGTGCGGAAGGGGGTGCCCTTCCGCGAGGCCCACCGGCAGGCCGGGCTGGCCGTGGCCTTCGCCCTGAAAGAGAAAAAGGCCCTGGTGGACCTGACCCCGGAGGAACTGGCCCGTCTCTGCCCCTCGGCCACCGCCGACGTCCGGGAAGCCCTGCGGCTCCCGGCCCTGTTGGCCGCCCGCGACACGTTCGGCGGCACCGCCCCCCGGAGCGTGGCCCGGCAATTGGCCGCGGCCCGCCGAAGTTTGGCCGCCGAACTCAAAAAAGGAGTCGTCTGATGAAGAGGACCTGGCCAGGGATGACGGCGCTGTTGGCGATGGGTTTTCTGCTGGCGGGTCTCGCGGCCTGCGGAGTCAAGACTCCCCCCTACCCCGAGGCGGCCACTCTGCCCAATAAGGTGCGCGGCCTGAGCCAGACCCTGACCGATCAGGGCGAAGTGATTCTGAGCTGGAAGCCGCCCGAGACCAACATGGTCGGGCGGCCCCTGAAGGAAATCGGCGGCTTCGTCATCGACATGGCCGACAACGTGGCGGACGAGGCCTATTGCCTGGGCTGCCCCCATCAGTATCGCCGGGTCGACCAGGTGCCGGCGGCCACGCCGCCGCCGGGCCTGGTCCTGGCCCCCGGCCCCTATACCTGGCGCCACCAGTTGCGTGAAGGCCACGTCTACCACTTCCGGGTCTACAGCATGGCCCCCGGGGGCGGCGTCCATCCCGACGCCGGGGTGGAGACGGTGGTCTGGGCCCTGCCCTCCCCCGGCGCCCTCCCCGGCTTCTCGGCCTCTTTAGGCGACCGGGCGGTGGAACTGCGCTGGAATCGGCCGGCCGCGGGCTATCGGGCCGAAATCGAAAAACAGGGCCCCGACGGCCGCTGGGCGAACCTGACCGGTCTGGACCAGGCTTCCGGGCACTATTCCGACCTGGCCGTGGAATACGAAAAATCCTACACCTACCGTGGGCGTCTGGCCCGCCTCAAGGACGACACCAGCCGGCCCGGCCCCTGGTCGAAGGAAATGACGGTCCGGGTCGTCGACGTCGTTCCGCCCAACCCGCCCGGCTACCTCGACGCGGCCATGGCCAAGGGCGGCGTGCGCCTGACCTGGGAAAGCCTGGCCTTCGATCCCGACCTGGCCGGCTACCGGGTCTACCGCCAGTTGTCCGGCGAACCGGGCTTCACCCGGGTGGGTCCGGCCCTGGTCAAGGAAAACACCTTCTTCGACCCGGTCGGCTTCAAGCCGGGCGTCACGGCCCGCTATCAGGTCACGGCGGTGGACAAGAGCCCTCGGGCCAACGAGAGCCAGCCCTCCCCGGGCGCCGACGTCTACCTTGATCCGCCGGTGGAGCCGGCGGCCCGCCCGGAATGACGGCCGGCCGCGACCGCCCGCCGGCGGTGGCCGAATAATTCCTTGCCCCAAATGGGGCAAGGCGCCGCCGAAAAACGGTCTGGTTGAAATTGATCGCCCGGGAACAGGCACCCGCAAACTCGTTTTGTCGGACTTAATCGCCTTCCCACCTTTCCGACCGCCGCGATTCGCCGCCAAACGCATCGCGGCGGCCCAAGCCTTGCCCCGAATGGGGCCAAGCGCCGCCGTGATTCCGTTATGAGCGCGTCGCCGCGGCCGAGACGGAGGTTCTATCACCTCCAGCCTTACATCCCATAGGAAGATGACCGGACCCGAATGAGCGCCTTTGAATATCAGGATCATATATTGACGGTCGAGGGGGTTCCCCTGACCGAAATCGCCGCCCAAGTGGGCACTCCAGCCTACGTCTACTCCCAGGCCGCCTTCGTCGCCCCTCTGGCCGATTTCGAAGCCGCCTTCCACGACGTTCCCCATCTGATCTGCTATGCGGTCAAAGGCGCGGCCAATCTGTCGCTCCTGCGCCTGGTCGCCGAACGCGGCCTGGGGGCCGATATCGTCTCCGGCGGGGAATTGTTCAAGGCCTTGAAGGCCGGCATCGCCCCGAACCGGGTGGTCTTCTCCGGGGTGGGCAAGACCGCCCGGGAAATGGCCGAGGCCCTGGAAGCCGGCATCCTGATGTTCAACGTCGAATCGGCGGAGGAACTGGACCGCCTGGCGGAAGTGGCCGGGCGGATGGGCCGCCGGGCCCCGGTGGCCCTGCGGATCAACCCCGACGTCGATCCGGGCACCCACCCCTATGTGGCCACGGGCCTCAAGGAGAGCAAATTCGGCCTGGACCCGGAAACGGCCCTGGCCCTCTACCGGCGGGCGGCCGCCCACCCGGCCCTCGAAGTGGCGGGGGTGGCCTGCCACATCGGCTCGCAGCTCCTGACCGCCGCCCCTTTCGTGGCCGCCGCGGAAAAGCTGCGGGATCTGGTGCTGAAGATCCAAGCCCTCGGCATTCCGCTCAAATATTTCGATATGGGCGGGGGCCTGGGCATCCGCTATTGCCGGCAGGATTGCCCTCCGCCCCTGGCCGAATACGCCGCCGGGCTCAAAAACGTGCTCCGGAACCTGCCGGGCCTGACCCTGGTGCTGGAGCCCGGCCGGGCCGTCTGCGGCCCCAGCGCGGTGCTGCTGGTGGAAACGCAGTATAACAAGACCAACGGCCAAAAACATTTCGTGGTCGTGGACGGGGCCATGAACGACCTGGTGCGGCCCAGCCTCTACGACGCCTATCACGAGATCCGCCCGGTGCGGCGGGTCGACGGGGCGGAGGAAATCACCGTTGACGTGGTCGGGCCCGTCTGCGAATCCGGCGATTTCCTGGCCAAAGATCGCCCCCTGCCCCCGGTCAAGGCCGGGGACCTCCTGGCGGTGATGGAGGCCGGCGCTTACGGCTTCGCCATGAGTTCCAACTACAACGCCCGCCCCCGGGCGGCCGAGGTGCTGGTGTCCGGAAACTCGTTCCGGGTCATCAAGCCCCGGGAGACCTACGAAGACCTGGTCCGGGGGGAGTGAGCATCGCCCGTACCAAAATGAAGAGCTGCACGCCGCCGAGCCCGGCTCACGGCCGCTGAAGCGCACCCCAGCGCAGGCCCCAAGGGCCCCCTGGAAACGGTCGGAGTTGATGTTTCAACGGCCGGCGAAACCAAAACGAGAGAGGACCATGGAAAAATTCGCCTTTTACAAATACACCGGCCAGGGCAATGATTTCGTCATTGTCGACAACTGGGACGGCCAGGTGCCGGAAAAAGATATGGGCAAAATCGCCAAGCTCATGTGCCGGCCCAAGTTCGGCGTCGGGGCCGACGGGGCCGTCTTCATCACCCCCGGACCGGACGAGGTCGATTTCGCCTGGCGTTTCTTCAACGCCGACGGCTCGGAAGCCGACATGTGCGGCAACGCCAGCCGCTGCACCGCCCACCTGGCCTCGACCCTGGGGATCGCCCCCGACGAGATGTCTTTCAAGACCAAGGCCGGCGTGGTGGAAGCCGTGGTGCGCGACCGCCTGGTGAAAGTGCAGCTGCCGAAAATAGGGCGCCCCGAAGGCGCCGCCCTGGTGGAGGCCGAAGGCGTGAGCCTGACCTATCACCGCCTGAACGTGGGCGTGCCCCACGCGGTGGCCTGGGTCGAGGACCTCGACGGCCTCAACGTCTTCAAAATCGGGCGCAGCGTGCGCCGTCACCCGGCCTTCGCCCCCGAAGGGGCCAACATCAACTTCGTCAAGATCCTCGGGCCGGACAAGCTGGCCATCCGCACCTACGAACGCGGGGTGGAGGATGAAACCCTGGCCTGCGGCACCGGGGCCACGGCGGCGGCCGTGCTGGCGGCGGCCCAGGGCCTGACCAAGGCAGCGGCCATCACCTGCCAGACCCGGGGCGGCGACGACCTGGTCATCAGCCTGGAAGGCCCGCTGGACGCTCCGGACCAGGTCTACCTGGAAGGCAAGGTCCGCTACCTGTTCTCCGGTCAGGTGGAAGCCGACCTGTTCCTGAAATAAAGTTGGTCGAGTTGATCGCCTCCCCACCTTCTTTGATTCAAACCCGCCACCGTGTGAGGTGAGTGCATGAACGGCATGATATTCAAAGGCCTGATCACCGCCCTGGCCACGCCCTTCAAAAACGGCGCCCTGGACGAAGAGGCCCTGCGGCGCCACGTCCGCTTCCAGATTCAGGAAGGGGTTCAGGGTGTGGTGCCCTGCGGCACCACCGGCGAATCCCCGACCTTGAGCCACGACGAACACAAGCGGGTGGTCTCCATCGCCGTGGAGGAAGCCAAAGGCCGCATCGTGGTGCTGGCCGGAGCCGGCTCCAATTCCACCCGGGAAGCCATCGAGCTGGCCGAGCACGCCAAAAAAGTGGGGGCCGACGGCATCCTGGCGGTGACCCCCTATTACAACAAACCCACCCAGGAGGGCATCTTCCAGCATTACCAGGCCATCGCCCGGGCCGTGGAGATACCCATCGTCCTGTATAATATCCCCGGCCGCTGCGGGGTCAACGTGCTGCCCGAGACCATCGCCCGCCTGGCCCGGGACGTGCCGTCCGTGGTCGGGGTCAAGGAAGCCACCGGCGACCTGAACCAGATGATCCGAACCATCGAGCTGTGCGGCCCCGATTTCCTGGTCACCAGCGGCGACGACGCCCTGTCGCTGCCCCTGTGGGCCGTGGGCGGCGCCGGGGTGATCTCCGTGGCCTCCAACCTCATCCCCGGGTCCATGGCCGGTCTCTGGCGGGCCTGGGAAAACGGGGAAACGGCCCGGGCCCGGGAGCTGTTCTATCAGATGCTGCCCTTTTTCAAGGCCCTGTTCCTGGAAACCAACCCCATGCCCCTGAAGGCCGCGTTGGGCCTGGCCGGGATGATGGAAAATGAAATGCGCCTGCCGATGTGCCAGCCCAAGGCCGAGACCGTGGCCGCCCTGGCGCCGCACCTGAAGCGGTGGGGGCTCGTCAAATGAAATCCGGAAACGGCCCGATCCGGGTCGCGGTCTGCGGCGCTCTTGGCCGCATGGGCCGCAAGGTCATCGAAGTGGTCGGCGGGCGGGCGGACATGATCCTCACCGGGGCCGTCGAGCGCCCCGACAGTCCCTATCTGGGCCAGAACATCGGCCCGTTGGTGGGGCGGGCCGATCTGGACGTCACCCTCACCGACCGCCTGGCTACGGCCGGGGCCGGGGCCGACGTCTATATCGACTTCACCTCCGTGGAATCCAGCCTGGCCGCCCTGGAACAGGCCGTCGGCCTAGGCCTGGCCGCGGTCATCGGCACCACAGGCCTGAACGTCGAACAACAGGAATGCCTCAAAGAGGCCGGCCGCAAAATTCCGGTCCTCTGGGCCCCCAACATGTCCACCGGCGTCAACGCCATGTATCGCATCGCCGCGCTCATGGCCAAAATGCTGGGGCCGGATTACGACCTGGAAATCGTCGAGGCCCACCACCGCCTGAAGAAGGACGCCCCCAGCGGCACGGCCCTGAAGCTCCAACAGACTTTGGCCAAGGCCCGGGGGCTGGACCCGGAGCGTTGCCTGGTCACCGGCCGGGGCGGCCTGGTGGGCGAGCGGACGGCGGAGGAAATCGGCGTGCTGGCCCTGCGGGGCGGGGACATCGTCGGCGACCACACCGTCTATTTCTGCGGCCCCGGGGAGCGGCTGGAACTCATCCACCGGGCCCACAGCCGCGACACCTTCGCCCGGGGCGCGGTCCGCGCGGCGGCCTGGATCGCCGGCCGGGCCCCCGGCCTGTATACCATAGACGACACCCTGGGCGGAAAATAGCTTTCGTTAAGCCACGGTCCATGAACAGCGAAAGCGCCGGGTGACCTCGGCGCTTTCGATTTGCCGGGTGGGGGGCTCTTATCTGGATTCGTCGCGAGAGCCGAAGATGATCCAGAGGTCCTCCCGGTTTTTCCATTCCTGGGCCGGATCGGCGCCGGAGCGGGGACGGTCGGGGTTGCCGGCGTAATACCGATAGACCTCGTGGCCCGTGGGCCGGGAGAGCACTTCCTGTCCCACCTGGCTGGCGTAGCCGACGGTGTTGGCCTCCACCACGTGGCCGTCCGGCAGTTCCCGTTCCGTGACGCCCATCCAGGGACCGTCAAATTGCTGGCGGCGGATGTCATAGGTGTAAGGCGGCGGAGGCATCGGGAGCGACGGGTCGGCCGACTGTCCGGGACGCAGGGCCTGGTAGCCCGGCTGGACCCGGGCCGGGGGGCTGACGGCGGCCATCCGGGGCCGGGCCGGAACCGGAGAGGCGATATCGCGGGGCGCCGGAGCCGGCGGGGCGGCCGGTGCGGCCACAACCGGCGGAGCCTCCGGGGGCAGGGGCGGCGGCATGAGGGAACCCGAGGCGGCCGGCCGGGCCGCCACCGCGGGGCCGGGGGCGCTCACGGCCGGGGCCTCCCCCCGCGTCGCGACCCGGGCCGCCTCGCTGCCCAGAAGGGCTTGCAGTTCACCGGCCTCCATGTTGGTGTTCATGAGCTGCTCCACCACTTCCGGGGAAAAGTCGCGATAGGGGCGGTTCAAGGTGGCTTTGTCGAGGTCGAGGTAGGCCGAGGCCAGGCCGTCGCCTCCGTATTGGCCCAGCCGGGCCAGGAGTTTCGCGTCCACGGGCGCGGCCTGGCGGGTCGGGTCCAGGTTCTGGGCCAGAAAGCGGCCCGCGGTGTCGGGGCTGAGGCCGGCCTGGGTCAGGGTGGTCAGGTCCACGGGCTCCTGGGCCGGCGCGGCCAGGGCCGGGGCGGCGGACCAGACGAGGAGGGCGATCAGGGCGAGGAGCGGTTTTTTCATGGTTTGATCCTTCAGGGGCCGGTTCCAGGCCGACCAATGGGGTGGCGCCCACCTGACGATACAATATCCGGGCCAGTTTCGGAGCAGCCGTTTTTTGACACCCGGCCCGGGAATGGTTTATTTTAGTTCTGGATTATAGCCGGGTATGGTAATATAAGTCGTGGCAAGGGCCTCCGGCCGGTCCGGACGGCTGGCCCCTGAAAAACGAGAAGCCGCCGGCGGCGGCCTCTTTCGAAGAGGTAATTTTGAACACGAACAAAAACGACATCGATATCCCCGCCCAACTGCCGCTCCTGGCGGTGCGCGACGTGGTGATTTTTACCGATATGATCCTGCCGCTTTTCATCGGCCGCGATATTTCCGTGGCCGCCGTGGAGGCGGCCATGGAGGGCGACAAGCTGGTCCTCATCGCCGCCCAGCGGGATCAGAGCAAGGACGAACCGGGACCCGAGGACATCTACCAGGTCGGCACCGTGGCCATGATTCTGCGCCAACTGCGCATGCCCGACGGCCGTCTGAAGGTGCTGGTGCAGGGCCTGGCCAAGGCGCGGCTGACCTCGGTGGTCTCCCGCGAGCCCTATATCCGGGTGCGCATCGAGCCCTTGCCGGAACTTCCCAACCCCGAGTCCTCCATCGAGCTCGAGGCCACGATGCGCAACGTCCGGGAGCAGAGCCAGAAGATTCTTCAACTGAAGGAAGTGCTCTCCGACGAGGTGGTTTCCATCCTCGACAACATCGACGATCCCGGCCGCCTGGCCGACCTGGTGACCTCCAATCTCCGGGTCAAGGTGGATGTGGCCCAGCGGATTCTCGAGGCGGTGGACCCCCTGGAGCGGCTGCGCCTGGTCAACGATTTCCTGGCCCAGGAACTGAAAGTGGCCACCATGCAGGCCAAGCTCGATTCCGAGGCCCGCGAGGAGATGGACAAGTCCCAGCGGGAATATTATCTCCGCGAGCAACTCCGGGCCATCAAGCGTGAACTGGGCGAGGAAAACGCCCGGGACGACGAAATCGGCGAATACCGGGACAAGATCAAAAAGGCCCGGCTGCCCAAGGAAGTCTCGGCCGAAGCCCTGCGCCAGCTGGCCCGCATGGAGTGGACCCACCCCGACGCGGCCGAGTCCAGCCTCATCCGCACGTACCTCGATTGGATTCTGGATCTGCCCTGGTCCGTCTCCACCCGCGACCACCTGGACCTGGCGGCCGCCAAGCAGGTGCTGGACACCGACCACTACAACCTGGAAAAGGTCAAGGACCGTATCCTGGAATACCTGGCCGTCCGCAAGCTCCACAAAAAGCAGAAGGGGCCCATCATCTGCTTCGTGGGCCCCCCGGGCGTGGGGAAGACCTCCCTGGGCCAGTCCATCGCCCGGGCCATGGGCCGCAACTTCGTGCGCTTTTCCCTGGGCGGCATGCGCGACGAGGCCGAGATTCGCGGCCACCGCCGCACGTATATCGGGGCTCTGCCCGGCCGCATCATCCAGGGCCTGAAGACGGCCGGCTCCAACAACCCGGTCTTCATGCTCGACGAGGTCGACAAGATCGGCGCCGATTTCCGGGGCGACCCGGCGGCGGCCCTCCTGGAAGTGCTGGATCCGGAGCAGAACAACGCCTTTTCCGACCATTACCTGAACCTGCCCTTCGACCTGTCGAAGGTCATGTTCATCACCACCGCCAACCTCCTGGACCCCATCCCCCAGGCCCTGGAGGACCGGATGGAGGTCATCCACCTGTCCGGCTACACGGCCGAGGAAAAGGTGGAAATCGCCAAGCGCCACCTCATCCCCCGCCTGGTGACCAACCACGGCCTCACCCGGGAACAGCTGGCCTTCACCGACACGGCCCTTAAGAAGATCATCGCCTCCTACACCCAGGAGGCGGGACTCCGGGGGCTGGACAAGAAACTGGCCGCCGTCTGCCGTAAAGTGGCCCGCAAGGTGGCCGAGGGGCGGCCCGGGCCCTACCGCATCACTCCGGTTTCTCTCAGCAAATACCTGGGGCCGCCGGAAATCCTGCCCGAACCCGAGCGGGCCGACGGCCAGGTGGGCGTGGCCACGGGCCTGGCCTGGACCGAGTTCGGCGGGGAACTGATGTACATAGAAGTGCGGATCATGCCCGGCAAGGGCAACCTCACCCTCACCGGCCAGTTGGGCGACGTCATGAAGGAAAGCGCCCAGGCCGCCCTGGCCTACGCCCGTTCCCGGGCTGCGGACCTGGGCCTGTCCCCGAACTTCTATGAAGACGTCGACATTCACATCCACGTGCCCGCCGGCGCCGTACCCAAAGAGGGCCCCTCGGCCGGGGTCTCCCTCATGGCCGCCCTCATTTCGGCCCTCACCGACCGGCCCGTCCCCAAGGACGTGGCCATGACCGGGGAGATCACCCTGCGGGGCCAGATCATGCCCATCGGCGGCCTGAAGGAGAAATCCCTGGCGGCCCTCCGGGCCGGGATCAAGAAGGTCATCATCCCCCGCCAGAATTTAAAGGATTTGGAGGACATCCCGCCCCTGATCCGCCACAAGATGGAATTCATCGACGTCGACGATATCGACCAGTTCCTCAGAATCGTGTTCGGCTCCGAAAAACCGGTCATCCGGCGCCGGGCGGCCCGGCCCCGTCCCCGCCCGGCCGTGCCGCGCGGCCATAGGGTGCCCGGCAAACCCCGGCCCCGGGCTTGAAATGTCGGCCGCAGCCGCCTTCCGTCTCCCCCTGGCCTCCGGGATACGGCGCGGCGGCCTGAAAGAGCGTGCTTATGAGTGAAGGCGCGAAAGCCAGTCCCGACGAATATTGCCAGCTCTGCGGTCACGCCTGCCGGGCCCGGCGGGCCGAAGGCGAAACCGGGTTCTGCGGGGCCGGCCGATTGGTCGGGGTCTCCTCGGCCCTGTTGCACCAGGGCGAGGAACCGCCCCTGTCCGGAGACGGCACGGAGGAAGATGGCGGCTCCGGCGCCATTTTTTTCACCCGCTGCGTGCTGCGCTGCGTCTTTTGCCAGAACTGGCAGATTTCCCAGGCGCCGGCCGGGGAAGACGTCTCCGTGGAGGCGGTGGCCGACCTGATGTTGGAACTGGAGGCCCGGGGGGCCTTCAACATCAACCTGGTCTCCCCCACGCCCTATGTGGGCCAGTTGGCCCTGGCCCTGGGCGCGGCCAAGGCGCGGGGGCTTTCGATTCCCGTGGTCTACAACACCGGGGGCTATGATTCGCTGACGGCCCTCAGGCTCATGGACGGGCTGGTGGACGTCTACCTCCCCGACGCCAAGATGGCCCCGCCGCCGGGGGTGAGCCTCGACGAGCCCGATTCCCGCGCGGCCCGGCTCTTGGGGGCCGGCGATTATCCCAAGGTCAACCGCGCGGCCCTGCGGGAGATGTACCGCCAGGTGGGGCCTTTGCAGCTGGACGGCCGGGGCCTGGCCCGGCGGGGCTTTCTGGTGCGCCACCTGGTCTTGCCCGACGACCTGGCCCGGACCGGCGAAATGCTTCCCTGGCTCTCGGACACCTTCGGCCCCACGGTGCACCTGAGCCTCATGGCCCAGTATCACCCCACCCACCTGGTCAAGAAGAATCCCGAGGAGTTCCGGGCCTTCCCGGGCCTGACCCGCCCCCTGAGCTACCGGGAGTATGACGAGGCCGTGGAACTGGCCCTGAAATGCGGCCTCATCAACACCTTTGTCCAGGACCTGGAGGCGGCCACGCACTATCTGCCGGATTTCGACCGGCCCAAGGTCTTCAATTGACCGATCATATCGCCGCGAGGATACGACCGTGCACATTCTGTTGACTAACGACGATGGTTTGATGGCCCCCGGCCTTCTGGCCGCCTACGCGGCGCTGAAGGGCCGGGGGCACCAGGTCACCGCCTGCGCGCCCGACAGCCAGCGCAGCGCCTCTTCCCAGTCGGTGACCCTGCGCCGGCCCATCAAGGTGGCCCCCTGGGCCATGCCCGACGGGGCCCTGGGCTTCGCCGTCTACGGCACCCCGGCCGACGCTTCCCGCCTGGGCTTCACCGCCCTGGCCAAGGAGCCGGTGGACCTGGTGGTCAGCGGCATCAACGACGACCTGAACCTCGGTTTCGACATCAACTATTCCGGCACCGTGGCCGCGGCCATGGAAGCCGCCGCCGCCGGCTATCCGGCCCTGGCGATTTCGGTGCAGCGCACCCAGGTCTACGACTGGAAGCGGGCCACCCACATCCTCGTGGGGGTGGTGGACAGCCTCGGTTCATGGAACCTTCCCCAGGGCGTGGCCCTCAATCTCAACATCCCGGAGACCCTCACCACCGGCCGCAACGAATGGTTCTGGACCCGGCCCCATTCCGCGCCTTCCGACGACTATTACGAGGGGCAGCCCCATCCCGACGGCTCGATCCTCTACCAGCGCCTGCGCGGCTCCCAGGACGACCTCGTCCGCAGCGAGGACCACGCCAACCCGGACACCGACCTGGCCCACATCCGCGCCGGGCACATCACCCTCAGCCCCATCACGCCCCACGGACATCACGAGGTGACGCTGAAGCGCCTTTTGCAGTCGAATGAATAAGAATCCGTTTGAAATATTCGGTCTGACCCCGGAAATGGTCGGGGCCCTGTCCGAGAAGGATCTTTTCTCAGTCCTGAAGGCCATGTACCGGGCTCTCCAGAAAACGGTCCACCCAGATGTGGTCCGCCGGCGGCCGCGCGGGGACGAGGCCGATCGGGCCGTGGAACTGAACCTGGCTTTCGAATCCCTGAACCTCGACAAGAACCCGGCCGGCTTCCGCCGCCACCGCAAAACCTTCGTGGCCCGCCGGCCCCGCACCGTGTATCAGCGGAGCCTGGCCCTGGAGCGGGAACTCCTTTTGGCCTCGGCCCGGGAGGAGCGCCTGGCCGCGGCCTATTTCGACCGGCTGGTGGCCGACCACGGCTGGCCCGGGGAAAACGGGGCCGGCCAGGGGAGCCCGGAGGCGGGCGGGGAACACGCGGCCGCTTTTCCCTTGAGGGGCGTCCGCCTGGGCCTTCTGGACGTGGCCATCAACCAGAACCTGAAACTGGCCTCCTGGTCCCTGGGCAGCAATTACAAGGAAATCAACTTCGACGCCAACGGCCGCATGACGGTGCGGCCCGTGGGCCGGGTCCGCTTCGGCCGGGCCGACTACATCCACCTCCTGGGCACGGTGCCGGCCGACGAGGTGGAATTGATGCCTCTTCTGGAGCGCCCGCCGGCCCGCTTTTTCAAGGCTCCGGTCTTTTCCGCCATGGGCGCGGCCGCGCCGTCGCTCTCGGTCTTGAACCGCATCAGCCGGGAACGCTTCCAGGCCCAGGTGCTGGTGCACCTCCAGCCCCGGGTGACCGAGCGGTCCTACCTGTTCTCCCTCAACCGGGCCGAATACCAGGAAACCGGCTGCCTCACCGTGGAAGGCCTGGTGGTCAAGATAGACCAGGGCCCTCGCCCTGGACCCTGCTCCGCACCCGCTTCGCTGGACGGCGGCAACCGCCGAACATGACCGGCCGAAACGAGCGGCGGCGGATTCACGATATTAACCCGGCAACTATAGAAGTCTGTTCCCGGCCGCTGAAGTCCAGTGATTTCGGGCTTTGGCGAAATCACGGGTATGACTTATTTAGTTGCCGGAGTAATAAGAGAAAAGGCCGGACGCGATTGAGCTCGCGTCCGGCCTTTGGTTTGGCGTCGGCTTGATGCCGTTCAGACGATTCCGTAAATCTCGTAGTATTGGCGGAATTTCTCCATGGCGGCTTCGCCCAGGGGCTCGCGCTTCCCGTTCTGGGCGACCGGGATGCGCTCGCGGTGGAGAAAATCCAGCGTCTCGCGGATGCCCAGGATGGTGCCGACCGGGAGGCTGGTGGCCATCTTGAAATTCTTCACCGCGTCCTGGCCCCGCTCGCCCGGCACCACCTGGTTCAGCTTGTCGTAGACCGCCGTGGTCTGCTCGCGGTCCATATACAGGACCACGCCGGCGGGCTGGTAGCTGTGCCCCCGGGCCGTGGCCTCCTCGGTGAGGCTGCGCAGGAGGTCGAACTTGGTGGCCATGGTGGTGACCACGTCGTCCACGATGAGGACCCGGCAGTTGTCGTACAGCGCGCCGGTGACGAAGCGGGCCGCCTGGTGGCTGGCCTCGCCGTGGGTCTTGGCCTCTTTCCGGTCATAGTCGAAGCCCCGGTCCACCTGGTGGTTGTGCCACAGGGCGCTCACCGTGGCCACGGCGAGCGCGCTCCCCTTGTAGGACGGCCCCACCAGGACGTCGAAGCCCTGGTGGAGTCCCGAGTCCACAAGATAGTCGGCCATGATCCGCCCCAGCTCCGAGATCAGCCGCCCGGTGCGGAAGAGGCCGAAATTGACGAAATACGGGGTGGGCCGTCCGTCTTTCAAGGTCAGGTCGTCCTTGAAAAACAGGGCCTGGCTTTGGGCCAACAGCATCGCCAGATCTTTTTGATACGGTTTCATGCTATTTCCTGTCGAGCCAGGTCATCATCTTCCGGAGGGTGCGGCCGACTTCGTTGATGGGGTGGTCGGCTTCGCGGCGGCGGCGGGCCAGGAAGCCCGGGCGGCCGGCCTGGTTTTCCAGAATCCAGTCGCGGGCGAATTCGCCTTCCTGGATTTCGCGCAGAATTTCCGCCATTTCCATGCGGGTCTCCTCGGTGATGATGCGGCGGCCCCGGGTGTAGTCGCCGTATTCGGCGGTGTCGGAAACCGAATACCGCATCCGGTCCAGGCCGCCTTCATACATCAGGTCCACGATGAGCTTCATCTCGTGGAGGCATTCGTAATAGGCGATTTCCGGCTGATAGCCGGCTTCCACCAGCGTCTCCCAGCCGGCCTTGATCAGTTCGCTCACCCCGCCGCACAGAACGGCCTGTTCGCCGAAGAGGTCGGTTTCCGTCTCCTCGGTGAAGGTGGTGCGGATGAGGCCCGCCCGGGTGCCGCCCACGCCGGTGGCGTAGGCCAGGGCCCACGGCAGGGCCTGGCCGTCGGCGTCCTGGTGGATGGCGATGAGGCACGGCACGCCCGCGCCCTTGACGTATTCGGACCGCACCAGGTGGCCGGGGCCCTTGGGGGCGATCATGGTGACGTTGATGTCCTTGGGCGGCACGATCTGATTGAAGTGGATGGCGAAGCCGTGGCTGAACATGAGCATCTTGCCGGGCTTCAGGTGCGGCTTGATGTCGCGTTCATAAATCTGGGCCTGGAGGTGGTCCGGCAGGAGAATCTGGATCAGGTCGGCCTGGGCGGCCGCGTCGGCCACCGACATGGGCTTGAAGCCGTGCTCCACGGCCAGGTCATAGTTGGGCCCGCCGGGGCGCTGGCCGATGATGACGGAGAGGCCCGAGTCGCGCAGGTTCTGGGCCTGGCTGTGACCCTGGCTGCCGTAGCCCATGATGGCGATGGTTTTCCCTGAGAGCGGAGTCAGGGGGGCGTCTTTTTCGAAATACACTTGCATGACACATTCTCCTTGCGGCGTATGGTAATTCGGGGCCGGCGACGGCCGCCGGCCCGAAAGGGCGTGTAAGAGAGCTCAAAAATCAGGCGGGCTTCCGGTCCTTCTTGAACAGCCGGGTGCGGGCCATGGCCGTCAGGCCCGTGGACACCTGCTCCTCGATGCCGAATTCGTCCAGCAGCAGGAGGATGTCGCGGATCTTCTTTTCGTTGCCCGTGAATTCCATGGTGTAGGTCCGGGGGCTGACGTCGAGGATTTTTCCTTTAAAAATTTCGCACAGGCTCCGCAGCTCGGACCGGTCCGCGCCCAGGGCCCGGACCTTGACGAGGACGAGCTGCTTTTCCACAAAATCGTCCTCGCTGAGGTCCACGACCTTGATGACGTTGATGAGCTTGCGGAGCTGCTTGATGATCTGCTCGATGATCTGGGGCGAACCCGAGGTGATGAGGGTGATGAGGGAGACCATGGGGTCCATGGTCTCGGCCACCGACAGGCTCTCGATGTTGAAGCCCCGGCCCGAAATCAGGCCGGTCACCCGGGCCAGGACGCCGGGCTCGTTGTCGACCAGGACGGAAAGGGTGCGGCGCATCGGTTTGCTGTTTTCCATGGTCGCTCCTTTTCAGCCCACGACCGCCGATTCGGCGTCGACAAAGGGAATCATGTGGTAATTGTCCTTGCCGGCCGGGACCATGGGATAGACCAGGGACTGCTGGCAGACGATGAATTCCATGACGACCGGGCCTTCGGCGGCCAGCCCCTTTTCGATGACCGGTCCGACCTCCTCGACCCGCTCGGCCCGGAAACCTTTGGCCCCAAAGGCTTCGGCCAGTTTGACGAAATCAGGGCTCTGGCCCAGCATGGTGCCGGAATAACACTTGTTGTAGAAGAGCTGCTGCGACTGGCGGACCATGCCCAGGCAGCCGTTGTTGAGGATGACCACCTTGACCGGCAGCTTTTCCTCGACGATGGTCACCAGTTCCTGAATGTTCATCAGGATGGAGCCGTCCCCGGCGATGTCGATGACCAGGGCGTCGGGCCGGGCGATCTGGGCGCCCATGGCCGCCGGAAGGCCAAAGCCCATGACCGCCAGACCGCCGGAGGTCAGAAAGCGCCGGGGCTTGTCGTAGAGGTAATACTGGGCCGACCAGAGTTGGTGCTGCCCGACCTCGGTGGCGATGATGGCGTCGGAATCCTTGGTCTGGCGATACAGGGTTTCGATGACCATCTGGGGTTTGATGGGCTCGATGCGGCAGCCGCCGTCCGCGGCGCTCCAGTTGACGCAGGTCCGGCCGGTGCAGGTCTCCTTTTTGTCGACCTGGCGGTAATCCAGAAGGGCCTCGCCCTCGGCCCGCCAGTCGGCGATGCTCTTGAGCCAGAGGTTTCTAGCCTTTTTGTCGTATTCCGGATAATCGCCCAACAGCTCCAGGATGGACGACAGGGCCAGCCGGGCGTCGGCCACCAGGGGCACGTCGGTGGTGATGCGCTTGTGGATGGAGGTGGGGTCCAGATCGATCTGGATGATCTTGGCCTTTTTGGCGAAACGGTCCAGGCGGCCGGTGACCCGGTCGTCGAAGCGGGCGCCCACGGCGATCAGAAGGTCGCACTCCTGCACGGCCAGGTTGGCCTGGTACAGCCCGTGCATGCCCAGCATGCCCAGAAAGAGGGGATGCGTGCCGGGAAAGCCGCCGAGGCCCATGAGAGTGTTGGTCACCGGAATCTGAAGCCGCTCGGCCAGGTCCAGAAGCGGCTCCGAGGCGCCGCTCATGATGACCCCGCCGCCGGTGTACAGGACCGGCCTCTCGGCGGCCAGCATCATCTCCACCGCTTTGGCCACCTGCTTGGGGTGGGGCTCGAGATGGGGCTGGTAGGCCCGCAGTTTTATTTTTCCGGGGTATTTGAATTCGGCCTTGCCGGCCACCACATCCTTCGGCAGGTCCACCAGAATGGCCCCGGGCCGGCCGCTGGTGGCCACGTAGAAGGCCTCCTTGACGATGCGGGCCAGGGATTCGGTGTCGCGCACCAGGTAGTTGTGCTTGGTGATGGGGCGGGTGACGCCGACGATGTCCACTTCCTGGAAGGCGTCGTTGCCGATCATCATCCGGGCCACCTGGCCGGAGAAGACGAGGACGGGGATGGAATCGAGGTTGGCCGCGGCCAGGCCCGTGACCGCGTTGGTGGCCCCGGGGCCGCTGGTGACCAGGGCCACCCCGGGCCGTCCGGTGGCCCGGGCGTAGCCTTCGGCCGCGTGGACCGCGGCCTGTTCGTGGCGGGTTAAAACGAAGCGGAGCCCGCTTTCCATCAGGTAGTGGTGGATGTCGATGGTGGTGGCGCCGGGATAGCCGAAGACCACCTCCACCCCCTCTTTTTTCCAGCACTCGATCAAAATCTGGGCGCCTGTCAATTCGGCCATAGCTTACTTCTTTCCGCGTCCGGGGTTGCCGGCGACGCATCGTAATATAACCGGCCCGGGGTTTGCCCGAAAGGCCCGGCTGTCCGGCCGTCCGGGTTTGCCGGGAGCGGCCGTTCATTAGTTAAGTCCCAAAACGCCCCGGCCGCGATCCGCCCTCGGCGGGTCGCGGCCTCGTGGTCAAGAGCCTGTGATGAAAAGGGAGGGGATCAGGCGGAATGTTCGTCCAAAATACGCTGAATTTTGTCTTTGACCGCCAGTTTCGCTTTCTGCAGTTTTTTGCGTTCCAAATCTTCTTCGGGAGCCAGGTAAGGGCGGCGGCCCATTTCGTCCAGTTTGGCCTTGAAAGCCTGGTGCTCCTCGACCAGAGCCTTGAGCTCCGGATTCACCAAAACAAGTCTGTCGATGAGGGCTTTCTCCTGCGGTTCCATACGGTCCTCTCTTCAAGCGTCAAACGGGTGGGAACAGAACCGCCGAGCCCGGCGGCCGGCGGAATTCCGTTCGGAATACGTGTTCAAGATACGGTAGCGAATTTACGATTGATTGTCAACCGATAAGCGCGGCCGGGCGGACGGTTTTTTGTCCGGCCCGGCTGAAAACGGACGGCGATGATGGTATAATGTCCACGTCCCGAACACTTCGGGAGACCAGCCGGATGGCCTTGAAAAGCTCGGCCTGAATAAAGATTCTTCGGAGACGCAAGGAGGGAGTATGCCGACCGCGCCCCTGAAACGGGAGTCCCTGGTGGAGCAGCTCCACACCCGGCTCGTGGACCGCATCCAGAGCGGCGAGCTGTTGCCGGGGACCCGGTTGAAAATAGAGGAATTGGCCGTGGAATTCGGGGTCAGCCGGACCCCGGTGCGCGAGGCCATCAGCAAGCTCACCCAGGACGGTTTCGTGGTGCAGCGGCACAACTCCGGCCCCCGGGTGGCCGCCTTCAACCGGCGCGACGTGGCCGAAATCATCAGGACCAACGAGGTGCTCTTCGACGGGGTCATGGATTGTCTTCGCCAGTTGACCGGCCGGGAACTGGACCTCCTGGCGGTCCGCCTCGCGGCCGTGACCCGGGAGCAGGAGGCGGCCCTGCGAATCGGCGACAGCGGTCAGTTCCACGCCCACTCCGTGGAGTTCCACTTGGTGCTCATCGAGTTCTGCCCCAACCGGACCCTGGGGGAACTGGCCCGGCAGACCCAATACAAGATCAACCTCTGCGCCCTGTATTACCAGAGCCAGGGGCGGACCCGGGAGGCCGGCCTCACGGACCATCGAGCGATTCTGGCGGCCCTGGAGGCCCGGGACGTCGACCGCGCGGCCCGGCTGATGAGAGCCCACAACCGGGAGGCCCTGGAGCGGTTCCTGGCCGAGTCTCCGGATCGGCCGGCCGGAGGGGGAGAAGAGTAAAAAAAGCTGAAGCCGGCGTGCGGGGCCGGCTGCGGGGAAGCGGGAGGGCGAAAGGGCTCGCCTTATTCCTCCTCCTGGCCGACGGCCAGGAGGAGGTCCTCGGCCTGGGCCAGGTAGCCTTCCAGGAGGGCCAATTGGTCCGGGGAGAGGGCGGAGGCGGTTTGGGCCTGCGCTTCCAGGCGGCCCAGACGGCGCCGGAGGCTGGCGGCCACCCGGTCGTCGGCGGAGATCGGCGGGGTCGCGGCCGGATGGGGAAATTCCAGCGGAGGCCGGATCGCGCCCGTTTTTTCCGGGGCCAGGGCCGCATAGTGGAGCCAGTTGGGAATGTTGAACTCCACCTCCGGGTGCCTGGTCTTGACCAGGTCGTAGAAGTCCCGGGTGCTCCCGGCCTCGCCGTGGATGAGGTTGACGGTCAGGCCCGGGTGGACCTGGCGTCCCAGCCAGGCCAGGAGCTCGTTCTGGTCGGCGTGGCCCGAAAAGCCGCCGATGGTGTGGATGTTGGCCTCGACGTTCACGGGCTCGCGGAAGATCTTGACCACCCTGGCCCCCTCCACCAGGCGGCGGCCGGTGGTGCCCTGGGACTGGAAGCCCACGAAGATGACGTGGCAGTTGGCCCGCCAGAGGTTGTGCTTGAGGTGGTGGAGGATGCGGCCCGCGTTGGCCATGCCGCTGCCGGCGATGATGAGCGAGGGCGTGTTCAGCTCGTTGAGCTTCTGGCTTTCCTGGGCATCGCGGGTGATGCGCAGGCTCGGGAGATAGTTGGTGGAGCCGTCCCGGCCCAGGAAGGCCTTGGTCTCGTCGTCGAAGAGGTCCACGTGGCGGCCGTAGATTTCCAGGGCCTGGGTGGCCAGGGGGGAATCGAGGATGATGGGCATCTCCCGGGGGATGCGCTCATCGCGCCAGGCCCGGGCCAGGAGATACAGGATTTCCTGGGTGCGTTCCACGGCGAAGGCCGGGATGAGGATTTTGCCGTTTTCCTTCCAGGCCCGGTTGATGACGGTCAGGAGTTC
This sequence comes from Candidatus Adiutrix sp., assembly GCA_031549025.1. Lineage (GTDB taxonomy): Bacteria > Desulfobacterota > Desulfarculia > Adiutricales > Adiutricaceae > Adiutrix. Next base: position 18,419 of record JAVBQN010000002.1, on the reverse strand, counting down.
CTCCATCGAGGGCTCCATCTCCTTGTGCAGCCGGTTGCCGTAGGTGGTCTCCATGAAGAGGGTGTCCACCTCCGGGAGGGCCTGGGGCGGAGGCATCAGAAGCTGGTTGGTGCGGCCGATGTCGCCGGAAAAGCCCACCCGCTGCGCGCCCCCGTTTTCCTCGGCCGTGAAATGGACGCTGGCCGCGCCCAGGATGTGCCCGGCGGGAATGAAGCGGACGGTGAGATCGGGGGCCAGGCGGCGGGGCTCCGCAAAGCTCATGGGGGTCAGGAGGGCCATGGCCTGGCGGGCGTCGTCCTCGTCGTAGAGGGGCTCCACCTCGCGCTGGCCCTGGCGGCGGTTCTTGCGGGTTTTCCAGACGGCTTCCTGTTCCTGGATGTTGGCCGCGTCCAGCCACAGGACGCGCAGGAGATCGCACGTGGCCTCGGTGGCGTAGACCGGATTCCGGTAGCCGCCCTTGACCAGCCGGGGCACCAGGCCCGAGTGGTCCATGTGGGCGTGGGTCAGGACAATGCCCGCGATGCTCTTGGGATCATAGACCCCGGTGTTGGTGTTGCGCAGCTCGGTCTGGCGGCCGCCCTGAAAGAGGCCGCAGTCCAGCAGATAATTGGCGCCGCCGTCCATCTCCAGCCGGAACGAGGATCCCGTCACCGTCCCGACCGCGCCCAAAGCTTTTATTCTCATGACTTCCCTCTATTTTCGCCTATAGCAGCCGGTTGCATTTTTCCGAGGCCGCGTCCAGGGCCTTTTGCAGGAGGCCGCCCAGACCGCCGTTTTCCAGCACGTACAAGGCCTCGGCCGTGGTGCCGCCCGGGGAGGTGACCTGGTCGCGCAGGTCGGCCAGGGCCATTTCCGGCCGCCGGGCGGCGGTCTCGGCCGCGCCCAGGGCGGTCTGCACGGCCAGGGTGCGGGCCGTCTCCCACGACAGGCCCAGGCGGACCGCGCCGCGCACCAGCGACTCGATGATGGTGAAGAAATAGGCCGGGCCGGAGCCGCTGAGGGAGGTGGCCGCGTCGAACTGACGCTCCTCCAGCGGCAGGCAGAGTCCCACGGCGCCGAAAATTTCCCGGGCCCGTTCCAGATGGGCCGGATCGGCCCCGGGCCGGGAGCAGATCAAAGTCGCCCCCCGCCCCACCAGGGCGGGGAGGTTGGGCATGGCCCGCACCAGATCGACCCCCGTGGCGTGGAGAAAGCTGTTCAGGGTCTCCAGCCGCACCCCGGCGGCCATGGAAATCAACAGCCGGCCGCCCAATTCGTCCCGCACCTCGTCCAGCACGCCCTCCACCTGGTCGGGCTTGACCCCCAGGAGCACCACCTTCGAGCGCCGCGCCAGGTCCCGGTTGTCGGCGGCCACGGCCACGCTCCGTTTTTCCCCGACCTCCCGCAGCCGGCCCTGGTCGCGGCCGGAAACGATCTGATGATGATAGGGGATGACGCCCTGGTGGTCCAGGCCCTCGGAGATGGCCCGGGCCATGCGGCCGTAGCCCAGAAATCCGATCTCATAGTCCATGATCCGCCCTCCTTCAGGAGATGGTGAACTCCGGCATTTCGGGGCTCATGACCTTGATTTCCGTGGTCGCCCCGGTGAAGCGCCGTAAAAGTTCCGCGGCCTGCCGGCCCAGGTCTTCGAGCTGGGGCAGGGTAAAGGCCGGGAGCATGCCGTCGATGTTGATGGCCGTGCGCCGGGTGTTCTCGCCCAGCTTGCTGACGTCGCCGTTTTTCCAGCACCAGCAGCGGCAGAAGACTTCCCGCGTGGCCGTATCCATGTAGATGACCTCGCCCGCGCCCGGGTGTTCCCGCACCTCGGGCTGGCCCAAGGGGCTGTAGTTTTCCCCGCCGTCGGCCACGGTCAGGGCCAGGTCGCCCCGGACCACGTCCAGGTCGTCCCCGCCGCAGGACAGGAGGTTCTCCAGGCTCAGGCAGTTGAAGATGGCCACCAGGCTGTTGATGTACGGGAGGTTTTTCCCGCCCCGGACCCGTTTGATCATGTTGATCACGGACGGCGGGGTCTTCTTGGGATTGATGCCCAGAGTTCTGAAGGCCTCCACCCAGATGCTCAGGCGGGGGAGGTCCGGAAAGGCGGCCAGTTCCCCGCCGCGCACTTTTTCCTCGGCCGCGCGGAGCAGAGCCTCCAGTTCCGGGTGTTCGCCGTGGTTGTCCACGTTCGAGGCCAATACCACCACCCGCCGGAAATCGGGGAAACGGCGGAATATTTCCTTGTCGATGTAATAGCGCACCATGAACCTCCTGGTTTGGAATAGCGGATAAGGACGTGATTGTACCAGTTTTGGCCGGTTCTGTCCAAATCAATCTCAGGAGCCGGGGTGAGGCTTGAGCAGGCGGGCGGGGGGGCGGGCCGGCCTTCGGGGGGCGAAGGTTTTCTTTCGTTCGCTCGTATTTTTTCGACAACGACGTCGCTCCGCTCCGACCCGTGTCGAAAAAATACGGTTCTTTACCGAAAAATTTCGCGCCCCGAAGGCCGCGCCGTCCGCTGACGCTGCGCAAATTCCGTTGACCGGGGGAGGGGCTTGGGTTATAGTAATATGTTGTATTGATTCAAGGGGGTATCCCCGATATTTTGATGAGGTGCTGGGCGTATGGCCAAGTATGATCATGGGGCCGTGGAGGCCAAGTGGCGGGAGCGTTGGGCGGAGCGGGGCACCGACCGCCTCGATCTGGATGCGGCGAAGAAGCCTTTCTACAATCTGATGATGTTCCCCTATCCCTCGGCCGAGGGGCTCCACGTCGGCAACGTCTTCGCTTTTGTCGGTTCCGACATCCAGGGCCGGTACCATAGACTTTTGGGCTACGACGTGTTCGAGCCCATGGGCTTCGACGCCTTCGGCATGCACTCGGAGAATTTCGCCCTGAAGCACGGCCGCCACCCGGCCGAGATGGTGCCCAAGAATATCGAGCGCTTCCGCGAAAACCAGCTGAAAAAAGTCGGCCTCATGCTCGACTGGAGCCGGCAGGTGGACACCACCCACCCCGACTACTACCGCTGGACCCAGTGGATGTTCGTCACCATGTATAGAAACGGCTTCGCCTACAAGAAGAAGGCCCCGGTCAACTGGTGCCCGGACTGCAAGACCGTTCTCGCCGCCGAGCAGGTCATCGACGGCGAGTGCGAGCGCTGCTCCTCCCAGGTCACCAAGAAGGATCTGGAACAGTGGTATTTCAAGACCACCGCCTTTGCCCAGGAGCTCCTGGACGACCTCGACCGCATCGACTGGTCCGAACGCACCAAGATCGCCCAGCGCAACTGGATCGGCCGCAGCCAGGGCGCGGAAGTGACCTTCCGCATCGAGGGCGGCCCGGAATTTAATATTTTCACTACCCGGCCCGACACCCTTTTCGGCGTCACCTATATGGTTTTTTCGCCGGAACACCCCATGCTGAACCAGATCACCACTCCTGACCAGCGGCCGGCCCTGGAGGAATACCGCCAGAACGCGGCCCGCCTCACCGAGGTGGACCGCCAGGCCGAGGGCCGCGAAAAGACGGGCGTCTTCACCGGGGCCTACGCCGTGAACCCGGTCAACGGGGAGCGGATTCCGGTCTGGGCCGCGGACTACGTCCTCATGGGCTACGGCACCGGGGCCATCATGGCCGTCCCGGCCCACGACCAGCGCGATTTCGACTTCGCCGTGAAATTCGATCTGCCCATCCGCCAGGTGGTCTCTCCGGACGGCACCTTTGTGGACCGCCTCCCCGAGGCCTACACCGGCGAGGGCCGGCTGGTCAATTCCGGCCAGTTCGACGGCCGGCCGGCCAAGGAAGAGGGCGGGGCGGCCGTCACCGGCTGGCTCAAGGAAAAGGGGTTGGCCGAGTTCAAGATCAACTACCGCCTGCGGGATTGGTGCGTGAGCCGCCAGCGCTACTGGGGACCGCCGATTCCCATCATTTATTGCGAAAAATGCGGGGCCGTGCCCGTGCCGGAGAAAGACCTGCCGGTGGTCTTGCCGTATATGGAAGACTACAAGCCCGACGGCAGCGGCTTTTCCCCCTTGAAGCGCAACGAGGCCTTCTTCCACACCACCTGCCCCGAGTGCGGGGGCCCGGCCACGCGGGAGACCGACGTGTCCGACAACTTCCTCTGCTCGGCCTGGTATTTCTACCGCTACCCCTCCGCCGAGTTCGCCGACCGGCCCTTCGACGCGGAGCGCACCAAGAAGTGGCTGCCGGTGGACCTGTATGTGGGCGGGAACGAGCACGCGGTGCTGCACCTCCTCTACAGCCGCTGGCTCTGCAAGGCCCTGCAGCGGTGCGGCCACCTCGATTTCGACGAGCCGTACAAGCGCTTCGTGGCCCACGGCATGATCGTGCGCGACGGGGCCAAGATGTCCAAGTCGCGCGGCAACGTCATCAACCCCGATGAATACATCCGCGAGTTCGGGGCCGACGCCTTCCGGCTGTACCTGATGTTCATGGGCGCCTACCTGGAAGGCGGCGACTTCCGCGAGGGCGGGGTCCGGGCCATGAAGGGTTTCCTCGACCGCCTGTGGACGGCCGTCCTCCCCGAGGAGGGCGGCGCCCTGGCCGAAGGCGAGCCGCGGGACGCCGAAACCCGCTATTGGCTCCACTCCACCGTCAAGGCCGTGACCTCGGACCTGGCCCGCTTTTCCTACAACACGGCCATCGCCCGGCTGATGGAACTGGTCAACCATCTCACCAAGAACCAGATCAAAAGCCGCGTGATTTCCGAGGCCGTGGTGCGCCTGGTGGCCGCCATGGCCCCCCACCTGGCCGAGGAACTCTGGGAGGCCCTGGGCCACGGCGAAACCGTGTTCAGCGGCGGCTGGCCCACGTATGACGAGGCCGCCACCCAGCGGTCCACCGTGGAATATGTGGTGCAGATCAACGGGAAAGTCCGGGGCAAGCTGGAATTGGCCGCCGGGCTCGAGCCGGAGGCCATCGAGCCCCTGGTTCTCGGCCACCCGTCCCTGGCCAAGTGGCTCGAAGGCCAGACCATCGTCAAGAAGATCTATGTGCCGGACAAGCTGGTGAACCTGGTGGTGAAACCGGCTTCGTGACCGGCTGGCGGCCCGTCCTCTCCGGCGGACCATCGGAGAGGGCGCGGCGGTTGACAAATTCACGGTGATCGTTAGAATTGGACATATCCTTGTTTGAAGCATATTCCCTTGATGTTTCCACTGCTTTGACTTTGAGGCGAGGTTTTCCGGCCAGTGGTGGTTCCCATCCTGTAACCTGAGGGCGGCGCGGCCGTTTGGGGTGGCCTGTGAAGCGGTTGAATCTGAGTGCCAAATTGGCTTGCGGCTTTGCCATGATCTTCCTGGTGGTGGCTTTGCTGCTGGGGTTCGTGGTGTTGCGGGTGGGCACGCTGCGTTCCCTGTCCGACGATCTGGGCCTGGAGGTCATCCCCACGCTCATCGCTTCCCAGGAACTGACCAGCGGTGTGGCCACGGTCCTGGACAACATTTCCGGATACGCCATTTCCGGCCGGGGGGAGTATCTCGATAAAGGGAACGGGAGTTTCGAGGCGGTGACCGGCACGGGCCGGAACCTGGTCCGAAACCTGGACGCGGATCACGTGCTGACCAACCTCCGGCCCCGGGTGGCGGCCGTGCTGGAAGAATTGGAGACGCTGCGGAAGGGCCTGGAGGGCCTGGCGGAGGCCGTCAAGTCCCAGGATGAGGCCCGGGCGGCGCTGGAACGGCTGAGCCGGGAGAGTCTGGGCCTTCTGGCCCCGCAGACGGAAATGGGCAATCGCGAGGCCCGGCGCCGGGCGGCCTGGGCCGCCCAGGGGCATATCCAGCAGCGCTTGGCGCTCTTGTGGGAAGTCGATGCCCGAAGCGACGCTTCGGGGCTGGCCGACTGGGTCGAACCGGCCGACTATTCCGATCTGGACCAGGCGACCCGGGACGGGGTGCGGGAGATTTTCCGGCGGCTGGATGTTCTTAAAAACCAACTCCAGGCCGTGGCCGAGCGCAAGGCCGGCGTCCAGGCGGACCTGGCCCGGGGCGCGGAACGCATCAAGGCCGAACTGGCCGAGTTCAACCACGAGACCCGGCGTCTGACCGAACTGGTCATGGCCGAGAGCGAGGGCGCCGGCCGCCAGATTTTCCGCTCCATGCTGGTGGGGTTGGCGGCTGCCCTGGTGTTGACGGTGGCCCTGTTCTGGATTCTCCTCCGGTCCACGGTCCGGCCTTTGAGCGGCGTGATCGAGCATTTCCGGGGCGGGGCGGCCGAGGTCACCCAGACGGCGGACCAACTGTCGCATTCCAGCCAACTCCTGGCCAAGGGGGTCAGTGAAAACACGGCGGCCGTGCTGGAGGCCATCAGCAGCCTCGAGGAAATGCTCACCCTGGCCAAGCGCAACGCGGGCCATTCCGGCCAGGCCCGGGACCTGATGATCGAGGCCAAGGAGCACGTGGTCCAGGCCAACTCGGCCATGGGGGAGATATCCAAGGCCATGGAGGAAATCCGCCACTCGGGCCAGGCTTCCCGGCAGATCATCAAGACTGTGGAGGAAATCGCCTTCCAGACCAATATCCTGGCTTTGAACGCGGCGGTGGAGGCGGCCCGGGCCGGGGAGGCCGGGGTGGGCTTCGCGGTGGTGGCCGACGAGGTGCGCAACCTGGCCAACCGTTCGGCCGCGGCGGCCCAGAACACGGCCGTGATCATCGCCGGCATCGAGGACCGCATCAACCAGGGGGCCCGCCTGGTCAACAACGCCGAGGAGAGCTTCGCCTCGGTGGTGGTCACCAGTGACCAAATGGGCGCCATCGTCGACGAAATCGCCCAGGCCAGCCAGAGCCAGGCCCAGGACATCCAGAATATACATCAGTCCATCGCCTTGATGGACAAGGTCACCCAGGAAAATGCGGCCGGCGCCGGCGAAACCCAGTCGCTGTCCCACAGCCTGACCCGCCAGGCGGCCCTCCTGGGTGAGGCGGTGAGCGAGATGACCGTGATTCTGAAGGGCTCCGGCGCGGCCGCCCGGCAGGGAGGCGGCCGGCCGAACCCGGTCCGGCCGGCCGGCGTCAGATCCGCGCCCGCCCGGGTGGGCTTCAGCCGGGACGAGGCCGGCGCCGCCGGGCGCCCCCGGCCCCGGGTGGTGGACCACAGTAAGAAACAGGAACTGGATGCGGCCATACCCATGGATGACGAATTTTGAGTTGGTCTTCGACTCCGTTATTGGGGCCGCCGGCCTTTATCCTTCCGAACCGGGGCGGATCCCGGACGGAGAAGGACGCGGCCGGAATCTCCGGCTGGGACTTTAGGGGTCTGGTTATGAACAAGAAAAAAACTTTCGGAAAAGTCATGGCCGCGGGGGTCTTGCCGGCGCTTCTCTGGTTTGGCGGGGTTGAACGCCTGGCGGCGCAGACCGGCGAAAACCAGCCCCCGGCTCAAGCCGAGGTCCCGGCTCCGGCCCCCGCCTCGGCGCCCCAGCGGACTTCGGACTATGCGGCCGACCACACCATCACCCTGACCAAGATGGTGGAGGTATATGAATTCGAAGATCTGCGCGTGGCGGTCGACCAGTACCGGGTGGCGCGGGGCGACGGGCTCTTGAAGCTTCTCCGGGAGAGGGGCGTACTGACCTCTTCGGCCGACGAGGCCAAGATGCTGCGCCTGGTCAAAGACCTCAACCCGGGGCTCACCGACGTCAACGCCCTGGAAGTGGGGCAGGTGCTGAACCTGCCGTCCCTGCCGAACGCCGAGGAGGCCGCCCCCGGAGCGGATCCGGCCCAGATGACCGAGACGGTCAAAGTGTATGAGCGGTCACAGAGCAGCCAGCAGCCGGCCAAGGTCGTGGTCCGGCGCCACCAGCCCGCCGGGGCCGCCGCCCCGGACTCGGCTGCCGAGGCCGCAACCGCTTCCGCCTCCACCTCCTCCGCGTCTTCCGGCGATCTGGACTTCCCCTCCGGCAATGCCGGCCCCTTGAGCGTGGATCCCGGCAGCCAGGTGGTCTACCGCACCGTCAAGGTCCGCCCCGGCGACACCCTGGAAAAGCTCATGCGGCGCGAGGGCATGGACAGCGACCTGATTTACCGCCATCTGATACGGATCACCAAGAGGCTGAATCCCGACGTGCGGAATGCCGACTTGATCCTGGCCGGGGCTGAACTGAAGATCCCGGCCGCCGGCGCCTACCTCACCGCCCTGGCCGGCGTCAATCCCCAGGAGGTCAAGACCGCGGCCGCGGCCGCGTCCCGGGGCGCCCCCCCCGCCGCCAGCGGACGGACCCTCGAACGGCAGCGGCCGGCTCCGGCGGAGGCCCCGGTCCAGACCGCCGCGGCCTCGGCGGCTCCGGCCTCGTCCGCCGCCGCATCCCCGGCCCCGGAGCGGGCGGGGGTGCTGGAATTGCCGGACCAGGACGCGGAATCGGCAAAAAACACCCTCGGCCTCATTTTCACCCGCCTCGGCAGCCGGCTCAGCGCCCGGGGGCACCTGTCGCTCCCGGTGGGCACGGGGGTCGTCGAAGTGGATACGGCCAGTTTCCCCCTGGTGGAGACCGAGGACGGCACCCGGGTGCTGCTCGACCTCGGCTCCCGACTGCCCCAGAGCACGCTCAAGGCCCTGGAGGAGACCCATCCGGAATACAAGATTTTCCGCACCGCCAAAAACGAAACCCTGGACCAGGCCCTGGACCGGCTCTGGTCGCTGTGCAACTACTATCGCATCTATAAACGCGATCGGACCTATGAGGGCGGCGGCGACATCCGGCTGAAAATCGCCGCCGACTGGATTATCTGGCCCACCGCTTCGGCGTGGAGCACGGGACAGCCCCTGGTCGTCAACCGTATCGCCCGGGTGGACCGCCGCACGGATCCGGCCTGGACCAGTTTTTTGGAAACGCACGGCTTCAAGCTCCTCGACCTCCACCGCAACCTGATCCTGCCCGGCCCGGCCGCCGACCCCAACCCGAAACCATTGGCCGTGACCACGCTCGATCGCCGCAATCCCTCTTTCTTCGCCGCCGATCTGGTGAAAAACCTCGGCGGGGAGCCCAAAGTGGGCCTCCAGGCGGATGCGGGCGCGAACCAGGCGGACGCCGGGGCCGCTTCCGGCCTCATCGCCCCGGTTTTGTGGGAGAGCGGGAAAGACCGGGTGCTGCTGGAATTCGGCGGCTTGCCGCCGGAGGCCCTACAGACCTTGCGTCAAAAAGGGTACAGGGTGGTGACCGCCGCGCCGGAATTCGACAGCGTGGTGGAGGCGGTACTGGCCGGCTTCGGTCTCAAGGCCCAGGAGGCCCTGGTGGTGGAAGCCCCGGCCGGCGGCCCCCGGATGTCCCTGACCATCAAGGGCTGGGCCGTGACCCGGGATGGCCGCAAGTATTTCATCACCCACACCAACCTGTCGCCCGGCCTGGGGGCCCTGGTTGATCCCGGCGTGAAAATCATGACTTATTGACGGTATTGTTTCGAAACCTTTCTCAAGGCGTCGCCCCGGCCTGGTGTCCGGGCCGGCGCCTTTTTAAGGTCATGGGCATAAAAAGAAAAGCGCCCGGAAGTCCCGGCGTTTTGCTCAAGAGATGATGACGATTGGAAGGCAAAACGCTCCGGGCTTGCCTTTGCTTCCGCCCAGTGGTAAAATCTAACAAAGTATGCGGGTGACGTTTCCCTGAACCAGGGTCGGCGGCCTGCCCATAACCGCTTGCGGCGGGACTCCCCTCGGATGATCTCGAAATATTGCCGGCGGAGGTGATCGGGTCCCCCGCGGGGGCTGTTGAAGTCTTGGATTGTGACCGGCCGGGGGCCCGGGCGTGGGGGCGTCCCAGGCGTGTTTACTGGGGAGGCTTTTCAGTAAAACGCATGCCCGCGGCGTTTTCCAGGTGTGTCTTGTGATGGCGGTTTTTTTGCCGCGTCGAGTTTGGTAAAGTATTTTTATTAAATTTCTATACTTAATATGAAAGGGTAGTTTTTTTGTTGTCGTACCCTGAAGGGGACGTCCGAATGAAGATCATACCTGCGAGGAGAGGCCAATGAAGTTGGGGACCAAGATTGTGTCGGGATTTGTGGTGACGAATGTCATTTTTGTGGCATTGGTGGCCGTGGTGTACTTTTATATGCAGCCAGTGCGGTTCGGCTCCAATGATCTGATCGAAAACAGTCTGCCGCTCATGGATGAGGCGGCCACCGTGCAGTATGCCGTGGCCATGGAGAATTTCCAGGTCCGCAGCTATCTGGTGAATCGGACCGAGGAAACCTGGAAAAAGGCCAAATCGTATACCGAACTGATGAAGAAGACCTTTGCGGCCATTAATGACAATCTCCATACGCCCAATGCCCGGACCATCAACATTCCTTCGGTGCTGGACCCCTATCAGACCCTTCAGGCCGATTACGCCAAATATGAGGAACTGGCCGACCAGGTGCCGGCCCGCCAGCAGGCCCTGACCGAGAGCCGGGCCAAGTTGCTGAGCGGCCATGCGGATTTTTCCAAGGACCTGGACTCCTTCCTCGCCCGGGAGGAGGAAAAACGGAAAGCGGAGATCAGCAGCGGAGCCCCGGCGGCCGACATCGACCGGCGGGCGGCCCGAATCAACACCATCCGTGAAATTCAAGAGGGCGGGTACCGGATGCTGGTGGCGGTCCTGCGGGGGTTTGTGGAGAACGACCCGCCCCTGCTCGATGAAAGCCGCCAAATCACCCGCGACCTCGCCAAGCAGACCCAAAGTCTTTTGGACGGTTCCCGGACCGATGAAGGCCGGGCCTTCGCTGTCAAGATGATCGATAACCTCGCCGCTCTGAACGACGTCCTGGAGCGGCTCGTCACGTACCAGAAGGCCTCCGTCGATGGGGCCGCCGCCCGGGCGGGCTTGAACGACAGCATCGCGGCCAACGCGGCCAAGCTGCGGGAAGTGGGCACTTCGCTGGCCACCCAGGTGGCCCGCGACTCCAACGACGCGGCCAGGCGGGTCATTCTGGTCCTCATGGCGGGCACGGCCGTGGCCATCGCCATCAGCATGCTCTTGGCCGTGTTCCTCACCCGGGGCATCACCGGCCCCATCAACCGCCTCATCGCCACCCTCTCCGAAGGGGCCCAGGAGGTGGACAACGCCTCCGGTCAGCTCAGCCAGGCCTCCAACACCCTGGCCGAAGGGGCCACGGAAAACGCGGCCTCCCTGGAGGAGACCAGCGCGGCCCTGGAGGAACTGTCCTCCATGACCAAGCGCAACGCCGACAACGCCCAGGAGGCCGACGCCCTCATGGCCCAGGCCACCGACGCGGTCAACAAAGCCAATACCTCCATGGCCGACGTCATCCGGGCCATGGAAGAAATCTCCATCTCGGGCAACGAGATCGGCAAGATCATCAAGACCATCGATGAAATCGCCTTCCAGACCAACCTCCTGGCCCTGAACGCGGCCGTGGAGGCGGCCCGCGCGGGTGAGGCCGGGGCCGGCTTCGCGGTGGTGGCCGACGAGGTGCGGAACCTGGCCATCCGTTCGGCGGAAGCGGCCAAGAACACGGCCGATCTCATCGCCTCGACCATCGGCAACATAAATTCCGGCTCGGAAATGGTCAACACCACGGCCGGCAACTTCAATACCGTGGCGGCTCATTCGGCCAAGGTGGCCGAGCTTCTGGCCGAAGTCTCGGAGGCCTCCAAGGAGCAGTCCCAGGGCATCAGCCAGATCACCACGGCCATGACCGAGATGGACAAGGTCACCCAGTCCAACGCGGCCTCGTCCGAGGAATCGGCCAGCGCGGCGGGCCAGCTTTCCCTCCAGGCCGCCAACCTCCTCGGCGCGGTCGACGAGATGACCACCCTGGTTCATGGCGTCGGCAGCGGCGGAATCCACCGGGCGGCGGCCCCGGTATCGGCGCCTCCCCGGAAGTTCCCGGTGGCCCGCCCCCGCCGGAGCCCGGCCGCCAAGACCTTGCCCATGGCTGACGACGACGGTTTTGAATTCTAAAACCACCCCGTCCGCCTGAAGCGGATCGACTGGGGGATGTCCCCGGAAACCCCGGCGCCGGCCGGGGTTTTTTTATGAATGAACGGGGCGAGATCGCCCTTTACCGCCCCTGGCCGATGGTCTATAATGGTTCCACGGCCGGAGACCCGGCTGCGATCGGTTTGATGGATGAACCAGCCATACTATAAAGGGAGGCGACGATGAAGTTGCGAATCACGATAGGTTTGATCTGCCTGGCCGGCCTCCTGGCTCTGGCCGGCTGCGGGCCCAAAACCGACGCCAAGGCCTACGGGGCTTTGCTGGAACGCTATATGGGCCAGCACATCGACCAGTTGGTCAACGTCTGGGGCCCTCCCCAGTCCCGCTATGACTACGCCGACGGCCGGCGGATGTATTCCTTTGTCCGCGTCAGCCGCGATTACAGCGCGGGCGGCCCCGCGTTCGGCTTCGGCGGCGGCTGGGGCAGCTGGGGAGGCGGCTGGGGCGGCGTGGGCATTTCCACGGCCGGGTCCGTGCAGACGTATTCCTGTGAAACCCGGGTGACCACCGACAAAAAAGGCTATGTCATCGACTATGCCTTCCGGGGCAACGCCTGCAACGTTGAAACCGACGCCGGCGGAACTGTGGCCCCCGCCCGTCTGCCCGACGGCGGCCCGGCCTGGGCCACGGTCTGCGGGCCCGACTCCCCGCCGGACTGCGGTCCCGCCTACCCCCCCGGCTGGGGCCCCGCCCACGGCCCCTGGTAACCAGGGCGCTTGCCCTGGACCCGTCTCCGGGCCGCGGGGAGAGCGGCCGGGACCGAGCCGGCCGGGAGGGTGACGGGATGGAATCGGAGGCGGGCCTAGGCGGCCCGGGGGGAGGGTGTGGATCGAAGGCTTGACGGGCCGGGCGCCCCGGGGCGGCCGGGATTAGCCCGACTTGGCCGGGGGCGGTGGACGGGGACCTTTTTTCATAAAGAAGCGGAAGGAATTTACAGCTTTGAAAGGTAAAACTTTTGCGGCGGCCGTCGGGCTGGTTATGTGGCTTGCGGCCGCTTCGGCCGGGGCCGAGGTGCGGGATTTCGGCGCCTTCACCATCGATGTGCCGGTGCACTGGACCGCCGACCAGGATAAGGACGGCGTCTATATCGCCGCCAACGACGGGTCCTCCGTTGTTTCCATTCTCAGCGGCACCCTGGACGAGGGCACCTCTTTGGCCGACGCGGCCCAAAAACTCGCCCAGCGCTTCAAAGGCGCCGGTCCCCGCGATCTCGGCGGCGGCCAGGCTTTTTCGTTTTCCTATGCCGACCCCACCACCGGCCACCGGGCCGTGTCCATGATCACCGCGGTCGGTCGCCAATTCATGTATATCACCCAGATCGGTGAAAACGACGAGGCGGACCTCATCATCAGTACGATGAAGGCCAAATGAAAGCGGCCGTCCCCGGGAGGACGGCCGCTTATGGAGTGGTGAAACGATCGTATCGATAAAGAGGGAGCGGCGACGGCCGCCCGATCACGCGTCCTTGTCATCCGGGCCGCGATCGGCCCAGTGTTTGATTTTGCCGGCTGTCTGGTCGGTCCAGTCCTGGACCTTTTCCGCGCCTTCGGCCAGTTTGCCCTTGGCGCGGTCACTTTTTTCCCCGGTCCAGTCCTTGACCTTTTCCGCGCTTTCCGTCAAGCGCTCTTTGGCCCGGCCGCCGGTGTCCCGAGCCCAGTCTTTGGCCGCCCGGCCCTTGGCCTCGATTTTTTCCGCCGCCTCCCGGGCTTGGTCCACAGCTCCCTCCACGGAATCGACCGCCCGGTCCGTTATCCGGTGGAGCTTCTCTTTGAGGGGGGTATCGTCTTTCGGGGGTAAGGATGCATTCGACATGGCACACCTCCGGGGTGAACGGTTTGGCCCGCCGTCGACAGGCGGGTTTACCAAATAAAGTAGGCATCGGCTGGGTTTTTGTCCAGGCCCGGCGCGCTGCTTCGCTCAGAACAGGCTGGAAACCGCGCCAAAGACCAGCGACAACGCCAGCACCGCGCAACTGCCCCTGTTCGGTTTTGCCGAGAACCGCCGCTTCGGGAGGCCTTGCATTGAAATCGAGGCCGGGGGCGACTGGCCGCCGAACCGCATTGGCCCGGCAGCCGGGAATTCGTTTCGGTCTTCGAAGGTGAACCGCTCCTCACCGGGGGCGGCCGGGAAACCCGCCTGGCCGCCGGCTCGGCCCTGCGTTTTCCGGCCGACCGTCCCCACCGCTATCGAAACCCGGGCCCGGCCGCGGTCCGGCTGAGCATGGTCATCCACTCCATCTGACCCGCCTTCGCTGAAACATTTTCCGCCGAAACCCTGAAAGCGCCCCCGAAGCCGGTTCTTTTAGGGCTTGACTTTTCCCATCCTCAATGCTATCCTCACACTACCCAGAAAATTACTGCATTTTGTCTGATCGTGTATAGCGGCGGCGCGTGACGTCCGTCGGCGGAGCGGGGACGCGTGTAGCCGTCGCCTCGTCGGAGGGGGAGGGTGCGTCGTTTTCAGTAACCACCTATGCGGTACCGTCCGGCCTGAGCCTTTTGGGTTCGGGCTTTTCAGCGGACCGCCGCGGGCCGGAAAGCCCGCCGAGGGAAAGGTATGCAAGAGCAATTGACAGAAGGCCAGGTTTTGCAAATCATGAAGAAGTACGACAATGACGCCCAACAGCTCATTGCCGTGCTTCTTGACATTCAGGCCGCCTCCGGCGCCAATTACGTCGACGAACGCTGGTCGGCTCTCACGGCCCGGGTGCTGAATGTGCCTCTCTCCAAGATTTACGATATCCTCACGTTCTACGCCATGTTCAGCTCCACCCCCCGGGGCGAGTACGTCATCGAAATCTGCCGCAGCACGCCCTGCCACTTCACCCAGGCCGAAGAAGTCGTGGGCTGGTTCGAACGCATCCTGGGCATCAAGATGGGCGAGACCACGCTGGACAAGAAGTTCACCCTCTCCCGCACCTGTTGTGTGGGCGCCTGCGATGTGGGCCCCGTGGCCAAGATCGGCGACGAGGTGTACGGCGACTTGACTTTGGAAAAAGTGGGCACCCTGGTCCGTAGCTACCGGGAAGGCCTGCCGAGCTTTAGGGAGGCCCTGGCATGTCAAAACTGAAATCCATCGTGGCGGACGGCGCCGGCAAAATCAACCCCATCGGCATGGACGACTACCTCCAGATCGGCGGCTATGACGGCCTGAAAAAGGCCTGTTCCATGAAGCCCATGGCGGTCATCGAGGAAGTCAAGAAAGCCAGGCTCCTCGGGCGCGGCGGCGCGGCCTACCCGGCCGGTTCCAAGTGGGAACACCTGTATCACATCCCCGAAACCCCCAAATACATCGTCTGCAACGCCGACGAAGGGGAACCCGGCACCTTCAAGGACCGCCTTCTGATGTCCAAGCTGCCTCTGAAGCTCCTGGAGGGCATCACCATCGCCGGCTACGTCTTCGGGGCCAAGGCCGGCTACATCTACGTGCGCGGCGAATACCGCAAGATCCAGCGCATACTCATGGAAGCCATCATGGTGGCCAAGGGCGCGGGCTTCCTGGGCCGCAACATTCTCGGCCGGGGCTTCGATTTCGACATTCACATCATCTCCGGCGCCGGGGCGTATGTCTGCGGCGAGAACTCGGCTTTGCTGAACTCCACCGAAGGCAAGGTCGGCCGTCCCCGCATCAAGCCCCCGCACCTGGCCGAAGTGGGCCTGTTCCTCCAGCCCACGCTGGTCAACAACGTCGAATCCTTCTGCAGCATCCCCGTCATTGTCAACGGCGGCGGCGACGCCTTCTGCCAGCTCGGCCGGCCGGATTCCGGCGGCACCAAGCTGGTGTGCCTCTCGGGCCACGTCAACAAGCGCGCCACCTATGAAGTCCCCCTGGGCGGGGCGACGTTGCGCGAGATCATCTTCGACCCCGAAATGGGCGGCGGCATCCCGGGCGGCAAGCGCCTGAAATTCTTCCACCTCGGCGGCCAAAGCGGCCCCATCGGCGGCCCGGACCTCCTGGACACCATCTACAGCCACAAGGAGCTCGGCCAGGCCGGCCTTTCGGTGGGCTCGGGCGCGGTGGTGGTGATGAACGAGGACGTGGGCATCGTGGATTACCTGATGGGCGTGACCGAGTTCTTCCTCCATGAATCCTGCGGCAAGTGCGTGCCCTGCCGGGAAGGCAACAAGCAGATTTATAAGATACTGCAAAAGCTTTCCCAGCCCGGACAGGCCACCCCCTCCGATCTGGCCCTTCTGCGCCGCCTGGTCACGACCATGATCTCGGCTTCCTTCTGCGGCCTCGGCCAATCCGCGGCCGTGGCCCTGAACACGGCCTGGAAACACTTCAAGGACGAGTTCGAAGCCAATGTCGTCAAATCCCAACCCAGCGCCATTGCCGCGGCCTGACCCGAGGTGACCTTCCATGAGCCATCATCAGCCCGATCCGAATAAAAGCGTCAACCTGACCATCGACGGCATCCCCGTCACCGTGCCCGAGGGCACCACCATCCTGGAGGCCGCGCGTAAAGTCGGGGTCAATATCCCGGTCCTCTGCCACCACCCCGACGTCAAGGTGCGGGCCGTCTGCCGCCTCTGTGTGGTGGAATGCGACGGCGGCCGCAAGCTCAAGGCCGCCTGCGCCAACGACGTCTGGGAAGGCGTGAGCGTGGTCACCGACAACGAGCGCCTGCGCGGCATCCGCCGGATGATCCTGGAACTGATCCTGGCCGAGCATCCCCAGGACTGCCTGGCCTGCATCCGCAACCAGACCTGCGAACTCCAGGCCCTGGCCCACCAGTTCGGCATCTACAAGCCCGGCTTCCCCGTGGAGGCCCGGCACTTCCCGCGCACCGTGGACACCAACACCCTGGTGCGCGACATGTCCAAGTGCGTCAAGTGCGGGCGCTGCGTCTCGGTCTGCCAGGACACCCAGACCGTGCGGGCCATCAACACCTCCCGCCGCAGCGTCCACTACGAGATCACCACGCCGTACGAAAAGCCGCTCATCGACACCCTGTGCGTCTATTGCGGCCAGTGCTCGGCGGTGTGCCCCGTGGGCGCGATCTATGAAAACGACCAGACCGACCAGGTTTTCGCCGCCATCGACGACCCCCAGCGCCATGTGGTGGTCCAGACCGCGCCGGCCGTGCGCGTGGCTCTCGGCGACGAGTTCGGCCTCCCGCCGGGCGCCATCACCACCGGCAAGATGGTCACGGCCCTGAAACGCCTGGGCTTCGACAAGGTCTTCGACACCGACTTCTCGGCCGACGTGACCATCCTCGAAGAGGGCAACGAGCTCCTGCAGCGCCTGACCACGGGCGGCAAACTGCCCATGATCACCAGCTGCTCTCCGGGCTGGATCAACTTCGTCGAGGTGTTCTACCCCGACCTGATCCCGCACCTCTCCACCTGCAAGTCGCCGCAGCAGATGTTCGGGGCCCTGGCCAAGACCTATTACCCCAGCGTCTACGGTGTGGATCCGGCCAAGGTGACCTGCGTCTCCATCATGCCCTGCACGGCCAAGAAGTTCGAAAGCGAGCGGCCCGAGATGAACGCCAGCGGCTACCGCGACGTGGACGTGGTCCTCACCACCCGCGAACTGGCCCGCATGATCAAGATCGCCGGCATCAACTTCGAGGAACTGCCCGAGACCGACTATGACCACATCATGGGCGAATCCACCGGCGCGGCGGCCATCTTCGGCACCTCCGGCGGCGTTATGGAAGCGGCCCTCAGGACCGTCTACGAAGTGGTCACCGGCGAAACCTTGGAAAACCTCGACTTCGACGGTGTGCGCGGCCACCAGGGCATCAAGACCGCCGAAGTGGACCTCAAGGGCACCAAGGTGAAGATCGCCGTGGCCAACGGCCTCCGCAACGCCCGCAAGATCATGAACGCCATCCGGCGCGGCGAATGCGACGCCCAGTTCATCGAGATCATGTGCTGCCCCGGCGGCTGCGTGGGCGGCGGCGGACAGCCCTACGCCACCTCCAAGACCAAACTGAAACGCATGGACGGGCTCTACGCCGTGGACAAGGCCATGCCTGTCCGCCAGTCCCACAAGAACCCCGAAGTTCTGGCCCTGTACGAAAAATTCCTGGGCGAGCCTTTGGGCGAAAAATCGCATCACCTCCTCCACACCCACTACAGCACCCAGGGCAAAAACCACTGGTACGTGGCCCACGTCGCCGGGAAGAAGTAAGTGGCGGTGAAGAGCGTTTGAAGAGGGAGGGGCTCCGCCCCTCCACCCCCGCCAGGGGGCATAGCCCCCTGGACCCCAACGGAAACAGCCGACGGGGGGGTAAGGCGTTGGGGGGCGCCCCCCCGTCTAGACCCCTCCGCGGGTTACGGTTTGCCCAAGGGCCCAGACCCCCCGGGAGGGGGGGGCGGGGGGGGGGTGGAGCCTCCGGCCTGGGCGGCTGCGGAGAGGGCGATGGAGGCCGGGAACAGACTTCTAAAGTTGCCGGGTTAATAAAAGAGAAAAGTGCTCTAAGGAAGAAAAGAGAGGCGGGCGTCACAGAGGGGATGAAGTGTTCAAAGGGTGGAAACGTGGG
>JAVBQN010000014.1:0-4430 GCA_031549025.1 Candidatus Adiutrix sp. | reverse complement strand
AGAACTTATTCGTAAATAACTTTAGCTTTTCTAAAAGCAATAATAGCTGCGGCCAAATGCAGCAGGGCGATATAGGTGCAGGCCTTCTTTTCAAACCGTATCAATAGTTTTCTGAAGCGATTGAACCATGAATGCGCTCCTGTAGGCCCGTTCCACCCGCGCATAGGTGAGCTGCTGGTTACTGTAGTCCCGGCCGGCGTTGATGCCCCTAAGGGAGATAGGCACCATATGCTGTTCCAGAAATAACAGCCCCCGCCGACTGTCCTTGTACTTGGTTTGATATCCGCTCAACCGCTCCTTGTGCCAGTCCTCGGCCAGTTGGGCGACAACGGCGGCGTCTTTGCCCTGGTAGGTCTGGGCGAGTTCGTCCTCAAAGGCCTGGGTATCCTTCTCGTACTGATTTCTGTCCTCCAGCAGCCCCAGTTGAAATTCTTCTTCCCGCTTCCGCACGTTCTCGGCGTGGAACGCGTCGGCTCGTCGGAGCGGACGCACACCGACACCACGTTTTCGGCCAGCGTCGGGATCACCAGATTCTTCGTGCCGGAATACGGCCGGGGCGGCCGGCCGTGGGGTTCCGTCGAACGCCACTTCACAATCTCCATCCGGTCGAACGAGGTCCCGACCTTCGCGCCCACAGTCCGGTGGAACAAAAGGCTCACGGCGTTGATCTGCTTCTTCCGGCCCACGCTGGCCCCTTCCTGGCCCACGATTTCCACGGGCATGGTCTCCAGATCGGCCACGTATTCCAGGCCCACGATCACCCGCCCGGCCGGCCGGTCCAGGGCCACCCGGCCGTCTTCAACCACCCGGGGCGGACACACCGCGCCATCGGCGAGAATCCCCACGGTCATCCCTTCCAGATGTTCCAGCCCGGAGAGGGCCGCGACCGGGGCCTCCGGGTCGTCATAAATCAGCGAACAGTCCAAAAACGAATGCCGGGCATAGTCGCCGTCAATGTACTGCTCGGCCAGCATCTCCATGAAATACCGCTCCCCGCGCTTGACCACGGCGAACAGCGCGTCCCCGGCCCCACCCGCGCCGACAGCGACGGAGACAACTCCCCGGACGTGAAAGCGGCTTGTAACGTGAGGCTGGACATTAGAGACACTCCATTTCCGTACTTGACAGATCGTCTCCGAATGGATACAATATTCACATGAAGAATCAAATCAAGCAAACCGAACATTTTGAAAAATGGCTTGACGATTTGAAGGATCACCAAGCGCGTTTAAAAATCGTCGCCCGCATCGACGCCGCCAAGGTCGGCAACTTCGGCAACTTCGGCGACTGTCGGCCCGTGGGCCAGGGGCTTTCGGAAATGCGCATCAATTACGGGCCGGGCTATCGGGTGTATTACGGCCAAATCAGCCTGTTTGTTTTTCTCCTGGTGGCCGGGGGCGTCAAAGCCTCCCAGGACCGGGACATCGCCAAAGCCAAGACTCTGTGGAAAGTTGTCAAGGAGGCCGCTTATGACGCGTGAAACTGTTAAAATCACCGAGTTCGACTCCGCGAAATACCTTCGCGACGATGAGGACATCGCCCATTATCTGGCCGCATCCCTGGAGCTTGATGATATGGACGTCTTCCTGGCCGCCTTGTCCACCGCGGCCCGGGCCAAGGGTATGACCCAACTGGCCAAAGAGACGGGCCTGGGCCGGGCGAGTCTATATAAAACCCTGGCCCCAGGGGCCACGCCGCGTTTCGACACCATCATGAAGATCACCGAGGCCCTGGGCCTTTCCTGGGACATCAAACCCAAACAGCAGTAAACGCCCTCAACCGTTACTCCTCCCCATGGCCGAAGCGGGCCGCCAGCCAGGCGGAGGATACCTTGACCGGCCTCCCGGTCCATGCGCTCTTTGAAATATTCCACATCGGCCTGGAGCCCGTACTTCTCATACCCCACAGCCAGAGGATTGTGCTTGCGGTGCAAATCGAACAGCCGGTCGCCGCGCTCCTTCAAATTCAATCGGTCCCGAACACCGTCCACCACGTAATAGTTTTGATCCGCGCCCAGGGCCACTACCCACATGACGGTGTAGTCGTTGGTCTTCTTCTTCTCCCCGGCCGGGTCCACCAGGATGTACCGATTCAGCGCCCCGCAGCCCTCACCATCTTCCGAGTACGTGCGGAACCATTCTTCCTTGAAGCCCATGGCCGCGTCGGCCTTCGGGTCCTGAAGCATCTGGCAGCCAAAAATATAGGGGCCCATCTCCCGCCGCTTTTCGGCCAATTGGTCCGGCGTCATCAAGACCGGCCGCCCCTCCATGGTCCCATCGTCCGTCGCCGGGTGAAGCCGCACCACGGCCGCGCCCCGGCGGATGATCTCGCTGTACGTGTCATTCCAGTGATACCGCGTCCCGATGTACCGCCGCGCCCCACCTCTCGCGCCAAGGTTCAGGGACAAGGCCCAGGCGTCGGTGACTTTTCTGATCTGGTCCGGCGAAGTCACGGATTCGCGCGTCACCACATCGTCATAAATCATCAGCTGGAAGTGGCGGCCTGTGGGCTGGCCGTCCACCAATCCCCAGGCTTCGACGGTGGCTTCCTTGGGATTCCCGACGCGCTTGACCACGATGCCGTCGTTCTCGCTCCACCTCGGCGCACCCTTGGCGCCCAAGCCATACAGCACGTCGGGGAAAAGTTCATTCAGCAGGGCGTTGTTTTCAAACTCTTTCTTGATCTGGACCAGAAAAGCCTTGGCTATGGGGCGGGTATGGGAGAAGATCCCGATGGTGATTTCGGGATTGCGGAGGATGTTTTGAATAGTCAACGCGAAGGTGATGATGGTGGATTTGTAGTGCTCCCGCGCCCACAGGTCCAAGTGCCCGTCCGGGGAGTTCTGCACTTCCCGACACCGATTGAAAACCCAATCAATATCCGCGTCCGGCCGATTCAGAATATGAACCAGCAGAAAGAATAAATCACCGAGGGCCAGGTCGCGCATATCTCCGGCGTCCCGCGCCACTTGGGCGTAAACCTTCTTGGCCTCACTCCGGGTGTTCATTTCCACCCCCGGCTATCTTGGCCAGCGCCACCCGTAACCGCTACCGCTCTTATTGCAAAACCATATGCCAGTGGGGCCACGATAACGACCTGATGACCGCCAACCCATTCCGGCGGTTCCGGGCCGAAGTCGGCAAAGAGGGCCGGGCGCCGGACCTGGCCACCGACGACGAAATCAAGGCCATCTGCGAAAAGGCCCCACCCCACCTGCGCTGGGCGCTGGAGGTGATGCTGAACACCGGCGTCCGGCCGGGCCCATCCGAGCTGTTCGCCATCAAAATGCGCGACGTGGATTTCGAGCGCGGGGGTATCTGGCTTCTCCGGCAAAAGACGGCCGGGCAGACCAACCGGCCCCGGGAGCTTCTGCCCGTGCGCCCGGAGTTCCTGGCCAAAATCCGGGCCCTGGCCGAGGCGGAACCGACCCGGGAACACCCGGGAACACCTGGTCCAGTTTCGCGGCCACGGGGCCAACACCCTGAAAAGCGCCTGGCGGGAGGCCAAGAAGGACGCCGCCATCACCCGCCGGCTCCGGCTCTACGACTTGCGGCACTGGTACGCCACGACCCTCCTCTCGGGCGGCGCGGACCTCAAGGCCGCCTCAGAGCTTCTGGGGCACAGCAACCCCACGACGACCATGCAGACCTATTACCACCTGTTCGACCGCCAGAAGCGGGCCGCCCTGGACCATCTGTCCATGCCGAAGCTGGCCGCCGACCAACCGCCGAAGCCGCCGCCGGGCCAATTCCCGGCCGGGGAACCTCTGGTCCAGGGGGATCAAAATTGAATCGACCTCTCCGGTCATCTGTGGTATTATGCGACCCATGCTGTAAACGTTTCTGTAAACATCCGCCGCCTGAAATGGGGTAAAATGGTTTACAAAACGCCACCAGCCGCCGGACCTCCGAAGTTGACGCCGCATAATGATTTGATTTTAAAATGATTTTTCGGCATCCATTTTTGAGAGTGTTCACATAAAGATAGATATAAATTGCTGT
Organism: Candidatus Adiutrix sp.; assembly: GCA_031549025.1. Classification (GTDB taxonomy): domain Bacteria; phylum Desulfobacterota; class Desulfarculia; order Adiutricales; family Adiutricaceae; genus Adiutrix. The sequence goes on along the minus strand of JAVBQN010000014.1, from coordinate 429 downwards.
TGAAAACGTGCGAAGACAGCCGGGGTCAGCAAGGGCGGCCCATAGCCTCATCGACAAGTCAACCATGGCATCCGTTTTGGGCGCCACTTTTGTCCTTCGAGTCATTCGGCCGAGATGATGCCGCGTATTGCTGTTGTCGCGCTCTATGGCCGCCGTATATCGCTTGCTGGCCAAATGACGCTTTGGGGGGGGGCACTTTTGCGAAAGCCTCCCGCTTGTCCGGGTAGAAGGTGCAGTTCTTCAAATGCTTCACTTTGGCGTAGAGTCGCTTGAAGGTTGTAGCGCTATGACTGCCGAGCACCCAGGCCACAGTTCTCCCTGTAGCACGATCCACCGCTTTGAGGATCCATTTTTTGTTTTTTTTGACTGTATAAAATGCCACATCTCGTCAAACTCCATCTCTTCAATGGAGGCGGGAATTTCCGGCTC
>JAVBQN010000086.1:0-4659 GCA_031549025.1 Candidatus Adiutrix sp. | reverse complement strand
GAGCCGGAGTAGGCGCACGGTACCTATCCTGTTTGCTTATTAAAGAATCACGCATCGTCATATTGGTACTTCAATGTTACTTATTATTGAATAATATTAAAAAATTCAATATGATAATATGTGACAAGCAACACTTCCATTCATTTTCCTCCCTTGCATATCAATGATTTTAGTAGTATAAAGGCGGTATGAAAAGCGGCCTGAACCGAGGGTTGTTTCCGTCGTCTAACATTATATATATGGATGAGGCATCGGTATGGGTGTGTGGATTTTGGCCGGGCGCGGGATTCGGTATCGGGAACATGGGAGCCGACGTCACGGTCAGCGGCTTGATCGCTATTGGTGCATCCGGTACAAGCTGGACGGCCGGGATGTCGATGAGGCGGTGGGCTGGTGGAGCGATGGAGCGTCCCAGTCTCGCTGTGAGGAGATTCTGGGCGAGCTGCGGCGGAACCATCGCATCGGCGAGGGGCCGCAGACTTGGCGGAAACTGGCGGCCGAACGTGAGCGGTTGGAGCTTGAGTCCGCCTCGGGGGTCGGCCAGGGGAAGCGCCCCACCATGGCCAAGTGTTTCGAAATCTATTTGGAGCACCTTCGCGTCTCAGCGCGTCCGGGATCGGTGAAAACAGCGATGAGCTATCGGCGTACCTGGCTTTCGCCGCTGGCCGATCTGGTCATGGCCGAGATCACCACCGCCGACCTGGAACGGCTGGTAGTCGCGCCGATGCTTGAAGGAGGCCTGAGCCCCGGCTCCATCGAGAGGGTCATGAGGGTCTTTTGCGCCTTATGGAATCATAGCGGAAGCCGGGGCCTGATCGAAGGGAAGAATCCCGTCCCTCGGGTCGGGAAGCCGAAGGTGGACAACCAACGCGACCGGTTCCTGACCCAGGCCGAAGCCGTCCGGCTACTGGCGGCCTTGAAAGATCGCTCCATCATCACTCACGATATGGCCGTCTTGTCGCTGTTCAGTGGTCTGCGGGCCGGGGAGTGTTTATCGTTGACCTGGGCCGACATCGATTTTGACCATGGCCTCATCTTCGTCAGGATTACCAAGGGCCAGCGCGCCCGCCATGCCTATATGACGGCGGAAGTGCGGGCAATGCTGGTCAGCCGCTACCAGGGCCAGCCTAAATCGGACCAGGTCTTTACCGGGCCGCAGGGCGGCGGATCGTATAACCGGCCGTCGACGCATTTTCGCGAAACCGTCAAGGGTCTCGGCTTCAACCAGGGCATCCTTGACCGGCGACAGCGGGTGGTGTTCCATACACTTCGCCACACCTTCGCCTCCTGGCTGGTGCAAAAGGGGCAGCCGCTATATACCGTCAGCAAGCTCATGGGGCACCAGAACATCCGGTGGACCGAACGGTATGCCCACCTGGCCCCCATGGCCCAACGGTCGGCGGTCCTTAAACTGGAAGGCTTTTTGAAGTAGTACTTCACAACAATGAAAGGGAGTGAAGGCGATGGGCGTCTGGACCGCAGCCGCCAAAGGCGTCAGATATAAGGAACACCCCATCCGGAAGCACGGCAAGCGGCCGGACCGCTATTGGTGCGTGCAGTATAAACTCCACGGCCGGAACATCAACGAGGCCATGGGCTGGTGGAGCGACGGCATCACCCAGCATCAATGCGAAGCCCTCCTGACGGCCTTGCGGATCAATCAGAAGAGCGGCCAGGGGCCGCAGACCTTGAAGGACATGCGCCAGGCCAACCAGGAGAAGCGGGTCGCCGAAGCCGCCGCCCGGGAGGCGGCCAGGCACAAGAACCGCACCCTGGCCGGTTTCTGGGAGGCGGAGTATTATCCCAAGGCGGCCCTGAGCCAGTCGACGCGCGGCCTGTATTGTCAAAAGGGTTTGATGAGAAAGTGGTTGACACTGCTGGCCGACCGTCCCCTGAAAGACATCACCACCGCCGAGTTGGAGGAGAAGGTGCTCCGTCCCATGGTCCAGGCCGGCAAGAGCCCCAGCCGCATCCGCCACGCCCTGACTTTATTTTCGGTGATCTGGAACCTGGCCGCCGAGCGGGGCCTGGTGGGCGGCGAGAACCCGGCGGCGCGCCTCAAAAAGCCCCGGCGGGACGACCAGCGGGACCGCTTTCTGACCCGCAGCGAAGCCGCCGCCCTCCTGGCGCTTTTGCGGGGACAGTCGCCCGACACCCACGACCTGACCCTCCTGTCATTGTTCAGCGGGCTCCGGGTGGGCGAGTGCCTGGCCTTGACGTGGGCCGACGTCGATTTGGATGGCGGCCGCATCTTCGTCAAGGACACCAAAAACAAGCGCAACCGTCACGCCTACCTCACCGCCGAGATCAGGGAAATGCTGCTCCGCCGGGATCGTGAAGGCCAGCCCAAGTCCGCGCCGGTCTTCGCCTTGGGCACGTATAACACCGCCTACCACAATGTGCGTGGATGCTTTGCCCAGGCGGTGGAGGAACTGAAGCTGAACGAAGGGATTAACGACCGTCGGCAGCGGGTGGTCATGCACACCCTGCGGCATACCTTTGCCTCCTGGCTGGTGCAACTGGGGACCCCCCTCTACACTGTCTGCAAACTAATGGGCCACAGCAGTCTGAAGATGACGGAACGATATGCCCATCTGGCCCCGGACAGCCAACGGGCGGCGGTCATGGTTTTGGAAGGGGAACTGGACGCCGTTTGATGTAAAAATTGCCTTCGGATTTTGATTTTTTCGGGCCTCGGCAACTACTGCCGATGCCCGATAATAGTTTCGTTGACGACCGCCCGAAAATGCCATATGGTACGTTCTGAAGGGACAGACGCGCTCGACTGTGTAAGGCCGAGACGCCCGATCATTTTGAAGCGTAAGGGTATAAAAAACCCGAAGCTGATGTTGGCGCATCGGCTTCGGGCGGCGTTGTCACCAACTGTCCACCGTAGCAGTGTTTTGATGACAGTTCAATGATACGGCAACGCCTCTTTATCGTCAACACTTATAAAGAGGTTCATATGCAGTACGATCCCCCCGCCGAAATCTCGGCCCTGGGCGACGATTTCGTTCTCCTGTGGCGCGAGTTCACCGTCTTCCCAACCCGGGAAGAAGTTTCCCAGAAAATCCGCATCTACAAGCCGCGCACCCTGGCCAATCTGGACTGCCAGGGGCGAGGTCCGGGCGGCCGACAACTCGTCGGTGGCAAGGTCTGTTATCCGCGCGACCAGATTGTGATCTGGTTCGCCGATCTGACCAGAAAACAGTAACCCCGAAACACACATTGTCATCGATTCCCCCGAGCCCGGTCCCCAGGCCTGGGGGAGCTGTATGCGCCGTCTGAACCGGCGCCTATATATATAAGGAGAAGAGTGTGGAGAAACACGCCAAGGATATATCGGAAATCATAAAGGCCATGGACTACCTCATCCCCGAGCGTCCGGCTCTGGATGGAGAGGCGCCGTTGTCCGAAAACGAAACCTTTTTGCTTCTGTTGCCCCGCCTGAACCGGCTACGAAAGCGAGGCGTTGATCTTCAGGAATTGGTGGACTTTCTGACCGCCATGGGCTTACCGATGAAAGCCAGGCATCTGCGTCGTCACCTGGATGAATACCAGGCGGTCCGGAAGAAAATACTGGCCCGGCAGGCCGAGCGGGAAGCGGCCTCCAACGCTTTGCCCGGCAAGAGGAAAAGTGGGAAAAAGAACGTAGTAAATGGCCTTGTCACGGCCTACGGTAACGAACCCGAAACCATCGACCGCCCTTCACCAGAAACAATGAAAACGGAGGCCGAGCATGCCTGAGCAAAACCACCGAAGAAGAATGTATCTGGCCCGCGTTGAATACCATGCTGTCCAGGAGGAAGTGGAAAAGAAGCTGGCGGCCGGTTATCGGGCCCGCCAGGTGTATGAGGGACTGGTGGCGGCCGGGCGGTTGACGATCAGCTATTCGAGCTTTTGCGCGTATGTCCGGGGCCAGGGGCAAAGGGTGCGCGGCCGGAAGAAACTCCCGGCCCAGAAGCCCCCGAATCTTCATCGCCCCCAGCCGGTACAGTCGGAGGCCGCGGCCGTCAATCGTGACCGGTTCCACCACGATCCCCATGTCGATATGGAAGAATTGGTCGGGCCGATCCGAAAACCGCGATAAGGCGGCATTTTTGAAAAACATCGGCCGACTTATTCAAACATCACCCCACATCGACCACATTTCGCCATGTATCGAAAGTTGGCAAATCGTTGCCGAACATGGGAAAAGTTTCTTCAGCAAACGAGGGCAGGACAGGTGAAACGGTCCCACTGCCGTGGGCCATTCACGTCCTGCCCGCCCGCAAACGGGCGGGGCGCTTATTCGCCTCTCCGGGCTCAACGCGAAAAAGAAAGGTGCACAGTGCCTTGTCCACATAGAAGAATGGTGAAGTCGTATCTGACTGCTGATGAATATGAAACCCTGGTCGGTCTGGCCGGCCGGACCGGTCTTTCCCTGTCCACGTTCATGCGGAAAGTCTGCCTCGGTCACCAGCTCAAAACCGGCTCATCCGGTTTTAGCGTACTTGGTCTGCTATAGGCGTTACAATTCAATATCAAGCCGATGATTCGCAATTAGCATGTTTTGGGGAATTTTTTCGCAATAAATACACAATGTTGAACCGATCAATCGCTTTATCCGCTTGTGCCGTTTTCCTTGGCCGCAGGAAAGGGTGATGAATGGAGGCTCTA
>JAVBQN010000035.1:0-43078 GCA_031549025.1 Candidatus Adiutrix sp. | reverse complement strand
CCGCCCGATGATTGCCGAAATCCCGGCTCCATGGCCGGGATTTTTTTATGGCGCGCGGTTTTCTACCGCGGCTCCCCCAGGTGGTAGTGCCGGGCCAGGGCGGCCTTCGCCCCCCGGTCGTCCCCGTTTTTCACCGCGTCGAGCATGATGTTGTGCTCCTGAATATTTTCCGCCCTCTGCCGCATATCCCGGTTGCGCCGCGCCACGGCCAGGAAGAACACATCCGTCTGCCGGTCATACATGGCGGTCAGCCGCTCGTTGTCCATCGCCTCGATGAAGCTCCGGTCAAAGGCGATGGCGGCCTGGACGAATTTCGCCTCGTCGCCGTTTTCGACAAAGTTCATCTGATGGGCGAGCCTTTTCGTCAGGAGGGCCAGCAGTTTCTTTTCCTGCCCCAGTTGGCGGCAGAGGTCATAACCGCCGGCCAGGAGCGCAAAAACGGCCTGGTTGAGGGCGCGAAGCGTCTCCACATCCAGGCTGACGACCCGGATGCCGCTGTTGGGCGTGGTCACCACCAGACCGTCGCTTTCCAGCCTGGTCAGGGCCTCGCGGAGAGGCGTGTTGCTGACCGCCAGTTCCCGGGCCAGGCTGTCGATGATGAGCCTTTCGCCCGGCGCATATTGCTGGCGCAGTATGCGGTTTTTCAGCTCGTCATACAGCTGTTCTTTGATGGTCGTTTTGTTGATAACGGACATGAAGAGACTCCGGACGATTTCCGCTCCAGGATGGGCGGCCGAGCCCAGCCGTCGTGAGACGCCGCGGTTGACGTCTCTTAGAATAAAGCCAATCGTCAGATTTTCGCAAGTTTTTTTTCGGCCGCTCCGGGCGGGGAAAAATTTGATGCAGGGCTTGACAGAGAGGTGTCGACCAGCCGCGACCCCGGCTTGACGCGCCTGGAAGGACGGTGTGGGCAAAAACTCAAGTCAGGTGGATGAATACCGCCCGATCCGCCGCCTTCTCTCCGGCTCCGCCCGGGCATAAAAAAGCCGGGGAGGGCGATGATCACCCTCCCCGGCGCGCGGCCGTCCGCCCACGTTACGGGGTCACTGGGTCTTGATCATGGTCCAGGCCTCGTCGTAGAGGCGGTTGGCCGGGCCGAGGTCCTCGATGTATTCCATCGTTCCCATCTGTTCGGCGCTGGGGTACATGGCCGGGTTGTTGAGGTCCTCTTCGGGGATGAAGGCCTTGGCCGCGGCGTTGGGCGTGGCGTAGCGGTTGAAGGTGGCCAGCTGGGCCCCGACCTTGGCTTCCATGAGATAGTTGAGGAATTTGTGGGCGTTCTCCAGGTTGGGGGCCTTCCGGGGGATGGCCACCAGGTCGGCCCAGATTTCACAGCCTTCCGCGGGCAGCACGTAGTGGACCTCCGGGTCCTCGTCGCCGGCCTTGATGGTCTCGCCGTTGTAGACCTGGGCCACGGAGGCGATGCCGCTCATGACCTTGTTGAGGCCGCCCACGCCGCCGTCAAAGCCGACGAAGGATTTGCGCTTCTTGGTTTCAACCAGGAGGTCCACGGCTTCCTTGATCTGTTTGGGATCGGTGGTGTTGATGGAATAGCCCAGGTATTTCAGGGCCGAGCCGATGGCGTCGCGGGCCGTGTCGAATATGATGAAGCCGCCGATTTCCGAGGCCGGGTCGAACAAGAGGCCGAAGGACGGCTTGACCTGGCTCATGTCCTTATGCCGCACGGCCAGGCCCGAGGTGCCCCACTGGTAGGGGATGGTGTATTTGTTGCCCGGGTCGACCTTCATGGCGGTGAAGGCGGGGTCGAGATTTTTCAGGTTGGGCAGGAGGTTGTGGTCCAGGGGCTGCACCAGGTCCAGGTTCGTGAGGCTGGGCACGGTGTAGGTGGAGGGCACGATGACGTCATACTGGCCCAGGCCGCCGCTCTGGAGCTTGGCCACCATTTCCTCGTTGGATTCGTAATAGTCCAGCTTGACCTTGACGTCGTGGGCTTTTTCAAAGCCGCTGATGATTTCCGGGTCCATGTATTCCGACCAGATGAAGACCGTCAGACCGCCCGCGGCCCAGGACAGAGAGGAGAGGCTGAAGATGACCAGGGCGCAGGCCAGGACGAACACTTTTTTCATGAAAAATCTCCTTTCACAAATAAAAACGCCGCCGGCGGACGATCCCGCCGGCGGCCAACCTTACGGTATAGATGGTTATAATATAAAATTCGCCAAAAGTCCATAAGAATAAAGGGGCTTTTCAGGGGGCGGGCCGCTGGGGCCGTCCCGGCGACCATCAGGGGCGGCGAGGCCGGAGGGCGGCGAAAATTTTCGAAGAGAGCCGTATTTTTTCGACACGTGCCGGCGCGGAGCGACGCCGTTGTCGAAAAAATACGAGCGAACGAAGAACACTTTCGCCGCCCTCCGGCCGGTCCCGGCCGGCGAAAATTTCGACACGTCAGTCCAGCCGCTTGATTTTTGGGCCATTTGGAATTACAGTATCCTGATGCATCCTCCGGAGGTGAAACGATGAAAATTTCGGTGGCGCGGGTCTTGGCATCCCAGGTGCCGGAAAACGGCGAGGCGGTGGTGTGCGGCTGGGTGCGGACCCGGCGGGACGCCAAGGGGTTCTCCTTTCTGGAGATCAACGATGGTTCCTGTCTCGCCAACCTCCAGGTGGTGGCCGACGAGGCCCTGCCGACCTATGAGGCGGTCAAGGCGGCCCAGACCGGGGCTTCGGTCACGGTGCGCGGCCGGGTGGTGGCCTCCCAGGGCGGCGGCCAGAAGTGGGAACTGCGGGCCGGGGACGTGACCCTCCTGGGCCCGGCCGGGACGGACTATCCCTTGCAGAAGAAGCGCCACTCCGACGAGTTTTTAAGGGAAATCGCCCACCTCCGGGCCCGGACCAACAAGTTCGGGGCCATCTTCCGCCTGCGCAGCCAATGCTCCTGGGCGGTGCACGATTTTTTCCGGCAAGAGGGTTTTTTCTATGTCCACACGCCCATCATCACGGGCAGCGACTGCGAGGGCGCGGGCGAACTGTTCCGCGTCACCACCCTGCCCCAGGGCGGCCCGGCCAAGTTCGAGGACGACTTCTTCGGCCGCGAGGCGGGCCTGACCGTCTCGGGCCAGCTCGAGGCCGAAATGCTGGCCCTGGCCCTGGGCAAGGTCTACACCTTCGGCCCCACTTTCCGGGCGGAAAATTCCAATACGCCCCGCCACGCGGCCGAGTTCTGGATGATCGAGCCGGAAATGGCCTTCGCCGATCTGGCCGACAACATGGAACTGGCCGAAAAGCTCATCAAGCACGTGGTCCAATACGCCCTCGCCGAGGCCCGCGCCGACCTGGAACTGTTTGATAGATTCGTCGAGCCCGGCCTCTTCGACCGGCTGGAAAACCTCCTGGCCGACCGCTACGAGCGGGTGCCCTATACCGAGGCCGTCGAGATCCTGAAGAGCGCGGGGAAAAAATTCGAATACGCGCCGGCCTGGGGCATGGACCTCCAGACCGAACACGAGCGCCACCTCTGCGAGGCCCATTTCCGGAAGCCGGTCATCGTCTACGACTACCCGTCCTCCATCAAGCCGTTCTACATGCGCCTGTCGGACGACGGGCGGACGGTCGCGGCCATGGACCTCCTGGTCCCCAAAGTGGGGGAACTGGTGGGCGGGAGCCAGCGCGAGGAGCGGCTGGACGTCCTGACCAAACGCATGGCCGACCTGGGCCTGGCCCCGGAAGGCTACTGGTGGTATCTCGACAGCCGCCGCTTCGGCACCGCGCCCCACGCCGGCTTCGGCCTGGGCTTCGAGCGGCTTCTGATGCTGCTGACGGGCGTGGCCAACATCCGCGACGTCATTCCCTTTCCCCGGACCCCGAAGAATCTGGAGTTTTGATATTTGGCCCGTGGGCGGGGGAGGGCGGCAGCCGCTCCCGCCCGGGGCCGCCAAACGGGGGCCCGCCCGTGATCCGGTCGGCCCCCTTATTCTTGAAGGAGAAACGCACCATGAGTCTCATTATCGGCATGGCCGGCAAAGGCGGCACGGGCAAGACCACCACGGCGGGCCTGGCCGCGCAGTATCTGGCGCACACCGGCCGCAAACCCGTCCTGGCCGTGGACGCCGACGCCAACGCCAACCTGGGCGACGTCCTGGGCATGAAATATGAACACACCCTTTCCGAGGCCCGGGAGGAAATGAAGGCCGGGGCCGGGGACGTCTCCATCACCAAGGACGTCCTGATCGAGCTGCGCACCCAGGAGGCCATCGTCGAGGGCGACGACATCGACCTCATCGTCATGGGCAAGCCCGAAGGCGCCGGATGCTACTGCGCGGCCAACTCCATCCTCGGGGCCGTGCTGGAAAAGGCCCTGAAAAACTACCCCTACCAGGTCATCGACAACGAGGCCGGCATGGAGCACATCTCGCGCCTGACCTCGCGGTATATGGACGTGTTTTTCGTGGTCTCCGACGCCTCCCGCCGGGGCCTGACCGCGGCCGTGCGCATCTGGCACCTGGTGGACGAACTGAAGATCACCGTGCGCCACAAATACCTCATCCTCAACCGGGTGCGCGGCGACGTGCCTCCGGAGGTGATGGACATCATCAAGGCCGAAAAGATGGACCTGGCCGGCATCATTCCCGACGACCTGGCCATCTACGAGGCCGACCAGAAGGCCCGGCCCACGTCCATCTTGAGCGCGGGCGACAGCCCGGCCGTGGCCGCGGCCCAGGAAATTTTCAAGAAAACCCTGGTGGAGGAGTGACCCCCCGCCATGCCCTGCCTTGATCTGACCAGTCTCGAAGCGTATGCCGAATCCTGCCGCCGCATCGCGGACGAGGACTTCGACGGCCTGGGCGTGGCCGAAGTGGCCGCCCAGGAGGAGGATTACAACGCCTATCCCCGGCTGGACCTCCTCCAGCCGCCGAAGGATCTCCTGATCCTGGAGGACCACCTCACCGACGCGCTGCGCGACCGGGCCCGCCGGGCCGTGCTGGACGGCCGGGTGTTCTGGGAACACGCGGCCGCCGGCGAGGCCACCCGCCTGAAACTGGGCCCCAAATATCTCATCCATCCCCACCGCCTGCCGCCCTCGTACACCGGCGCCGGGCCGGCCGCCGATCCGGACGGGACGCCCGATCCCCGGGGGCTCCTCCCGATGGTCCTGGGCGCCCGCCACCTGTGGCAGTTGGTTTTTGAAATCACCCGCCTGTCCGAGGAGGCCGGGCGGGACCCCAAAACCGTCCTGGCCCGGCAGAAAATGCTCGTCATCGTCAACGAGCGGGAGCGGAACCATATCTGCGCCCGCTTCCGGCGGGTCAATTTCCTGGGCCTGCCCCCGGATCGGCTGCTCTTCCTGGTCCAGCCCAACTTCCACGGCCTGACCCCCGGGCCGGAGGGCTGGCGTTTCGATGCCCAGACCCCGGCCCGGCTCCACAACCACGGCCAGATGGCCATGCAGAAGACCATGGACCGCCAGGTTTTCCACCTCGGCCGGGACGGCCGCGAGCACCGGCTGTCCCGGGCCGAGTTCTTCGGCCTCCTGGACGAGTGCGCGGACCTGGTCTCCTACAACATTGAAGACCTGGACTACCTCACCCGGGCCCTGGATTTCGACACCATCGGCCAGGCCCTGCGCCTGGGCGACCAGGGCTACGGCATGAGCATGGAGATCGTGGCCAACAACCCCGAGCACCCGGTCAAGGGCGGATTGTGCGCCCACGATCCGGCCCTCGGGCGGGACGTGGTGGTGGAGAGCTTCCGCCTGCGCGGCCTCGAACCGCGCCGCATCACCCATCTGAACAAAAATTTCAACCACTATCCCCACCCGGGCCTGATCTTCCGCCGCCTCCACGAGGAAGGAATATTCATGCCCGTCACCGTCAAGGACGGGGCCGTGTATTTCCAGCCCGTGCAGGGCGACCTGAACTTCCTGGTCAAGACCGCCTGCCTCGCCCGGCGGGTCCCGACGGTCCTTCACAGCTGGAAGGCCCCGGAGGACACCCCCGCCGCCCTGGCGGCCATGGCCCGCCAGGACGCCCAGCCCGGCTTCGCCGACTTCGTGGCCGCCGTGGCCGCGAAGGACTGAGCGGGAGCGATTATGGAATCAGCCCTGGAACTCCTGTCCCGACTGAAGGGCGCCCCCGTGCTCTGCGTGGGCGACATCATGATCGACCGCTATATCTACGGCCAGGCCACCCGCATCTCGCCGGAGGCTCCGGTGCCCGTGGTGCGGGTGGGCCGCCGCCTGATGATGCCCGGCGGCGTGGGGAACGTGGTCAAGAACCTCGGCTCCCTGGGGGCCAGGCCCCTGACCGTGGCCGTCACCGGCGCCGATTCGAACGCCGGCCGCCTGGCCGAACTCTTTGCCCTGGACGGCCTGCCCGCGCCCCGCTTCATCGCCGACCCGGGCCGCCCCACCAGCATCAAGACCCGCCTCATCGCCGGCATCCAGCAGGTGGTGCGCTTCGACGACGAGGACGACCAGCCCATCAGCGGCCGGGTGGCCGAGGATTTTCTTCGGGCGGTCCGGGAGCTCCTGCCTCAATGCCGGGCCGTGGCCCTGTCGGACTACGGCAAGGGAGCCCTGCCGCCGGAGATGCTCCGGGAGGTCATCACCCTGGCCCGGTCGCATGAGCGGCCCGTGGTGGTGGACCCCAAGGGCGCGGATTACGGCCGCTACCGGGGGGCCGCCCTGGCCACCCCCAACCGGGCCGAACTGTCCGAAGCCGCCGGCCGCCGTTTGGCCACGGTGGACGAACTCACCGGGGCCGGCCGGGAAGTCATGGCCCGAAGCGGCTTGGAAAACCTCCTGGTCACCCGCAGCGAGGACGGGGTGATGCTCCTGTCCGGGGAACGGCCCGACGAGCCGCCCGTGCTCCTGCCTTCCCAGGCCCGGGCCGTGTTCGACGTCAGCGGGGCCGGGGATACGGTGGTGGCGGTCATGGCCGCCGCCCTGGGCCTTTCGGCGTCGTTGACCGTGGGGGCCAAGCTGGCCAACCTGGCCGCCGGCGTGGTGGTCGGGAAGGTCGGCACGGCCACGGCCACCCCGGAGGAAATCCGGGCCTGGGCCGAAGAGGGCGGGTTGATCGACCGCTGTTGAACCTGACGGCGCCCAGGCGCCGTGTTTTTTCTGGAAAGGGAACGCCGTTGAACGTTGAACATGAGTCCACCCGCTGGCGGTGGCACCTTCTGGTGACGACGGTTTTTGTGGCCGTGTTTCTGGGCCGGTTCGCCTGGCCCCCCTTGATGAGCGAAGCCATGACCGATCTGGGTTTGACCAACGCCCAGGCCGGTCTTTTCATGAACGCCTTCTACTTCGGCTATTTCATCACCCAACTGCCCGGGGGCGTCCTGGCCGACCGCTTCGGGGCCAAGCTGGTCTTGGCCGCGTCGCTCTTCATTTCCGGCCTGGCCACCCTGATGCTGTACACCATCGCCTCGCCGGGCGGCGGCTATTTCTGGCGGGTGGTGGCCGGTCTGGGCGGCGGCGCGGTGTACGCGTCCTGCGTCAAGGCCACGGTGACCGCCTTCCCCCGGGAGGAACTGGGCCGGGCTTTCGGCATCCTCATGATGTCCCCCATTTTGGGCACCCTGATCCCCAACCAGTTGGCCCCGCGTCTGAGCCTGACGCTGGGCGGCTGGCGGCCGGCCTTCCTGGCCCTGGGCGCGATGCTCTTGGCGCTGTGGCTGCTGTTCATGTTCATCTTTCCGGCCCGCCAGTCCGGGGCGGCCGGGGGCGGCTCCGAGTCGCCGCTGGTGGGGCTGCGGTACGTCTTTTCGGAACGGCGGCTGCTGCTGATGCTCCCGGCCGGCTTCGGCCTGGTGTGGGGTTTCATCGGCTTCGTCAGCTGGGGCAACCAGTATCTCATCCGGGAGCTGGGCTTTTCCAAAATGGCCGCCGGTCACATCATGACCGCCTTTGGCGTGGCCGGCCTGGCGGCCACCTGGCTGGCCGGGGCCTTAAGCGATCGGTGCCGCTCCCGGGAGCTTCTCCTGGCCGCCTGTCTCCTGGTCGAGATCGCCGGCCTGGCCCTCTTTCCCTGGATGACCGGGGCGGCGGGCCTGGCCCTGGCGGCGGGCCTGGTGGGGGTCGGGGTGGGCTCGGGCTCGGCCGTGCTGGCGGTCATGACCTCCGTCTACGCGGGCCCGCGCTGGGCGGCCACGGCCGGGGGCGGCACGGGCACCGTCTTCCAGAGCGCGGGGCTTCTGGCTCCCTTTATCCTGGGCCAGACCGTGGATATTTTTCAGGCCTACAGCCTGGTCTGGCCGCTGTTGATCCTGCCGCCGCTGGCGGGCCTGGCGATGGCGGTGGTTTTGGATCGTCTCAGGGTTGGCTCGGGAATTGCTTCCTAGTTTTCCAAAAGCTCGCCGAAGGCTTGGAAGGCGAATCACGGAAAGGAGGAACCATGCCCGAACGTCAAGAGCCTCACCCCCCGGCCGGGGCGCCCGAGCCGGAATTCGACCGCCAGGCCTACCTGCGGGAGGTCCGGCTGGAGATTCTGAGGAACCTGGGCCTGCCGGAAGACACCCGGCCGGAACAGGTGATGCACCTCCTGGCCATCAAGGAGCGGATGAAAAGTTTGGAGTGACCGCGGCCGGAATATTTTGCCGTCCAAAAGCCGGAGGCCGTCCACCACGCGTGGACGGCCTCCGGCTTTGGTGAACCGCGCGCTCACGCTTTCGGTTTCAGCAGTTTGTAGATCGACGGCACCACGAAGAGGGTGATGAAGGTCGAGGTGGTCAGGCCGCCGATGACCGCGCGGGCCAGGGGGGCCTGGGTTTCGCCGCCGTCGCCGAGGCCGAGGGAGAGGGGCGCCAGGCCCAGGATGGTGGTCAGGGTGGTCATGAGGATGGGGCGGAGGCGCCGGCGGCCGGCCTCCATCAGGGCCGCGTTCATTTCCATGGCGTCGCGGCGCCGCAAAAGGTTGGCGTGGTCGATGAGGATGATGGCGTTGTTGACCACGATGCCCGTGAGCATGATGACCCCGATGAAGGAGTTGATGTTGAAGATGGTGCCCGTCAAAAAGTGGCTCAGGATGACTCCGATGGCCGCGAAGGGCACCGAGAACATCACCACCAGCGGCCCTTTCAGCTGCTCGAACTGGCAGGCCATGACCATGTAGACCAGGAAGACCGCCAGGATCAGCACGTACAGGAGCCCCTCGAAGGTCTCGGCCTGTTCTTTGGCCTCGCCGGCGAAGGCGTAGCTGAATTCCAGGGGCAGGGGCACGGTTTTCAGCACTTCGTCGATGTCGGCGATGACGTCGCCTAAGGGGCGGTCGGTGTAGTCGGCCGAAATGGTCACCATGCGGGCCTGGTCCTTGCGGGTGATGGCCAGGGGGCCGCTGCCGGACACGGCCCGGGCCACGTTCCCCAGGATCACCTGCTCCCCGAGGCTGTTGGTGACGGTCAGGTTCATCAGCTCCTCGATGGCCAGCCGGTCGGCCTCCTTGAGCTTGACCACGATGGCGTATTCCTTGCCGCCCTCGCGATAGTTGCCGGCCGTGGAGCCGCCCAGGGCCGTCTTGATCAGGGACGATACCCGGGAGACGCTGAGGTGGGCGTCGGCGGCCCGGTCGCGGTCGATGACGATGAGTTCTTCCGGCGTGGCGTCCTCGTTGGAGAGGTAGACGTCGGTGATGCCGGGCACCTTTTCGATCAAAATTTTCATCATCCGGCTGAGGCGGTCGGACTCGGCGAGGTCGTTGCCGCGCAGTTCCACCTGGATCCGGTCCCCCGTGCCGCCGCCGGCAAAAAAGGACTGGTCGGCCCGAAGGCGGATGGTGGCTCCGGGCACGTTCGACAGCCGGGCCCGCAGGGCGTCCATGATCTCGAAGACCGAGCGCTCCCGGTCGGCGATGGGCTTGAGGCGCACCCGCAGTTCCCCGGTGTGCCCGCCGCCGGTCCCGCCGAAGCCGCCGCTCCCGCCCACGCTCACCGACGTGGCCCGGATCTCCGGCACCTCCTCGGCCACCACGGCCTCGATGAGTTTCATCACTTCCGAAGTTTTCTCCACTCGCGTCCCCACCTCCAGGGTAAGGTTGACGCGGAAGGAGCTCTCGTCGGTCTTGGGCAGAAATTCGGTGCCGATGAAGAGAATCAGCGGGAGCGAGAGGAGCACGGCCCCGAAGGCCAGGAGCACCACCATCCGGGGGCGGGCCAGGGCCTTGGCCAGCCAGCGGAGGTAGGTGAGTTCCGCCAGCTTGAACCAGCGCCGGCCGTAGCGCGGCTGTCCGAAGCGGTGGGCCGGGCGCGGGGCGTCCGGCGCCGGGGCGCCGGAATCCGCCAGGAGACGGGCCGAGAGCATGGGCACCAGGGTCAGGGCCACGGCCAGGGAGGAGACCAGGGCAAAGGTGATGGTCCAGGAAAAGGGCCGGAACATGATGCCGGCCATGCCTTCCAGAAAGATCATCGGCAGGAACACGGCCAGGGTCGTCAGGGTGCTGGCCACGATGGCCCCGGCCACCTCGTCGGCCCCCTGGGTGGCCGCCTCCTCGGGCCCCAGGCCTCCGCTCCGCAGGCGGAAGATGTTTTCCAGCACCACGATGGCGTTATCCACCAGCATGCCCACGCCCAGGGCCAGGGCCCCCAGGGTCAGGACGTTCAGGGTCAGCCCCCAGAAGAACATGGCCATGAAGGTGGCGATGATGGAAATGGGGATGGCCGTGCCCAGGATGAGGGTGCTGCGCACGTTCTGGAGGAACACCAGGATCACCAGGAGGGCCAGGACGCCGCCCTGGACGGCCGAATCGGTCACGCTGTTGAGAGACTGCCTGATATAGATGGAACTGTCGAACAGGGGGGTGATGTTGATGTTCGGCAGGGCCTCGTTGATCTCGTTCACCGCCTGGTTGGCCCGGTCGGCCACCTCCACGGTGTTGGCCCCGGACTGTTTGAAAACCTGCATGAACAGGCCGCCCTGGCGGTTGACCCGGGTGATGCGGGTGACCTTGGCCCAGGTGTCGTTCACGTCGGCGATTTCGCGCAGGCGCACCAGGGACCCGCCCGGGCCGTAAGCCACCACCGTGGAGCCCAGTTCGTCCAGGCTGGTGAATTCGCCCAGCGTCCGCACCATCACCGACAGGCGGCCCCGGTCGATGTCGCCCCCGGCCTCGGTGAGGTTTTCGGCCTGGATGAGGTTGATGAAGTTGTGGAGGTCGAGATTGAGGGCCTTGACCTTGGCCGGATCCACCTCGACGTGGATTTCCCGCGTCAGGCCCCCCGCGGCCATGGCCGAGGCCACCCCCGGGCTGCGTTCCAGGCGGTACACCACCTCGTCGTCCACGAACTGCCTGAGGGTCACCGGGTGGAGGTTGGAGGAGACGCCCAGGAACATGATGGGCATGGCCGCGGTATCGAACTTGCGGATGAGGGGCCGCTCGATGTCGTCCGGCAGGCGCCGGATGACCCGGTCGATGCGGTCGCGGATGTCGTTGGTGGCCTCGTCGAGGTTGCGGCCCCAGGTGAATTTGATGGCGATGCGGCTCATGCCCTCCTGGGAGGTGGAGCTGATTTCCTCCACCCCGGGGATGGCGGCCACGGCCTGTTCCAGGGGCTTGGTGATGAGCTCCTCCACTTCGCGGGGGGAGGCGTTTTCATATTCGGTGGAGAGCGAGATGACCGGATAGGTCATCTCCGGCATGAGGTCGAGGGGAATTTTCCCCAGGGCGAAAGCCCCCAGGGTGACCACGATGAGCGTGGCCATGACGGTGAAGACCGGACGCTTGACCGCGGCGGCGGAAAGGCTCATGGGCGGCCCCCGGCCGGCTGGGCGGCGCCCCCGTCCTCGGGGACTTCGGGCAGCCGGTAGGCCTGGCCGTCCTCCAGGAGGTGCTGGCCCAGGACGACCACCGGACCGTCAATGGGCTGGGTGGCCACCAGTTCCACCCGGCCGTCCTCGATGAGGCCCAACGTGACGGGGCGGAGCTTGACGATACGGGTCTCCGGATCGGCCACGAAAATAATGAAACCCTCGCGGCGGCGGAAGGGCACATCCTGGGGCACGGACCAGACTTCGCGGATCTCCTTGAAAATGAACGCCACCTCGGTGAACATGCCCGGCTTGAGCCGGAAATCGGGATTGGCCACCTCCAGCTCCACCCGGGCCTGGCGGGTGCTGGCCGACAACACCGGAGCCACCCGCACCACCCGGCCCCGGAAAACCTCGCCGGGCCAGGCCTCGGTGCGCAGTTCCGCCTCCTGGCCCACCTTGATTTTCGGATAATCCTTTTCCATCACCTCCACCACCACCAGGAGGGGATCCAGACCCACCACGGTGAAGATGGGCGTATTGGCGGTCAGGAGATCGCCTTCATTGGCCAGGCGTTCGCCCACCCAGCGGGGCCCGCCCTCGGGCCAGGCCGCGCTCACCTGGGTATACGACAGGCGCAGTTCGGCGTCGGCGAGCTGGCTCTTGGCGCCCTCCAACTGGCTTTCGGCCACCAGGAGGCGGGCCTCGGCCTGGCGCAGCTTGTTTTCGGCGGCCTCGAAATCGGCCTGGGTGACGATGCGCTTGTCCGCCAGGCTGGATTGGCGGGCCATATCGCTTTTGGCCAGGGTCAGGTTGGCCCGGGCCTCGGCCGCCTGGGCCTCGGCCAGCCTGACGTTGTGGGCGGCGTGGTCGCGGGCCAGGCGGAACTGGTCGTCGTCCAGCTGGGCCAGCGGTTGGCCGCTCTCCAGCCGGTCGCCGATGTCCGCCAGCAGCCTTTTCACCTCGCCGCCGACCTTGGGGGCCACGGAGAATTTCTGGGCCGCGGTCAGGGAGCCATAATAATGGCCCACTTCACGCATGGTGCCGAAAGTGGCCTGGCCCAACTCGACGAAGATGGCCTTCTGCCCGTCTGGCCGGCCTCCGGCCGGCGAGCCGTTGGGCGCGCTGGTGACGAAGCGGACCCCGGCCAGGACCAGGAGGGCCAGGATACCCAGGGAAAGCACCTTGTGGGCCAATATTTTTTTCAGCATGGCTCTGAACGCGCTCGTATCGGGCCGCGGGGCCGGCCGTTTTTTACCCGCCGCCGGAGCGGTCGGGGGGGGAATATGTACATAAAGAGCAAGAAGCGAACCAAAGGTGCCCGGCACGTCCGGCGCCCGCCGATCAAGCCTCCCGCCGCGGGTGGCCGCCGAAGCGACGGGTAGAAAAGACGCGGGGCGGGTATTATTAACCCGGCAGCTTTAGAAGTCTGTTCCCGGCCGCTGAGGCCCAGTGATTTCGGGTTTTGGCGAAATCACGGGTATGACTTATTTAGTGGCCGGAGTAATATTTTCCGCCCCGTCCAACTGTCGTTTGTGTACAGATTTTTCCATTCACCGTTGCCGCGCCGCGCCCCATATGAAGCGGGCGGCCTGGGCGGCGCGGCGGGCCTGGCTTTCCTCGGCCGCGGAGCGGGCCGCTTGCAGGCTTACGTACAGTTGCCGCTGCTCGCCGGACGGGGACAGGGTCTGGATTTTCTCGTCAAGGTACCGGTCCAGGGCCGAATCCCGGGGTATTTCGTCGATCAGGGCGATGCGGGTTTCCAGAAGTTCCGTCAGGTAGTGATCCGGATCGGTGGCCAGAAGCTGGTCGAAGGTATGTTGGGCGCCCGCCGGCTCTTCGGCCCAGGCGCGCCAGAAGTCGGCCCGGGGGCTGGTCCGGAGCAATTCGTTATATATCCGGCCGGCCAGGCGGTCGTAGACCTGGTCGAGGCGGGCCCACTGCCCGTCGGGGTAGGCGACGGTCAGGTGGCGCTGGTTGGCGCCGGAGAGACGGATCGCCGGGGCCAGGTCCTGGCCCGGTCCCAGTTCATCGGGCAGAAGATATAAATAGCGGCCGGCGAAAGACTCCAGCACGTGCAGGCGCCTTTCCTGCTGGCCCCGGCGGTCGGCGTCCAGGCCGTCGTCCAGAAGGGTGTAACGGCCCCGGACCCGTTCGGCCAGGGTGGAGGACAGGCCGCCGGTGCCGGCCCAGGCCGTCAGGAGATCGTCCAGGATGAGATGGCGCTCGGCCCGGGTCGGGGCCTGGAGGAAACGGGCGCGGAGTTCGGCCAGGGCCGGGGTCCGGGCGGCGGCTTCGTGGAAATCCCGCACCAGGCCCGAGCCGGCGATGGCCGGTTCATCCGCCGAAGCGGGCGTCGGGCCGGCCGCGAATTGCCGCTGGTCCGGCTGCTCCTGAAAATACACTTCGTCCAGTTGGCCCCGGGTGCCGTCGGCCCGACGCCAAACCCCGACGGCGCCGAGGTGGTTGCCGCTGCGGAGCGGACGGTCGACCTGCTGATGGGTCAGTTCCAGGGCGGTGATCCCGAGGGATTCCAGCGTCTCCAACCGGCCCCGCAGGAAATGGCCGTCGGTGTACAGGTCCGGCCAGACGCGGAGATGGGGCCAGATGTCGTCCCGGGCGTCGATGATCCCGTCGTGGTTGGTGTCTTCCCGGGCCAGGGCCGCGAAGCCGGTTTCGGCCAGGGGGTCGCCGCCCAGGGTGTGGTTGCCGAACAGCGCCAGACCGTCGTCGACGCGGCCGTCGCCGTCGCGGTCGGCCACCAGGAAGCCCGCGCCGAAACCGATCCAGCCGGTTTTGACGGCCCGGCCCTGGCCGGTGAAATCAAAAAAGACGTCGGAGAGGCGGCTGTCGGTGGTGGGAGGCTCCTCCGCGTCGGTCAAATTGAGGACCAGGGCCGAGTTGACCGGGCTTCCGCCGTTGACGTAGGGCTGCTGGAGGTTCAGGGCCAGGAATTTCATCCCGGCCTGGCCCTCGGCCGTGACGGCCCAGCGGGAACCGGTCTCGCGCTCGGCCGCCACCGTGAAAAACAGATGCGTGACCAGGACCAGGCCGCACAGCAGAAGCAGGGCATTGAACAGTTTCGTCACGGTGTTTCCTCCTCCACCGGATCGGCGGTTTTCAACTCGTTTCAGCGGCCGATCCGGCCCCGTTACCATCCGCCCTGGGCCGGGTCGGCGCCCGGGCGCTGGGCGGCCCGGGCGCGTTTCATTTTTTCATACAGCTGTTCCTGGTCGTCGGTCAGGGACCGGCCCCGGACCCGGGTTTCGATGTAACGGTCCAGGAGTTCGTAGGATACCGGGCGGGCGCCGACCGGGTCGGGGGCGCTGGCCAGGACGAGACGGAAATCCAGCAGGTCGTTGAGCCCGTTTTCCGGGTCGCGGGCGATTTCCCGGTCGAACTGGGTGATGAGCCGGGCCAGGTCCGGGCCGGAGGCGCCGGGAGCCGGCTCCAGAAGGGCGAAATAGCGGGCCAGGCGGGTCTGGCCCGCCAGGGCCGCGTAGACGCTGTCGGCGAGGAGGTCGTAGGCCTGATCCACCAACTGCCATTGGCGGGGCGTGAAGGCGATGGTGATGTCCCGGCCGTCCGCGCCGCCGACGCGGACCGTGGCCGGGAGGCTCTGGGCCGGGCTCAGTTCGTCGGGCAGGAGGTGGAAATAGGCGCCGTTGAACGCTTCCATGACCTGGAGCCGGCGGGCCCGTTCTTCGGGGCGGTCGTGGCCCAGGCCGCTGTCCTGGATGCGGTAACGGCCCGCGGCCCGTTCCTCGATGGTCCGGGCCAGGCCGCCGGTGGCCGCCCAGGCCGTCAAAAGGCCGTCCAGAACGGCCCGCTGTTCGCGGCGGGTGGCGGCCCGTCGAAAGCGGCCGACCTCATCGCGCAGGGCCGGGCTCTGGACCAGGGCTTCCTGGAGGTCCCGCACCCGGCCGGAGCCGCCGAGATACAGGAGGGAATCCTCCAGCGCCGGCGGGGGGAGCAGGGTCTGGAGAAAGCGGCGTTGGAACTCGTTCTGCTGGAAATAAATCTCGGCGACCTGGCCCCGCCGGCCGTCGGCGCGGCGGAAGGAGCCGGTGACGTGGATGTAGTTGCCGTTGGGCAGGCGGCGGCGGAGAGGCACCTGGAAAAGTTCGATTTCACTCACGCCCATTTCGGCCAGGGTGAACAGACCCCGCCGGGTCGCCGGGCCCTGGTTGTCGGCCCGCCAGATCCGGAGCCGGTCCCAGTTCTCGTCCTCGGGCGAAATGCGGCCGTCGCGGTTGGTGTCCTCCCGGGCCAGGGCCGCGAAGCCGCCCTGGCCCGGGGCCCCGCCCAGGGTCTGGTCGCCGAACAACTCCCGGCCGTCGTCGATGCGGCCGTCGCGGTTGCGGTCCAGGGCCAGGATACCCGCCTCCGGACCGATCCAGCCGGTCTTGACGGCCCGGCCCCGGCCTTCGAAATCGAAGTGGACGGCGGAATCCCGTTCGTTGACGGTGGCCGGTTCGTCGCCCGTCCCGAAATTGAGGACCAGAGCCGAATGCCGGGCCGAACCGGGCCGGGCTTCGGGAGCCGAATCCAGCGGAGCCCGGGCCGAGTGCTTGACCATCACCGGGAGGCTCACGTAGGCCAGGAATATCAGGGCGGCCACCAGCCCCAGAGAGATGCTGCTATTCTTCATCACCACATCATCCTCGAGCCGGCCGCGAAAAAAGGCCATGAGAATCTCTCACGGCCCTTTCGGAGGGGGCGTCGAAACGTCGTTCGGGACCGGGCCGCCGGGACGAGGCCGGCGGCCGGCGTCATGGGCGCCCGGGGCCGAAGCTTATTTCGGACCCAGAACCATGATCATGTTGCGGCCTTCCAGCTTGGGGAGCTGTTCGGCCAGGGCGGTCTCGCCGATGTCCTTCAGCACGCGCTCCAAGAGGGCCAGGCCGAGATCGGCGTGGGCGATCTCCCGGCCCCGGAACATGAGCGACACTTTGACCTTGTTTTTTTCCGCCAGAAATTTCTGGATGTTGCGGAGTTTGAACTGGTAGTCGTGCTCGCCGGTTTTGGGACGGAATTTGACTTCCTTGATTTCGATGACCGAGGCTTTCTTGCGGGATTCGGCGCTCTTTTTGCTCTGCTGGTATTTGTAGCGGCCGAAATCCATCACCCGGCAGACGGGCGGTTCGGCCTCGGGGGCCACTTCCACCAGATCCAGCCCCGCTTCGCGGGCCGCTCTCAGGGCTTCGTCAATGGACATGATGCCCAGCTGACCGCCCTCATCGCTGATCACCCGCACCTCCCGGGCCCGGATGAACTCGTTGATGCTGGCCTTTTTGTTGTCCGGCTCTTTACGCTGCTGCTGCTTACCGTTAATCTCTACACCTCTCTGATCTGGTCTGGTTGCGGCGGAAACCCCGGGCGAATCACCGGAGCGTTGTGCAAAAAATCAAAAATCCCAGCGGGGCGGCTTGGTCTCGAAGATGGCCAGGGCCAGGAAACTGTCCAGGGGCATGACCCCCAGGTCCTGACCGCCGAGCTTGCGGACGGCCACGGCGCCGTCCTCGACTTCCTTGTCGCCCAGGACCAGCACGTAGGGCACCTTCTGCATCTGGGCCTCGCGGATCTTGTAGCCGAGCTTCTCGTTGCGGAGGTCGGCTTCGGCCCGCAGGCCCTCCCGGCGGAGGCGGGTCCGGACGGTCCGGGCGAATTCGTCGGCCCGGGAAGTCACGGTGAGGATCCGCACCTGCTCGGGGTTCAGCCAGGCCGGGAAGGCGCCGGCGTAGTGCTCGGTGAGGATGCCGATGAAGCGCTCGATGGAGCCGAAAACGGTGCGGTGGAGCATGATGGGCCGCTTCTTCTGGCCGTCGTGGTCCACATAGGTCAAATCGAAACGCTCGGGCAGGGTGAAATCGCACTGGATGGTGGAGCACTGCCAGCGGCGACCCAGGGCGTCCTTGAGCTTGACGTCGATTTTCGGGCCGTAGAAGGCGCCGTCCCCGGCGTTGACCTCATACGGCCGCTTCTGGTCGGACAGGGCCTTCTGGAGGGCCCCGGTGGCCAGTTCCCAGGCCTCGTCGCTGCCGATGCTCTTGGCCGGCCGGGTGGAGAGCTCGATTTCGTATTCGAAGCCGAAAGCGCCCAAAAGGTCGTCCACCAGCTTGAGGATGCCCTTGATCTCCTGGTCCAGGGTTTCGGGCGTGCAGAAGAGGTGGGCGTCGTCCTGGGTGAACTGGCGCACCCGGGTCAGGCCGTGCAGAACGCCGCTTTTTTCGTGGCGCTGGACCGTGCCGAGTTCGAAATAACGGAGCGGCAGGTCGCGGAAGGAGCGCAGCTGGGAGCGGTAGATGAACATGTGGGCCAGGCAGTTCATGGGCTTGATGCCGTAGCCCTGGCCGTCGATCTCGGTGAAATACATGTTGTCGCGGTAATTGTCCCAGTGGCCGCTGCGCTTCCACAATTCGGTGCGCAGAATCTGGGGACCCATGACGATGTCGTAGCCCCGGCGCAGGTGCTCCTGGCGTTCGAACTCCTCCAGGGTCACCCTGAGGAGGGCGCCCTTGGGATGCCAGATGATGAGCCCGCCGCCGACCTCGTCGGTGACGGAGAAGAGGTCGAGGTCCTTGCCGAGGCGGCGGTGGTCGCGGCGCTTGGCTTCCTCGAGCAGCCTGAGGTGGGCCTCGAGGTCCTTGCCGCCGAAAAAGGCCGTGCCGTAGATGCGCTGGAGCATGGGGCGGTGTTCGTCCCCGCGCCAGTAGGCCCCGGCCACGCTCAGAAGCTTGAAGGACCCGCCCCAGGAGCTGTCGGGCACGTGGGGGCCCCGGCAGAGGTCCACGAAGTCGCCCAGGCGGTAGAGGGAGACCTTCTTGACCTGCTGTTCGCGCACCAGGTCCTCCACCAGCTCCACCTTGTAGTCTTCGCCCTGCTTCTTGAAGAATTCCACCGCCTTCAGGGGGGTCATCTCCGAGCGTTCAAAGACCTGGGCGGCCTTGACGATCGCGCGCATCCGGTCTTCGATGCGGCCCAGGTCGTCGGGGGTGAAGGGCTCGGGCTTGTCGAAATCGTAATAAAAGCCGTTCTCGATGGCCGGCCCGATGGTCACCTTGACTTCGGGAAAGATGGACTTGACCGCCTCGGCCATGATGTGGGCCACCGAGTGGCGCAGAAGGTCCAGGGCCTCGGGCGCGGACTGGTCCACGGGCTCGAGGACGCCGTCCTCCGCCAGGGGGCGGGAGAGGTCCACCAGTTCGTCATTGAACCGGGCGGCCAGGGGCCGCTGGGGGCCCTTGGTCGGCACCTTGGCCAGCTTCAGGGCCTCGCCGGCCGTAAGGCCCTCGGCCGCTTCATACACCGCGTCTTTTATCGTAACCTGTATGTTCGCCATGCTGTGGCCTCGTATGCCTATGAGCTTGAAATTGAAAAGTGCTCCAAACGAAAAGCCCGCCGGAAAGGACGGGCGGGCGGGCGTTATGGCGCGGATTCGCGGTCAATCGAAAGGCCCTCCCCGCCCTTGGCCGAAAACCGCCGACCTGGCCGCGAGTCCCGTAAGGCCCCGGCCGGCGCCGGTTTCCCGCCACTTCTGAACAAAATAAGGGCCCCCGGCGCCTGGGTCAAGGCCGGGAGCCCGGAAAATGGTAGGCGTGAAGAGATTTGAACTCTTGACCACTACCGTGTCAAGGTAGTGCTCTCCCCCTGAGCTACACGCCTGTATCCTTGCGGAAGTCGCCGGGAAACCTGTAAGCGTCCCGCTTCCAGACAAGTAGAAATTCTGCAATATATAGCCAGGAAAGTCAAGTTATTTTTTCACATTTCGCCGGCCCGGGAGGCCCTTGCGGGGCGAAAGCTTTTCAGTTACAATAACCCATTTACAGGTTGACGATATCGGCCGGTCCCCGGCCGCCCATTTCCACGTCGGCGCGGGGGCTTTAGGCGCCTCCCGGGAGGCTTTTATGAATCAAGAATGCGAGGCCCTGAGCCCGGATGATCGGGAGATTCTCGCCGATCTGCTCTTCCCCTTGTTTCAGAACGCCCAGACCAAGGATAAAGCCGTGACCCGGGATCAGATCCGCAAGGTCCTGGCCGGCATTTTTTCCTGGCCCCAGGCGGCCGGGGTGCTCCGGGAGCTCGAGGAAAAGGACTATGTCCAGACCCTCAGCACCCGGGGCGGCGGCATTTTCGCGCCCGGCCCCGGGTTCGGCCTCTGGGATGAGGAAATGAAACCCCTGCCCCGGCCCGGAGACGCCGCCGGCCCGGCCGGCGGGGAGAAAACCCTGGTCCTGACCCTGGCCCAGGCCGCCGCCCTGGTGGCCCTTCTCGGCGAACTGGCCGACCAGGCCCCGGCCGGCGAGGCCAAGGCCCGTGTGGCCCGGGCCCTGGCTGCCGGCCCGGCCGGCGAGGTTATCAAAAGTCTGGTCGAGCCGGCGCCTTGACGGGAAGGGCCGCGGCCGGGCCGCGGCCTCGGCTCCCTTAATGCGTCAACCCTGGCCGCCGGCTCCCCCGCTCTTGCTGGCTCCGGGGAGTTTTGCTATAATAAACCTCTATGGAGACGACGCCCGTTTACGCCGGCGAATATTTCCCCCTTTCGGCCGGCGAGGCCGGGCGGGGGAGGGCGGCCGGCGGAGTCGTTCTATTTTCACGCCACTGAAGGAGGCCCCGCCTTGGAAGAAGGCAGTTCACCCCATCGAAGTTTCCTGTCCAAATTCATTCGACTGTTCCGTAAAGGTTCCCTGTCCCCTTCGGCCTTTGAGGACGAAATAAACGACCTTCTGGATCACGGCGCGGAAAGCGGGGCCATCAACCGCAGCGCCAGCGAGATGATCCAGAGCATCGTCGATTTCAACGACACCGTGGCCCGCCAGATCATGACCCCCCGCATCGACATGGTCGGGGTGGAGAAGAGCCGGGCTTTGGGCGAAGTGATCCGCGTCCTCCTGGAAGACGGCTATTCGCGTCTCCCGGTCTACGACGGCGACATGGACCACATCGTCGGCTTCATCGTCGGCAAGGATCTTCTCCAGTTCTGGGGCCAGCCCCTGGACGTTCCCCTGCCCCCGAGCCTCATCCGTCCCATCATCCTGGCGCCCGGCAACAAAAAGATCGGCGACCTCCTGAGCGAACTGCGCCACCAGAAGAGCCACCTGGCCATTGTCCTGGACGAATACGGCGGGACGGCGGGCCTGGTGACCATGGAGGACATCATCGAGGAGATCGTCGGCGACATCCACGACGAATACGACGAGGACGAGGCCCCCTTCGCGGAGCTTTCCCCCGGCGTCACCCTGGCCACGGGCCAGGCGCCCATCTCCGATCTCAGCGAGCACCTGGGCGTGGAACTGCCCGAAGGCGACTACGACACCCTGGGCGGCTTTCTGACCGACCAGGTGGGCCGGGTGCCGCAGGTGAAGGAGGAGATCGTGTGGGAGGACCTTCTCTTCAGCATCATCGCCTCCGACGACCGCAAGGTGGAGCGGGTGGAGATCCGCAAGCTCAATCCCGGCGAGGGGGCCTCGCCCGCCGCCTCGAACGGCCACTGAGGCCGGCCGTGTCCCGGTCGAAGGCGGCGCTCCGCGAGTTCGGAAAGACGTTGCGAGGGCGGCGTTCCCGGCTGTTCCTCCTGGGCCTCGCGGCCGCCCTGGCGGCCGTGGTTTTTTTTTATTTCGGGAACGGCGGGGACGGCCGGTCAGGCGGCTGGCGCTGGAAAGGCGCGCCGTCCGACGGCTCGGCCCGGGCCTTCATGGCCCTCCCCCAATATTACACCGACGACCAGACCGCCCGTGAGGCGCTCTTCGCTCTTCTGGACCAAGGCTTCCCGGCCGTGGCCCGGGTGACCCGGATGGACGCGGCCGGCACCTGGAGCCGCCTCTATCTCGGCCCCTTCGCCACCGACGAGGAGGCGGCCGAGGCTTTCGAAGCGCTGAAACAGCACCCGGTCGGGCCGGCCGGAACCGCCTCCCCCGATCCGGACCCGGAGACGGCCGCGCGGCCGCGCGTGCTGGTGGAGCTGGGCCGCCCGGTGCGGGATGAGGATCTCTGGGACGAACTGGACGTTCCCCACAGCCGGAACATCTACGCCTTTGCCCGCACGGCCGTGGTGTCCGACGGCGCCGACCGCCGGCGGGCCCTCAATCGCCTCTGTCTGGGTCCCTTCGCCACCGAGGACGAAGCCCAGGAAGCCCTGGCCCGCCTGGCCGACTGGGACCCGGCCACGGATTTCACTTTGCGTAATTTAGAGGTCGACGACGAGTAGCGTGTTGTTTCGCCGTCAAGTTTACGTTTTTGGCGAGGCTTTTTCTTTATTCCGCAGCGGCCGGGAAGAGACTTCTGAAGTTGCCGGGTCAATGCCGCCGCCGGGCTTCTTCCAGGGCCGCCAGTTCGCGGCAGCGGCCGCAGGCGTGGCGGGGGAGAACCGCGTGGGTCGAGGGCGGGCTGACTTCGGAGCGGGTGTGGATGATGAGGAGTCCGGGGCAGTCGGGGCAGTCCCGCAGTTCCTCGCGCTGCTGTTCATGGATGCTCCCGGAGAGGGAGGGGCTGGGCCCGCCGTCTCCTTCCAGGGGGTGGGTGTCGTAGAAGATGGACCGTTCCCGCACCCACCAGCCGCCCGTCAGGCGGGAGCCCGTGGAGTGGCGGTGGGCCTCGGGCCGGCGCCGCCGGCGGTGGATTTCCTCGGCCAGGCGTTTGATGTGGTCCAGGGCCTGGCCCTTGGTGGCCAGCTTGTTGGGCATCAGGCGGGGTTCCTCCACCCGCCGCCAGTCCAGCCCGGCCAGGGCCATGGCGATGGCCAGGTTGAGGTACGGCAGGGCCCCCTTGATGGAATAGCCGCCTTCCAGCACCGCGATGTCGGGATTGATGATCTCTTCCAGGGCCGCGTAACCGTGGGAGGTGATCTTCATGTTGGTGATGGGGTCGGTGAAGTGGTTGTCCTGGCCGGCGGAATTGACGACCAGTTCGGGCTTCCAATCGTCGAGGACGGGGCGGACGATCTCCCGGGCGGCCAGGAGCACCCCTTCGTCTCCGGTTTCCGGGGGCAGGGGGATGTTGATGGTGGCGCCCAGGGCCTTGGGACCGCCGAATTCGCCCACAAAGCCGGTGCCCGGATAGAGGGTGCGGCCGTCCTGGTGGAGGCTGATGAAGAGGGTGTCGGGGTCGTGCCAGTAAATGTCCTGGGTGCCGTCGCCGTGGTGGCAATCGGTGTCCACGACGGCCACCCGCCGGATCCCGTATTCGTGCCGCAGCCGCTCGACCGTGATGGCCACGTTGTTGATGTTGCAAAACCCCCGTCCGCCGTGGACCACCCTCATGGAGTGGTGGCCCGGGGGCCGCACCAGGGCGAAGGCCTTGCGGCACTCGCCGGAGAGCACCAGCCGGCCGGCGGCGATGGCCCCGCCCGCGCTGATGAGGTGGGGCAGGGCCGCCAGCCGGGGCACGCCCGGCGGCCGCACGTGGACCCGGGCCACGTCTTCCTCGCCGGCCACGTCGGGCCGGTATTCGGCGATGCCCGGAAAGTCGAACAGCCCTTCCTCCCGCAGCTGATCCTGGGTGTACAGGAGCCGCTCTTCGCGCTCCGGGTGTTCGGGACTGATGGCCCAGTCATAGGCCGGGAAAAAGATGATGCCCAGTCGGTGCTTCATACGGCCGCCCTCCCTAACACGCCGGGGCGGGCCTGGGCCTGGAGGCGGATGATCCGGTCGGCCCGGCCGTAGTCGCTCAGTTGGTTGAAGCATTCGGCGTCGGTAAGCTGCGGGGGGTTGGCCTCGGGAAGGCCGGCCAGGGCTTCCCCGAGGGCGGCCAAGAGGTCGTTTTCGGCTTCCAGGAGGGAGTAGTGGCGGTCGATGGCCCGGGTCAGGCCCAGGCCGGGGATGGTCATGAGGCCCAGGGCGGTGTCGGCGAAAAGGGCGGCGCCCAGGGTGGGGCGGGCCAGGGCCGCGCCCACGGCGTTGGCCGTTTCGGCCGCCTCGGGCACGCACGCGGGGAGGCCCAGGGCCCGCGACACGGGTTCGGCCAGGGCCCGGGCCGGCCCGCCCAGAAGGGCCGCCCGGGCGGGGGTTACGGGGCGGGCCAGGCGGATGGCGTCGAGGGTGTAGACCGGCCGCTGGTTGACCCGGCGCAGGAGATCGTCGGCGGCCGTCCTCAGGGTATCCATGGCGGCGTCGAGGGCTTTTTCGGCCACTTCGCCGGGCTGGCCCAGGCCGGCCAGGGCCTGGCGGGAGACGTCCGTCCGGCCCAGGCTGGTGAGGCCCAGGACGTTCAGGGCGTCGGCCAGGGTGGGCCGGCGGCGGCCCAGATCTTCGGGGGCCAGGGCCAGGGCCGGCCCCTCCCGGTCCGGCCCCACGGCCACGGCCGGGCCGTCCGCGATCAGGGCCGAATCCCCGCCGAGGGCCACGGAGTGGGTCAGAAAGGCCCGCACCAGGGTGGGCCGGCCGGCGATGTCCAGGCCTTCGGAGACCATCAGGGGCCGGCCGTCGACCATCACCGCCAGGTCGGTGGAGGTGCCGCCGATATCCACCATCAGGGCGTCGCCGTCGAGGTCGGCCAGAGACCACAGGCCCAGGAGACCCGCGGCCGGGCCGGCGGCCACCAGCCGCACCGGCGCGGCCGCGGCCCAGCCCGGATCCAGGACGCCCCCGTCGGCGGCCAGAAGCCCCAGGGGACAGGTCAGGCCCTGGTCCCGGAGGACCCGGGTCAGGTCCCGCAGAAAACGCTGATACAGACGAGCCACGGCGCTGTTGTACACCGCCGTCTGGAGCCGGCGGGGATAGTTCAGGCGCCCGGCCAGGCGGCTGGCCCGGGTCATGGGGCAGCCGGGGACGGCGGCCTGCGCGGCGTCGGCCGCGAGGTCCTCCAGGGCCGGATTTTTGGGGCCGAACTTGCTGATCACCGCGAAAGCCCGGGCCCCGCCGGCCCGGAGCCGTTCAGCCGCCGCCGCCGCCTCCCGGGGGTCCTGGGGGGTCAGGATGTCGCCCCGGTGGTCCTGCCCGCCGGAGAGCTGGGCGAAGAGGGGGCCGCCGGAGAAGAAACCCGGCGGGAGGCCCGGTCCGCCCGTGGCCAGAACGCCCACCGGGTCGGCCTGGCCGGTGAGGATGGCGTTGAGCCCCAAAGTGCTGGACACCACCACCCGGCGGGCCTGCGCCGGATCGGTCCCCGCCAGGAGGGCCTCCAGGGCCGCCGTGAGGCTGCCCTGGACGTCGCCCGGCCGGGTGGGCACCTTGACCGTTCGGTTTACGGTGAAATCGTGGTCCAGGCGGGCTCCGTCGGTGTGGGTGCCGCCCACGTCTATACCCAGATACATCGGACCTTCCTTGTCAGGGATTGAAAATGGGGCAATTATAAAATGATAATCAAAATTGTTCAAGTTTTTTAATAGTTTACAATGTTTTATAAATTGTTTTCGGAGGCTGAAGAAAGACCGGCCGCCCTGCGGTGCGCCGGCCGGAGGCCCGGCTGAAGGGGAAAACGTTGTTTCAGGGCCGGTTCGCGAGGAGGCTCAGGGCCTCCTCGAAGACCATGGCCGGGGTGATGACCGGGGCCGCCCGCCAGGGGCCGCCGGCGGTGGCCAGGCCGAAGCGGTGAAGCGCCCAGTCATAGGCCAGGAGGCGGGCGTGGGGCGTCTGGGGCGGCCACAGGGCCGGGCTGGTCCAGATGAAGATGCTGATGAGCGGCGTTTCGGTCAGGGCCACGATGTGCGAAGTGCCGGTGTCGATGGTGATGAAGAGGTCGCTCTGTTCGGCCAGGGCGGTCAGTTCCAGGAGGCTGGTGCGGCCGCAGAAGTCGCCCACCGGCACGCCGGCGGCCCGGGCCAGGGCGCGCGCCGCCAGGATCTCGTCGGGGCCGCCGGTGACGAAGAGCCGGGCCCGGCATTCGGCCCACAGCTTTCGGGACAGTTCGGCGAAATGAGCCAGGGGCCAGGATTTTTCTGGCTGAAGCCCCTGGAGGGTCAGGCCGATGAGGGGGCCGTCGCCTTCCAGGCCGGCCAGGAGATCCCGGGCCCGGGACCGGACGGTGTCGTCCAACGTCGGGGGCGGCGGCCGGCGGGCCGGGGCGGGGGGCAGGCCCAGGGCGGCGGCGGCCGTCTTCAGGGTCCGGGTGGCCTGGGATTCCAGGGGCCATCCGGGGCCGGCGATATCGAGGTTCCGGGTATAGAGGGGGGCCTGGCGGCCCAGAGGATAGAGCCCGGCCGCGCCCACCCTCTCGGCGGCCCCGGCCAGAAAGGCGCAGACAATGGACCGCGTCTGACCGTCAAAAATGAAAGCCGTGCCGTAGTGCCGGTCCCGCAGTTCGGCGATCAGGCGGACGTGGTGGTCGAGGCTCCCGCCCCGGTCCAGGGTGAAGAGGTGATGCACCCAGGGGTGGTACAGGGCCAGTTCGGCCAGGCCCGGCCGGACCACCAGATCCACCGGCCGGCCGGTCTGCTCGCGGATGAATTCCAGGGCGGGCAGGGTCTGGAGAAAGTCGCCGATATGCTTGATCTGGAAGGCCAGATACGGCCCGGTCCACGAGGGGGTCTTCACCGCCCGGCCCCTTTCCCGTTCCCGTCAGGCTTGGGCGGCCTGGACAAAAGCCGCGAACAGGGCCCGGGAGTGGGCCTCGGCGGGCTGGCCCTCCGGGTGCCACTGGACGCCCACGGCAAAGCGGGCGTTCCGGTGCTCCACGGCCTCCACCAGGCCGTCGGCGGCCCGGGCGGCCGGGGCCAGGCTGGGGGCCAGGTCCTTGAGGCCCTGGTGGTGCCCGCTGTTGACCATGATGCGGCTGAAGGTCAGGATATCGGCCAGGCGGCTGCCGGCCTCGATCTCCACCTCGTGGGTGGCCCGGGCCCGGGGCAGGCTCTGGGCGTGCTCCACGGCGCCGGGGCGTTCGGTGGGGAGGTCGGCCCAGAGGTTGCCGCCGAGGGCCACGTTCATCACCTGGACGCCCCGGCAGAGGCCGAGGACGGGCTTGCCCAACTCCAGGGCCGAGGCCAGGAGCGCCAATTCCCAGACGTCGCGGGTGCGGTCCACCTGGCGGTAGAGGCTGGCGTCCGTGGCCCCGGTGGGCGGGGCCAGGTCGCCCCCGCCGGTCAGGAGTAAGCCGTCCAGCCGCTCGACAAAGACCCGGGCGTTGTCGTGGAGATTGCCCGGGCCGCAGGCGGAAAAGTCGTCTTCGATCTCGTCCATGGGGGAGCGCACCAGGGGCAGAATGACGGGGAGGCCCCCGGCCAGGGCCACGGCTTCGGCGTAGAGCCGGTTCTGGCCGTCGCGGTCCAGGAGGAAGCGGCCCTGGCCCCAATCGGGCACGGGGGTGTTGGCGGCGGTGAGGCCGATGAGCGGGCGTTGCGACATATGGAGCGCCTTTCCTGACGAGATGGTCCTGGCGGACAAAAAATTAACGGACCAGCACCTCGGCGAAACCGTCCAGCACGGTCTGGCCGGCCTGGTTTTCCACCCAGGTGCGGAGCTTGAGCTTCTGGTGGCGGTCGTCCTTTTCCGCCACCCGGACCCGGGCGGTGATGGTTTCGTCCAGGTCCACGGGCCGCTTGAATTCCAGGCTCTGGCTCAGATAGATGGCCCCCGGCCCGGGAAGTCGGGTGCCCAGGACCGCGCCCACCAGGCTGGCCGCCAGGTGCCCGTGGGCGATGCGGCGGCGGAAAAAGCTTTTGGCCGCGAAGGCCTCGTCGAGGTGCACGGGGTTGAGGTCGCCGGTCAGGCGGGCGTATTCGGCCACGATTTCCGGGGTGAGGGTCCGGGTGAGAGCGGCTTCGGCCCCGAGATCGATCCGGTCGTAGGCGGGCCGCGGCGCGGGCTGGGAAACGGTCGTCGGAAAGGCGGTCATGGGGTTCCCTGTTGGTCTTTAAGTTCGACCAGGTTCAGGGTGGCGGTGGACAGGCCCAGGGCGCTGACCACCACGGCCCAGGGCCGGCCGTCGAGGGTGAATTTGAGGCTGCCCCCGGCCGCCAGTTCGGCGGCGAGCAGGCGTTCCTCGTCGATGAAGTTGAGCTGGACCGAGGCCCGGTTGTCCGCGCTCTCCACCGCCAGGAGGGTGATCACCAGGCGGCCGCCGAAGAGAATCCGGCTCTGGTTGGTTTTCAGGGGAATGCGGTCCAGGGGCGGGGTCTCGGGGGCGGCGGCCGGCGCGGCCTTTTTCCGGTCGCACTCGGCCAGGGCGGCCCGGAGGCGGAGTATCTCCCGGCGCTGAACCTGCGCTTCGGTCTCGGCCTCCCGCCGCAGGGCTTCCAGGCGGATGGCCGAGGACTGGCGGCCCTGGTCGTAGCTGAAATGGTACACCAGGACGCAGAGCAGCAGCAGGGCCGCGCTCCTCCAGATTTTGTCGCCTCTCACCGGCTTTTCCGTCCGCCGGCCCGGTTGGTTCGCCATCGAATTCCCGCACGCGAAGCCGGCGGAAAAATTGTCCGCCGGGCCTGATGGTCCCGCTTTTTCCGGCCGGCGGCTCAGCCGGCGGTGAAGCCCGCCCGGTCCACGGCCGCCACCAGGTCGGCCTTGGCGGCCGGGCCCCAGACCTTGGCCGTCCTGGAGGCCAGGTCCACCTCGGCCCGTTCCACGCCGGGCACGCCCTCCAGGGCTTTGGTGACGGAGGCCACGCAGTGCTGGCAGCTCATGCCCTCCACTTTCAATACCGTCGGTTCCATACGCTTCTCCTTGCGGCTTACAATAACAGGCCCAGGGCCACCCGGGAGATGAACTCCGCCGTGTCGCTCTGGCTCTGGCCCGAGGGTTTGACCAGGCAGTCGTCGACCCCGTTGCCCGGGGTCAGGACTTTGGCGATCTTATCCTGGTTGGCGGTGCAGATGACGAAATAGCAGGGGATGATCTGGTGGGTGAACTTCACCGCCTGGCAGAATTCCAGGCCGGTCTGGCCCTCCAGCTCCAGGTCGCTCACAATGATGCGGGGCCGCTCGCCGAGGGCCAGGTTCAGCCCGTCCGCCGGGCTCCCGGCGGTGAGGACCGCGAAGTTGTGCTCCTCCAGCATCTTTTTCAGCATCTCCAACTGGTAGGGCGAATCGGACACCACCAGGACCTTGCGGGCCTGGGCGCTGACGGGCGCGGCCAGGAGGTGGGCGATGAGCTTCTGGAAGCCGGCGTTCTTGAGCCGGAGAAAGCCCATCTGCTCTTCCAGGCGGGCCGAGGCCGGGGATTCGGCGCCTTCACGGTTCCTGGAGCGCGAACGGCCCGCGCCGGAAAGGGCCCGCTCCGCATACCGCCGGAGGGCCACGGCCGACACGGCGCGCGGCAACAAGGCCCGGGCGCCCTCGTTCAAGGCCATGAGGGCCTCGGCATGCGGAATTTCCCCTTCGCTTTCGACAAAGATGAATTCCGGACGGCCGGGCTCGTCGGCCAGGGTTTGCAAAAACTTCACCCCGGCCGCGTCCTCGGGCCAGTAGTCCATGACCACCAGATCGGCCTCATGGGCCAGGACGTTCTCCGCCGCCGCGGCCGGGCCCGCCTCCCGCCCCAGGTCGTCGACCGGGGTGACGGTGTGCCTGGTGCCGGCCAGGCCGTCGATGACGGTTTTCAGGACTTCCGGGTCCCGCAGGTGTATCAGTATCCGGGCCATATTTTTTCTCCGCGGCCTCCGGGCGGCCGGCTGGGGTGCGCATGAAAGACGCGGCCTCCCGAAGAGCCGCGCCGGGGGGTCAGTCGATGCGCAGGTTCTCGAATTCGGTCACGTGGTAATACCGGACCAGCTGCTTCTCGAAGAAGCGATTGATTTCGGCCAGGGACCGGGTGGTGGAGAACATGATTTTGAGCTTGGAGGCGGCCAGGCCGCGCTCGACCTTGTCCAGGGGCGGCACGGTGTCCATCAGGTCGCCGATCTCGGCCAGGCGCTTGAGGATGAGGTAGACCACCAGGGAGGGATCCTGGAAGGACGGCCCGATCTTGATGAAGGACTGGTATACGCCCACCCCGGGGGTGACGAGCTTGGTGTAATAGAGGATGTTGGCCAGGGGCGAGAGGTGGAAGGTCTCGCTGGCGGCCTCCTCGGACTGGTCCTCCTCCCGGGACTCCTGGCGCCGGTATTGGGTTATGTGGGCCAAAAGCTCCGTGTCCGTGACCTCGTAGCCGTGCCCGGCCCGGATCTGGCTGAGGCCCCCTTCCAGGTTCTTCACCGCGTCCAGGAGGAGATCGATGATGTCCTGGCTGACGGCCAGCTCCTTTTCCCGGACCCGGTCCAGGACCGTCTCCACCTCGTGGACAAAGGCGCCCACATTGGTGAAGCCGGTCATGATGAAGTTGCCCTTGATGGAGTGGAAATGCCGGAAGATGGTATTGAGCCGCCGGATGTTGTCCGGGTCTTTTTCCAGCTGGAAGATGTCCTCGTTGAGTTCGTTGAGGATGTTGTGGATCTCGATGAAGAACTCCTCGGCCACCGATTCGTCGAGGTCCGCGGGCCGGGCCGTTTCCGGGGCGGGCTCCCCGGCCGGGAAGTCGGCCGCGGCCCCGCCGTCCTCGGCCGGGGCGAAGCCGTCATCCTCGGGCCCGAGATCGAAGGCCGCCAGGCCCGCGCGGCCGTCGGCGCTTTCCACGGTGCGGCCGGTGGCCAGGGCGATGAGCTCGAAGGGGTCCAGCACCATGCCGAGCTGGTTGCCGCCGAGGATGGTGGTGCCGGAAACGCCCCGCACCGAAAAGATTTCCGGCAGGGGTATCAGCACCAGCTTTTGCGGCCGGATGAATTCCGAAACCTTCAGGGCGATGCGGCCGTTCTTGGCGTCGATGATGATGACCGGGAGAGTGTCGAACTGCTCGGTCAGGGGCATCCCGGACAAAAGGCCCCTGAGGTCGTGGAGCGGGATGATGGAACCGAGGTACTGGATGCTCTCGGTGCGCTCCATGGTGGTGATGACGTCCCTGGGATCGAAGGCCTGGGTGGCCACGACGTTCCCGATGGGCACCGCGCAGTAGCTTTCGCCGGTGCGGATGATGAGGGCGTCGGTGATGTTGACCGCCGAAAGCTGGGGGATCTTGTAGGTGAAGATCGTGCCCCGGCCGGGCGCGGTTTCGATCAAAACCTCGCCGCCCAGGGTTTCCACGGTGTTCTTGACCACGTCCATGCCCACGCCCCGGCCGGATATTTCCGTGGCCTCCACGTTGGTGGAAAAGCCGGGCTGCATGATGAGGCTCCAGCACTCGTTCTGGCTGATGGCCGCGGCCGCCGAGGGCGAAAGAAGGCCCTTTTCCACGGCCACCTGGCGGATGCGGACCTCGTTCAGGCCCCGGCCGTCGTCGCTCACCGAGACGTAGGTGAAACCTTCCTTCTTGTAGGCGGTGAGGATGAGGAGGCCGGTGGGGTCCTTGCCGCCGTGCTTGCGCTCCAGGGGATCTTCCAGGCCGTGGTCGATGGCGTTCCGGATCTGGTGGGCCAGGGGCTCATAAAGCTTTTCGGCCACGGTCTTGTCGACCAGGGTGTCTTCGCCGACGATCTCGAAATTGACCTGGCGGCCCTTTTTCTTGGCGATGTCCCGCACCAGGCGGCGGAAGCGCAGGAAGGTGTCGCGGATGGGCACCATGCGGATGTCCATGACCAGGTGGTGCAGGTCCGAGGAGATGCGGTTGGCGGTCATGGCCGCGTTCTTGACCATCTCCATGGAGTTCTTGTCGATATTCACCAGGGAGGTGGACAGGTGGCGCTGGAGTATGGAAATGTTGGACGCGGTGATGATGATCTCCCCGGTCAGGCCCAGAAGCTTGTCCAGGTGGGAGATCTTCACCGCCATGCGGTCTATTTCCGGCGGGGCGCCCGCGTCTTTGATCTCGGCCGGGGCCGGGACTTGGGGATTACCAGTCATGGTCGAAGATCCTCGTCAGCACGGTGTTGACCATTTCCGGAGTGGGGGGCTTGGTCAGATAGTCGTCGGCCCCCAGACGCAGGGCCCGGAAGATATATTTCGAATCGGCGTGGGTGGAGATGATGACCACCGGGATGTGGCGCAGGGAGGGATCGTTCTTGATGGCCTCGGTCAGTTCGAAGCCGTCCATTTCCGGCATGACCAGGTCGGTGATGACCAGGTCCACGGGCTTTTCCTTTAAAATTTCCTGGGCCTTGAGGCCGTTTTCGGCCTCGGCGGGGCTCATGCCCAGGCTCAGGACCAGTTCCTTGATGGTCTTGCGCACCGCCAGGTAGTCGTCGACCACCAGAACCGATTTGCCGTGCCAGGGCGCGTTCGTCTGGGCCATTGCCACTTCTCCGCTTTCGCCCCGGGCCGTCTTTCGGCGGGTCGGGCCGGGGTTGGGGAACATCGTTTCAGGCCGCGCGGCCAGGCCCTTCAGTGAAGGAGCGTTCCCCGGCGGCCGATTCCAGCTAACTGTACAATGCTACCATTTTTTCCGATTTGATTCAAGGGAGCCCTGAAAATGGCCGGGCCCCCGGAAAAAACGCCCCGCCTTCGAACGGGCCGTTCGAAGGCGGGGCTCGGCCATCCCACACATCGGGGAAGGGCTTACAGTTCCTCGTCCTCCAGCGGGTCGGCGGGTTCCGGGGCGGCGGCCGGGCGCTTGCCGCCCCTGGCCGGCTCGGAGGTGCCCACCTTCCGGCCGCTGACGTCCGGCTTCCAGGAGGGGTTGTATTTCTTGTACAAGAGGAACCCGCCCAGTTCCACCGTGGCCAGGCGCTGCTGGGCGGCCATCAGTTCGGCGTGGCGGACGGCCACTTCCTTTTCGTTGTAGTCGCCGGTCTTGCCCAGGGCCTTGGCCAGGGCGATGTTCTTTTCTTTGATGTCGGCCTGGGCCGCCCGGAGATCGACCCGGAGCTTGCCCATGGCCTCGCGGTACACGGCCACGGCGGCCACGTCGGCGGCGGAGACGTCCACGCCGGCGGCGGCCGGCTTGGCGGCGGTGGTCTGGGCCGGGGCGGTCCCGGCCAGACCCATGAGAGCCATAACCATCACGAAAACGAGCACTCTGCGCATATCAACCCCCTGTTGCGGAATTTGCTTCAGCCGTCCGGGGACCAAAGGGCCGCCGGGAACCCGGATGAGGCCCGGTTCCGGGCGCCGTCGCCGGCGTTCGCGCGAAACTTTGGTCCTAGAATACCCTAAAGTCGCCGCCCGTGGCAACTGATATTACGGACCGGGCCGCTCACTCCCGGGAGCGCTTGATATACTGGGCCTGGTAGTCGAAATGCATCCGGATGTCCAACTGGCCGTACTGCCGGAGTTCCTGGGGGAAGGCCGGGAAGGGCGCGGCCGAGCGGATGGCCTCCAGCCCGGCGTGGTCCAGGCTGGGGCTGCCCGTGCTCTGGACCACCACCAGCCTGAGAAAGGTGCCGTCCCGGGCCACGGTGAAATCCACGGTCAGGCGGCTGGGCCGGAACTGGGCCCGGGCCTCGGGCGACAAAATCCAGTTGCGGGCCACCTCGCTGCGGATGACGGTGTAGTAGGACTTGAACTTCGGCGCCTCGCCCTCCAGGACGATCGGCGGCTCGGGGTTCAGGCCGGCGCTCCGGCTCTCGTCCGGGGGCAGGAGTTCGGCCTGGGCCAGGTCCGGTTCCGCGGCCTGGGGGGCTTCGGGGTCGGCCGCGGCCGGGGTTTCGGCCGCCGCCGGGGGCGAGGCTGTGGCCGGCTCGTCGGTCAGGGCGCCGGGCGGCGCTTCGAACTCCGGTTCCGGCTCGTTGAGTATGAGGGTCAGTTCCATGATGGGCGGCGCCGCGTCAGCCAACTCAAAGAAGAAATGGTCCCGGACCTTGAGGTCCAGTTTTTCCCAGACGATGAAACCCACCAGGTGCACCCAGACCGAAAGGAGAAACGTCAGGGTCAGGAGGCTCAGGGCGCTTCTGAGGTCCCGCGATTCCCGGTCTAAGATGAGTCTGGGGCGGAGGATGGTCATAGGTTTCTACTTCTTGACCCAATAGTCTTCGCGTTTTTCAAACCACCAGCGGGTGGGGTCGGTCTGCTCGATTTCCTCGAAGAGGGCCCGGCCCTCCTCGGTCTTGAGGCGTTTTTGGGCGTAATAGAGCCAGTCGGCGGCCTGGTCGCTGCCCAGGGTTTCCAGGCGCCTCAGTTCCAGGGCCAAATCCAGTTGGTCCGCGTCGGCGGCCAGGCGGGCCTCCAGGGTCCGGCCTTCGCGCCACTCCTGCCAGATCTCCAGCATCTCCGGGCCGAAGGGCAGGCCTTCGGCCGCGTCCCGCCGGGCCCGGTCCTCGTCGAGGCGGGCGTAGCGCTGGTTCATGTAGTTCAGGTCCCCGGTCCGGGCCTCGCCCAGGTCGTGGAAGAGGGCCAGTTGGAGGGTCCGGGCCAGGTCGGCCTGGCCGTTCATCCGGACGAGGGTGAAGGCCAGAATCGTCACCCCGAAGCTGTGGTCGGCCACGCTTTCGCTCCCGCAGCCCAGAAACTGGTAGCCCGTGCGCGGGGTGCGCTTGAGCATCACGGCTTCGAAGAGGAAATCCACCAGCCGCTCCCGGGCCTCGGGCTGGCCGGCGGTCGGGGTTTTGGGGTCTTCCTGGTCGGGGACGTTCATTTTTTCCTCCCGTTGCGGCCGCCGGCGGTCCGCCCGGCTTTTCCGTTGGTCGCCAGGGCGCTGGCCTTGGCCGGGCTTGACGCGCGGCCGGGATCTTTTTTCGGCCTCGGCGAAAAGCGGTGCAGTTCCCGGGCCAGGAAGCGGCCCGTGTGGGAGCGTTCCACCTCGGCCACCTCCTCGGGCGTGCCTTTGGTCACGATCCAGCCCCCGCCGTC
The DNA here is from genome assembly GCA_031549025.1 of Candidatus Adiutrix sp. GTDB lineage: Bacteria > Desulfobacterota > Desulfarculia > Adiutricales > Adiutricaceae > Adiutrix. The sequence goes on along the minus strand of JAVBQN010000035.1, from coordinate 8,771 downwards.
GCCGCCTTCGGGGCCGAGGTCGATGAGGTAGTCGGCGCTTTTGATGACGTCGAGGTTGTGCTCGATGACGATGACCGTGTTCCCCTGGTCCACCAGGCGCCTGAGGACTTCCAGGAGTTTGCGCACGTCCTCGAAGTGGAGGCCCGTGGTGGGCTCGTCGAGGATGTAGACCGTGCGGCCCGTGGCCCGGCGGCTGAGCTCCTTGGAGAGCTTGATGCGCTGGGCCTCGCCCCCGGACAGGGTGGTGGCCGGCTGGCCGAGGCGGATGTACCCCAAGCCCACTTCCTCGAGGGTGACCAGCTTTTCGCGGATGGCCGGCACGTTCTCGAAGAATTTCACGGCCGCGCTCACGGTCAGGTCCAGGACGTCGGCGATGGAGGCGTCGCGGTACTTGACCTCCAGGGTGTCGCGGTTGTAGCGCAGGCCCTGGCAGGCCTCGCACTTGACATACACGTCCGGCAGGAAGTGCATCTCGATCTTGATGATGCCGTCGCCCTGGCAGCTCTCGCAGCGGCCGCCCTTGATGTTGAACGAGAAGCGGCCGGGCGCGTAGCCCCGGGCCCGCGATTCCGGAAGGCGCGAAAAAAGATCCCGGATCGGGGTGAACAGGCCCGTGTAGGTGGCCGGGTTGGAGCGCGGGGTGCGGCCGATGGGGCTCTGGTCGATGTCGATGACCTTGTCCACCAGTTCCAGGCCGGTGATGTCGTCCATTTCCCCGCTCTTCTGCCGGCTGCGGAAGAGTTTCTGGGCCAGGGCCTTGTAGAGGGTCTCCAGGACCAGGGTGGACTTGCCGCTCCCCGAGACCCCGGTCACGCAGGTCAGGACGCCCACCGGAAACTCCACGTCGAGATTGCGCAGGTTGTTGCCCCGGGCGCCCTTGATGGTGATGGCCCCCTGGCTGAACGGCGCGCGCCGCTCCGGCACGTCGATGGTCCGCCGGCCGGAGAGGTATTGCCCGGTGAGGGATGTTTCGTCCGCGAGCAGTTTATCCGGCGGGCCCGAGAAAATCAACTCCCCCCCGTGGACCCCGGCCCCGGGCCCGAGATCGAGCACGTGGTCCGCGGCCAGGATGGTGTCCGCGTCGTGCTCGACCACCAGGACGGTGTTGCCCAAATCGCGCATTTTCTTCAGCGTGGCCAGGAGCTTTTCGTTGTCGCGCTGGTGGAGGCCGATGGAGGGTTCGTCGAGGATGTACATGACCCCCACCAGGCGCGAGCCGATCTGGGTGGCCAGGCGGATGCGCTGGCTCTCGCCCCCGGACAGGGTGGCCGAGGCCCGGGCCAGGCTGAGGTAGCCGAGGCCCACGTCGTTGAGAAAGGTCAGCCGCTCCTTGATTTCCTTGATGATGCGGTGGCCGATCTCGGCTTCCTTGGGCGTCAGTTCCAGGCTCTGGAAAAAGGCCAGGGCGCCCTGGACGGGCAATTCTGAAACATGGCGGATGGTGTGGCCGGCCACGGTCACGGCCAGGGCCTCGGGCCGCAGGCGGCCGCCTTCGCAGGCCGGGCAGGGCCGGTGGCTCATGTATTCTTCCATCTCGTCGCGGATGGCCTGGGAGTCGGTCTCGCGGAAGCGGCGCTCCAGGCTCGGCAGCACCCCTTCGAAGGGCCGCTTGTAAAAATGCTTGCGGTCGTCCTTTTCGAAATAGAAATCGATCTGCTCCCGGCCGCTGCCGTGCAGCACCACTTCCCGGAATTTCTCCGGCAGCTGGTCGAAGGGGGTGTAAAAATCGATCTTATAATGGTCGGCCAGGGCCTGGAGCTGGGAATGGTAATAGCCGCCCAGACTCTTGGCCCAGGGGGCCACGGCCCCTTCGCGCAGGGAGAGCCCCGGGTTGGGGACCACCAGGTCCGGATCGAAGAACACGTTGGCCCCCAGGCCGTCGCACTGGGGGCAGGCGCCCTGGGGACTGTTGAAGGAAAAGAGCTGCGGGGTCAGTTCCGGAAACGACAGGCCGCAGTAGTCGCAGGCGAAGCGTTCGGAAAAGAACAGTTCTTCCTTCTGGTCGGGCAGTTCCACCACCATGGTGCCTTCCGAGGTGCGGAGGGCCAGTTCCACCGAGCCGGTGAGGCGCTTGACCAGGTTGTCCTTGACCACCAGGCGGTCCACGACGACTTCGATGTCGTGCTTCTTTTTCTTGTCGAGGGTGATCTCTTCGCCGAGTTCGTGGATGACCTTCCCGACGCGGACCCGGGCGAAGCCGCTTTTGCGCAGCTTTTCAAAGATCTTCTGGTGCTCGCCTTTGCGCGCGCCCACCACCGGGGCCAGGAGGATCATCTTGGTCCCGGCCGGGAGGGCCAGGAGCCGGTCCACGATCTCCACCACGGTCTGGGCCTTGATGGGCCGGCCGCACTTGTGGCAGTGGGGTTCGCCCACCCGGGCGTAGAGGAGACGCAGGTAGTCGTGGATTTCGGTGACCGTGCCCACGGTGGAGCGCGGGTTCTTGCTGGTGGTCTTCTGTTCGATGGAGATGGCCGGGGACAGGCCCTCGATGAGGTCCACGTCGGGCTTGTCCATCTGCTCGAGGAACTGGCGGGCGTAGGCCGACAGGGATTCCACATAGCGGCGCTGTCCTTCGGCGTAGAGGGTGTCGAAGGCCAGGGAGGATTTGCCGGAGCCGGAAAGGCCGGTGATGACGGTCAGGGCGTCGCGGGGGATGTCCACGTCCAGGTTCTTGAGGTTGTGCTCACGGGCGCCCCGGACAATAATGATGTCGCTGGTCAAAAGTTTTTCCTATATATGATCCGGGCCGAACCCGGACGGGCCGGCTTTCGGGCCGGCCCGGTTCGCTGATGTATGGGGGAGCCGCCGCGCGGCGGGTTTCAGGTCCGTACGGACTGGTTGATGGCGATATAGTGGTGATTCGATTCCAGGTGGAAGTCGGCCAGACAGATCAAAGCCATGGCCTCGGCCACCGGGGCCAGACGCGGGGCCAGGCAGGGGTCGTGGCGGCCGCCGGGGGCCTCGACGGTGGTGGCCTGGCCGGTGACGGTGACGCTGCGCTGTTCCTTGGCGATGGAGGGGGTGGGCCGCACGAACAGCCGGGCCACAATGGGGAGCCCCGTGGAGATGCCGCCGATGATGCCCCCGTGCTGGTTGGTGACGGGGCCGTCGGGCCCCAGGGGATCGTTGCCCACGGAGCCGCGCCGGGAGGCCAGGGCCAGGCCCTCGCCGAATTCCACGGCCCGCACCGCGCCGATGGAGAAGAAGGCCGCGCCCAGCACCGCCTCCATTTTGGCGAACAGGGGTTCGCCCCAGCCGGCCGGGACGCCGGTAATGTTCACTTCCACCACCGAGCCCACGGAATCGCCTTCGCTCATGGCCGATTCCGCCTCCTGCCGGGCCCGGGAGGCCAGGTCGCGGTCGGCGAAGCGCAAGGGGTCGCGCTCGGCGAAATCCGGGTCGACGCATTCAGCCTTGACCCCGCCCACGCCCACGGTGTAGGCCGAAGCCTTGACGCCCAGGGGGGTCAGCAAGAGCCGGGCCACGGCGCCGGCCGCCACCCGGGCCACGGTCTCCCGTCCGCTGGAGCGGCCGCCCCCGGGCTGAGGGCTGAGGCCGTATTTGCGCAGATAGGTCCAGTCCGCGTGTCCGGGCCGGAGTTTCTGGGAAATCGCCTCGTAGTCCCGGCTCTGGGCGTCCTCGTTGCGGATCAGCAGGGCCAGGGGCGCGCCGTTGGTGCGGCCTTCGGCGGTCAGGCCGCTCAGAATTTCCACCTGATCCGGCTCCTGGCGGCCGGAGGTGTACATGGACTGCCCGGGCCGGCGGCGGTCGAGGTCGGCCTGGATGCTCTTGGCCGGCACCTTCAGGCCGGCCGGGAGGCCGTCGACGACCACGCCCAGGGCCGGGCCGTGGGATTCGCCAAAAGTCATGATGCGAAAATTATGTCCGAACAGGTTTGACATGGCTTCCCCTCCCTCAGCCTTTCGTCGCCGAAGCGGACCGGCCGCCTTTGGTGAATTTTCGGGCCGCCCGCAGCAGTTCCTCCGGGTCGGCCTCCGCGAGTTTCGGATGGCCCGCTCTTTCCAACAGCACCAGGCGCAGACGGTCGGCCCGGATTTTCTTGTCGGCCCCCAGGAGTTCCAGGGCCGCGTCTTCCGGCGGCGGCTCGGGCCAGGACCCGGCCAAATGGCCGGCCACCTCGACGATCCGCTCGGCCTCGCTGCCGGCCAGAAGGCCCCGGGCGCGGGAGAGGCGGGCGATCACCGCCAGGCCCAGGGCCACGGCCCGGCCGTGGCTCAGCGCCGGGGCGTAAAAAGTTTCCACCACATGGCCGTAGGTGTGGCCCAGGTTGAGGATGTCCCGGAGGCCGCGTTCCTCGCGGAAATCCTGGCTCACCAGGCCGGCTTTGGCCCCCATGGAACGCCGGACCACCTCGGCCAGAAGCTCCGGGTCGCCGGCCAGAAGGTCCTCGGTCTGGCCGGCCACCAGTTCGGCCAGCCCCGGATTCAACACCAGGCCGGTTTTGTAGGCCTCCACCAGGCCGTCGGCCAACTGGTCCCGGGAGAGGGTCCGGAAGGCGGCCAGGTCGGCCAGGACATGGTCGGCCAAATAGAAATGCCCCGCCTGGTTCTTGGCCCCGCCCAGGTTGACGGCGGTCTTGCCGCCCACGGCCGCGTCCACCGCGCCGAGGAGGGTGGTGGGGACCAGCATGAGCCGCAGGCCGCGCCGGTACAGCCCGGCCGCGAAACCGCCCAGGTCGGTCAGGGCGCCGCCGCCCCGGACCACCAGCCAGTCGTCCCGGCCCAGCCTTTCCCGGACCATGATCTCCAGGAGGTCCCGGGCTTCGTCCCAGGTCTTGGCGGCCTCGCCCCGGCCTTTGGGGAACACGACCGGAAAATCCGGCCGGGCCGCCCCGGCCCAGGCTCCGGCCTCGGATTCAAAAAAGGCCTGGTCCATAAGGATAAGACCCCGCCTGGGCCCGGTCAAGGCCCGGATCCTGTCCGGCAGGCCCTCGGAGACGGCCTCCAGGGTCGAGGTTCGGCCTTCGGCCGTCAGGCTCACCGGCTTCCGCGTCTCGTTCATGCGCGGTACAGGCGGGCCAGGTCCGCCTGGAAGGCGGGATAGGAAACCGGTATGGATTCCTCCCCGATGATGGGAAAGGAGCCTTTGATCACGAGCCGGGCCAGGTGGAAGGCCATGGCCAGCCGGTGGTCGTGGCCCGAATCCAGGGCGTCGGGGAGTATCGTCCGGGTGGGGCCGGCGATCATCAGGTCGTCGCCCTTGACCTCCACCCGCACGCCCAGGGCGCCCAACTGGTGCTTGATGGCCGTCAGCCGGTCGGTTTCCTTCAGGCGCAGTTCGCGCACCTGGCGGAACACGGTCAGCCCCTGGGCCGCGGCCGCGGCCAGGGCCAGTATGGGTATTTCGTCGATGAGGGAGGGCACTTCCTCCCGGGTGATCTCGGTGGGGCTCAGCGGCCCGGCGTATTCCACGGTGACGTGGCCCGTGGGCTCGGGCCGGTCCTGCTCGAGGCTGATGGAGACGTTGGCCCCCATGCGGTCCAGCACCCGCAGAAAGCCGATGCGGCCGTGGCTCAGGAGGGTGTTGCGGGCCGTGACCCGGCTGCCGGGCATCACGGCCGCGCCGATGAGAAAAATGGCGGCGGCCGAGGGGTCGCCGGGAATGTCGAGGGTGGGCGGGAGCGTCAGGGGGCCGGGGATGACCTCCATCTCCGAGCCGTGGATGATCACCTGGCCGCCGAAGGCGTTGATCATTTTTTCGGTGTGGTCCCGGGTGGGTATGGGTTCGACGACCCGGGTGGGGCTTCCGGCCGAGAGCCCGGCCAGCAGGACCGCGCCCTTGATCTGGGCGCTGCCCTCGTGATTGACGTATTCCAGACCGTGCAGGCCCCCCCCCGTAATGGTCAGCGGGGCGTGGCCGTTGGTGGTCGCCACCCGGGCGCCCATCTGGCGCAGGGGGTCGGCCAGGCGCTCCATGGGCCGGCGCCGCAATTGCTGGTCCCCATCGAGGAGAAAATGGCCGGACCGGCCGGCCAAGAGGCCTCCGGCCAGGCGCATGGTGGTGCCGGAATTGCCGCAGTCCAGTTCCACCGCCTGGTCCCGGGGCGGGACCAGGCGGCCGCCCAGGCCTTTGAGGACCCAACGGGTGGCGCCTCCCCGGGCCTGGCCGCCCAGGGCCCGGAACACGCCCAGACTGCTTTTCACGTCCAGACCGTCCGAAAGGCCGGTCACGGTCATCTCCCCCTCGGCCAGGATGGAGAGGAGCACGGCCCGATGGCTGATGGATTTGTCGCCGGGCGGCGTGAATTCACCGCGTAGGGGCATGGCTATTCTCCTTTCCCGGCCTGGCCGGACCCTTCGCATTCCTCCGGCTTCCGGCCCGGAAAGAGGAGCGACCCCACCACCCCGAGGGCCAGAAGGCCCATGACCACCATCAGGCTGTACTTGGGTTCCAGGTGGACCCCGCCGAAGACCTGAACGAGCATCTTCAGCCCGATGAAGGCCAGGATGGCGATGACCGCCTTTTCCAGATGGACCAGGTAGCGCTTGGCCGCGGCCAGGAGGAAATACATGGACCTGAGGCCCAGGATGGCGAAGATGTTGGAGGTGTAGACCAGGAAGGGCTCCTGGGTGATGGCGATGATGGCCGGCACGCTGTCGAAGGCGAACATGACGTCGGCCACTTCCACGGTCAGGAGGCACAGGAAGAGGGGGGTCAGGTGGCGGCGGCCGTCGATTTTGGTGAAGAATTTGTGGCCGTCGAGAGTGTTGGAGACCGGCATGAACCGCCGGGCCAGGCTCACGGCCCAGTGGTGGGTGTAGTCCACGATCTCGCAGTCGTCCTTGCGGCTCTCCTGCCACATTTTCCAGGCCGACCACAGGACGAACAGGCCGAAGGCGGTCAGGGCCCATTTGTTGAAGAGGGCCAGCAGCGAGGCCCCGGCGGCCACGAAGACCAGCCGCAGAATCAAGGCCCCGATGATGCCGTAATAGAGCACCCGGTGCTGGTATTCGTCCTTGACCGCGAAGGACGAGAAAATAGCCATGAAAACGAAGAGGTTGTCCACCGACAGGCTTTTTTCCAGCAGATAGCCCGCCAAATACAGATAGCTCTGCTCCCGGCCGTGGCTGAACCCCACGTACGCCGCAAAGCCCAGGCCCAAAGCCACCCACACGGCCGACCACAGGGCCGCGTTCTTCATCGAGATGGCCTCGTCCTTCTGGTGGGCGAAGAGATCCACCAGCAGGGCGGCCACCACTATGGCCGCGAAAGCGGCGATCTCCAACCAAGAATACTCACCCAGCATAACAACTCCCCAAAAAAATCTCTCGGTCTTCAAACCATCGTTCAGTTTACCACATCCCCCCCTAAAAAGACAAATCCGCCGACCGGGGCCAGGCTGGCCTTTGGGGCGGGGTTGGTGTACAATATGGGGCATTGGCTCAGGGGGACCCGGCGGCTTCGGCCGCGCGGGCCGCGCTATTCCCGCAATGCGAAAGGGTGAGAACATGAAGATCGCCATTGTTATGGCCGCTGTGATCGGTCTGGGGCTCCTGACCGCCGGCGTGGCCCTGGCCGGGGAGGCCGAGCGGAAATACGTCCGCCAGTTCACCGTGGGCGAATGCACCGTGGTGGCCATCCTGGACCGCAGCGGCGCCATGAAGGCCGAAATCTTCCACGGCCCCTTGAACGAGGAACAGAAGCTGGCCTACATGCCCGGCGGCCAGGCCCCGTCCTCGGTCAATATTTTTCTGATCAAAGGGCCGGCCGGAAATATTCTGGTGGATGCCGGCTGGGGCGGCTCCGGGCCCGGCGAGGACCGGTTTGCGGAACGGCTGAAAGAGGCCGGCCTGACCCCGGGGGATATCGACGTGGTGCTTCTGACCCATATGCACCCCGACCATATCGGGGGGCTTTTGACCGGCTCCGCTCCGGCCTTCGCCAAGGCCCGGGTGCTGGTGTCCAAGCCGGAACTGGATTTCTGGAGCGCCCAGGCCGGGGCAAAGCCCGCGCCGGTCAAGGCGGCGGAACCGGCCGCCCCGGCGGAGGCGGTTCCGACCCCTTCGGCCGTGGAAGAGGCCATGGACCAGGCCGACAATGCGGGCCTGGCCTCGGAAGAGGCCATGGACCAGGCGGCTGACGGGGCGTCGGCGGCGGATGCGGCCGACGCCCCGCCGCCGGCCGCCGATCCGGCGCCGGCCCCGGCCGAGGCGGCCGAACCGGCCGAGGGGCCCCTGCCTCCGGCCGACCTGCCCGGCGCGGTCATCGCCGCCTACCAGGGCCGGCTGGAAACCTTCGATTTCGACCGGCCCCCGGTGCCGGGGATCACCGCCCTGAACGCCGTGGGCCACACCCCGGGCCACACGGCGTTTCTCCTGGAATCCGGGGAGGCCAAACTCCTCTTCATCGGGGACCTGATCCACGCCGCGGCCCTTCAGTTCCCCCAGCCCGACGAATGCGCCACCTACGACCGGGATCCCCTCCAGGCCGTGGCCAGCCGCAGGGCTCTGCTGGATCGGGCCATCAAGGACCGCCTGCCCGTGGCCGGGGCCCACATCCCCTTCACCGGCCTGGGCTGGGTCCAGGCCGACGACCGGGGCGGCTGCACCGGCAGCCCGGCCCAGCGGCTCCTCGATTGAGTCGCCGACTTATAGAAATTTTGAACCCTGGAGATCGGCCGCTCGGGAGGGATTCCTGCGGCCTGGAGGCCGGAGATGCTGAACAAATTTTCCATGCGTTCGCCTTGGCTTGTTTTCGTCGTCTCTCTCTTTGGCTGCTGGGGCGCCGTGGCCCCGGCTTCGGCCCAGTCC